>JBBTRK010000001.1:0-17961 GCA_038065235.1 Patescibacteria group bacterium
CCATTTATTATCTATCCGTGAGGTTCTTGGTAACCTTTATTATTATCTAAGAGGCCGCTTTGACGAGTAAGCATCGTTTTGCTAATATAAGCAAGGCAGAGCTGCTCCTTGGTATAGTCCCAAGCGTGTCGCTAACCGAGGGGATAAAAACAACAGCAGAGTGGTACATAAACCACAGGAGATAACCATGCAGAATGAAAGTAGGGGCGTGTTTTTATCGAAAAGGCCAGCCATCATCGATTTAATCAGAAAGAGGGGGAAAATGATTTCCTCGATGAGGGCGTATCTCGAGCAGAGGGGTATTATTGAGGTAGAGACGCCCCTCCTGTGTACGCACAGGGAGGGAGGTCCGTTTGCTCAGTTTGAAACCGAGCACCCAATTACCTCAAAGAAATACTTCCTCTCCATGTGCCCCGAGGATCGGCTTAAAAGGATATGCAGCTTCTTTGAAGACGGCGTATTCGAATTTGCTCGATGCTTCAGGGCGGAAGTTGACTCCGAGTCACATCTCAGCGAATTCACCATGCTGGAAATCAAGCAGCCAAATAAAACCATACAGGATCAAATCGAGCTAGCATTTGGCTTGATTCAGAACACAGTATTGGGAGTTTTTGGCCAGCTGAGCACCGGCAACTATGATTTTCGAGAGTTGAAGACGATTACGTGTTATGAGGCGCTCAAGGATTCAGTCGGTTTGGATATCTTCGACAAAGATATTACTGAGAAAGCGCTTCGACTGCTGGATAAGGCGGGTGTGAAAATCAAGAACCGTGCCAGCGAATGGGAGGTAATGGACAATTTGGTAAAGTATTTCGTAGAACCACAAATACAGGAGCTGTCGTTCCTAACCGAACTTCCATTATCGTTGTCGACCATCTCCAGAATCAACCACGAGAAAGGAGTGGCCAACAGGTTCCAGATCATGTTCAATGGCATCGAGATAGGTGACGGCGGAGAGAAAATCATTGATCCTAACGCATATAGGACTTTGTACGAGGCAAATTCCCGTTACCGAAGAGAGTCACTTGGCATCACTGAGCACAATGAAGTCTGCGAGGAGTTCTTCGCCGATATGGCGATAGCCAGCCCTATAGCCGGTTTCGGAATAGGGGTAGATAGGTTTGTTGCTCTTCTGTTAGGTGCCAGTATCCATGAAGTAGCCTTGTTTCCCAAGGCTTATAACTGCTGCTAAAACAGACAAAAGGAGAATAGAGAAATGAAAAAAGGACACAGAATCACGTCGAGTAGTCCGACTATCGGCGTCGTCGTGATATCGGCGCCAGAGGCTGTGTGGAATCCCGAGATTTATCAGCGTGGCATCGAGCAACTGAAAAAGAGGGGGATAAGCGTAGTCGAGGGCGAAACTGTACACTCGGAATACTTTTATCTTGCCGAAAGGCCGGAAAAAATCGCTGAGGGCTTGCATAAGATGTTTCTCCGCGACGACATTGAAGCAATTATGTGCGCGGGTGGCGGTACTTGTATCAACAAGGTATTGCCGTTTATCGACTTCTCTCTCATCCGGGATCACTTCAAGCCGTTCATCGGGATAAGCAACATCGTATCACTGATGGTTCCTTTGCTGAATGAAGGCATGGTCAGCTTCCATGGTCCGTTCAGTATCTGGAGTTACGGCTTGCCGGATGTAACCCCAACTGATTTCACCCACCGCAACTGGATCGAAATCCTGAGTGGCTATACGGGCAAGTTGCCGTCAGTCACAACCTGGAAGACTTACAGGAGCGGGCTGGCTGAAGGACAGTTGATCGGCGGAAATGTCTGGAGCCTGGGGGTTATTGCTGGTACGAAATATTGTCCAGCTAACATTTTCGACGGCAAGATCCTCATGATCGAGGATATTGGCAAAACATACGATCGCCTCGATGCCGTATTGACGCAAATGAAACTCCTCGGGATGTTCAAAAAACTGAACGGGGTAATCATCGGGAAGCTGCAAGGATGCAATCCGCCGGAGAACGTGAGCATGGAGGTAAAAGACTTCATCTCTATGGTATTCGGGGAATACGATTTCCCGATAATCTATGACTGCGACTTCGGACACATCCCCGATAATCTCTGCCTTCCGCTTGGGTGCCTGGTAAGGCTTGACGCCAAGGATAAGCCAGAGATTACACTTCTCGAATCAGGGGTGATCTAGACATGAGAAAGGTGTGGCTTAAACAAATTCAGTCCCTCCTAAAAAAGGCCGAGACTGAGGATCTACAGGGTGTGCTCGCACTGGTATCGTTCCATCTTGACCACGCTAGCTACAGAGAAAAGGAGCTGGAATCGATACTCGATGGGATAAGGAAAAACATTCCAATCCCATATATCATCGGCTACACTTTGGTTTGCGGATTGAAGATTATCATCAACAGAGATGTTCTCAACCCCGGACCAGAAACTGTAACCCTCATCGAGAAAGCGGAAGAATACATCAACCGCCGCCCCTTGCCTCGAATCCTGGACTTATGCACAGGATCAGGAGCAATAGCTGTTGTTTTGGCCAAAAAGTGTAGCGTAGATGTTGTTGCAACCGATATTTCAGCGAAGGCTTTGGCAGTCGCCAGACGCAATGCAGTTGAAAATGAGGTTGACGTCAATTTCTTGCAGGGCAACTTATTTGCGCCAGTCAATGGTATGGTGTTTGGTGCAATCATCACCAATCCGCCGTACGTTAGGAGCGGCGCAATCAACCAGTTGCCCGGATTCGTTCGTAACTTTGCTCCGCTGACAGCAATCAACGGCGGAGAAGATGGGTTATTCTTTCATAAAACAATCCTAACCCGGGCAAGAGATTTTCTTTGCCCAGGAGGAAGCCTCTTCACGGAATGCGAAGATAACCAGGATGCGGAAGTGGAGGAAATTACGATTAACACTGGCTGGAAGATCTGCGAGAGGTTTCCTAATAAGCAGGGAAAGATAAGAGGATTCAGACTAACATGAAACACAGGGGGTCATTCATTTGACCCCTTTTTTTAGAAAATACCTTCCAAAATTCGAAATTCTTTTTTATCCCCGTCAACAGAAGCAAGTTTGCCGTATGGTATTGGGATATTAGGAGTGCAGTGCCCAAAATCCGCCGCGGAAATTATGGGGAATTTATATTTTTTAAAATTTCCAAATATGATTTTTTCGATAGCGGGCATCTTCGAATACTCATTTTCTTTTTCCATGAGATTAAATTTTCCTATTATCATCCCTTTCACGTTTTCAAAAAAACCATACTGAATGAGATTTTGAAGATCCCTATCAACATTCGAGTATTTGCCAGTAGTCTCCCAAAATAGTATCTTTGGTTTATTTTTTATATCTGCAAAATATTTAGTGCCCTTTAGTCTGTTATACAACCCAAGATGACCCCCGACTAAATATCCCTTACCGAATCCGCCTTTTATTTTTTTCCATTTTGTGAGGTTTTCAATTTTACCAAGCGGCTTCTTTGAAGTAAGCATCTGTTTAATCATTGACAGCTCCCATTTTTTTTGTTTTTTGCTTTTAACCCCACCAAAGGCAAAACAAACATCAGGCCCGTAAATTGTGGGTGTATTGCTTAATTGGAATAATGCGGATGTCAGTACTGTCGGATCGCTCATTCCCATGAATGGCTTGGGATGCTTTCTAATCAACGCATAATCTAACTTACCTAAGATTCTATCTGCGCCAGTTCCTCCTACTGCGCAAATTATCGCCTTGATTTTACTGTCAGAAAACATCTTATTTATATCCTTAGCTCTTTCTTCGTCACTTCCGGCTAGGTGCCATTTTTTTAGATGAGTGGTTTTCCCCTCCTTATACCTAAACCCCATCTTCATAATTTCCTTTAGGCCCCGCTTATAATTTTTTTCTAAATCGGTCCCAACAAATGGAACCGAGGGAGCCACTATGCCGATGATATCATTCTCTTTCAATATGGATGATTTCATAATTGAAAAAAGTCAACTACCTTCTTACTAGCCAAGGGAATCATCGTGAGTATTGAATCAGGATAGTAACTATTGACAATAATCGTATATTTTGTTAGGTTATTTGAGGATAATATTTTAGATATCAATTGAACTTTTACAATTTAGTGAGAACAGGAGGAGTCACAAAATGCTAAGGGCAGATCTACATATCCATACCATAGCAAGTGGCCATGCCTATAGTACCATACTAGAATCTGTTACGCATGCCAGCAGCATCGGTGTCGAGGTTGTAGCAATAACTGACCATGGCCCAAGCATGGAAGGTGCTCCTCACGAAGGTTACTTTGCCAATATGGCGAGAATCCCCCGAGAGATGCAGGGCGTCAATCTTTTCATGGGCTGTGAGGCCAACGTTGTTGACTTCAGCGGCAATATTGATTTGAGCGAAGGCGTAATCAAAGGTCTAGACGTAGTGTTGGTTGGGCTTCATAAGTACACTCCCTACCCAAGGGGTTCATCGATGGCAGATAATACTAAGGCGTTGATAGGAGCAATAACCAACAATCTTGTTCACATCGTATCGCACCCTTATCGTCTTGATTTTCCGGTGGATATTACTGAGCTGGCCAGGGCGGCTTGTGGTCATGGGGTATTACTGGAGCTGAATCTTTCACTGCTAAAGCTTTTCGGTAAAAACGAAAAGCTTATCAATCAGATTAATCTGATGATAGAGGCAGTCGATAAGTTAGGAGCGAAGATAGTAATATCATCTGATGCCCACATAGCAACTGAAATCGGTGATGATTCAGTATTATCAGATCTCTGCATCCAACTCCCAAAAAATTTGGTGTTGGGAAGCCAGAACGGTTATGATGAGATCAGGGAATTTCTAGCAGCAAGGGGGTGAACGAATTCGCCCCCTTATTTTTTAAGGAGGAAATGTATGAGTATGGTGAAAAAACTTACAAAGCAAGCGGTTATTTACATAGAACCAACAAAGCCCTTTAGTTTTAAGGGGACATTTTTCAAGCCCTCGCATTTTCCGTCAAGGTTGGTTCTTTATGAGAATAACAAGATCTATCAGGCAATTGAGGTAGGTAGTCGCGTATTTGGAATTGAGATTTTCGTTGCTCGCTCAAAAACTCAAAAAGTTGGAGTTGCCATTTATGCGCGGAAGCCGATTTCCGAGAGCTTAAAAAAGGCAATTAAGCAACAGGTGGTAATAAGATACAACCTTGATGGAGATATTCAGGGTTTTATCAAAGAGTATAAAAGCGCTGGTCTACTCGCCGGTCCCATAAAGAGATGGTGTGGGATGAGGCCTTCAATTGCTTACTCTCTGTATGGTTTTTTAATGGTAGCGACTGTATTACAGAATGCAACCGTGAAAAGGACCGTACAGATGATGGATGCTTTGCTTCGTAAGTATGGTGTTAAGTTGGTCTTTGCCAGAAAGGAAGTTTACGCTATCTGGAGCCCAGAAGACATGGAGAAAGTATCCGAAACGGAGTTAAGAAATTTAAGAATAGGATATAGGGCAAAGAATATAAAAAGAATATCCAATTCTTTCGCTACCAATAAAGTTTCGGAAGATATTCTTAGAAACATTAAGGATAAACAGGATGTAAAAAAAGCTCTTTTGGAAATTTATGGTGTTGGTCCTCAATCCGTATCCTATCTTCTTTTTGAAGCGTTTCATTTCTACGATGCACTTGATCACCTTTCTCCGTGGGAAGGGAAGATAATCTCCATGCTACTTTACGGAAATAAGACTTCTGATCTCAAGCGCATACTCAAAGATGTAGATAGGCGTTGGGGTAAGTGGAAGATGTTGGCGATCCACTACATATTCGAAGACTTGTTCTGGCGTAGGAAAAGGGAGCAAATTCCTTGGCTCGAAGAGGAGATAAGAATGTAAATTCAAGCCGACTCTAAAAATGGGTCGGCTTTTTATTCATCCTGAAGTTATCCACACCCCCTATCCTTGACAGGATACGGTATTTCTTTTACGTTCACTTTATCCACACCTAGCTCCTCCCCACTTTGTTGGCGGAGATTGAGCGCCCCTCAGACACTATCGGGGCAAGGCCACACATCATGCATCACGTTTCGTTGTAGGACGAGTTTCCAAACTCATTCCAGTACTTCCGTACGGAATGAGGAGTTTTGTGTCCAGCATATGGAATTGTGGTTTTCCCTGGGCTCTGGATCACGCTCGGTACTGGTTGTCAAATTCGCGCATCCCTTACTTCACTTCCTTTATCACCGTGACGTATGTCTAAGAAGCGCCACTACATCCACCGCGAAGGCGGTAGCACCGGGTACAACCGTACCACCTTCACAAAGCTCCACGAGGCAACGGGTTTGCCAGACCTCATCGAGATTCAGAAGCGGAGCTACCAGTGGTTCTTCGAGGAAGGGCTGAAAGAGCTCTTCGATGAAATTTCGCCAATCCGCGATTTCATCGGCCGCGATTTGGAGCTCTCTTTCGTCAACTACTACCTGGATGAACCGCGATTCGACGAGCTGACGGCCAAGGCCAAGAACGTCACGTTCGAAGCCCCCCTGCGCGTCTCGACGAAGCTGGTGAACAAGAAGACGGGTGAAATTAAGGAGCAGGAGATTTACCTCGGTGACTTCCCGCTCATGACCGATCGCGGGACGTTCATCATCAACGGCATCGAGCGCGTCATCGTTAGCCAGCTCATCCGCAGCGCGGGCGTCTTCTTCACGTCCGAGTTCGTGCGCGGCCGTAAGTACTACGGCGCCAAGATCATCCCGAACCGCGGCGCGTGGTTGGAAATTGAAACCGACGCGCAGGACGTGCTGTACGTGAAGATCGACCGGAAGCGCAAAGCCCCAATTAGTGCCTTGCTACGTGCGTTTGGGTACGGCACCAATGAGGAGATTGTTGACCTCTTCAAAGCCGTGGATACGAATCCTGACCGCCGCTACATCGACGCGACGATTAAGAAAGACCCGAGCCGCTCGGAACCAGAAGGTTTGAAAGAAGTGTACAAGCGCATTCGCCCCGGCGACTTGGCGACGACGGAGAACGCCCGCGAGCTCATCACCAAGATGTTCTTCAGCTTCGAGCGCTACGACTTCGGCCGCGTTGGCCGCTACAAGCTCAACCAGCGCTTCAACTTTAACTTCGCTAACGACAAGGAGCACCGCGTGCTACAGAAGGACGACCTTATCTCCATCTTGCACGAAGTCATTAAGCTCAACAACAGCCAGAAGGACGCCGACGACATTGACCACCTGGGTAACCGCCGCGTCCGCGCCATCGGTGAGCTCGTCCAGAACAAGTTCCGCGTCGGCCTCTCCCGCATGGAGCGTATCATCAAGGATCGCATGTCCACCTTGGACATTACCACCATCACGCCGAACCAGCTCATTAACGCGCGGCCGATTATTGGCTCCATTAAAGAGTTTTTCATGTCCTCTCAGCTCTCGCAGTTCATGGATCAGACCAATCCACTGGCGGAACTCGAGCACAAGCGTAGGCTCTCGGCCATGGGTCCGGGGGGTCTCTCGCGTGAGCGCGCCGGGTTCGACGTCCGCGACGTGCATCGCACGCACTACGGCCGTATCTGCCCCATCGCCACGCCGGAAGGCCCGAACATTGGTTTGGTCGGCCACCTTTCGTCCTACGCGCGCGTGAACGATTTCGGTTTCATCGAAACGCCTTTCCGTAAAGTCATCAACAAAGTTGCAAACGACGGCAAGAGCGCGGCCGGAGAAATTGCGCATGAAGACATTGCCGGTATTGTGAAAGTCGGTGACAAAATTTCTGACAGCCAGGCCAAAAATCTTGCCAAAGAAACCTTGGAATTCATTCCGGTGAAAGCGCACGTCACCAGCCAGGTGGAGTATCTTGATGCGTTCACCGAAGAGCGCCATACCACCACCGCCGCTACCACCCCGATTGATGATCAGGGCTACTTCCTAGTGGAGCGGACGGAAATCCGCATGCACGGTGAGCCGACTACAGGCTTGACTGACAAGATTGACTACATGGATGTGGCACCGAACCAGATAATTTCTATTGCAACGTCGCTTATCCCTTTCATGGAGCACGACGACCCCACCCGCGCGCTCATGGGTACGAACATGCAGCGTCAGTCTGTATCTCTAGTGAAGCCCGAAGCACCGATTGTCGGGACGGGCGTCGAAGCTCGAGCGGCCCAGGATTCGGGGCAGGTAGTGCTTTCTAAGCAGGCTGGCGTCGTCACCTCGGTTGACGGCAGCCACGTGGAAGTCTTGGAAGATGACGGCAACCTCCGCAGCTACCGCATGGGTAAGTTCGTCCGCTCCAATGCCAGTACCAGCATGAACCAGAAGCCTATTGTTACCAAGCACCAGAAGGTGAAGGCCGGTGATGTGCTCGCTGACGGTGCTGCAACAGATCACGGCGAACTCGCACTTGGCCAGAACGTCGTCGTCGCGTTCATCCCGTGGGAAGGTGGCAACTATGAAGACGCCATCCTCATTTCCGAACGCCTGGTGCAAGCCGACCGGTACACCTCCATCCACATTGAAGATTTCGTCATGGATGTGCGCGACACCAAACTCGGGCCCGAAGTCGTCACCCGTGACATTCCAAACATTGGTGAAGAGAAACTCCGCAACCTCGACGAAGAGGGGATTGTCCGCATCGGCGCTCAGGTTTCATCTGGTGACATCCTCGTAGGCAAGATTACGCCGAAGGGTGAAACGGAATTGTCAGCCGAAGAGAAGCTGCTCCGCGCCATTTTCGGCGAGAAGGCCAAGGATGTGAAGGATAGCTCGCTCTACCTGGAGCACGGTGAGCACGGTAAGGTTGTGGATATTAAAATTTTCTCCCGCGAGAAGGGCGACAAGCTCTCTTCAGGAGTCATTAAGAGTATTCAAGTTTCCGTTGCTCAGCTCCGCAAGATTCAAGTGGGTGACAAGATGGCGGGTCGGCACGGGAACAAGGGTGTAATTTCGCGCGTCGTCGCGGTGGAAGACTTGCCGTACCTGCCCGATGGCACGCCCGTCGACATTGTCCTCAACCCACTCGGTGTCGCGTCCCGTATGAACCTGGGCCAGATTTTGGAAGTGCACTTGGGTATGGCCATGCGTGCAATGGGCTTGAAGGTCGTCAGTCCGCCACTCGACGGCGTACCCGAAGACGTCATTCGCCAGCAGCTGGTGAAAGCTGGCTTTCCCGAGCACGGCAAGCTCCGTCTCGTCGACGGCCGCACGGGCCAGCAGTTCGATCAGCCGGTAACCGTGGGTGTCATGTACATGATGAAGCTCATCCACATGGTCGAAGACAAGATTCACCAGCGCTCGATCGGGCCGTACTCGCTTGTCACCCAGCAACCGCTCGGTGGGAAAGCCCAGTTCGGCGGCCAGCGCTTCGGCGAAATGGAAGTGTGGGCTCTGCAAGCCTACGGCGCCGCGCACATGCTGCAGGAAATGCTCACCATCAAGTCCGATGACGTCATTGGCCGCAGCAAGGCGTACGAGTCCATCATCAAGGGCGAGCCAATCCAGAAGCTCAATATTCCCGAAGCGTTCAACGTGCTGGTGCGCGAGCTCAAGGGTTTGTGCCTAGATGTCGAGCTCATCGGTGCGGAAACGACGCCCACGGAAGACAATGCCCAGACCGTGCAGCAGCGTGCCCGCAGCGCAGAACCCATGCGTCCAGAAGTGGCTGCCGAGAGTATTCCCCCCGTCGCCTAATCGCTGCCCAAGACCCATATGCCCGAAGACACATCAACCCTCCGCGACTTCTCTGCCATTCGCCTGAAGCTGGCCTCCCCGGACGCAATCCGGTCGTGGTCGCATGGCGAGGTGACCAAGCCGGAGACGATCAACTACCGCACGCAGAAGCCAGAGAAGTCTGGTCTCTTCGCGGAAGAAATTTTTGGTCCGACCAAGGACTGGGAGTGCTACTGCGGGAAGTACAAGCGGATCCGCTACAAAGGCATTGTCTGTGACAAGTGCGGGGTGGAAGTCACTCGCGCCCTCGTCCGCCGTGAACGCATGGGTCACATCGAGCTGGCCGCGCCCGTCTCCCACATCTGGTTCTTGCGGGGCGTGCCGTCGAAGATCGGCCTGAGCCTGGACCTCTCGATTATGGAATTGGAGAAGGTCATCTACTTCGC
Organism: Patescibacteria group bacterium; assembly: GCA_038065235.1. Lineage (GTDB taxonomy): Bacteria > Patescibacteriota > Patescibacteriia > PEXW01 > PEXW01 > CAIPSZ01. Next base: position 10,049 of record JBBTRK010000001.1, read on the forward strand.
TGCGTTTATTGTGACGAAGGTTAATGAAGAGCACCGACAAGATACATTGAAGCAAATTGAGGCTGAGCTGGATTCCAAGCGGAAGCAGATTGAGTCTGATGCCCAACGTATTGCCAACGAAATTCAATCAACCCGCGCAAAAGATTTAGAAGCTGCCAAGGAGAATGCGGTGAAGAAAGAGAAGGCTGACGGCCAAGCGATCGAAGCCCTGGCCGCTAATGCCGCCCGCAAAGGCGAGCGCCTTTCCGCGCTCGAGACGGCAGCCACCGTGGCGAAGAAAGAGCTCACCACCCTAAAACCCCGGCAGATCATTGCCGAGAGTCAGTACCACGACCTCTCCTTGAAGTACGGGCACGTCTTCGAAGCTGGCATTGGTGCCGAAGCAATCCACCACTTGCTCCGCGGTCTCTCGCTCGACAACGAAATTAAAGTTTTGGAAGGGGAGAAGAAGACCGCCTCCGAAGTAAAGCAGCGCAAAGCCGTCCGTCGCCTGAAGCTGCTGAAGAGCTTGCAAGCAACTCACCTCCGCCCCGAGTGGATGGTGCTCACAAACATCCCCATCATCCCGCCTGACCTGCGCCCAATGGTGCAGCTCGACGGTGGCCGGTTCGCCGCGTCCGACCTCAACGACCTCTACCGTCGCGTCATCAACCGCAACAACCGCTTGAAGCGCCTGTTGGAACTCAACGCACCAGAAGTCATCACCCGCAACGAGAAGCGCATGCTCCAGGAAGCTGTTGACGCGCTCATCGACAACGGCGCGCGCCACGGCAAGACCGTGACCGCAGCCACGGGCCAGAAGCGCCAGCTCAAGTCTATTGCCGACATGTTGAAGGGCAAGCAAGGCCGCTTCCGTCAGAACCTGCTTGGCAAGCGCGTGGACTACTCGGGCCGTTCGGTCATCGTCGTTGGCCCGCACCTGCAGCTCCACCAGTGCGGTTTGCCGAAGCGCATGGCTCTGGAACTGTTCAAGCCGTTCGTCATTGCCCAGCTCATTAAGCGGGAGTACGTGCACAACGTCCGCAGTGCAAACCGCTTCATTGAGAGCGATCGCAGCGAGGTGTGGGATATCGTTGAAGAGATCACGAAGACTTCGCACGTGCTCTTGAACCGCGCCCCAACCCTCCACCGTCTCGGTATCCAGGCTTTCCAGCCCGTGCTCATCGAAGGCAAAGCTATCCAGCTGCACCCGATGGTGTGTACCGCGTTCAATGCCGACTTCGACGGTGACCAGATGGCCGTGCACGTGCCACTCACCGAAGCTGCCAAGAAAGAAGCCGCGGAGCTCATGCTCTCCTCCAAAAACCTCTTGAAACCAGCGACCGGCACGCCTGTGGTCACGCCGTCGCAAGACATCGTGCTCGGCTGCTACTACCTAACGACCCTGAAGCCACATGAGAATCCACGATCCTTCGTGAGTCCTGAAGAAGCCTTTATGGCTCTTGCCATAGAGAGTATTCACCTCCACGAGGAGATAATCGTCCGGCGGAATGGTGAGCGTTTGCAGACTTCGGTTGGTCGGTTGGCGTTCAATGCCGTGCTGCCAGAAAACTGGCCCTACATAAACGTGCACCAGGACAAGAAATCGCTCTCCAAGTTGGTGGGTGAGTTCATCCAGAAGCTCGGCGTGGATGTTACCGTCCAGACTATTGATAAAATGAAGAACATTTCTTTCCAGTACGTCACCAGCTCGGGTATTAGTTGGGGTATGGGTGACCTAAACATCCCAGTCGAGAAGGCCGACATTCTGAAAGTTGCCGACACCAAGGTAGACGAGTTGACCCAGAACTACGAAATGGGCCTCCTCACCGATGATGAACGGCACAACCGTATCATTGAGGTCTGGGATCACGCCAAGAGTGCCATCCAGAAGGCGTGTAAGAAGACGCTCGATCCATTCGGTCCGGTGTTCGCCATGATTGAATCTGGTGCTCGTGGTTCCTGGGGTCAAACCACCCAGATGATGGGCATGAAAGGCTTGGTGACCAACCCCGCGGGTGACATTATCGAGCTGCCAGTCCGCGGCTCGTTCAAAGAAGGCTTTGATGTGCTGGAGTATTTCATCTCCACCCACGGTGCGCGGAAAGGTTTGTCCGACACGGCCCTCCGTACGGCGAACGCTGGCTATCTCACCCGTCGACTCGTCGATGTGGCGCAGGACATTGTCATCTCAGAAGTGCAGTGTGCAGATGACGTGGGTATGCCGCTGAAGAAAGAAGATTCCGAGCTCCTCGGCGAACCGCTGGCGAACCGCGCACTCGGCCGGACGAGTTTACAGCGCATCAGTGACCCCGTGACCAAGAAGGTCATTGTCAACAAGAATGCACTCATTACCGAAGATGTCGTGAAAGCCCTGGAAGCTCTGGATCTTGATGAACTTAATATTCGAACTGTCCTCACCTGCAAGACGAAGCGGGGACTTTGCGCAGCGTGCTACGGCTACGACTTGGGCCACAACAAGCAGGTGGCGCTCGGGACGGCGGTGGGTATTATCGCCGCCCAGTCCATTGGTGAGCCAGGCACCCAGCTGACCATGCGTACCTTCCACACTGGGGGTGTTGCTGGACATGACATTACCCAAGGTCTCCCCCGCGTTGAAGAGCTATTTGAAGCACGGCCGGTGAAGAAAGCTGCCATTCTGGCAACAGCCAACGGCACGCTTTCCATTGTTGAAGGCGAGAAAGGGGAGAAGGTTCTGAAACTTACCTATCGAGGCCAGACCGATGATACCTACCCGCTCAAGCGTGGCTGGAAAGCCAGTGTGAAAGATGGCGCGGCCGTGCGCAAGGGTGAGACCCTGGCCGAGGCCAAGGGGAAAGATTCAGTCACCGCACTCGAAGGCGGGATTGTGAGCCTTCAAGCCACCACGCTTACTATCCGTCGGGAAGCAGACAAAGTGGAAGAGTTTACTGCGCACCCAGGGGACACCATTATGGTGAAAGATGGCGACCTGGTGAATGTGGGCCAACAGCTCACCGACGGCAGCCTGGACCTCCACCAGCTCTACCACCTGCAGGGTGAAGCGGCGGTGCAAGCCTACCTCATCAAAGAGACGCAGTTCATCTACTCCTCGCAAGGCCAGAAGCTCAATGACAAGCACATCGAGGTCATCGTCCGCCAGATGTTCTCCCGCGTGTACATTGTCGACAATATGGACACAGACCTTATTGCCGGCGAGATCATCGAGCGGGCACAGTACGAGGAAGCGAACGAGAAAGCTGCGGCGAAGGGTAAGGAGCAGGCCAAGGGTGAAATCCTCCTCTACGGCATTACCAAGGCTTCGCTCTCCATCGATAGCTTCCTGTCTGCCGCGTCTTTCCAAGAAACCGCGCGCGTCCTCATCGATGCTGCGGTCTCGGGCAAGATTGACCGTCTTCGCGGCTTGAAAGAGAATGTCATCATCGGCAAGCTCATCCCGGCCGGGACCGGCTACCGACCGGACGAGCCGCAGAAGAAGTAAATATCCAGATTTTCAGATAAGCGCCCCGCACTCGCGGGGCGCTTTTGGTATTCAATTGCATTGTCTTTGCGAGGAAGTGCCCATGGGCACTGACGAAGCAATCCCGTTGTACAGCGGGATTGCCACGCCCACTGCTGTGGGCTCGCAATGACGAAGGGAGGGGATTATTATCACAATTTGACTCGTCAAAGTTACCTTAAAATGCTACGCTCCACCATACGTTATGGCTCAACGCCCAAAAAATTCTGACCAACCTGCGCGCCTGAAGGATGATCCGCAGGAGACTTCCTCGCCCGCGAAGAGCGATCGCGGTCGTTCGGAAACTCGGCCGTCGCGCCAGCCACGGTTATTGAAAGAAACGCGCCCGCCGATGAAGCCCGAGACGCGGCAAGGCGTCACGGTCACCATACTCATCGCGATTGCGCTCATCAGCGTTCTTAGCCTCATCCAACTCGCAGGTGGTTTTGGCAAAGGCCTAGATGGTGCCTTGCGCTGGCTTTTCGGCTGGGCGCGCTTCGCCTTCCCAATCGTGCTCGTGGTGTGGGCCAGCTTCCTATACCGGCCGCAGAAATTTACGTTACGCCCAGCCAATTACGTCGGCTTATTTGTCGGGTGGTTTGGTTTTGCCGGATTACTTCAGCTCTTCGTCCCGGTGGGCGAAATGTCCAACCGACTCGGTGACGGGAGCGGTGGGGGAGCTTTCGGCGTCCTGGTGGCCTGGCCGCTCATGAGCGGTATGGGGTACGTCGCCAGCACGGTCGTGCTCCTGGCTATGTTCATCATCGGCCTGCTCGTCATGTTCGATACGTCGCTGAACACCCTCGCCGAGCGTGGGAACATACTGAAGCGCTTTCGGCTCCGCTGGTTGGGTATGACCGACAAGTTCCGTGCCAACCGGCCGGTGGAAGAAGTGGAGCCACCCCCACTCGAATCTGACGATAGCGGCGAGGATAATGTCCCGGAAGCATTTCAAACTCGTGATGTAATATCTGCAGCGGATGGTGTGCCTTTGACAGAACCGAAGAGTATTCCGACTCCCAAGCCCCGTGTGCGGCGGAAGATTTCGTACGACTTGGGATTGCTCGATGCCACTGCTTCTAAGCCCACAAGCGGAGACATTGTGGCGAACCAGGAACGCATCCGCAAGACCCTGGAGAATTTCGGTATTGACGTCGAGATGGGGGACGTGAACGTGGGGCCGACGGTTACCCAGTTTACACTCAAGCCTGCCGATGGCGTGAAGCTCACCTCGATTACGGCTTTACACAATGACCTGGCGCTCGCACTGGCTGCCCACCCTATTCGCATTGAGGCACCGATTCCGGGCAAGTCACTCGTCGGTATTGAAGTCCCCAACCAGGCGGCGGCGATTGTTCGCCTGGTGGACATTCTCAAGAGCAAGCAATTCTCCGATCGCAATTCGCCACTCTCCGTCGCCATTGGTAAAAGTGTCACCGGTGAGTCATGGGTGGCAGACGTGGACAAGATGCCGCACATGCTCATCGCCGGAGCCACGGGTTCGGGCAAGTCAGTCTGTATCAATACTGTTTTACTTTCGCTGCTATATGCGAACGGGCCAGACGATCTCAAGCTCATCCTCGTTGACCCCAAGCGTGTGGAACTTACGAACTACAACGGTATCCCACACCTACTCACCCCGGTCATTACCGAAGTACCGAAGACCATTAATGCGCTACGCTGGGTGGTGAACGAGATGGACCGCCGCTTCCAGTTACTCTCTAGCGTTGGTAAGCGAAATATTCAAGCGTACAATCTCAGCCATCCCGATCCGTTGCCGTACCTCGTCGTGGTCATCGATGAGCTGGCGGACCTCATGGCCGTGGCGGCACGGGAAGTGGAAGCTGCAATTATTCGCCTGGCACAGATGGCGCGTGCCGTCGGCATCCATCTCATTGTCGCCACACAGCGGCCGTCTGTGGATGTCATCACCGGGCTCATCAAAGCAAACATCACCACCCGCATTGCCTTCACCGTTGCATCAGCCATCGACTCTCGTACTATCCTGGATTCACCAGGCGCCGAGAAACTCCTCGGCCGAGGCGACATGCTCTTCTCGTCAACCGAACTCTCGAAGCCGAAGCGCTTGCAAGGCTGTTTCGTATCGGATAAGGAAATTGAACGTGTAGTACAAGCACTTTCTGCACAGGCAAAACCTGAATACGTCGAAGATATTGTTGCAAAACCCCAAGGTTTAATTGGTACAAACGGCGGCGTGATGCTTGGCGAGTCTGTAGGCGATGAGAGTGACGACGAACTTTTAGAAGAAGCCAAGGATGTCATCCTGCGCGCCCAGAAAGCATCTGCCTCGCTGCTGCAGCGTCGACTGCGCGTCGGGTACGCCCGAGCCGCTCGATTGCTCGATCTCCTTGAAGAGCAAGGCGTGATTGGCCCAGGTGATGGCGCGAAGCCGCGTGAAGTCCTGGTTGGTGGTGATCCCAATGCAGGTATCCCCGTACCCGACACGGATGCAGAGCTGGAAGACCCCGGGAGTGAACCGCCTGAGGAGGGGAGAGCATGACCGGTTTTGGCCGACGTGAGCTCCCGCCAGATACGCTCGGCGAGGCGCTGCGTATCGTTCGGGAGGAAATGCAGCTCTCTGTCGCAGAGCTCGCTTCGCGTGCCGGTGTGCGGGTGACGTACATTGAAGCAATAGAAGCCGGACGGTATGATGATACCCCAGGTCGTACGTACGTCCGCGGTTTTCTGCGGAGTATTGCCGAAGCCCTCGAGCTCTCGCCCGACGTCGTGCTCGCCCGTTTCGATGCCGATCCAGTAGGCGCTTTACAACCATCAAATGTCTCCCGGACGATGCGTGGATTACCCCGTGGTCGCTGGAGCTATCGGAGTATTCGCCTCATCGCTTTCGCTGGGGTGATGCTAGCGGTTCTGGTGTACTTCGGTTTTCAGGTGCGGGGTATTCTCGCCCCACCCCCACTCGTTGTTACTGAACCAACGCAGGATGTTGCAGTGGATGAGCCGCGTATCACCATTCATGGCACAACGGAACCAGAAGTGACGGTACAGGTTAACGGTCAGGATGTGCAGGTGGATCGCACCGGGAGTTTTCAAGAAACTATTGATCTGCAGGTTGGTGTGAACACGCTCACGGTGACGGCGGCCAGGAAGCGCAGTCGCACTGCCACGGTAATCCGACGGGTATTGGTGCAATTACCGGCTGTGGTACAATAGGTTTCACCCACCGAAGCCCCGTTTTGCGGGGCGTAGGCGGGTAAACAAGAGGCGAATTAACCCCTATTCTTTATGCCTAAGAAACCTAGTGAACCAGCAGTCCCAGAATTTGATGCCAAGCACAAGGCCGCCATGCAGGCTATTGCCAATATCCAAGACCGCTTCGGTGAGGGGGCAATTATGACCCTGGCCAAGCAGAACGTGCAGCGAGTGGAAGCCATTCCAACCGGCTGTCTCTCGTTAGATCTCGCCCTCGGCGTGGGTGGTGTGCCCCGCGGACGCGTTATTGAAATTTTCGGTCCCGAAGCGTCTGGGAAAACCACGCTCACCTTGCACATTATTGCCGAAGTGCAGAAGGAAGGCGGCATTGCCGCATTCGTGGACGCCGAGCACGCCCTGGATCCAGACTACGCCCGCAAAGTTGGCGTGAATGTGGATGAGCTCTTCATCTCCCAGCCCGATAACGGCGAGCAAGCCTTGGAAATTGTCGAAACCCTCGTGCGTAGCAACGGCGTGGACGTGATCGTCGTGGACTCAGTAGCGGCGCTCACCCCGAAAGCCGAGATCGAAGGCGAGATGGGGGACTCGCACATGGGCCTCCAAGCCCGGCTCATGAGCCAGGCCTTGCGCAAGCTCACGGCCGTCATTGCGAAGACCAAGACCGTGGTGATCTTCATCAACCAGACCCGCATGAAGATTGGCATCATGTTCGGTAACCCGGAGACGACCACCGGTGGCATGGCGCTCAAGTTCTACTCGTCCATGCGCATCGACGTGCGGCGTATTGCCCAGCTGAAGAGCGGGGAAGCAATTGTCGGCAACCGCGTGAAAGCCAAAATCGTCAAGAACAAAGTTGCCCCGCCGTTCCGTATTGCCGAATTCGATATCATGTACGCCGAAGGAATTTCGGCGAGTGGCGACCTTGTTGACCTCGGCCTCAACCTGGGTGTGCTCATGAAGACCGGTAACACCGTCAGCTTCGGCGAGCTCAAGCTCGGCGTGGGCCGCGAGCAGTCTAAGACCTACATCAAAGAGAATCCCAAGTTCGCCAAAGACCTCCGCGCCGCAATTGTGAAGCGGGTAAAGGAGAAGGAATTGGAAGACAAGAAGGCAAGCTAATTACAATATAGAGTTAGCCATAAAGCGCCCCGCATGTGCGGGGCGCTTTGGGTAATCTTGAGGAGTATTTTAGGCATAATGGAAAAGAATAGTGCTTGAAATCCCCGAATTGTGCCATACTTTA
>JBBTRK010000002.1:0-2610 GCA_038065235.1 Patescibacteria group bacterium
GAATGATTCAGGAGGTTCTGGCTAAACCTAAGCACTAGAATCTTCCATTACACCACATTTGACTAACTAGACTTTTGGGCGTAGACCAAAGGTAGATGCAAAGGAGGTAGCCGTGCATGCCCAGAACACATTCGAGCTCATTGCCATGGCAGAGAATCCCCGGGTTAGTGATCAGGAATTTGTTGATGCCTATGTGCATTACACGCCTGGTAGTGATGGTGCCTACTCGGCACTACTAACTGCGATGCTTACCAAACGTCGTAGTGCGTTAAAGGTATTGGGGGTTACCCTGCAACACGCACGCCGTACGCGTGCAATGCTCATTGCCTTGCAGCAAAGGCTCAAGGAGAATTTTGCCTCGTGATTAAATTCATGAGGCTTTTTCCTGCTATACTAACCACTACTTATGGCGCGTGTCATTGCGGTCGTCAATCAGAAAGGCGGGGTGGGGAAGACCACTACCGCCATAAACCTAGCTGCAGAGTTAGCAACGCTCGGTAAGTTTGTCTTGCTTGTGGATATTGACCCGCAGGGGAATGCCTCGTCTGGTATTGGCATAGATCACCGAAAGGTTGAGCATGGGGTGTACCACGCACTTATTGGCGCCAAAGCGTTCCGCGACATCATTCTGCAAACCAATGTCGACGGTTTGAAAGCCGCACCTGCAAACATGGATCTTGCCGGGGCGAATGTGGAGCTTGTACCCCTCGAGCGTCGTGAGCATCGGCTGCGGGAATCGCTGGCCGAAGTGCGCCATGATTTTGACTACATTCTCATCGACTGCCCGCCCAGCCTGGGCTTGCTCACGGTGAACGGCCTCGTCGCGGCGGAAGAAATCCTCATCCCGGTCCAGACCGAGTACTACGCACTCGAAGGCCTGGGCCAGCTGGTCGAAACCATCGACCTCATCCGCCAGCACCTGCAGCCCGGCCTCACCGTCCTTGGCGCAGTTATGACCATGTACGACGAGCGGAATAAGCTCTCGCAAGCCGTGTTTAACGAGTTGTACCAATACTTCCCAAACAAAATTTTCCGCACAGTCATCCCGCGCAACGTGCGCTTAGCCGAAGCCCCAAGCCACGGCAAGTCCATCCGGCACTTCGACGGCAACAGCAAGGGCGCGAAGGCCTACGAGAAGCTGGCGCGTGAAGTGGTGGAAAGCGAGACTCCGCACGTGTAGACTACCCATATGGCAACATCCTCACTTGGCCGCGGCCTATCATCGCTCATCCCGGGCGCGTCCAATGCAAACTACTGGAGCGCTGACACGGCACACAAGACTGGCGAGCGCATCGAACACATTTCGGTGGCGCGCATTGTGGTAAACCCACACCAGCCCCGCGAGCGCTTCGAGCGGCAGGGGATGGAAGACCTCGTATCGTCAATTAAAGAACACGGCATTTTGCAGCCGCTGGTGCTAACCGAAACGCCTCGCGGCTACGAACTTATTGCCGGGGAACGACGTTTGCGTGCAGCCAAGTTGGCCAACCTCAAGGACGTACCAGCGATTATTCGTAGCGCCACGAACCAGCAGAAGCTAGAGCTGGCGCTCGTAGAGAACGTGCAGCGGCAAGATCTGAATGCCCTGGAGCGTGCCAAAGCCTACCAGCAGCTCATTGACGACTTTTCGCTGACGCAAGACGCGGTGGCGCACAAAGTTGGTCAGAGCCGATCGGCCGTGGCAAACATCCTCCGCCTCTTGCACTTGCCAACAGATATGCAAGCCGCCATTGCCGAAGGCAAGCTTACCGAAGGCCATGCCAAAGTGCTGCTCGGGGTTTCTGACGCAAAAGCGCGACAGCAGTTATTCAAGAAAATTATTGAAGAAGGCTTGAGCGTCAGATCGGTAGAGAGTGAGAAGCAGACGAATGTGCGCGGGCACACACGCAAGCAAGCCGATGTGGAGACGAAGGCGAGGGAGGCACGGCTGCGTGCTGCGCTGGGGGCGAAAGTTACCATCAAACCAGCCGGCAAAGGCGGGAACATTAGCATTCACTACAGCGACGCTGAAGAGCTAGAGGGGATTGTGCGGACGGTGGAAGGGCGCTAGGATAGATTCAGAAACACCAAATAATACCGTACAAGGAGGTCTTGTGTTACCTGTTTTCGCACTTGCAGCTGTACTGAGTACTGATTCGGTGAACATCAATGACGTGCACGCGTTGAAGAATCTGGATTCGGTTCTCACGACGTACCAGGTTGTCCTGACTGATACTCCAACAGTTATCATCCAGAGTGGTGACGTAAATCTCGATTCAGTCGGCGCAGCGTTCCAGTTTGCCAGGCGGTACTTACGTGGCGAGGTGAGTGACGTCAAAAAGGTGCCTGGGTATGAGCAGGCAATTGTGGTGGTTGAACACCCTGAACCTAAAACTGTCAAAGTGTACGTTCTCCTCTGCCACGACGACGGGAACTTGCCGGAAATCATTTTTCGGAACACCGGCGACCTCGGTGTGCTGGAGCTCACATACATTACCCGCGAAGGCATGGTGATTGCCGTCGAAAAACTGTAGACGTTTACGAAAATATTTGACCCTCGAGAAAAATCGGGGGTCTTTTTTATTGTCCCTCTTTGGGAGCAAAACCCCCGCCTTGCAGGCGGTCCTTTCA
>JBBTRK010000003.1:0-46792 GCA_038065235.1 Patescibacteria group bacterium
GCTAAAGTATGGCACAATTCGGGGATTTCAAGCACTATTCTTTTCCATTATGCCGCAAATCACTCTTTCGACCATTCAGTATCCCACCGCCTTACCAGTCCAGCAAAGACATCTTCTGCTTACGTAGCCAGCGGGTGGTGAATGCGTACCGGAAGATTACTTTCAAGCATGTGGAACTCACCGTGTCGAAAGCACTCCCTCGGCAAACCGTTGATTTACGGATTGTGCCAGGTGTTCAAAAAGGGTTAGCCGAGGTGAGAATGTGGCATGAGAACACTCTCCTTAGTGTTCAACTGGCTAAGCACGTGGACTTAGGTTTAAACTTCTGAAAGTCCACTTTTTATCCTTAAGAGTCCACTTTTGAATTTTTCCTAACAGCCTGGGTTTCTTCGGAAGCCCAGGTCAATTTTTTGTTTACCAAGAACCCAGTGCATTCGCACCGGGTTCGTTGAATAATATGCTGATTACTTCAATGTAACCGTCGCGCCGGCTTCCTCGAGCTTCTTCTTCAGCTCGTCGGCCTCTTCCTTCGTGGCATTCTGCTTGATCACCTTCGGGGCGGCATCCGCCATATCCTTGGATTCCTTCAAGCCTTGGCCCGTAGCTTCGCGCAACACCTTGATGACCGCAATCTTGCTGCCACCTGCGCTGGTGAGCTCCACATTGAACGTGGATTTCTCTTCAGCTTCCGCTCCTGCAGCGGCACCGGCGGCTGGCATAGCGCCCATCATCATGGGAGCAGCGGCCGAAACGCCAAACTTCTCTTCCAGCACCTTCACGAGCTCGGAGAGGTCGAGCACGGAGAGCTTCTCAATCTGCTCGACGAGGGCCTTGAACTTCTCGGGCACCTCGACGGCGGTCTTTTCATCTGCCATACGTGTGTGGGTTAATGGGGAAAGGGAATGAGTGAGGTTACGCTGCTTTCTCGGCTTTGGCTTTCAGCACCTGCACAAAGCCGCGCATCGGGCCGGCCAGCACGCTCATGAAGCTGGTGAGCGGCGCCTTGATGGTCCAGACGACCTGGGCGACGAGGTCGTGCTTGCTCGGCAGCTTCGCGAGGGCGAGCACTTCGGCAGCAGTCATCCAAGAACCATTCAGAATACCGCCGGTGAACTTCAGGTTCTTATTGGTCTTGGCGAAAGCATGAATGAGTGATGCAGGCTGCACTTCATCAGCGACGCCGAAAGCGACGCCCACATTGCCACGGAAGGCGGCGATGGGGGTTGCATCTAGACCATGCTGCTCCAGCGCTTTCTTCAGTAATGTTTTCTTCACCCCCACGAATGCGACGTCTGCGGCACGGAGGTTCTTGCGGAGGTTGGTCACGTCCTTCACGGTCAGGCCGTCGGTCGCCGCGAACACTGCAACTTTCATGCTGCCGAGGTGATCGGTGAACTGCTTGAGCGTTGCTTCTTTCTGCTGTCGGGATTTTGCCATAGGGGATGGAGCTAGAGAAAACGTATTACTTGTAGTGAGGGATTTTGCGACATCCGCCGAAGCCTTGGCGAAGGCGGATAAAAAAACCGGGAGAATATCCCGGAGACAATGACGTGCCAGGCACGCCAGTGTGGAGTGCGAGGGGTTGTCCTGCGTCGGTTTTCCGCCCCTTTTCTCTGGGGCTACCGACGGTCTTGGGATACCGTAGGCAGCACTGTACCAAGTGCCCGACCCAACGTCAAGCCCTGGGGGTTTTCTTTGCCTCAATCACCGTACCCTTCGCAGACTTGCCGGCCAGGTGCTTCTCAAGGTTCTTCAGGTCTGACCCCCGCGTGATGATGACCTTCATACCCCAACGCTTGGCCCACGTGCTGGCCACCGGATCGAATGGCACGTTCGCACCAGGATCCCAACGTATACCAAACAGTTTTTGAAACTCCACCCAGGTAAGTGAGGGCAGGCGTTTGGCCTTGGGGTTCTTGCGTGGGTCTGCGCTATAGACCCAGTCGATGTTCGAGAGGTTAAGGATTGTGGTAGCCCCGTACGCTTTGGCGAGGAGCACCGCGTCGTAGTCCGTGGATGACCCGGGTTTGAATCCTGCAGCAACTATGACCGGCGCGTGAATCTTGGCATTAATCTTGCGGCGACTGGTGATGAGCTTGGGGTACGCCCAGTGCCGGAAGATGGTTCTCAGTAGGTGTGCGTTCAAGCGCGTGGCGTGGATACCCAGCCAGTCCAGGTCGTCTGGCGTCAGGCGCGCAATCTCCTTGGCCGCGTGCTGGTAGCGCCGGGCAACTTTCCCGCCCCCGACGATGAGGATGAACCGCTGGCCACGCTTCAGGTGTCGGACGAGCAAATCATGGAACGCACGGATGAACCGCACGTCAATCTCATCCGGCACCACGAGTGACCCGCCGAGGGAGATAACAATGGGTGGTTTCTGCATAGCGTTAGAGATATTTTTGCTTATTCGCCACGTGCTCTTCGTAGGTCTTGCTGAACACGGTGGTGCCGTCGGGTTTGTGGAGGAAGTAGAGGTACGGTGATGCCTCGGGGTTCGCCACGGCGCGTATTGCGGAAAGGCTGGGGTTGCCAATCGGGCCGGGCGGCAGGCCACGGTTTTGGTAGGTGTTGTAGGGCGAACCCACCGAGAGGTCGACGTTGGTGGGTTGCAAGGCTTGTTTGCCGGTGACGTAGTTCACCGTGGCGTCAGACTGCAAGGCCATGCCAATTTCGATGCGCTTCCAGAAGATGCCGGCCGCGATGCGCCGGTCGGTGTCGGTGCGCACTTCCTTGTCCACGATACTAGCGAGCGTCACGACCTCGAAGACGGTGTGACCCGACGCCCGGATGTCACCCAATACCGTTGATGCCACCTTCGCCTCGAAGTTGTCTAGGAACTTCTTCACCACGTGCGCCGGCGTGGCGCGCTTGAAGAATCGGTACGTGTCGGGGAAAAGGTAGCCTTCTAGGTTCGCCGTCGTCGGCTTGTCGCGGAGAAAGTCGTACGTGCTATCGGGCGCGACGGTGCGCGAGTCCGTCGTTTCGACGGCGGTGAAGAAGTCACTGGCCGATAAAACCCCGGCCTGCTCAAGGATGGCGGCAATTTCCTTCGCGGTTACGTCTTCGGGAATGCGCACGGTCACCTCATCGGCGTCTGGCTTGGTGGTGAGTATTTCAATGACTTTGCTCACGCTGACCCGGGCTGGAATGGTGAACGTACCGGCTTGGAAACTGCTCCGTACGCCATCGAGCGCGGCTGTGGTTTCAAAAATAAATGGCCGCGCAATCACCCCATCTGCCTGTAGCTGCTGAGCTATGAGCTTCACGCCCATACCGCTGACTATAGTTACCTGCTTCGCCTCAGCGAGCGGCCCCGGTGCGCCAGTCAAGCGGAAGAATATAATAACCAACGAAATACCAGCAACGAGGATTGCCGCAACAATACCGAGGATAATGCGCCTCACCATTAAAGCAGCTTCTTGAGCTTCTTCGCCTTGAGCTCGTCAACAATCTGCTTCACATCCTGCGCCCGGTCTGCCGGGCACACCAGCAGCGCATCCTCCATGTCGATGATGATGAGATCTTTAATGCCCGCCGTGGCAATAGTGCGCTTGGTGTAACTGTATATGAGCGAGTTTTCCGCCGTACCGAGGTGCTTGCCGCGAATGACGTTGGCACCAGGCTGCGCTTGCAATACGTCCCGCACCGTCCGCCAGTGGCCAATGTCAGCCCAGCCCATATCCACGGGCAGCACGAACATCTGCCGAACTTTTTCGATGATGCCGTAGTCTATAGAGATGGGCGTCATCTTGGGGAATTCCCGTTTGATCGTAGCCGCTTGGCGAGGCGTGCCCAGATCGCGCTGGATGCGCATGAGTATGGCGTAATGCTTTGGTAAGTGACGCTTGAATAGGTCGAGGAGTGTTTGTGCGCGCCACACGAACATAGCGGGGTTCCATAAATACTCCCATCGCTTCAAATATTCCTGGGCCTTTGCTAAGTCTGGCTTTTCTACAAACCGATCGACGTGAAAGACCTCTTGCTTGCCCATACGAAAAGCGGGCGCACCCATCTTGATGTAGCCATAGCCGGTCTCGGGGTAAGTCGGGTTCACGCCGAGGAGCGCCACAGCTTTAGGATGTTGACGCACCACCTGCTCCGCAACTTTCAGCGCCTTGTGGTATACCGCTTCTTTCTGAATGTAGTGGTCAACGTTCGCCGTGACAAAAATTGCTTCGGGGTCCAGCTTGGCTAACCACGCGGCAGCCAGGCCGATTGCCGGAGCCGTATCGCGCTTAGCTGATTCCACAATGTAGTGGCCAGCCGGAACACGCGGTAGCTGACGGGCAATGAGGCGTTGCTGCGTAAGATTGGTGGAGACGAAAATGTTATTAGACGAAAAGCCCTTGCGCATGCGCTGGTATGTTTTTTGCAGCAAAGTATGTTTGCCAAGGAAAGGCTGAAACTGTTTGGGGTTTGCGGTACGGGAGACGGGCCAGAGCCGCGCCCCGCCGCCACCGGCCAGGATGAGGACGTTCATAATGTTTTCTCTATGCTGAGGGAATGTGTTTACTCATGAGCGGGACGAACTGGAACCCCGGTTGGCTCTCTTTCCGAATGGCGCCATCTGCGTCCTTCGTGAGCACGACGAGGTCTTGTAGGTCGCTGCCAATTGGCATGACCAGAATGCCATCGCGTGCGAGCTGCTCGAGGAGCGCTGGCGGGACCACGTGTGCGGCCGCGGAAACCACAATGCGATTGTACGGCGCGTGTGCCGGTGCGCCGTGCCAGCCGTCAGCACAATGAACCTCGAAGTTTGTGTAGTGGTAGTGCCGCAGGTGCTCTTTCGTCAGGTCAACCATCTCGGGCATGATGTCGATGCCGTATACGTAACCCGTCTCACCGACGAGCTCCGCGAGCAGGCCAGTGAGCCAACCCGAGCCGCAACCGACTTCGAGCACGCGCTCACCGGGCTGCACGCGCAAGTGCTCCAGCATGATGGCGACGGTGGAGGGTTGGGAGATGGTCTGATTGTAGCCAATGGGCAGCGGCGCATCATCGTAGGCTTGGTCGTGCAGTTCCTCGTGTACAAAATCACTGCGCCGCACCTTCTCGAAGGCAGCGATGATGGCATCGGTGTAGAGCACGCCTTTCCCAATGAGTTCTTGAACGAACGCGTCGTGCATGAATGCAAGTATAGCACGCGGCCTCAGCCCGCATGATGATTACCTACTACTCGGTCACTTCGAATATTTCATTCACCGTGGTCAGACCATCGAGCGCTTTGAGTAAGCCATCCTGCACCATGGTCACCATGCCGGCGCGCTGCGCAATAGCCCGAATGTCGTACTCCGAAACCTGCGTGGAGAGAATAATCTTCTCAGTCTCACTATTCATGGTGAGTGCCTCATAAATACCCACGCGGCCTTTATACCCGATATTTTGGCAGGCATCGCAGCCGGCACCTTTGAAGAAAGCGAGGTGATCAAGGTCAACCTTCTCGCCACTCGCCAATGGAATTGCTTTGAGGATTTCTACCACCCGAGTCTTGGATTCCGCGTCGAGCTCCGTTGGCTGCTTGCAGTCTTGGCAGATGCGTCTAACCAAGCGCTGGGCGATGATGGCGTTAAGTGCGGGAGCCAGCAGGTACGGCTTTACCCCGAGCGCGAGGAGGCGCGGGATAGCACCAGCGGCATCGTTGGTGTGCAGAGTGGAGAGCACGAGGTGGCCGGTGAGCGCCGCGTTCGTCGCAATTTCCGCGGTCTCCCCATCACGGATTTCCCCAACCATGACCACATCTGGGTCTTGGCGCAAGATGGAGCGAAGACCTTTGGCAAACGAGTAGTCGGCCGACTCATCAATCTGGCTCTGGTTGACGCCGGCGAGGTGATACTCGATAGGGTTTTCTAAGGTAATGATATTTGTGTCTGGCGTGTTCAACTGCGATAAGAATGCGTAGAGCGTAGTCGTCTTACCCGAGCCAGTCGGACCCGTGGTAAGAATCATGCCGTTCGGCCGCAGCACCTGCTTCCGAATAACTTCAAGCGCTTTCCCCCGAAGCCCGAGGTCACCAAGCTTCAGCCCAACCGAAGAAGACATAAGCAAACGCATGACGACGCTCTCGCCATACGCCGTGGGGAGGGTAGAGGTACGGACATCGATGGTTTCATCATCGAGGTAAATGGTGAACCGCCCATCTTGGGGCTTACTCGTTATATTCAACTTCAAATGTGCCAGGAGTTTTATACGTGAGATGACCTTCTTCCAGCTGGTCACCGGCAGCCGCGCAATTTCGTGGAGCACGCCGTCAATACGGTAACGCACCTTCACGTCTTTCTCCTCGGCCTCGATGTGGATGTCGGACGAGCGGCCAATGATGGAGCCAGCAATGAGTAAGGTAATAATCTGGGTCAGCGAGACGCTCTTCAGCTGGGTGGCAATGTCGGTAATGGAGTGAATATCACGCTTAAAACGGAGTAGGTCGTCGGCACTCACCTGCACCCCAGCCGAGAATTTCTTTATTTTCGGCACCGAGGCGTAGAACTTGAACGCCTGCTGGAAGCTATGTGGGGAGATAATGTAGGGGACGACGTTCGCCTTCAAGTCAGCTGCTAAGTTCTCCATGAGTGCCAGCACGTGCTCATTGGTCGGGTCGACGGCGCCAATGCGAATTTGGTCGTCTTGGCGCAGGAAAGTTATAGCTTGGAGGTCAGCGGCGACTGCTTCAGGGATAAGTGTGAGGACTTCTGGCCCAATCGGGAAGCCTTTCAGGTTTATATACCCAATGCCAATCTCCTCCGCGCGACGTTGCACAGATTGCTCTTGCTCCTTCAATTTTATCTCAACCATTTTGTCCCGAAATTTCTCCTGTGATTCTGCGGACGCAACGTGGAGGTGTGAACTATCGGTCATGCGGGTAGTATACCACCCTGCCCCGCATCCTAGTTTGGCAGCTGCTCCACACCCAGGCGAAGCTGCAGTTCGGCATCGGCAATAGCGCCTTCGCGAAGGTGCCAGGAGAACATGTGTGCCGTGCCTTCGGGCGCTTGACCCTCGTAAAGCTTTAACCCATTCACCGACCGATGTGTCTGCACAAGGACGTGAACCCCACCAAGCGGGGCTTCGTACACCACAGCCATGACGAAAGCGCGCGGCGTGTTCACCATCAGCTCATCGAGGACGCCTGGCAGGGAGTCTGGGCTAGCGCCGGCCCGGTCAAAGTCTGCGCGGTTGAGCACGGCCCACACCAGCTTGCCGTCGTCCGTGGCGCGGAGGCGGGCTAAGGCCCGGCCCCATAGTTTCAATACAGAGAGTGACTTAGTCTGGAAAAGGTTTCGGACAATGTCTTCCCGCTTCGCCCCAGCTACCACGAGTTCAGACGCGGTAGTCAAGGACTTCGGGGTCACGGTTGGCGTCTGGAAGCTCTTGGTCTTGGCAATCATCCCAGTGAGCAAGGCGGTGGCAATGTCGTTGCTCACCATCTTCGGGTCTATGACGCGCAACAGATCGGTGACAATCTCCGCAACAGACGTGGCCACCAGGTCCACGACGTTAACCTGGCCGAAGTGCTCGTTGGCGGCGCTGTGGTCAATGTTGATGATGGGCGTGGCGTAGAAAAGCTCGGCGTTCTGCTCGAATACGGTACCGAGGTGGTCCAGATCTTGGCAGTCAAACGTCACCGCGCAGTCGAAGGTCGGCTGCGACGTCCGTGTAGACACGTCACCCGTTGCGTACGCCCCGGACTTCGGCGTTAGGAAAATATTCAGCACTCCGTCAGTTGTGTCGTATGATAGTTCTGACACTGGTGCGCGACGCGTATCAACAGAGATGACGAACTTCTTCAGTGTATCGAGATCGGCGGTGATACCTGTGGTATTTGGTAAAAAGGCATGGGAGACCGGCAGCTCGGTCGTTGCACTCACCAGCTTGGCCTGCTTGCCCTGCTGGGTGAGCGCCAAGTGCAAGGCAATACCACTCGCCACCGCATCGGTCGAGAGCGTCTGCGGCAGGCATAGGAGTATGGACTGCGACTTCTTTAGGAGGTCGGCAGCTTGCTGGAGTGGAGTTGTTTCCATAAAAATAGTTACCATCCCTCCGGTTGGACCTGTCCTCCGAAGTCCCGCAACTGCGGGACGTAGGAGGATAGTCGTTCACCATACTGGCTCAGGTGCGATGCGTCAAGACGGGGGCGCATGCTATGCTCGGGCTACCTATGCCACAACCGCTGATCGCCCGCACCCCTGCTGATCTCCAGGCTATTGCCAAGAACATCCTCGCGACGAAACCGAGGCTGTTGGCTTTGGTTGGCCCGCTGGGTGCTGGGAAAACGACATTTACCCAAGCCCTGGCGAAAGAGTTGGGCGTCACACAACACGTGACCTCGCCTACCTACGTCCTGCAGCAGGTGTACCGCATAGACCACCACCCCACCTACAACACGCTCGTGCACGTGGACTGCTACCGAATCAAAACCGACCACGAGGTGCCAGCCTTGGACCTTGCCTACTGGGTTGAACGGCCGAAGACGCTCATCGTTATTGAGTGGGCAGATATGATTGAGAACCACCTCGCGGGTTTGCAGCCGGTGTGGGTGACCTTCACGGTGCAAGCAGATGAGAGTAGGCGGCTGGTCTTGAGCTAAATATTTCCTCCTCTCCCGCCCGTTGGGCACCCTCTCCTGCGAGAGGAGAGGGATGTAACAAAACCCCCTCTCCCCTTTGTGGGAGAGGGTTGGGGAGAGGGGACGGTCACTTAGTCTTTCCTCACCGAGGCGAGGCTCGTCAGTGTCGGCTCGGCTGCTTCGGCGCGCTGACGTTCCGCATTCGTTGCAGTGAGCGCGCTGTCCTCAACGGTCATACGTTCAACGGTAATCCCCACTACCTGGCTCGTCGCAATGAGGAGAATCTTGCGGGAAAGGGGATTCCCATGACGGACTTCGTACTGGATAAGCGCGTGTGACTCGGGATCGAAAATGAAACCAACCACTTGGCCGAGCGGGCTGCCGCTCTGCGTGGTAACGGGAAGATTCTTCAATTGGTCCCACGCCATGCGCATAGGTTTGGGGTGCTTAGGAAACTTTCGGGAGCACTTCGGGCTGACCAGGTTGCTGCTGCTTCGGTTTGTGCCACTTGAAATAGTAGTACTGCTGCGCCACCTGGAACACCGTCGAAACTAGCCAGTAGAGCGCCAGGCCGGCGGGGAACTGCCAACCGAAGACAATAGTCATCACCGGCAATAGGTACATGGTGTTGCGGCTAACCATAGCGGTCATGTCTTCATCCTTTGCCCCCGGCAGCTTCGGCGGCCGCTGCGATAGCATCATGTGGGACTGCCAGAACTGTGCAGCGCCTGCGAGTACCGCAAGGATTACGTTGTGCTTGGCAGTGAGATTCACGAAGCCGAGAAACATATTATTCACCTGGAGGGTTTCAAAGGCGGTGCGGAGTGAGCCATAGAGGTGTGTCACCTGGTCCGCGGCGAGAAGGTGGGTGGTGGGATCGATATTGATGCCGGCAAAGAACACTCGGTACAGTGCAATGAGAATGGGTAATTGTAGGAGTAAAGGCAAGCAGGATGAGAATGGATTCACCTTGTGCACTTTGTAGAACGCCATGAGCTGCTTGGAGAGCTCTTCACGGTTGTCTTTGTACTTGTCCTGCAGCTCTTTCATCTTCGGCTGAATTTCCTGCATTTTCTGCTGGCTGTGGATGGCGGAGAGCGACGGCCAGAACAAAATAAACTTGATGAGGAGAGTAAGGAGGATAATTGCCACGCCCAAATCTTGCCCCGGGACGTTCTTGTACAAGAACATAAGGGTGTTGAAGAGCGGCTCGTAGAGGATGATGTTAAACCATTCCATAGGGTTTTACTGAAGTGGGGTGTGAATGTGGTGTGCTGGAGGACAAGGGTCGTAACCACCAGAGTGGAACGGGTTGCAGCGACCGATCCGCCTTATTGCCAACCAACCGCCCTTGAGCAAACCATGGGTGCCGATTGCATCAGCGGCGTAGTCTGAGCACGTCGGGAGGAAGCGGCACGCACCGACCAGCCGGTAGTTACGCACCCAACTATGGTCGGGGGAAAGGACGCGCTGGTACAGCCGGATGAGGGCGATGGCGCTGCTGCGGGCGATAAGAATTGGGGACGCCATGGTGTGGCCAGAGATTGACAAGGGAAGTGAGGAGGTCTTTCGCTTTCGCTGCTGCACTTGCGGGGGAGAGCCGGATGAGCACGTCGGTTGGCTGGGTCGTTGCGGATAGGAGTTTCGGGAGGGCGGCCTGGACGCGACGTCGGAGCAGATTCCGCACCGTCGCACGCTTCGCGACTTGCTTCGAAACGACGACTGCAGCGCGGCTCACGGTACTCTGCCCGGGTGTGGCGACGAGTTGTAGCAACGCGTCACGTTTCCGCGCACCAGTGCGGAGCAAACGCAGAATGTCGCGCTCGGTATGGAGACGTCGGCTGGTCGGGAGCATGCGCTGGGGGTGCTACTGGACACTCACACGCTTCCGGCCTTTGCGGCGACGGCGCGTCAGCACTGCTCGACCATTGGGCGTGGAAATGCGGGCTCGAAAGCCATGCACGCGGGCATGCCGTCGCTTCTTCGGTTGGTACGTTCGCTTTGGCATAGAGGTACTATCTTAGAAAAGTAGGCCAAGCATACCAGCCGACCAGCCGACCGTCAACAATCCATACTCCATCCACACCTTATCCACTCTCCATCCACTTTTGGGGTATTTTTTCACCACTGGTTCTATGGTACCATCAGAAAATCGCTCAGTTGAGCCAAATTTCGACCATGCCAAAATTAGAAAATGACAAGCTGTGGCAAGCAACACTCGGGGAATTAGAGTTGCACCTCAGTAAAGCGAACTTCACCACATGGTTTAAGAACACGTTCATTAGCGCGATCAATGGTCACCGCGCTATTGTTGGCGTACCAAACGCCTTTACCAAAGCGTGGCTAGAGGGGAAGTACCACCAGTACATCATTAATGCGCTCAAACACCTCACCGAAGACGAAGTCTGGGAGGTAGAGTACCAAGTCACTACAATGAAGGCACCGCCGGTGGATCTTGTGGAAGCGCTTATTGTTGAGGCGCCGCAAAACAGTGGGCACGTCTCGGCAAAAACCGGCCTCAACCCCCGCTACACCTTTGACACCTTTATTGTGGGCAAAGGGAATGAGCTGGCGCAAGCTGCGGCCCTGGCGTGCGCAGAAAAACCTGGGGATATTTACAACCCCCTTTTTATGTATGGGGGGGCTGGCTTGGGCAAAACCCACCTCATGCAGGCTATTGGTCACGAGCTACTTAAACAGAACCCCAAGACGCGGATCTTATACGTGAGCGGGGAGCAATTTACTAATGATTTCATCCAGGCAATTTATAAAGGCTCAATGGCCAACTTCCGGGATCGCTGGCGCTCCATTGATGTGATCCTCGTCGACGATGTACAGTTCTTCGCGGGCAAAGAGGGAACCCAAGAAGAATTTTTTCACACCTTTAATGCCCTCCACCAGCTGAACAAACAAATCATCCTCTCGTCCGACCGGCCGCCAAAAGCAATAGCCGCCTTAGAAGCGCGTCTCCTCTCCCGCTTCGAGTGGGGAATGATTGCAGACATTCAAGAACCCGACCTCGAAACCCGCATTGCTATCCTGCGCGCCAAGTGCAAAGAGCGGAGCTGTGCCCTCGACGACCAGACGCTCACCTACGTGGCGAACGTCTTCCAGCACAACGTCCGCGAGCTCGAAGGGGCCTTGAACCGTATTATTGCGGTGCATAATCTCAGCAAAACCCAACCAAACCTCGAGTCGGTGAAAGACCTTCTCTCCACCGTCGTCCAAGCGGCACAAGTGAAGCGTGAACACGCTGTTACCCCCAAACAAATTATTGGGGCAGTATGCCAGTACTACGACGTAAAGGTAACTGAGGTCATGGGGCAGAGCCGCCGACAAGAACTCGTCCGGCCCCGCCAGCTCATTATGTACCTCATGCGCGAGGAAATTAACTCGTCTTTCCCCACAATTGGCGAAGAGCTCGGGGGTCGAGACCATTCCACTGCAATGCACGCAGTGGAGAAAGTTAAGAAGCAATACAAAGAAGACCAAAAAATGCAGCAGGATGTGAAACTCATCCGTCAACGACTGTACGCGTAAGTGTGTATAGTTTGTGGGAAGGTTGTGTACGCACCACTCTACAACCTGTGTGAGAAAAAAAGAAAAATCTTCATTCACAAGGGTGTGAAAAGATTTCCCACTTCTATACACCCAAGTGTGCACACACTTTCCCCAATAGCTTCTCAAGAAAAACTAAGTAATCTCTAATAATCCCATTAACTTTCCACTTCCTTACACATATCCACACTACCTACTACCTCTACTAATTATATCTATATAAATATGAAATTCACTTGTACACAGGAAAATCTCATGCGCGGACTCAGCCAAGTGAGTCATGTTGCAGGAAGGAGCACCACTCTCCCAATATTAAAAAACCTTCTCATTACTGCGGCGACCGAGGGGGTAACCCTAGCAGCGACGAATCTTGAGATTGGGGTGACGACACTCGTCCGTGGGAAAGTGGAAGTACCAGGAACCTTCACCGTCCAAGCACGTGTACTTATGGATTACGTGAGCCTCTTAGCGAATGGGAATGTTACTATTTCGCTCGAGGGGGTAGAACTCTTGGTCACTAGTACTGGTTCTATGACGACACTAAAAGGCCTTTCCGCTGAGGATTTCCCTGTCATTCCGAAAGTCACCGACGGCGTTCGGCTCAACCTTCCTGCAGCCCAACTGAAGACCGCGCTCAGCCAGACGGTCTTCGCCGTCGCCGCTGATGACTCCCGCCCAGAAATTAGCGGCATCCTCTTCCACCTTCATGGCACTGAACTCACCCTCGCCGCAACCGATAGCTACCGGCTCGCGGAGGTAAAAATACCACTCACGGTCGCCAAGGAAGAACAGCGAGTTATTGTACCAAGCCGAAGTTTGAGTGAGCTCCTCCGGCTCCTTCCCGACGAGGGCGAAGTACAACTCGTCATAGGGGAGAACCAGGTAAGTGTACAGGTTGGTGATCTGGAGCTCGTCACCCGGCTCATCGAAGGCCAGTTCCCAGACTACACCCAGATTATTCCTACCAGCTTCACGAGCACGCTCACCACCGAGGCAACGAGTTTTGCGAAGGTGTTGCGCCAGGTGAGTTTATTCTGCCGATCGGGCATCAACGACGTCACCGTGCAGTACGACGCGGGCACCACGAAGCTCTCGGCGGCGAACGCGCAAATTGGCGCGAGCGATGTGGAACTCGCGACGAGTCTCACGGGGAAAGGTGGCAACATCGTTTTCAATTGGCGGTTCCTCCTCGATGGCCTCGCGGTTCTCGGTTCGGACGACGTGGCGCTCCAGTTGAATGATGAGAAGGGCCCCGGCCTGCTCGTGCCCGTGAAGCCGAAGAAGGATACACCCCCATTCCGGTACCTCATCATGCCTATCCGGCAGTAGTTCGTGTAGCTACCAAAAAGAAAACCCAGGCGTGAAGTCTGGGTTTTTCCGTCAAGCCCACCTAGGGTAGGAGGAGGTTGAAGGTAATGCTCGTGCTCCCGGTATTCTCGACACTATCAGTCACGAGTGCGGCAAGGGTATGGAACCCACTCTCGAAACCCGTGAGGTCAAGTGTGGCTGCGAAATCTGGGCTCGCGGTCGATTCACCCATGAGTTTGTCGTCCACGGAGTAAGTAACTTTGGTAATTGGGCGGGGACCACCAGTCGTCACGCTCACAGGCATTAGCACGGTACCTACAGTTTGGTTCAGGGTTGGGTTGGAAATGGTAATTGTTGGTGCAGCGCCGGGGTCGCGGAGGTTGCAGTCACCTAGCGCCGGTGCCGTAGCGGTGTAGCCTTTCGCCTTCGCCCATTTCTGCACCGGCTCATCCCACCGGGTGAACTGTGGGTCTGATGCGGGGTTCGTTGGTGCCTCACCTTGTGGGTCGGCCTTTTGCACGTACTGGAGAATATCATGGACCTCTTTCACAACAACTGAGGTGATGAAACTCTGGGGGTAGGTTGCCAGGCAGGTGTCGGGGATGCGTTTACCCGTGATGCGATCCACCGAAAGAGGCACGTCACCAGTCAGTTGGCCGAGTAAGACTGGTTTCGTCGACTTGTTCTCTGGCGGCTTTGGGTACCCCTCTCGTTTCGTGCCCTTCAGAGCTTCCTTGAGAAATTGGTTCCAGGCCGGGGCAGCCACGAAGACGCCATCTGCGCCCTTTGCCATTTTTGCGTTGTCATTGTTCCCTGCCCAGAAACCTGCGACGAGTGACGGCGTGCCACCCATGGTCCAGCCGTCACGCCAATCGTTGGTGGTGCCGGTTTTGGCGAAGAGCGTGCGGCCGGCGGTGACGAGTGGCGAGCGTGAGCCGAACACGAAGCTGCGCGCGTTGTTATCCGTGAGGACGCTCAGGAGGTTTGCCACGGCACCTTTGTCGAGCACTTGCGCGGGTTGGCCACGGAACTGTTCGAGGACTTTCCCATTCTTATCCTCAACCTTTAGGATTGTGGCAATAGGGTGGTGCATGCCATCTTGGGATAAGGTGGCGAACGCGTTGGTGTGTTCCAGCAGCGTCACGCCGCCAGCGCCGAGTGCTAGGGCGAGGCCGTACTTATCTGGCTCGGTGAGTGTGGTGTAACCCAGCAGGCGGGCGGTGTCGATGACGTTTGGGATACCTGCGAGGTAAAGGGTTTTCACCGCTGGGATATTGAGTGAGCCAGCCAGTGTTGCGCGCATGGTGAGTGGGCCGTGCTCCTTGCCGTCGTAGTTGTTTGGAATGTACGCTGGGTTCCCGCCAAAGTTAGTCCGCAGGTCGAACATCATGGTGTCTGGCGAGTAACCTTTAGCGAAGGCCGTGACGTAGACCATCGGTTTGAACGAGGAGCCGGGGTTACGGGTACGAATAGCGACGTTCACGTTGCCGTCGCGAGCAGTGTTGAAATAGTCACGTGAGCCGACGAGCGCCACAACCTGGCCGGTCTTCGGGTCGATTGCTGACATAGCCATATTCTTTGCCCCGTACTTCTTCTCATTCTTCGTCCCCGCATCATTCACCGCTTTCTCGGCAATTTCCTGCAGCCGCCAATCAAGAGTCGTGGTTACCTTCAGACCGCCACGTTCCAGCACCTGCTCACCGTAGCGGTCGGCAAGTGCCTCTTTCACCATGAGCACGAAGTGGGGCGCCTTTATCTGCTCGCGCTTGGGCTGGACTTGTTTGAGGATATCAACCTTCAAAGCTTCATCTCGCTGCGCCTCGGTGATGTACCCTTGCTCGAACATCTGTTGTACGCCGTACTGCTGGCGGCCGACGAGTTGGTCGGTGTGGTTGCCGTAGGGGGAGAAGTACGTCGGCCGTTGGGGGATTGCGGCGAGGAGCGCGCTCTGGGCAATCGTCAAATCCTTCACGGGTTTTCCGAAGAAGCTCTGGCTCGCGGCCTCGATGCCGTACAGGGTTCCGCCGTAGGGGATTTCGTTGAAGTAGAGTTGGAGAATTTCGTCCTTACTGAATTTTCGCTCCAGCTCGTACGCCAGGATAATTTCTTTCAGCTTGCGGGTGATACTCCGCTCCGAGGTGAGGATGGCGTTCTTGATGAACTGTTGTGTAATGGTGGAGCCACCCGTGGCGCGCCCACGCAAGGAGTCGACGATGACGCCCCGGACCAAGCCGCGGATGCTCACACCGCCGTGCCTGTAGAAGTCATGGTCTTCTAGGGCGATCGTCGCCTGTTGGGTGTACTTCGGGATGTCTGCGAGTTTCACCAGCGAGCGGCTCACGTCACCATGGACATCGTAGAGGAGTGTCTTGCCGTCGCGGGCGTAAATTTTCGTACTCACCGCAATCGACCGATCCTTGATGCGGTTCGGGTCGGGCAGATCACGGCTTACCCAGGCGAAGGCGGCGACCACCAAGATTATGCCGACGAGCACGCCAATGCCACCGACAATGCCGATGAGCTTGAGCGCGCGACGTCGGTTCCAGGGTTTCTTCCCGCGACGGGGCTCACGGTCATCCATGGGAACCGGCCGACGCACGATGCGGTGGAGGTGAGGAGCAGGCATAAGGATGTTCTATTCTAGCGTATTATCAGGTGATTGCAACGTCAGGTTCGCCGGCGCAGTTTGTAGTACTCGCGGAAGATGCGGCGGGCTCCCACACCAGACCAGAGCTGGACTTTGCTCATGCGTTCGCCCACTGCCTGCTGGTCAGTGAAGAGTCGAGGTGTGCCGTGGTCGTCGTAGTGCAGCTCGGGAATAGCATTGAGCTTCGCAAAGGTGTGCACCATCGTCTGGCAGATATCCAGCGCAGTTTTTCGGATGAGCGTTTGGGCTCCCGTCGTCCAGCGCTGTGCCTTCGCGCGCTCCAGGTGCCGCACCAGGCCCATGACCGTGAAGGCAACCTGCTTGGTCCAGATGACCAGGCCATGGTACTCCTGCGTCGTGTAGCCCAGGCCGTTGTTCGCCGCAATGAGCATGGGGCCAGACGCGGTCCAGAAATAATGGGGGTCGGCAAGGCGTTTGCAGAAGCTAACGAGTTCCTTCTCCGTTCCCTCACCTAGGGCGTAGCGGTAGCACTCATCGAGGTGGTTTACCTTCAGTTGCTGCAGGTGCATCTGCTTGCCGCTCAGGTGCGCATCTTGTTTGAAATTGTAGATGGCGAGCGCGTAGGCAGAACTTTTATCTGGATTGGTGAATGCGTAGTAGCCAGCTTTCTTGCCCCACCGGTTCACGAGCGCCGGGAGGTCTTTCATTTTCAGCTCAAGCTTACTGGCGAGTAACTGAATTTCTTTGAGTGCCTCGGGGTACAGCGCGGCGCTCACGTCAAAGGGTGCCAGGTGCGGATGAATTTTTTTGTAAGCCCAGGTGCTATCCCGCCAATCACCCACCACGTAGTATGGTTCGTCTTTTGTCTGGTGTGCTTTTGGACGCTTCTTGAAAGCGATGAATAGTTTGCGCTCGGCGTGGCTGACGATGTACGTAGCTACCTTGCGTAACTTGGTGACTACGTCGTGGTTTGCCCACAGGTTGGGCGACGCGTAACGTAAAGCCAAAATTACCAGTGGCTCAATGTCTACCATCTTGCGATCGTAGAGGTCTTTACCCGAGAGTTGGTGGCGGTACTTGTACTCACCGACCACGTCCTCGTGCCACATGCGGCCGCGGCTGTCGATATTCGCCAGGCTACGAATAACCATGGCGTCGACAATCTCGGACGGGATATCACCCGCGCCGAGGATTACTGACTCCATCCAGTCGCGGGGGAAGACGGTACCGAAGCGGTCGCCACTGGTTTTGCCCCAGGTGATAAGGTGGTCGACTTCGATTTTCGAGCGGTCCCAGAACTTCCGAATAACTTTGGCGTCCTTCCCAAAGGTTTTCCATTCGATTGCTTCCGCGGGTACTACCGAGCAGCGGTAGGTGAGTTCCGTTGCGTCGTTCGTGTCCGCGGTGATGGTGAAGGGGATGGCGCGTTTGCCCTTGGCCTCCAGCTTGAAACCGCCGAACGGCCGGTTGATTGCGGTCACATTCACCCAGGACGGGAAGTGGAAGGTGGTGCCGTACCAGTGATCGCCATAGGACCGGCGAAAGACGAGTGCCTTACCATCCGCGCCCTGGCTACGGTGGATCCACATGGGCACCGACTCACTGCTCTCGCGCTTTCGCAGCTCCAGGAACGTCTGCATTTCGCCGGTTTTCTCATCCATAACCAAGCGGCGCATGGTACGCATGTCACCCATGACGGGGTAGTACAGGTTGAACGTGTTCTTCAGGAACCGGCCGGTGACCACCAGCTTCTGCTCTGGTGTGCTCTCTACCTTGTCGATTGCCAAGCGGTGCCGCGGCGCGTCGATGAACGCGCAGTAGAGGTGATTGTTGGGGCCGATGATGCGGAACTGGTCCAGCTGGTCGAAGTCAACGTACCAGCCGCCTTCAATCCACAGGTTCGGATCAATTTGAGGCATGGGTACATGATAGCACTGGGTAGGGGCTATTTCTCGTTGCTTAACATTACCTTAAGCAGGAATAGGGTGTCCGCCTTTAGTTTTGCCTTTGCCCAATCTTTCTGGCTATTTGTTAGTAGTTCTCCAATACCCGTAAGAATTCGATGATTATCAAATTTTTCTAATGCCTCCACGCACTTCTGCACGAGTTCTTTAAATGGTGTGCCCGCCCGTTGCTCGATGATACTCCGGTTGAGCGGCCAGTTGTGGCGCAGAAAGAACCAGACATCATAGATATCGCGACTGGTCTTGTTGATCCGCTCATGCATAGCCATGAGCTTGTGGGCAAACATATCTTCGCGAACCATAACCAGCATGGAAACGCCTAGATACGTTTTAAGTTCAAACTTTGAGCCAAAGGCTCGGCGGTTGATTTCCACCTTAATGTTGGGCGCTTTGGCTTCGTAGGAGATTAGGAAGAAGATATTGAAACGTTTCTTCCTGGCATCTTTTACAATGCCGTACTGCTTGATAATATTTTCAACTCGTTTGAAGACGAGATCTTCCTGATTCTCATCGAGTAGATCAAAGTCGAGGTCAACCGAGAAACGATCTAGCCCGTAGAACATGAGTGCCGCGGTGCCGCCTTTGAAGCCCAAGAAGGGCGAGATAGTTGTATCCGTGTAGATGTCCTTGAGAATTTGGAACAGGATATTTTTATGCGCGGCGGTGTTTAGGGTCATAGGTTATTGTGATTTCTGAAAATGTTTATGGAGTGTCTGTACAGCGCGCTCCAACCGCCGGTTACCGTACAGCGGTAGCAGCGCGAAGACTTTGTCCCAGTCCAGCGGGGTGAGATTGTCAAAGTAGTAGTCGCCGCTGATGTAGAGCGTGTCCAGAAATGCTCGCTCCTTGTTCGCAATTGCATATTCACCCGATTGGTCGACCCCCGCGGGGTTTGTGAGCAACACAGCCTTGATTTTTCGAACGGCATACGTCTGGTCATCACATATAACCTCACGGGAGAGATAGGATGCAACGAAGATGCGCTCATAGTACTGAAACACCACCCCCGCACGGGCGAGTACGGTCTCGAAGCTGACGTAGGCCGGGGTGAATATCCGCGTGGCCAGTTCCAGCCGGTCGTAGTGCTTATCCTTTGCGTACAGACCCTTGCGGATGCGGTACAGCTCGCCGGTTTTTACATAGTAGTTTAGCTTCACGCGGCTCTTGCCAGAGCCGGGATCTCCCCACAGGAGGGCGATGTCCCTCGAGGAAAAAACGGTCTTTTTCGACCGGAGGAGGGTACTAATATGGCTACCTTTGCGCATTTCCATGAACTCAAGGTTAAGTTAAACCTAACATTCAGTTCAAAGTATATATGATTATTATGAATAAGTCAAGGCATACTAGACACCCCCAGTATCGATTGTTAAAGTGATGGGATAATGGAATCTACCCAGTTATCCCTTCTTCAGAAAACTCTGGACGACATTCGCCATCAAAATGGCATTGAATTTTGGTATGCCAGAGAGCTAGCTCCCCTTTTGGGGTATCCTCGTTGGGAAAACTTTGAAGCGGTAATCAATAGGGGTAAAGAAGCTTGTAATAACTCGGGAAGTGAGGTAAACGACCATTTCCTGGACGAGCAGAAAATGGTCAAAATAGGCTCTGATGCCGAAAGACCAATCCCAGACATCAAGCTCACCCGGTATGCTTGCTATTTAATTGCAATTAATGGAAGCCCGAGTAAGCCAGAAATCGCCTTTGCGCAGGCATACTTTGTAACTCAAACACGCAAAGTCGAGGTGCTGCAACAAAGAATGCTAGAAATAGAGCGTATTGATGCACGTGAAAAACTCGTATTTACGGAAAAACAGTTTAGCTCAATTCTGAATAGTCACGGAGTTGACGGGCGGGGGATAGGCATAATTAGAAGCGCGGGAGATAAAACACTTTTTGGAGGAAGGACAACTGAAGACATGAAACAGATCTTAGGAGTAGGTAAGGGAAAGCCGCTTAGTGATTTTTTGCCCATCGTTACTCTTAAGGCTAAGGATCTTGCCACAGCCATGACTACCGAAAATACCCGAGCCAGAAAGTTGGATGGTATGCAGCCAATAATGAATGAACATGAAAAAAATAATAGAAGTGTGCGAGAAGCTTTAACTAAGAGCGACATATATCCCGAGCGTTTGCCCGCGTCTGAAGATATCAAGAAGATTACCTCTCGTCACCAGCAAGAGCTCCGAAAATTAAAAAAGGAGCAGAAGCAAGAGCTTCAAGAGATTGCGCGAAAAAAGCTAAATAAATCTAAAAGCTAAAGGTTATAATTCTTAACTACAATGAACCCCATGGCCGGGGGCTCCTTTAGTCTGCGTTAGATAAATACCAGCCGCCCTCGATCCACAGGTTCTGATCGAGCTGGGGCATGGGTACATAATAGCACACACACCCAAGAAACGAGCGTGCCTCTCCGCGGGCGCGCTCGGTGAATGTTCGCGACACTGAGTGTTTTCAGAAAGCGCAGGCACGGAGACCTGCGCTCGGGTTTTTATATTTTGCCTACTTCCTGTAAAACCTCGCCGCGTCTTCTGGTGCCACGCTGTTGATGACCAAGCGCGAGCCGACTTCCACGCCGCCCCAGGTCTGCTGGCGGGGCGCTATGCGCAGGTAGAAGTGCTCGTCCTTCTCGGTGAGCGTCTGGTGCAGGTAGAAGTTGTAGGGCAGGTTCGTGCGGTTCACCTTCTGCAGGATAACGCGAAGCGCCTTGGCAAAGGCGAGCCGTTCAGCGCGCGTCAGGCGGGTGAGGTTGTCCATGTGCCGCGTGGGGAAGAGCCAGGCTTCGTAGGGGTAGTGGGAGACGTACGGGGCAATTGCAGTCACGTGCTTGTTCGCCAGGATGCGCCGCGGCCCGCGCTTCTCCTTCGCAATCGTGTCGCAGTAGTAGCAGCTGCCGTGTTCAATCTGGTAGGCGCGGACGTTCACCAGCTTCTGGGCAATGTGCGGCGGGACGAAGCCAGTGGCGAAGATCTGCGAGTGGGCGTGGACGAGGCTGGCGCCGGCTTTGCCGCCGTGGTTCTTGAAGATGAGGATGTACTCCATCTTCCGCATCCGGGAGATTTCCCGCGTGCGTTGCTGGTAGAGGCCGAGGAGTCGGTCGAGGTGCGAGACCGAGAGGTCAGCGAGCTCGACGTTGTGTGCGGGCGTCTCGATGATGACCTCCTGGTAGCCATAGGCTTTCGGGTTGTCTTGCGTCACTGCTGGGAAGCCGTTTTTGATGACCGAGATGGTATCGCTGCCACGGCCGAAGCGCTTTACAATATTCTGCTTGCGCATCGCCTCGGGGCAGAACGGGCAGTTATGCGGGGCGACGGTAATCTCCTCCGGGATGTCGTGCGGCCGAGCGCCACGGTGGGGCGCCACGATGACCGAGCGGTCGTGGATGGTGTCGATGCGAAGTTCTGGTCTCTTGAGTGCCATAGCTACTTCGCGAGGCGGGTGAGGAGTCGGGCGTAGTCATCCACCATACGGTCCAGCGAGAAGCGCTTCTCGGCTTCCTTCCGGCACGCTAGCCGCTTGATGCGTTTAATCTTCCGAACTGCGGCAATCATCTGGGGCACCGTCTTCACCACGTAGCCCGTCTTCCCGTCGCACATGAGTTCGGGCACGGACCCGCGTTTGAAAGCAATCACGGGCGTGCCGCAGGCCAGGGATTCGGGAATGACCAGGCCAAAGGGTTCTTCCCAACCAATCGGGAAAAGCGTGACTAAGGCTTGCCCGAGGAAAGCTGACTTCTGGGCGTGCGTAATTTCCCCGACGTACTGAATCTGCTTGCTGAGTGCTGGTTTCACGAACTTCACGAAGTAGTCAGCGTCGCCAATTGGGCCAGCAATTTTCAGCGGCACGCGTAAGGTCTGCGCTGTGGCAATTGCTTCGGCCACACCTTTGTAGTCGCGGATGCGGCCGAGGAAGGCGAGGTAGGTTCCGGGTTTGGATTGGAAATGTAGGGCTTTCGTATCCACACCATGGTAGATAGTGGCGATGAACTTGGCACCCTTCGCGAGCTTCCGTTGGTTGTTCGAAATGGAAATGTATTTCTGCGCTGGCGCGCTCGCCATTACTGCGGAATCCGTGAACGTGGGCGGGCTGTGGAGCAGGGCGACGGTGGGGAATTTCGCGAACGCAGCAAAGTACGCGCTGACCATTGGCACGTGGGAGAGCATGACCTTTGCACCCCACTTGGCAGCGTCGCGGTAGGCGTTGCTGGTCTGGATGAACTCGTACGCCTTGTGGTTGGCCATGCCAATCTTCGGGTCGTTGATCGATGCGCGTTTCGTGACACTCACCAAACGGGCGCGGGTTTTGGCATCACCCGCAGCGTAGAGCGTGACCGGGTAGCCGCGCTTCACCAACCCCTCGGTAATCTGCGACACGATGAGCTCCGCCGCTGCAGTTGCCCGAGGTGGAATGGGGTAGAGGTTGGAGGCGAGGATGGCGATCTTCGGTTTCATGATGATTGTAGTGTACGCTAAAGTCACGAAAAATCGAAATTTTTCGTTTGTCCTGAACAACGTTCTCATGGATAAGTCCGTAGCTTACGATCGGCACGTGATTACCACCCTTTCTTGCGCACCCAAGAAAGGGTGGAGCCCAAAGAAGGGTGGCAGGGGCCTTCCATTCGCACACTGGGAGCAGGACTGTCTCAGTATTGGATGAGCTCAGGGAAGCCCCCTGCACCCGAATGCTAAATGAGTAGTCATTTTTATACTTTAGGGGTAATACAAAATTCATTCAGAAGTCCGGGGGCTTGGGGGCGAAACCGCGTACGAGGAAATACGATTGGAGGGTTGCTCAAGAATGAGCATATGAAGCCCCCAACGGTCTTTTGGGTCACCTTTTCTGACGTCAGAAAAGGTGACATACCGTGATTGACCATTCCAAACTGTGCAACCTTAAGGTCGCTTCCCAGGAGAAACGCAAGGAGAAGCTACGCCGCGCGGTTCTTCGCCAGCTTCCGGTACACCGCTTCGTAGCCCGTTGCCATTGCTTCGGTGGAGAAATACTTAGTCACACGTTCACGGCACGCCGCGCGGCTTATGGTATGAAGTGATTTCACCGCTCGTACCGCATCGGCAACGTCGCCCACGACGAAGCCAGTTTTCCCATCAGCGACGATCTCTGGCACCGACCCGCGGTTGGTGGCAATCACCGGTGTGCCGCAGGCCATGGCTTCGGTCATGAACAAGCCGAACGGCTCTTCCCACTGGATGAGCGCCAGTAGGCCGACGGCTCCCTGGAGGAGCTTCACCTTGTCGGTGTGGTCAACTTCGCCGATGAACTTAATCTGCTTGCCGTCGATGTGGGGTTTTACTTTTTTTGCGAAATAGACTTCATCCACGGTGTCCACTTTGGCGGCCATAATGAGCCGCATCTTTGCCCGCTTCGCTGCCTGAATTGCCTGTACTGGGCCTTTTTCTGGGCTCATCCGGCCGAGGAATGCCAGGTAGTTGCCTTTCCCTTTTCCCATTGGGTTCTCCTTCATGCTGATGCCGTTGTACACTGTGCGGATGAAGTTAAGCTTCGGTAGCGGCGTGCGTTGGTTGTTAGAGATGGAGATGAGCGGAATTTCGGGGTACGCGCCATGCACCTTCGCGGATTCGGTGGTATTCAAGCGGCCGTGGAGGGTGAGTACGCACGGCGTCTTCACCAGGCGCGTGTAGGGAAAGAAGTTGGAACCAATGTGGAAGTGCAGGACGTCAAATTGCTTTGCCCGCTCAAACGCCCAGCCCAACTCTAGGGTCTGCCAGTAGTTTGGCACCATGTAGCCACGGGAGGCATAGCGCGATCGTGCCCGCGGATCGCGGTGGTAGAAGGAGACGAGCTTCGCCTTGGTGCGGGAGTCGGACCGTGCCAGGAGCGTGACGTGGTGGCCGCGTTCTACCAGCCCATTTGCCAAGTTCGCGATGACGAGTTCAGTGCCACCGTACTTTCGAGGTGGCACGCGTTCGGCGAGCGGGGCGACGAGCGCAATGCGGAGGCGGCGTTGGGTCATGAGGTTTTCATTATGGCAGTGAAGCCGCGGAGGCTAGCGCGGTAGGTACGGACGTAGTAGGTGAGTAGGCCGCGGATGATTGTCTTGCTTCGGCGGTGGTGCAGCCGGTGAATGATGCGGTCGTGCAGGATAATGTCCCGGAGGCAGAAGAGCAGCGTCTCAATGGCGAAGAGGTTGGCGAACGCGGCCGGGTCGGGCTGGAGTGCGGTGACGCGTTTCACGAGTTTGTTTCGCCAGGGGGCATGGCTGAACTCTTTTACCCAAATTTCCGCCACGTCATAAGCTGGTGACGCAATTTGTACATGTTCCCAGTCCAAGACGGCGAAGCGATTGCCTTCGACGAGGAGGTTATTCGTGCTCAAGTCGCCGTGGCTAATGCCCAATTGGCGCTGGGTGTGCTTCTCGGTCTGGTGGAAGGCGATGATCCGTGCGGCTACTTCCAATTCGGCTTCGGTTAGGTACGTTCGAAGCACCTGGCCTTTTTTGCCCCGAGAGTACAGGCGAAAACGAGCGGTGAAGTCACTGGCCCGGTGGGCATTCAGGTGCAGCAAACGGCGTGTCGCTACTGGGATTTGCAGCTTGCCATACTGTGTCAGCATGTGTGCGAGGCTGGCGATGAGTTTTGGTGGGACGTGGTTTCGGCGGCGGTGAAGATAGGCGGTGAGCAGGTCGCCGTCAATGTAGTTGTACAGGATCCACGGGTGAGCCAGATTACGGTCGCCAGCCACCCAACGTGGGAATTGCGTGTAGTGTGCCTGGCCAGCGAAGTGGTAGAAGGCAATCTCGTGCTGGAAGTCGTGGCGGGTCGTCGGTACGGTGAGCAGGTACACCTTGAACGTGTACTGCTTGCCCTTCGCGTCGACGCACCGGGTGCGGAAGAAGCGTCGCTGGTGCTTGAGAATTTCTTTTACGTCCGCGTCGGGCGTGAGGCCACGCTTCGCCAGGATGCTGCGGACGTGTTTGAGGAGCGTCGACCGGGTCATAGGTTAAGGAATGCACCCACGCACCAGTCGTCACACTGCTGTGTGACTTCGGTGCGGGGTTTCGCCCCGCGAGATATTTTATACGCGTGTAACATTGTTGCTTTTAGCGGGGCTTACTTCCAGTTACGGATGAGCTTCTGGTAGACCTTCAGGTAGCCAGCGACCATTGCCTCCACCGAGAAGTGCGCTTGGGCACGCGCTCGACAATCTTTGGGTTTAATCAAACCGAGCTTTGGCACCATTTTTACCGCCTCATCGTTCGAGTGCACCAGGTAGCCAGTTTTCTTGTGCGCGATAAGCTCGGGCGCGGCACCGCGGGCCATGGCAATAACCGGCGTGCCGCAGGCGTTCGCTTCGGCCATGAATAAGCCGAACGGCTCTTCCCACTGGATGAGCGCGAGCAGACCAGCGGCGTGCGAGAGTAATTTCGATTTTCCCGCGTGGTCAACTTCACCCAGGAATTTTATCTGCTTGCCATCGATGAGCGGCTTCACTTTCTCGTTAAAATACTTTACGTCGACGGCATCAACTTTGGCGGCCATGATTAAGCGACGTTTGGCTTTCTTCGCTACCTGAATTGCTTGCACCGGCCCTTTCTCCGGGCTCATGCGGCCGAGGAACGCCAGGTAGTCATCTTTCTTCTCCAGGTAGTCGAACTTGTCGACGCGGATGCCGTTGTACACCGTGGCCGCGAAGTTGAGCTTCATGGGCTTGCGCTGGTTGTTCGAAATCGAAACGAACGGCGCGGTCTTGTAGTGGCCGTAGACGAACTGCTGGTACGCGATGTCGAGCGGGCCGTGCAACGTGGTCACAACCGGCGCGGGAATGAGGTCGAGGAAGGGGAGCACGCGCCAGCCAATGTGGTTATGCACGACATCGAATTTTCCTTGGCCCACCAGGGAGAGTACTTTGCCCACGCCCATGAACTTTAAAGATTCCCGGGCTTTCATGTCTGTGCTGTGCATGGCGCGCAAGGGGCCGGGGAAGATTTTGACGAGCTTCGCCTTGGTCTTGCTTCCGCCAACGGAGAAGAGTGTCACATCGTGGCCCTGTTTCACCAGGCCGTCAGAAAGGTTGGAAGCCACCAGTTCGGTGCCGCCGTACTTGGTTGGCGGGACGGTTTCTTCGAACGGGACGAGTTGAGCAATGCGGAGCTTCTTCATACGGTTGAGGTCAGAGGGTGAAGTGCTCGTAGTATACCGTGCATAGGCAAATGCGTCAGCCTAATATCGTTACCCCTCTCCCGGCCTTCGGCCACCCTCTCCCACGTCGGGGAGAGGGAGATGTTTACTGCGCCCTCTCCTCTAGCAGGAGAGGGTCCGCGAAGCGGGGGAGAGGAGGGTTTGGGGTATACTTATCGTATGTCTAAAAGGATTCTGGTTGCCGCCGACCGCCTTATTACCGAAGCAAAACTACAAGCGCTTGATGTTCTCCGCCGGTGCGTCCATCCCCTGGGCCTGCAGGCCTCGGCTAACTCCTCGCTCTACCGCAAAGTGTGGGCGCGGGATAGCATGATTACGCTGCTGGGCGCTTTGCCGTTTGCCGATGCGAAACTCCATCGAGCTTTTCGCCAGAGCCTGCAGACTTTGGTCCGTTTCCAGGCACCGCTGGGGCAAATTCCAAACTACGTGGATACGGTAACCGGCAAAGCTACGTTCCGAGCCTACGCGGATGGCGGCTTATGGTTTGTTATTGGAGCGGCGGCATACGGTCGCCAGACTAAAGACTGGGCCTTCGTGCGAAAAATTTTCCCCAACATCCAGCGCGTGCTCGCGTGGTACGCAACCCAGTCGCCTGACCGGAGCGGCTTCATCACTATGGACGAAGCTGCGGACTGGGAAGATATTTTTGGCGTGCGCGGCAAAGGACTTACGGTAAATGTTTTGTACGCCCACGCGTTCCATACCGCCGGTGGCCTAGCTAAGAAATTCAGTAAGTCAGCTCTCGCCAAGGCATGGACAGCGCAAGCCCGGCAACTCCAAGTCATGATTCGCGACCGCTTTTGGTACACGCCTACGCGCGATGTTTTTCAAATGATTCAGGATAGTTTTGGGAGCAAGGGGCCGGAGCGGCGCGTGCAGATACGCAAGCACGGTCGCCAGCAATTTATTCAGGACAATAAGTTCATGGCTGCCAATTCTTTTTTCTTGCCTTACATTACCTTCCTTAACTTCGGCGAGTGGTTCGACAGCCTGGGGAATCTTTTAGCAATTCTCAACGGGACAGCTACTCCGGCCCAAGCCCGCACAATCATCGCGTTTATCGAGAAGCATAAATTAGCAACCCCTTTTGCAATCAAAGCCACCTGGCCAGTACGCAAGCCGGGGATGAAAGACTGGCAGCATTACTACACGCTTAACAACTTGAATTTGCCGGATCAGTACCACAACGGCGGCTACTGGCCCTACCTCGGCGGGTTGTATGTTGCCGCACTGGCGAAAGTCGGCAAAAAGCAGGAGGCAAAAGCCGCGCTGCTCGCCTTAGCCAAAGCAAATCGATTAGGCAAAAAAGAGACCTGGGAATTCAACGAGTGGTTCCACGGCAAAACGCGCCAGCCCCTGGGCATGCCGCACCAAGCCTGGTCAGCGGGGATGTATTTGCTGGCGTATCGTTCAGTTAAACGGTAGGCTGGGCATATGAGCGAGTTTTCTGTAGAACATCATGAACCAATAGACCCGCGCCTGGAAGCGTACGAAGGTTCGCCGTACTTGCAAATGAAGGCGGCTCAAGTCGAGCAGGGTGAAGACTTTACTGTTGGCTTTACGGATGTTGATAACACTTTCCACCGAAAAGACCGACAGGTAGAATCAGAAGCGCTCTTTTCGTCAGCCATGGAACATCGGTACCCAATTGTTGCCGTGACGGGCAATGACCTGGCGGGTATTGTAAAGCGTCAGGCGACCAACGAGCTCCCAAAATTCCCCATCCTTATTGGTTCCGTCGGTACGGAGATTCACGTGCTGCAACCGGACGGCACCTACAAGCGGGACGAGGAGTTTCGAGAAATGTTACTCAAAGAGAAGCATTATGACCGCCCAGTCATTGCGCAGTCGGCCGCGGAGATGATTGCGGATCTTGCCGAGCGAATACCCGAGGCCGAACTCAACTACCAAGGTACGGAGCAGTCGCCCTACCGCCAGGCAGAAGAGGCGTACGTCAAAGACCCAGAAGCAAACAAAGAGATGGTGCAGGAGTTCAAAGTGAGCTTCCACTTTTTCGCGGATTCACCAGAAGGGGTAGAAGCTATTGCTAGAGAATCCGATGCGCGTTTTCCTGGCCAAGAAATTATTATCTGTGAGGAGATTAATTACAACAATCAACTGCCGCCGGAAGAGCAGCGAAAGAAGTACTGCTTGGACGTCGTGCCAATTACCAAAGCCGGTGCCGTTGATTATGTAACCAAGCGTACGGGCGTGGAAAAGGGGATCGTAGCTGGTGACAGTGGCAACGATACGGATATGCTCATGAAATCAGGAAGACTTCAAGCGGTTATTGTCGGCGGGGCAAAGTCCGAACTTTTATCTGAAGCGGACAAGGTTGCCGGAGAGAAGTCGGGTCGCAGTAGCTTCCGCCGCGTGCTGGGTGAAGATGACACGCTGAAGGCGATGTACGTGGAGCGCTGCGAACGCAAGGGTCCGGAGAGTCTTCAATACGCCGGCACGGTGTTGAAGCGTGCGGAGAATATTAAGAAGATTCGGGAGCAGACCAAAGGTGAACCTGAAACGCTGTAGAAATAACCATGACTGTTGAAGCTGGTATCCTCGCCGCGTTTCTCGCCTTCCTCGCCTGGGGGTTTGGCGACTTCGCCATCCAGCGTTCGGTGCGGCACGTGGGCGCGGTGCCAGCGCTTTTCTTCATTGGTATTTTTGGGCTCGTCGGTCTGCTACCATTCGTCTGGCAGGATCTCCCGCTCTTCTTCCGGCAGGAGAACTTGGCGACGCTCCTCTTCTTCACTGGCCTGGTGACGTTTGTGTACGCGGTGTTCTTCTTCCAAGCGCTAGGGAAGGGCAAGATTTCTATTGTTGAACCTGTGATGAGCTTCGAGCTGCCCCTGACCATACTCTTAGGTGTTGTGATTATTCACGAGCAACTCACTGGCTTGCAGTATTTTCTTGCAGTGATTATCTTCCTTGGTCTCATTGTCACCGTTGTGCAGCGGGAGCCAAGGCACTGGTGGAACTTTATTCGCCAGCGTCGGCCGCGCATAGAGCGGGGCGTCATTCTCGCGGTTGTTGCCGTAGCATTATCAGCCGGAGCAAATGTACTCACCGGTCGGTTGAGCCAGGAATCGAAACCCGTACTCGCAATCTGGGGCGTGAATGCCATCTACACAATCTGCTGTCTGGCATGGATGCTCTGGCGTAGAGAAGTTCGGGGGTCGTTCCAACACGCGCGCAAGCATTGGCGACCGATAGTGCTGCAGGGAATTCTGGATAACATTGCCTGGGTGAGCTTTGCCGTCGCAGTGTTGGTGCTCCCTATCTCTATTACTATTGCAATATCCGAAAGCTACATTGCTCTAGGCATGCTATTGGGTATCATCATCAATAAAGAGCGCCTGCAGCGTCACCAGTACATTGGCATCGCCGTCACCCTCGTCACGGTCGTGGTGCTCGCCTTGGTGAGCGAGCGCTAGTGATACGTCCTGCGGAGAATATCAATAAAATTCGGGAGCAAGGCAATGTAAACGTATACTTTTTGACAAAGCCGAAAAGCGCCCCGCACATGCGGGGCGCTTTGGTAGTGTTTCGTGGTATTTTACACCTTCACTTGAACTTCTAGTTTACCAATCCGTACTTCCATGTCTCGTACGTGCTGTCGCAGGACAATGAGCTCCTGATTGAGCTCCGTGTATATCTTCGTGAATTTGTCCACGAGGGTCACCAGGTTTGCCAAGCTCTTCTGCATGGTGGCAATGTCCTGTTTGAGTTCCGTGCGGACATTTGCAATATCCTGCTTCAGCTCCGTCCGAACGCCAACAAGGTCTTTTTGAATTGCCGTTGCAAAGCGCTCTAGTCCTTTGTCGAAATATTCTTGGGTAAGGGTTGCCATAGGTGTATAGATATTAATAGTGATGGGGTTTATTCCATCCTCTTGCCCCGCCCGCCGTAGTCCCAAGCTTGTCGAGGGACGAATGAGGGTCGGATACCCAGCATACTCCGTCTTTTTCCGGCAGGCAAATGTGGCTAGCGGTAGTCCTTTTAGCCTATCTAGGGATGGTAGGCTACGCTTACTTCTTCCCCCCGGACTTTTCAATCGTCCGCTCGTAGGCGTGGGCGACTTGCTTGGCAATGATGTTCCAGCTGAAGGTGGTCTTCACCAGCTCACGGCCACCGCGGACGAGCTTGTCGTTGAGCTCACGGTTGGTGAGCACGTTGTAAATTTGGTTGGCAATGGCTCCGGGGTTGCGCACCGGCACCAGGATGCCGCTCTTCCCATCCCGCACGGTGTAGGGCAAGCCGCCAGTGTCGCTGGCAATAACCGGGACTTTGCAGGCCATTGCTTCGAGTGGCACCATGCCGAACGGTTCGTAGTAGCTGGGGATGACGCAGGCGTTCGCAGCCGAGTAGTAGTAGTGCAGTTTCTCCTGCTGCACGGCGCCAGTGAATACCACGCGGTCGCGGATACCAAGTTCTCGGCAGACGTCTTTCAAGCGTCGAATTTCATCGCGGACTTCGGGTTCGGCGCGTCGGCCTAAGTTGCCACCCACAATGTAGAGCCAAGTTTTTTTCCGGAGCTCGGGGTGGTGCTTAAAGAGCTTGCTCACGCCAATGATGAGCGTGCCAATGCCTTTGCGCCATTCCACGCGGCCGGCGTAGAGAATAACTTTATCACCCTCGGGTGCATTTATTTTTTTGCGAGCTTCGTTACGATCTATCGGATGGAAACGGATGAGGTCTACACCGCACGGCACGACGCGGATGTGGTCAACGTTCGCGGCGTAGTGCTTCTCCAGGTACTCACGCTCGTACGTGCTGGTGCTCACGATGCACTCGGCCTTTTTGGTAATATCCCGCTCAATTGCGATGCGGTGTTTGATTTCCGTGGTGTTCAAACTCTGTTCGCGGAAACCTTTCAGCGCGTTGTACCGCATGATGCCCAAAGAATGGAACGTGTGCGCCTGCGGGACTTTCAAGATGTACTTGAGCTGCATCGTCACCCAGCCCGCTTCCCAATAGTGCGAGTGGAGCAGGTCGTACTTCACACCTTCCTTTTTTTGCCCGGCTAAAAAGTTGCTAATGAATTCTGGGAGCAATGGCCCGAGTTTGTTCTTCGGGATGAACTGTCGGTGGCCGGCGATGAGACGGATGAACTGCACGTGCTTGGTGAGGCGGACGCGTTCTTTTTTAGAGCGGGAATTAAGTCGGCAAAAAACGTCGACGTGGAAGCCGAGTTTGCCCAAGGCTTTGGCCAAGTGGTAGACGTACACGTTTTGCCCACCAGCTTCGGCCGAGCCGAGCTGCTCGAGCGGGTCGCAGTGGACGTTTACTAAAGCAATCCGTTTCATACAGATGTCGAGGCAGTTACGGCAATTGCCAAAGCGTCCGCGACGTCGTCGGGTTTTGGAATTTCTTTGAGGTTGAGAAGAATTTTTACCATACGTTGGACTTGGGTTTTATCGGCGCGGCCATTGCTCGAGAGTGCCTGCTTCACGGCTTGCGGCGTGCACTCGTGCACGGGCACGCCTGCTTGGGCAAAGGCGAGTAGGATAACCCCGCGCGCTTCGCTTACCTGCATAGCCGTCTTGGTGTTTTGGGAGAAGAACAGGCGTTCCACCCCGCCGAGCTGGGGCTGGTGCTGGTGAAGAAGATTCTGCACTTTGGTAAAAATGAGCTGCAGTCGATCGGTGAAGGGCGTTCCCGCTGGCGTTTCAATGATGCCGTAGTCAATTGCTTTCAGTTTGTTGTTCTCCTCGCGAATGACACCCCAGCCGACGCGACCGAACCCTGGGTCAATCCCCAGGATGGTCCGTACTTTACGCTGCGTTCGTCCAGACCGCGGTGACATCGTCGTGTTCTTCAAGAGCTTCGATAACCCGCTGGAGTTTTTCGTCATCGGCAGGCGTGAGGGAGAGGGGAGTATTGGGTACGAGTTCAACATCGGCAGATGCAGGTTTCAGCCCTTGGCTTTCGATGAATGCTTGGAGTTTGTGGAGGTCCGTTGGCACGCAGGTGATGGTGAGACCTTCCACGTCATCCTGTACGTCGTCAGCACCGGCTTCTATTGCTGCAAGCTCAAGCGTGTCTTTATCTTTGCCAATGAGTTGATCAGCGGTAATGCGGATCACGCCTTTACTGTTGAACTGCCAAGCAACACTGCCTTCGCTACCTAGGTTACCGCCGCGTTTCGTGAGCAACGTGCGGAGTTCCGTGACCGTGCGATTATGATTGTCAGTAATAGTTTGGATGACGAGTGCTACGCCGCCGGGGCCAAAGCCTTCGTACGTCAGCTCCTCAATCTGCTTGCCATCAGTGCCCGCGCCTTTGGCAATCGCGCGGTCGATGTTGTCCTTCGGGAGGCTAGCGGCTTTCGCTTTCTCAATGGCGAGGCGCAGACGGAAGTTCATGGCCGGGTCTGGTCCGCCGAGTCGAGCAGCAACCGTCACGGCATGACCGAGTTTGGTAAAGACTTGGCTCCGTCGGGAGTCCGTAATACCTTTCGCCCGTTTAATGACTGACCACTTGGAATGTCCAGACATATACCGCAACAGGAAAATTCCCCCCAAAGTGTGTAGATTATAAAATACACAGGCGCTTTGGTCAATGGAGATATAGCGTGGTGCTTGCGTCTTTTTTCGGTGCGTGCTAGGGTGACTTGAAAAGAAAAACCTTGAAAATGAGGAGTGAATGATGAGTAGACCAATGACCTACGCTGGCGTCGGCGTTGACTATGACGTAATGGATCCATTCAAGCGAATGGCGCAACTTGCTGGCCGGGAGACGGCTGGTAACATTTCTCGTTTGAACGACGGTGAGTTCCGGGAACTCGAAGCAAGCCGCGGTGAGAGCTGCTACCTTATTGAGGCAAAGAACAGCTACTTTGCCCACGTCGAGGAGGGGCTGGGCACTAAGAATTTGGTCGCTGACGAAATGTACCGTCTCACGGGCAAGACGTACTACGACCACATCGCCCAGGATACCGTTGCGATGATCGTCAATGATATGGTGACATCTGGAGCGCTACCGCTGTCCGTCGCTATGCACTTGGCGGTTGGGGAGTCGAGTTGGTTCCAGGATGAACGGCGATGTACCGATCTTGTCGAAGGCTGGAAAAGAGCCTGCAACCTTGCGCGTTGCGTCTGGGGTGGGGGCGAGACGCCAACCCTTAAAGGCGTCGTGGTTCCTGGAACGGTCGTGCTGTCTGGTTCAGCTATTGGCCTGGTCAAGCCGAAAGCGCGCCTCATTAAAGGCGATGTTCAGCAACACGATCAGATTGTGATTATTGAGAGTTCAGGAATTCACGCGAACGGTCTCACGCTTGCTCGTGAGATAGCCGCAAAGGTCCCGCAAGGGTATATGACGCCACTCAGTGACAAGACTTACTACGGGGCAGCACTGTTGCAGCCGACCATTATTTATGCCCCGCTGGTTGAGGACTGTCTCAATGCCGGGGTGGATATT
Source organism: Patescibacteria group bacterium (assembly GCA_038065235.1). Taxonomy (GTDB): domain Bacteria; phylum Patescibacteriota; class Patescibacteriia; order PEXW01; family PEXW01; genus CAIPSZ01. The sequence continues at coordinate 33,592 of JBBTRK010000003.1, forward strand.
CACTATGCAGTGAACGTCACCGGTCACGGCTGGCGCAAACTCATGCGTCTTTCCAAACCGTTCACGTACGTCATCCATGATATCCCCGACCCCCAACCAGTATTCAAATTCATACAGAAGCATGGACCGGTGAGTGACGACGAGGCGTACGGGAATCTGAATATGGGCGCGGGGTTTGCGCTCTACGTTCCGGTCCCACATGTTGCGACCGTTCTCCGGTGTGCTAGAGCTTTAGGCATGCGCGGCCATGTGGCTGGCTACATTGAAGCCTCTGCGGAGAAGCGTGTGGTCATTGAGCCCAAGAAGCTTGAGTTCCTCGGCTCAAGCCTGCAGGTTCGCTAAGCACCTTTCTGGAATACGACGATCAAACAGATCGTCGTATTTTTTGTACTTGCGCGTTTTTTGAGTGCGCGCTAGGGTGGGAGCAGACAAAAAACTTTCCACATGCCTACACCTTTCCCCGCGCTCCTCAACCGTCTGGATCCTCAGGACGTGTTCGGGTCTGTCCAGCGCTTCGCACGCCAGGGTCGTCAGGCTGTGGCTGATTTGCGTACGCTGAAGTTCCCGAAATTGAGCGGGAAAGTAGATGCAATTGTGCTCGCCGGTATGGGCGGGAGCGCGCTCGGGGCGCACATTATCCAAGCCGCCTGCAGCCAGGAACTCCGGGTGCCTTTGGTTATTGTGAATGACTACAATCTCCCCGCCTGGGTCGGCCGCAGGACGCTGGTAATTTTGGCAAGTTACTCTGGAACCACAGAAGAGACTTTAGCCGCCTGGCCGCACGCCAAGAAGTCTGGAGCAAAGATTGCAGTCATCGCCGCTGGAGGCAATCTGGGTCGCATTGCACGTAGCAATAAGTTGCCAGCGTACATCTTCTCGCCAATCGAGAACCCATCCAAGCAGCCGCGCCTCGGCCTGGGTTACGCGGTGTTCGGTCTCCTCGGTATGCTCCGCAAGATGAGCCTGCTCGAACTCACGCCGAACGCAATTGAAGAAGCGCTGGAGGTTGCATCGCGTACCGTTCGTCGTACAGACTTACGTTCACGTACAAGTCCAATCGCAAAGTATACGGCGAGTTTGAAAGGCCGCTCGGTCTACGTCGTCGCTGGTGAACACCTCGTCGGCGCAGCGCATGCCATGTCCAACCAGCTCAACGAGACGGCCAAGACTGTGGCCACGTACTTTGCCATTCCGGAGCTCAACCATCACCTCATGGAAGGCTTGGGTAATCCGAAGCAGAATGTTCGTCGCACCACCTTCCTCCTGCTCCAATCCAGCTTGTACAGCCCACGTATCCAGAAACGCTTCCATCTCACCGCAGATGTCGTCCAGAAGAACGGCGCAAAAGTCCTGCCCATCCGCCTCACCGGCCGCACTCGTTTATCGCAAGCAATTGAAGCACTGGTGCTTGGCGGTGCGCTGACGCTCGGCCTCGGCTTACGCTACCACGTGAATCCCGCGGAGATTCGGTGGGTAAACTATTTCAAGAACAAACTCGGAAAATAAAGGAGGGGTAACCCCCGCAGAATGCCTCCGGATGCCCATGCTTGATCCGGAGGCGTTTTGTTTCAAACCATCCGCCCACCTGACTCACTTTTTTCGCTTAAGACACCTCTCCACCAAGAGGAGTTGGTACAAATGTCCCTAATTGTTGCACTCCTGGGTAAACTCGGTCGTTTCTGGTAGAATACGTGCACTCAATGTGCTTGCGGAAAAATGGAATGCCATTTCAAGTACCATATGTTTTCTATAGTAAACACATGGAATCTTTTTGGAAAAATAGCCGTAAACGACTCAACCGCGATTTTCCAACCATAGATGAACGGTCGCGTTTTTCGGCGCTCATTATGGGCTCAGGTCGGTCCACGCTTCGAGCTATGGAACAATTTTTACGGGGACGTGTTTTGGTGGTGGGTGCCGGTGATTCTCCATTTCGAAAACACATCTTACGACTGGCACAACACTATGACACACTAGATAGAGAAGTACGTGGTCAGCCGCCAACATATCTTGCCGACGCACAGGACATGAACATTATTCCTCGTAACACGTATGATACGGTTGTCTGTTTGCAGGTTCTTGAGCATTTATCGGATCTCCAAAAAGCGCTACTGGAGATGGCACGAGTCATGAAACCAAGCGGCCATCTCATTTTATCCGCTCCGCATTTAAGTAGGCTCCATGAGGAGCCATTGGATTTTTTTCGATTTACTGAGTACGGTCTCCGCACACTTCTAGAAAAAGCCGGCCTCCACGTAGAGTGGCAGGAACACTATGCCGGGTTAGTCAGTTTTTTGACCCATCAATTATCAACAGTAATCGTTGTGGGGGTTTGGCGAATTCCGGTAGTGAATAGGCTCGTCCTCATACTTAACGAATGGCTGATCGTCCGGCCGTCTCTGTGGATTGATGGCATAATTGATCGAAGAAAGAGATTCTCAGCCGGACTCGTGGTGGTAGGAGTGAAGCGGTAAGTGTAATATCGAAGTGACCCATGAAGGATTCCTATACATATGGTGCGTGAAAACCTAATTCGTATACTTGTCACCGGCAAAGAGGTTCTAGATGTCGGCAGCGTGGGGCAAACGGCCCACTACGATCTTTGGCCGTTATTGGTTTCGAGCGCAAAGTCGGTTACGGGGATCGATACCGAACCAAGCGCTCGCCCGAATATTTTACAGGGTAATATAGAGACCCATGATTTTAAGCGGCAGTTTGACGTGATTGTGATTGGGGATGTTATGGAACACCTACATAATCCAGGCCTCTTTTTGCAGAACGCACAGCGGCACTTACGGCCGAATGGTCGATTGATTATAACCACGCCCAATGCTAAGTGGCTGACGGTAATTTTCAAACCGAATCCAACCCATGTTTTATGGCATGATCGTTTTACCTTAATTCACCTGCTCACAACCAATGGTTTTGAAATTGAGAATTTTCGTTTCTATGTGGGGAACAAGCCCCACTATCCTTGGTGGCTACGGCCGCTAGTTTGGCGGCAGGCGATGTTTGTTGTAGCGCGGCCGAAAGCCCCAACTGCTTCATGAGGGTTCCCCAAGTCATGATTCTCACCAGCTCATATCCACGGTACGCCGGGGATTACGCGGGGATTTTTGTAGCCTCCTTAGCGTCGGCCCTGCAAAGAACTAATTTTAAGGTGGTTGTGGTTGCTCCCCATGGACCGAGTTTGGCCGCACATGAAACCACAGATGGGGTTGCTATTATTAGGTATCGTTATGCGTGGCCTTCGACCATGGAACGTCTGGCATATGGCGGGGGAATTCTACCCAACCTAATGTCAAGTTGGGCTGCCCGTCTCGCGCTGTTGCCTTATGTGGTGGCCACCCTTTTCGCCTGTCTTCGATACGGACGGAATCAAACCGTCATTCATGCCCATTGGCTGCATAATGGCACTCTGGCAGTTCTCTGCAAATATTTTATTCATAGGCCAGTGGTGGTTACGGTCCATGGTCCAGATTTGAGCACCCTCTCCCGGTTCAGGGTCGGTCGCTGGATGATTCGTTGGACTTGTCGTAGGGCAGCTGGGGTGATTGCCGTTTCTGAATCAATACGACAAAAAATTATCGTACTTGGTATCGATGCGGACAAGGTTCGTCACATACCGAACGGAGTGCCCGATGAAGACGAATTTCTTGCCATTCCACTTAACCAGCGAGCTGATGGACATCGACTTCTTTATGTAGGACGTTTAGTACCTCAAAAAACGGTAGGTAATTTACTAATCTCCCTACGCACGGTTTTGAAAGAGGAGCCCGCCACAACCCTAACAATTGTGGGCGAAGGCCCGTTACGTGTTGAGCTAGAAGCAATGACAAAACAACTTGGTCTTGAGAAAATAGTCAATTTTGTCGGAGCACAGTCGCGACGGCGTATACCAGGGTGGTTTCGTCAGGCTGATATATTTGTTTTACCCTCCCGGGTAGAGGGGTTTCCGATAGTTATTCTCGAAGCTATGGCTGCCGGTCGAGCTATCGTGGCAACCGCCACGGAAGGGGTTCCAGAAATTATTCAAGATGGCCAGAACGGACGGCTTGTTCCGACCGATGATCCAGCAGCTCTGGCCGACGCCATTTTGTCGTTGCTAAGATATCCGCACGAGCGACAGCGTTTTGCAGTCGCCGCGCGATCTACTATTTCGAAACGCTATCGATGGTCAACGATTGCAAGCACCACAGCCCAATACTATGTTGAATGTGCCACCGCCAGATAAATTAGTTCCATCACTCACCGGCAGTCACGCGAAGAAGATCTGGCTTTGGATTCGCCGGTTCGCCGGCCTGATCGCAGCGTTACTTCTCTTGCGGATGGTAATGAAAAATACCACCGAACTACAGACCACCATATCAGAACTGCACTATGGGTCTCTTGTTCTGGCCGTGCTATTTATTGGCTTGGGATTTTTCATTAGCAGTTTAGCCTGGGGTGCCCTACTATCAGCACAAGGTTGGTCGGTTCCCATTCGATTGGCCTGGTGGTCATCAACACATAGTCTCCTTATTCGCTATTTACCCGGTGGCATTCCTGGATTAGCGGCTAGGGTCGACGTAATGCGGCAGTTCGGCTTACGGCTGTCCCACCGCGGGTGGAACGTCATAATTGAAATGAGTTTAGCCTCGTGGACCGCAATAATTTTTTTCTTTGTTGGCGGTTGGGCCAATAGGGTACCAATCTGGTTGAATTGGATGTTGGTGCTTGGCTTTATCGTTGGTCTACTTGGCCTAGTATTCCTCACGTCAGAGCGGAATCAGTTTACACAATGGCGCACGCGCCTGCGGATACCAAGTTTTATGACGCGTCCGGTGGCCGTTATAATTTTTTGGTTCCTAATCGGGTGGGCCGTCTTTGGGGCCGCCCATTTTTTTCTGGCTCAATCGATGGACATCCAAAAATCCATTGGTTTTTTAGAAGTAACAGGACTATATGCTATCTCCTGGATTGCTGGTCTAGTAGCGGTTTTTACACCATCCGGACTTGGTGTCCGTGAGGCCACGATGATTGGGCTGCTTCAACCGCTCGTCGGGCCGCAAGCCATCATTTTCGCTCTACTCGCTCGTTTAGTATTTACGGCCGGTGAGTTACTGAACCTAATTGTCGCGTGGTTATTACGTCCACGGACCGTGAAATAAATTACGTATACCTGGTAACTTTAGGTTCCGGTCTTTCTTATAACCGTGCTCTATTCAAACCAACCCTACCCACCAGTACGTAATAGATGGGGAGGTGTGGAAAAGAGAGGGAGGGGAATTAAGAACCATCCCCTCCACGCGCTATACTATAGCTATGGTAACCTCCTGCCGCTCACACGCCACACTACTGACGCTGTTCGGCACATTCATCGTTTCATTCGTGGCGTTCTTCCTGATGCAGCGAAGCCCGGTGTTCGCTGACCCGGACTCCTTCTACCATGCGCGTATGGGCGTCCTCACCGCCGAGCAGGGCGCGGTAAGAGACTTCCCATGGTTGCCATACACCACGCTCGGCCAGCACTACATAGACCAGCACTGGCTCTACCACGTGCTGCTTGTGCCGTTCGTCACGCTCATGGATCCGCTAGCCGGTATTAAATTAGCAACAGTATTCTTCGCCGCACTACTCATTACCACCGTCATCTGGTTCCTCATGCGCCAAGGTGTGCACCAGGCCTGGATTTGGGGTGCGGTGCTGCTCGCTGCTACACCGTTCACCTTCCGGATGAGCCTAGCTAAGGCGCCGAGTCTTTCGCTCGCGACGCTCATCATCGGCATCCTCCTGCTCTTCGCAGGGAAACGGTGGGGGAGCTTCTTCCTGGCGTGGTTCTTCGTGCTGTTGTACGGCGGGTTTTTCGTACTCATCGCTGCGGCAGGAATCTACCTGGCCGTGAGCATGGCTTTTGACTTGGTGCAGCACTGGTCTCTGCGGGGTTGGATTCGTGATGCACTCCACAAGCCGTGGTGGACGTGGAGGGGTATGCGACACTACCGTCCGCTCCACGTGTTCGGCTGCGCGCTGGGTGGGGCGACTGTCGGTACTGTTGCGAATCCCTTCTTCCCGAACACGTTCAACTTTCTGTGGGAGCAGGCAATCCAGATTGGCGTGGTGAACTACCGCAACGTCATTGGCGTGGGCGGGGAGTGGTATCCGTACGGCATAACGTCGTTCATCGGCAACAACGTCGTGGTGGTTATCCCGTTCGTCATTGCGCTCATTCTGGCGTTCGTGTTCCTCCGTCGCACGACAGCTCGTGGGTGGACGTTAGTTCTCCTCGCGTTGTTCTTCACAGTCTTCACGTTGAAGTCTAGGCGCTACGTGGAGTACGCGGTGCCGTTCCTGGCCCTCGCCGCAGCGGTGACCATTGCCGACGTCATGCACGCTGAGAACTGGCGCAAGCTGAAGGTCGTGGTCGTGGAGAGCTGGGAGAAGCGACGGGTGATCACCATCCTGCTCGGCCTGTACCTTGCTATCAGCATCCCCTACATCGTGGCACGCGATCAGCGTTCGAACTACCGAAACCTCACGTCGGGGGTGAATGCCACGCACTTCCAGGCGTCGGCCACGTGGCTGGCGCAGCACTCGCAGCCGGGCGACGTGGTGTTCCACAGCGACTGGGATGACTTCCCCGTGCTCTTCTATTACGATACAGTGAATGCGTACATTGCCGGCCTGGACCCGACCTTCCTCTACCGGCAGGATCAGGAGCGCTACTGGGCGTGGGCGAAGACCACGCTCGGCGAGCGGCGCGAAAACCTTGGCGAGGCGTTCAACCTGTTCCACACGAAGTGGATCCTCATCGAGAAGGATCACACGGCAATGGAACAGAACGTCAGCGTCGTACCTGGCGTGACCCTAGCGTACGAAGACAGTGAAGTTCGCATTTACTCGTGGCAATCACCATAGCGTCTATGACCACCCCCGTCCCGCACATTACCCGTCCAGAAGATGATTTCCTGGGTAAGTATGAATCGAAGAACCCAATTAAGCGCAGATTTCTACAGCATTTTTTTAATACGCTCGAGCAAATTATTCCTCAAAATCTCGCCAGCGTGTTAGAGATTGGGAGTGGTGAGGGTTTTTCAACCCAAAAAATTCGTGCTTACCTGCCCAAAGTTAAACTTGCCGCATCTGACGTTACGCCCGCGCTCGTCGAACTCACCCGCCAGCGCAACCCCACCGTGCAGTGTTCGGTGGAATCTATTTACGAGCTCCAGCGGCCGGATGCGAGTGTTGACCTAGTGCTCGCTCTGGAAGTGCTCGAGCACTTAGATCGACCTGATGATGCTCTTCGCGAACTAGCTCGTGTCACGAAGCAGTGGGCGATAATTAGCGTACCTAATGAGCCCCTCTGGCGTGTTTTGAACTTTATCCGCGGGTACCACATGAAATATTGGGGAAATAATCCTGGACACCTCAACCATTGGACACCGTGGGGCTTACGACGGTTTGTCAGCCAGTCATTTCTGGTTCGGACGGGGAAGCAGCCAATCCCGTGGACCATGCTGCTGCTGGAGAAACGGTAGCGCCATATGGTGCACCGCGCAACGTCCTTCCCATTGAATGTCTCTGGGTTGCTGCTTGGCATTTTTGCTATGGCAACTATTGCAGTCAGCGGGGCGTACACTTACACGCAGTGGCCACTCGACATTCATGCAGCCTCCACTTTACGTATAGTTGGCTGGACGCTTGCTGCAAGCCTCTTCTTCCTTTTATTGTTCCGCGTCCGTACCGGCACAGTGGTTCATTTGCGTACCGTCCTCCTCGCCTCGGCAATGCTCAGTGTTCCGTTACTGCTCACCCAACCAGTTTTTGCGGGTGACCTGTATGCGTACGTGGCAGGCGCAAAAGTTGCCGCCATTGGCAATCCGTACGTCCTAACACCAAGTGTACTCGGTACAGACGTCATACTTAATGGTGTGGCTCCCGTGTGGCGCGGTCAGCCGAGCGCGTACGGCCCGCTGTGGAACCTCATCACCAGTGGGCTCGGCCACCTCACCACGAACGCCTTTGCCTTGCTCACGAGCTTCCGACTCCTCGTCCTTGCTGGGGTGTTGGCATGCGCGTGGCTGATTGCCAAGGCGACCTCACCGATGCACGCCGCGCTCATCGCGCTCAACCCCATCGTGCTCGTTGACGCGGTGGCCGATGGGCACCACGACATTCTGGTTGGCCTCGGCGTGCTTACCGCAGTGGCGTGGCTCCGTTGGCCAGTGCGTTCGGCCTTTGCCCTGGCTGGTGCGACGACGTTGAAGTTCGTGCCACTCATTGTTGCACCCGTGCTCATTGCGAGTGACGCACCCGGGAAAAGGCGCAGGCTCGGCGTGTGGCTTGCCCTCGCGGTCGCCGGTCTCTTGGTGGCTAGTTTCATGCCCTTCTGGGTTGGTAGCCACACGTTCGATGGTTTGCGTCAGCAAGCGAGCCTGTTTAGCCACCCAATATTCTTCCCGCAGTTCTTCATTTTCATCTTCGCGTACCTCGGGGGTAGTGCAGTGCACCCTGAGCTCGTCGCGCGAGGCCTCGGTCTCTTCGCATTTCTCGTCGCGTACGGGTGGGCTTTTCTGGCGGCGTGGCGGCAACGGCTTTCCCCTGCCGCTGCGGTAGCAATAACCCTTGCGGCATACATATTTCTCGCGGCACCGTACGTCCAAACCTGGTATCTGCTGTGGCTGCTGCCCGTACTGGCCTTGCTGCCTACCCGTCTGGCGGTGCGGTGGGTCGGGGTAGTGAGTGTCGTGTGGGGAGCAATGCTCCTGGTGCACTAGCTTCACACCGTCCACATCCACTGGTAGGATGGCGGTAGCGCTGACTCTGCTGCTCCACCCCTACGGCTATGAAGGTAGTTATCTGCATTCCTGCTTACGATGAGGCCCGCACGGTTGCGAATGTCATTGCTGGCGTGCGGGCGGCTACTGCTGGCAACAGTGTGGTGGAAATTATTGTCGTTGATGATGGTTCGAGTGACGCGACAGTCGAACTCGCCCGCCGCGCTGGAGCGGTAGTTGTTTCGCTGTCTTCACACCAAGGTCTCGGTGCGGCATTCCAGAGCGGGGTACACGAAGCGCTCGTTCGGGGTGCTGACGTTCTGGTAACGATTGATGCCGACGAGCAATTTACCGCTACCGATATTCCACTTCTACTCCGGCCAATACTGGAAGGTCGGGCTGACGTCGTGACGGCTTCCCGTTTTGCCGATCCCGCACGTACCCCCACCATGCCTGGACTCAAGCGGTGGGGGAACCGTGTCGTGGCGCGGGTCGTGAGCCGCTTGAGCGGCCAGTGTATTGCCGACGTGTCGTGCGGGTTCCGCGCCTACAGTGCCGAAGTGCTCTTGCACCTGAATCTCTTTGGCCGGCACACGTACACGCACGAGTCGCTCCTCAACCTGCTCTTCCGCGGCTTCCGGGTGGTGGAGGTGCCGGTTACGGTTCGAGGCGAACGTGCACAAGGGGTTTCTCGGGTGGCGAACAACCTTTGGCGGTACGGGTACGCCATGCTCACGATTATTTTTCGCACCGTGCTTGACTACAAACCACTCCGCGTCTTCGGTTGGCTTGGCGTGAGCGTCTTCGGTATTGGCCTAATTCTCGACGCGTTCGTCGCTGTCCACTACATCCAGACGGGCATGGTCACCCCGTATAAGACCATTGGCTTCATTGGCGGGTTTTTCAACATGTTCGGCTTCGGCATCCTCACGCTCGGCCTCGTAGCCGACATGCTCAACCGGGTACGGCAAACGGCGGAGCGGAGTTTATACCATGCCAAGCGAGCGACGTACGGTCGGGGCCAGACACAGACCCCCACGTTTCGTGGGATAGACTGGTCTGCCTAGGGTTGCGTGAATCCCTGCACTGTTATGCATTCCCAATCAAAATTTTCACTTGGCCTCGCGTTACTTCTCATCTCTGTTGCCATCAAGGGCGTACTTATGGCTTGGCTGGTGCCAGCATGGCAACAACCGGATGAACCAACCCACTTTCAGTACACGCAGCTCATGGTGGAAGAGCACCGTCTGCCCGTCAGTGCTGGTGCGACGCAGTATTTTTCGCCCGAAGTCATTCGCTCTACCCTTTCTCATGGTTTGGCAAATAATTTGCCGGTGTCGGTAAATAGGCAGCTCAATACTGATGGCATCCCACCCGAGTCGCCAGATCGTAAGGTATTTGGTTCTGCGCCTGCAAATACAGCCGCTGTCTACGGACCGCTGAACTACTTACTCCTCGCTGTGCCGTACACGCTGCTCCAGGATGCGCCAGTAGAGCAACGACTCATTGCTATGCGGTTGGTATCTGTACTGTTATTCTTAGGCGTTGTCCTTGGGGCGTACGGTATTGCTTTTGCGCTACGGCCGCGACAGGGATTCGCCCTGGCAGTTGCAGCCGCGGTCGGCTGGCACCCCATGGCTGCGTTCATTTTCGCTGGAGTGAATAATGACGCGCTCTTAACCTTCCTTTCAACATTTGCATTTTGGTTGCTCGTCCACCTTCACAATCGACGCATCAAATTTACACACCTCATATTCATAATCATTCTATGTATAGTTGGTGTACTGACAAAAGTTCCGTTTATAATTTTTATCCCCCTTTTTGCGTTAATGATTTTTCGTAAAACAAATGGTTTTTCTATGACCGTTCGTATTGTTGTTATAAGTGCGCTTGCAATTTTGCCCGTTGTGTCATTTATTCTTTGGCAACACAGTGTGACGGTATCGAGTCTAGCCGGTTTTGTTCCGCCAATTAAATGGACATTCCCACAGCGTACCGTGGGTAATATCGCGAACCTTACCCTACTCTTTCGGCCTTCACGTGTGTGGATTTCTTTTTGGGGATTATTTGGTTGGATGATGTACCCACTCCACGTTGGCGTTTATGCGATGACATTGTTGGTTGGTGGTGCAACGTTGAGCGGAATTGTGCTGCTCCTTCGTGACATCCATCGGAAAATAGCAAGTACGATTACCCGAGAAAATCTTCTTTTACTACTTACTCCCTTTTTTCTTCTGGAAGGGCTTTACTTAGCGCTCTTTTGGAAGACAATAATAATTTATAATAGACCACTTTTTCCGCTCCAGGGTAGGTATTACTTTCTGCTCCTTGCACCGATAGCCTTACTAGGACTCATTGGCATTGAGCGTTTTGTCCCACAGCGTCTGCATAAGTATGGTGCATGGGCATTAGCAGTCTTTTTACTCATACTAAACGTCGATGCTCTGGTGGTTATGCTCCAGGCGTGGACCTGAGCGGTGAGTAGTACCCATAAGTACTCGCTCCACTGTCTTCGTGGTAAGCGGATCACTACACCCATGACGGAATGCCTTCGCTCCGGATACGCTATGCAAACCTAGCCCCACCCAGTAAGCTTAAAAAGTGCGTATGAATTGTAACCCCAATGCTAGCCAAAAATCCTTCCGGCACGTACTCTCTGCAGCAATTTTTGTCGTTGTCCTTGGTGTAGGTGTACGGTTCGCGCTCACGAGCTTCGGGCACAACTTCGATTTTGAGTCGTACACCATAGTCGCTACGGTGACGGCGCAGGGAGGGAATGTCTACCACGAAACGGATCGGTACAACTATGGTCCGGCGTGGTTCAATGTGCTCCACGGTCTCCAGGTTCTCGCTGATCGAACAGGTAACCCGCACAACTTCCGGTACTTCATCGTCGGCCTCCTCACCCTGGTCGACCTGGCCATCGCCTGGCTCATCGCCCGGCGCTTCTCGTTGCTGCTCGGCGCCGTGTTTTTCCTGAATCCGATTTCCATGTTCATCACCGGGTACCACAACCAGTTCGATAACTTCGCCCTACTCATTGGTCTCATCGGCGTCCTCTGGTACGAGAAGCACGCCGCAAAGGAACACCTCCGCGCGTTCATCATTTTCACCTGCCTGCTCGGCCTCTCACTCATCCTCAAGCACGTACTCCTATTCTTCCCCATTTGGATCGCTCTGCGAGAGCGAGGCGCGCTCCGTCGGTTCCTCGCTCTCGCTGTTCCGTACGGGCTCTTCCTTCTCTCTTTCCTGCCGTACGTGAAGGGCGGCGCCGCTGGCATACAGCAGAACGTCTTCCTGTACGCTTCTGCGGCGAACGCGCCGCTACTCAACGCGTTCACCTTCGGCCACCGAGTCTCGAATGACGTTGGTGTAGCGATCTTCATTGTCGCGCTGGTCGGGGTGGGCGTGCTAGCACGTCGCTTGCCTTTACCGTACGCATTCGCGCTGTACGGTGCCGCACTCGTCGCCTTCTCATCCTCTATAGTGATCCAGTACTTCGCCATCCCCATGCTCTTCCTCATTCTCTTTCCTTCCATCTGGAGCGTGAGCGCCATAACCATAGCGACCGCGGTCCTCCTGACGCACTTCGATGGTCTCTACTTGGCTGGGCGTTTGCATTCGTCGAATCTTGCTTTGGTTGCTCGCAATGGCGTGTATGCGTACGCCGTTTGCCTCGCCCTCGCATTGGCAACCGCAATCTGGAAGGGTACCAAGCGTGATAGTACCAGTAGGCAAACGTAATTCAGAATTTATCAATAAAGCAGAGCGAAGATTGAACGAAGTATGCAAATATTCAATAAGTCACCTTTTACTCCTCTCAAGTTACCGTCACGGCACTTCGATGTGGTTGTATACCTTGGTTCTCTTATTGCGATGCTGATTTCTAGTACGTATAAATTTTATGGGTGGACAGATCCGGTAGATGTAATATACGGTGGAGCACTCATCACCAAAGGCATCATGCCGTATGTGGGGTTTTTTTCGCACCATATGCCCTTTCCGTACTTCCTTGCTGCCTCTCTGCACATTTTGAGCAATCATTCGCTTGTGATCTTCCAACTACTCTTTATCCTTGGGCTTTGGTTTTGGTTAATGCTCCTCTACCGGTGGATTGTAAATGAGGTTGGCCGTCGCGCTGCGAGCACTTTCGTCGCCTTCGTTGTGTTGGGTTCGACGCTCGTATTCTCACAATCCATGCTCGCCGAGACGCTCATTGCGTACACGACTATTACCCTGCTCTGTGCATTCTCATTTCGCTATTTAAAAGTAGGATATATATTCCGCTTGATTGATTGCATCGCTGTATCAACAATGCTCGCAGTAATAATTCTCTCCTCGTTAGCGTACGTTGGTTTCGTTTTTTATGTGCAGTATTATTCTTTTTTCTCACTTAGAGTCAAACATCTAACGCAACGGGTATGAGACTATACCCGTATGCACAC
>JBBTRK010000004.1:0-48297 GCA_038065235.1 Patescibacteria group bacterium
TTGAAAGGACCGCCTGCAAGGCGGGGGTTTTGCTCCCAAAGAGGGACAATAAAAACAAATCGAATGAGCCAGTATGGATCATTGTTCATGTGCTTGGGACTACTTACATCCCAACCAGCTTCCATAATATATTTGAAGTGATGCTTAATATCCTTATATGATTTCTTATAGGGATTATTTTTAGAATATTTGATGGTTATTTTTGGAAAGCGTGCCTTTTTTGCAACAGACAATTCAAAGTATTCTCCATGAATCGCGTCATAATTAGCCCAAGAATTATGAAGTGGTTTATTGTCATACATATAATCATCGACTGTTTCGTCCCCGCTTGAATCGAAGCCAATTGCCCGTGGATCTAAAAATTTAATCCCAATCTCATCATAGGAAAAACTCGTACCACTCTTCATAGCTCGCAGTACTGGTTTAATATTTGTTATCTTAATGTTTTCCGTGTTTGTGTCTCCCATTACAAGGCCATGAAATGACGGCTCCAAGATTTTGACAAATTCTTTTGTTTCTAATTTTTTCAGCAAGGGATATATATTAAGATATTTTTTCCCATTAATCCATATATATTTGCTATCCAGGATTGATTTATTGAATACTCTCGGTGCGGTAATTCTTGAAATCTCTAACCTTTTCTTAATTTTACTAAAATATGCTTCATGAATAGTTCGGGATGTAAGAACTTTTTTCCTTTGACTATGAATTTTTTCTTTCAAACAGCGAAGTATTTCTACATAAAGCTGCGCTACGACTTTTGAAGGTGGTTTATAGTGAGCTATGAAAGTACTTACTTCCATACCTCCAATGAATTCCTCATCGTAAATAACTTCAAAGAAATTTTTCTTTTTCGCCTTATTCTGGTTGCAATAATCTGAAATTACCCTTTCTGTTAATTTGTAAACTTTTGGAAAATAGGGGGTAACACCATTTGGCAAACCTTTCAAATATTTATATTGCAAAATGGCTTTTTTAAACGGCGGAGTCATAGTCCCATTCCCAGAACGACCCCAGCGAGCAGAAACAAGTTTTTCACTTAAAATCTTTCTAACAAAAATATTTTTTCGGTTACGAGATTTCAAAAAAAGGACTAGAGCCTCACTACCGCCGCTACCAAAACTAATAAGCTTCTCACCACTATGCAAATACTCCCTTAAATCTATTTCTAATTCGGATTTTTTTGTTCTGTACATAGAATATTACTATTCATTGATATCGCTATCATTTACAACAAACTCGTTTGCAATTTTTTCAACAAATTCACCTTCAGCTTTTGAACAAACTGTCTCATGTAATGATTCGAGAAAATTCTTGGCGGTCATTCTGTTACACCGACCTTCAATTATTCTTTCGAGTTTTACTATATCTTTTGTTGACGTCCCTAATGCATTCCCCAAAAAAATTCCAGCTACCTCAACCGAGCCAATTTTTCTATGTATGCATTTTGAAAATTCTGCCTTTCTTAGAATTAAGTATACCGTATTAGTATTTTCAATATACAAATTGTAACTAAAACCTTTATTTTTAATTTTCCCAATAAGCCTATGTATGAATGAAACTTTTTCATTGGTATTAATTGGGTCAAAAACATACAATGACCCAGGATAGTCTGGTGTTTGAAAAATGCTCATACCATCAAATTCGAAACACTTCTGCCTTTTTAAATAGAAAATTGGCAAATCTTCATCGCAGATACTTATATGCGCATGGTCTGATATGGTCGCCCCGCTACCAACGATTTGCATTAAAGCTGACTTAAATCGCGAGTAGCGCATAAAACGAAATAACAAATGTAGATCCTTTTTTGAAAAAAATAACTCATGTCTTTTGGGACATACCAAGATCTGTTTATTAAAATATGGAAAATTATTGACTTCAATGTCAAATAATTTTCGGAAATCTGTGAACCACTGCCTAGTGGGACGATCACCCGCTAGTTGGAGCGGCAATTTTACGGAATTAGTTCCTATTTTGATATTTTTGCAAAGGCGGCAGACGGGTGCATTTTTTGAATCACCAGTATCATATAGTACTTGTCGGTACGCAAATGTAGGTACGAATCTTTTCTTTCCCTTAAATTTATTTAACACAAAATAATGATCTTTTACATCTTTGTAATTCCAGTAGATATCACTTCTTTCGTCCAATTGCTTAACAATATAATTCTTTATTGAAAAACTCGGTCTCTGTTGTGTGGTCATTAAAATATTCTTTAGAGGTTTAACAATGCAAGCGTCTCATTATAGTTTGATATATCAACCGCTCTAGTTTCTTTTCACAAGTATCTTTACTAATGCATTTACTGGATATCCTTTGCCCATAATATACATATCCGCATACTGCTTTTGATGAAAACCCACCGCCAGTACATTTCCGACTTTTTGAGCGGCCTGCATGTCACTTTTTCCATCCCCTATCATGCAAATGATTGATTTCTCTGAACGAATATTGAGCGCATTTTTTTTTGCAACCTCATCCCTAATATGTTGCAATGCAGACTTCTTCGAAAATCCGTGTGGGAATCTTTCGTCATAATCACCAAAAATATTTTCAGAGCGAATAATTTTTTCCAAATTCAACTTCTTTATCAAATTTACCTTATGAGCTCTGTCACCTCCTGTGACAACAAATATTTTAATTCCATTTTTCATTAATTGTAGCAGCAACGAGCGAACTCCCATCACTAGGTCCTTAGGTGTGTAATAGTTGACTGTTTCACTCCTCCACAGCTCATCAAACTTCTCTCTGTAATAAACAACTGTTCGAACTCCATATCTCCTCTTCTTCTGTATTAGTTGCTGTAACTTTACCATATACTTAGTAAGAGTCAGACCAGCATTGTTCGCAATATATTTCTTATAACGAGCCACCTGCTCTTCTCGTTTAACAATGCTTACATAATTCTCGTTGATATTGTCAACAAAAAATTCAGCCATTACTTGCTGCCACTCGATAGGAGGGCAAACCAAAGTATCATCAAAATCAAAAACCACAGCTAAAATATTGGCCTCCTTAACCTTTTCTTTATTTTTTACAACCAAGGATCTACTCATATCGTTCCGCATGCATATAAGTAATAGCATCGGTTCACTTACCCCCTCAATAAAAATATGCCAAACCGACTATCACTTCCCGCTCGGCAGTTCATCGTGCCTCTCCTTTTCAGGCATTTCTTTACTGTTCAAGCTCGGGTGAACCATGCCATTCAACATTGGTGACGACTTACTCTATGGCGAATTTCTATAGATGAACGTTTTAGTTTGTGCTATTCACTACCTTTCCAAAAAGCGTGATGCATAGCGGTTTGTTTGAATATATGCTAGCACGTCTATTTCCGGTTTTCGGCCGAGTTATCCACGACAAAACAGCGCCGTCGCGACGGCGCTGTTTTCTAAAAAATTTTGATATTTTACCAAATTACAGGCTATTTCGTTGTAACGATACCTAAAGTAAAACGAACTAAGGCTTTTGCACTATCAAACTGCTCAAAAAGAATTTACGCGTTTGGCCACCCATATCTAAACCCATATGACTATACTGCCTTGCAAAATGCTCAACCCAAGTCATGAAATGAAGGGTTAATTCGTCCAAGGAATACAGTGAACGCATGGGGTGGTCAAATGGTGGCTCGGGATCTTGGTAAAATGTTTCAATTGCAACAATCGAACTATCACTAGAGTGATTTTCGATCCAAGGGAAAAGTATTTCAAATACCCAATTCTTATCCAAGAATTGAATTACATTTCTTAGAAAAAACCGATTGTATTTTTCGGTATTAGGAGTATTACAATAATCTTCAATCTTCATTCGCACTGCTCTGAACTTTTCTTCCTCTTGTTTTGGGATACGGATATCTACGGCGGTTACAATTGTGCCACGTTCTAAAAACATTCGGGAAAATTTGCCTTCACCAGCTCCAAGATCAAGCACATGCTGATTCGGCTTGAGAAGGTCGAGAAAAGTCTTGGTAAAATCTTGATTATTCACAAGTCAACTG
Source organism: Patescibacteria group bacterium (assembly GCA_038065235.1). GTDB lineage: Bacteria > Patescibacteriota > Patescibacteriia > PEXW01 > PEXW01 > CAIPSZ01. The sequence continues at coordinate 4,001 of JBBTRK010000004.1, forward strand.
TAACATAGTGAGCGAGAATAAATATATTTAGAGGAGGGCGATCCGAAGATCGTCCTATGTACGATATATAGCTTCTCACTTCTTGAAAGCAAACTTTCGGCCGGCGAAGTAGTTCCAGAAGAGTGTGAGCGCAACAGCAACTGCTTTGCTGATGAGTCGAGATGAGGTGGCGACATAGACCGTGCCCAAAATTGTTTGACTTATCCCCAATCCTGCCAGGTTGATAAGCAGGAAAACCGTGAGCTGCCGGCCAACCCGAGCATCTTGAGATTTGAAGGTCCAGCGCCGGTTGAAGATGTAGCTGTTGGTAAAACCAAAAACGAACGAAACAGCATTCGCGAAGAGGATGTGCTGCGTGAAGAACGGCACCCAGCTAGTGAGGGCGAAGAAGATTGCCCAGTCCAACCCCGTGTTCAAAAAACCAATGGTGATGAACCGACTAAACTGCTGAACCGTTGGGTGGCCGAGGACGTGCTGCATCATAGTGCCGAAATAGTGTTCACCTGAATGCCGGTTCGGGACTGAGTCGTGAAGGCGTTGAAGAGCTTGGTGCGGGTGGCGCCGGTGTTCGCCCAAATCCGAACTTCCGGTTTTGCGCCAGGCCCGGTACCGGTAACGATATCAACCGTGCCATCGCCATCCACGTCACCAACACCCACGCGGACGCCACCGGTCAGAGCCTTGTCGTAGGCGTAGAACTCTCGCAACAGCTTCCCGGTTGACGAGAGGACGCGGGTGCGCGGCGCACCCTGCCAAAGCCCCACAATAATTTCTGGCGTTTCGGTGCCGGTTACGTTTCCGACAGCTAAAGAAACACCCTGACGAACCGTGGTGGGGAAAACCAAAAAGGTACGCTGAAGCTTGCCAGTACCCGAGTAGACCGAAACCCGAGCTTCTTTCTGACGCTTCGCAACCACAATATCGGTCACGCCATCACCCGTCACATCCCCCGCGGCGAGTGAGATGCCGCCACGGTAGGTCGGCCCGAAAGCGAAGAACTGCTGCTGCAGAACACCAGTGCTATTGAAAATACGGACACTCGAAGACCCGGTATCCGTGCTGACGATAATATCATTTACGCCATCCCCGGTAACGTCACCAACGGCCAGCGAGACGCCGCCCCGGTACGCTGTCGGGAAGGCGAGGAATGATCGAAGTTGCTTCCCAGCGCGGTCGTGGATGCGGACACGAGGTTCCGCACCTTGCTGAAAACCCGTAACGAATTCTTGCGTCCCGTCACCGTTTAAGTCAGCAGCGACAACCGAAGCGCCAACCCGACTGGTAATCGGGCCAGTGTAGAACTGCCGCAAAAGCTTGCCTTGTGCATTGTACTCCCGTATGCGCGGACTATCACCAGCCGAAGGGACGGCGACGATATTGACCCGGGCGGCGCTGGCAACGGCTGCGGCACTGAGTAGCATTTGCAAATTCAATCGCCCGGCTCCAAGGTCATTCACAAATGCTGCATTGCTTGCGGCAATATTCGTCGCTTGCTTCTTAAGCGCCGTGGCCAGGTCTGCTCCAGAAAGCGTGGGTGACATGGCTTTGAGCAAAGCGGCGGCCCCAGCGACGAACGGTGAGGCTACAGATGTGCCGTACCAGCCCGTACCACTCACCGCAGCGTACCCTTGGCTGGGCGAGTAGAAAAGTGTACTCGAAATATTTTCCCCCGGTGCAACCAAGTCAATGCACGAACCATAGTTAGAGAATGAAGACTTCACATCATTGCTATCAACCGAGGCAATGCCGAGAACGCCATCGTAGCAAGCCGGGTATTGAGGGGTGACATCCAGGTCAAGATTCTCATTTCCCGCCGCGGCAACAATTAGCACGCCCGCAGTTTGTGCCTCGACAATCGCAGCCGCAAGCGTGGGGCTCACGCCGCTCCCAACGAAACTAAGGTTTATGATGTCCGCCCCAGCCTTCACCGCGTACGCAATCCCTTGCGCCACGGTAACCGTGGAACCGGATCCAGTACTATCCAGCACCCGCACTGGCAGAATTTTTGCATTCCACGCAACACCTGTGCCCGCTACACCATTATTCCCTTGCGCCCCAATAATACCCGCAATGACTGTGCCATGATTCAAGCCTGCGACGGTCGCGCCTGCAGAAAGCTGTGGGCGCGAATCATTGCTATTCTCGATGAAGTTCCAGCCTTGCACATCATCAACAAAACCATTCCCGTCATTATCCAAGGTATCGCCAGCGATTTCCTTGGCGTTAGCCCAGATATTAGCGGTGAGGTCAGGATTCGTTATATCCACACCCGAATCTAGCACCGCGACAACCACCGACGACGCATCGGTGCGGGTGTCCCACGCGGCCGGGGCACCAATCTGCGGGAATTGTGTCTGCAGCGGGTAGTCAGGATCATTCGGGATGACCGCAGCGTGGTACGTGACGTTAGGTTCGGCCCAGCGGACATTTGGGAGTAGACGCGTTCTTGCTGCGGCATCGTCAGGGGAAAAACCAAAAACTGGCTTGAGTGCGAGTTGGCCATTGTGGTACTGCACGACCGTTTGGAAAACCTCTTGACCCTGGACGAGTGATGGAATGGAAAACGTCGTGATGAACATCACGACTGCAAACGCGCTCACCATACGCCGCAGCCTCATGGTGAGGTGGTATCAAGGGTTACTGGGAGTCGTTGCTCATCCTTGCCACGCACTATCGTTAACGTAAGTGTTGCACGCGCGGCTGCGCCCTGCACAATTTGGCTGAGCGTGAGTGACTCGGTGAGAGACGTATCATCAACCCGCAAAATAATGTCGCCAACCTTCAAACCGGCACGGTCAGCTGGGCTCTTTGGAATAATTGCCGGCGCGCTTGTCTCACCCGCACTCGTCACGTGCGCTCCCCGCTCGCCTTCTGCGGTTGGGCTCAAGAGTAAACCTTTCGCCACAGCGAGATTAAGGTAGTGAACCCCCAGGACGTTGCGGACGACACCCCCAGTCTTCTGCAGACGTTGCAAACCCGAATTAATGACGTCAACCGGGGTAATGTCTCCGTCGGTGCCTGTGTGAAGGCCAATAAGCTTGCCACCAATGCTAAAGGTGGGAACCCCGGGGGCATCTGCACCGGTCCGGGTTTGGTACACCTGGGAAAGCCGTTCACTGCTCTGAACAAGATCGCCACGCTCGTTCACCCGAACCGAATTAAGTGTTGCAAGCTCGGTGAGCGCGATGGCTGGGGCGAGCGTGACGGCGTGACGGTTGACGTCAATGACCCGTTGACTGACGAGTAGGCTGCCAGTGTCGGCAAAGTCGAGCACGGGGAAACCTTTGCCGCTAATGCGGAAGTACACCAGGTCTGATGCGGGATCCACCGAGAAATCTTTTGTCAGGTACACTGCCTTCGACGCGGTAACAATGGCAACTTCTTTCGTAAGATCTGGAATAGCCCGACGCGAGGTAACGCCAATGCCATCTTCGGTCAGGAGCACCCCAGTGCCGCGGAAGTCTGATGGCGTGTAGAGCTGATCCAGGAGCGTGCCATTCTTCTTTGCCGGAACTTTTCGAACAAATATTGCCACAACGTTGGGGTCAACTTTCCCTACGGTATCAACGTATTGCTCGGTGACCACTTCCTTGCGCGTCACGGGCCGGGCAGTATTCGTCTCCTGCACCGTAGGCGCCAGCCACTGCTGCAGCCACGGCCACTGTTCCTTACCTGCAAGAACAACAACCGTTCCAACAGTACCAGCCAAGAACCCGAGCACCACAACGAGCACTAAAAAACTCGCTGAAAACCGGACGATACTCGGCTTGCTGATTGGTTCAGCACGTCGAAGAAACTCCTCGACGTCAGCATCACGTTGCTCGCTGTCGCGGACTTTGGGAGAGGTGGGCACAATTTTCGCTTTCATGGGTCACCGTACTTTTAAGCAAACCAACGAGCCGTCACTACAACGCAGAGTAGCATGATCGCCAGCACGACGGTAGCCCAGCGGCTGGATCGCGCGGTACCAAGCACATCGTCACGCAGGCGCTGGAGCATACCCGTGAGGAGGAGTGCCACAATTGCCGCTTTCACGAATGGCAGTGCCGGGAGCCAAGCAAGAAGGGCAAAAAATTCAATCGCTATAGTGTTCAAAGCTATCCCCCAGGGCCAACGAATGGCGGACGGGACATCGAGGAACCGAAAAACTATTGTGCTCCAAAAAACCATGACCACGACAAAGATCACAATAGCCAGCCACAACGGTGCGTTCGCAAAGAGTTGAAGGTCAAAGATGGTCAGACTCGAAAAAAACATGCTCAATATTGCAAAAACGAAACCGAGGTTGACCAAGGCGTTCGGTTGGTAGCGAGCGGGCGCGTGCGTGAAGCGGAACACCTGTTCGGCGTACAGCGCAAAGAGGACACCGATACACCCAAGGAGTACCCATTGTAAGCTGGCACGTTCTGAAAAGAGCAACGTACCAACGACGGCAAGAAGGGTAAGCGCCGGGAAAGCGAGAATACTCCATCGTCCCTGCAGAAAGACGGCTCGACGGGTGAGTAACCACAACGCCGCGAGTGCGCCGAGCACCCCAGCCCCGGCGTAGTACCAGAAGGTATTTGGCGACCCAATAGCAAGCCGGAAAAAGCCGATAATCCAGGCGGCGCAGAGTACGGGAAGAGCCCGAAGAAAAAAAATCATCGTGGTGAGAATGAGAAACGCAAACCACCATTCATCGCTTGGACGGTTTGCACCGGTGGGGCAGCAGAAAAGTACGGCGCAAGTGCCGCGGCGAGCAGAAGCTTCGTGGGTTCCCCAATAATCCACTGAGGCACTTGGACCATACCCACGCGGGTTCGGCTGACTTCGAATTGAACTTTGCGGTCGATGACTTTGGGTTGGAGCTCGATACGCACGATTGCATTGTGCCGCTGCGGAATTACGAACGAGAGTTCAATTGGTTGATCGGCAGCATTGGCAATGTTCAAACCTTGCACGCCCAGGTGCAACGTTGACGAACCAGCGCGGGCGAGTGCGGTTAGCTCACCATCCGCAATCTGTACTGACCCACCCACGGCGTCGCGTAAACGATTTGCGAGGTGTGTGCGCTCCGTGGAAAGCTCAACCGCAACAGCTCGTGGTTCAGGCCGGGTGTAGGCGAAACGGCTCACCAGAGGTATCGTCCACACCCCAGTCCGCGCAATTTGTACGAGGAGCCAGAGGACGATAACAAGGAAACCCAACTTAACGAGCCGACCAAGTGAGAACTTAGGGATGGGGAGGTGAATCTGCCGACGGACTACCGGAGTTGATGGCGTAGATTCAACTCTGGTCATACCTGCTTCCGAGGCCGATTGGCAATGAGACGGCGGAACTGTTCCTCCCCAACGCCCACTTTAATCTTCTGGACCATGGCCAGGAGTTCGTCGGCCGAGAGCTGATCTTCGGGTTTCCCGTTGGTTGCATCGTGCTGCAGCTTCAGGATAAGATCCTGCACGCGCTGCGGGTTGCGGACGCCATTGAGCTCGAGGTTTGCCGCAGTGCCAGCAGTTTGAATAACCACAGAGCCGTAGCGGAAAATCGTTGCCGCAACACCTTTGATGATGTAGCTCACATCCTGAATCTTATCAAACGTGGTTTCGGAAACCACCCGATGGAAGAATCCGCGCTGGTCCACGTCGACAATGCGCGTGGCCGTAAGAATGAAAGCATTCAGCTGATGAACCCACATAGTCCGCAGGCCAAGAAAAACCCCAATGCCAACACTGAATATGATAAGGGCGACTCCGAAGGAGCCGTACTTCAGCAGTGGGTAGAGGAAAAAGAATGGTGCTATAATGAGCACGGCAACCAAGAACGTCGGCGCAACGACAACCAGTGGCGTCCGGCGCACCAGCGCGAGCACCTCTTCCCCTTCCTTCACATTTTCTAACAGCCGTTGTTCAAACATATGAAGCGAAAGCGAATCGTCAAAGTTCTCTGGGTCACTATTCTCATCATCGGCACCTTGAGCATGGTGTTTTTTACCATGATGCCGTTGTTCGGCTTGGGCGGCGCCGGCTTCTAGGGTCGATCGCGGCGCAAGACTGCGAAGAAGGCTTCCTGCGGGATATCCACTTTGCCCATGGCGCGCATCCGGCGTTTGCCCTTCTTCTGCTTCTCCAGCAGCTTCCGCTTGCGCGTCACGTCACCGCCATAAAGCTTTGCGGTAACATCTTTGCGCATGGCAGACAAGCTGGCAGAAGCAATAACCTTAGCGTTGATCGCCGCCTGAATCTTTACCTCGAACATCTGCTTGGGTAATATAGTTTTCAAATACTCGACCACTTGGCGGCCGGCACGCTGCGCCTCATCGGCGTACACCATGCTGGCCAAGGCATCGATACGCTCGGTCGCCACCAGGATATCCATCCGGACGACGTCTGCAGCCCGCGTCCCGAACACCTCGTAGTTGAGCGACGCGTAACCACTCGACGCACTCTTCAATCTATCATAGAAATCCACGAGGATACCAGCTAACGGCACCTTGCAGTGAATGACCACACGCTGCTCGTCGAGGTACTCGGTGCTGGTATGCTCACCGCGCTTCTCCACAATGAGCGCCAGCAGCGGCCCAATGGTCTTTGCCGGCGTGACAATATCGACGTTTGCCCACGGTTCCTCAATGTGGTCCACGTGCGAAGACTCTGGTAAATCTAGCGGGCTCGTCACGGTGACAATCCCTTTGGCATCAGCGGCATCGTACCCCAGCTGCTTGACGAGTCGCTCCCGAGCCCGCGCCCCCGAGGGGTTGAGATGCACGCGGTAAGCCACGGATGGAATGGTAACAATGAGGTCGAGGCTGTATTCCCGCTTCAAACGTTCTTGGACTATATCGACATGGAGCAAACCCAAAAAACCACAACGGAAACCATGACCGAGTGCTTGTGAGTGTTCGGGTTCAAAGGTGAGCGCCGCGTCATTGAGTTTCAGTTTTGACAAGCCTTCGCGGAGCAAGGGGTAATCGTCCCCTTCTTTGGTAAATAAACTGGCGTGCACCATGGACCGTACTTCACGGTACCCCGGCAATGGTTCAACCGCATGGTGCTTCACGTCAGTCATGGTGTCGCCTACGCGGGCGTCACCGACACTCTTCACACCTGTAACGACGTAGCCAATCTCCCCAGACTTGATAATCGAGGTCGGCGTGAGCTTGGGTTGGAACGTACCCACCTCGAGCGCGATGTTGCTCACCTTCGTCGCCATGAACTGCACGTCTGTGCCGCGCTGGATCTTTCCCTGCATCACGCGCACGTAGCTAATCACCCCACGGTAATCGTCGAACGTCGAGTCGAACACCAAAGCTCGGAGCGGCGCATCTTCATCGACCACTGGCGGTGGGACTAGGTTGATAACGCGATGGAGTAAATCTGCGACACCGACCCCAGTTTTCGCCGAGACGAGGAATATTTCTTCCCGGCTGCAACCCAGCACCTTAATTATTTCATGAGCAGTTTCTTCGACGCGTGCGTTCGGCAGATCCACTTTGTTAATCGCGGGAATTACGGTGAGCCCCTGCTCCACAGCCAGGTAGAGGTTGGCTAGAGTCTGCGCTTCTACGCCCTGCGTCGCGTCCACAAGGAGAATTGCCCCTTCGACGGCGGCGAGCGAGCGCGAAACTTCGTAGGTGAAGTCCACGTGCCCTGGGGTATCTATGAGATTTAGTTCAAAAGTCTGGCCTTCGTGTTGGTAGGCCATACGCACGGGAGCGAGCTTGATGGTAATCCCCCGCTCCCGCTCAATGTCCATTTGATCCAGTAGTTGCGGCTGCATCTCCCGCTTGGTCACGGTGCCGGTTATTTCTAAGAAACGGTCTGCCAGCGTTGACTTGCCATGGTCGATGTGAGCAATAATGCAGAAGTTGCGAATGTTCGCACTCATACAACGACCTTTCCATTCCCATTACGAATAAACTTTCGTACCCGGCCCCACCAATCCCGAAAGATTTGGACTTCTTCAACGTGTAATAATGACGCCGTCGCAAGGTAAGCCATAATCCCGCCGGTGCCTGCTACCAAGCCTTGCAAAAAAATTCCAACCAGCGTCCGCATGTCTACTCCCAATGCCGCGAAGCGCAGGAGCGCCCACGCTACGGTGCCAGCCAGTAACGAAGCAATAACAATCTTCGTCGTGGTTCGGGCGACACGGGCATCATCCAGCGAGCCAAGACGCTTGCGAAGCACAGCATACAGCACCAGCATGTTGAGTAAACTCGAAATAGAAAACGCAAGTGCTAAACCAATAACCCCGAAGTGTTTGGAGAAGTACAACGCACCCACAATATCAACCGCAACTGCAGCTATGCCAACCTTCACCGGTGTGGCCGTATCGTGCAGGGCATAAAATGACCGGGCGAGGATAGGAATGAGAGCCTGTGCGAAGATCGACAACGTGAAGTACCCTAGCACTTGGGCAGTCTGGTAAGTCGCTTCCCAGTCAAAGGCTTCGGCACCGACGACCACGCGCACAATTTGCGCCCGCAGCACGAGCAGGAGGATAGATGCCGGAATCATGACGACGAGCAAGCGCCGAACCGTACGGGAGAAGTGGCCAATGAACGATTCCATGTCTTTCGCCGCGTACGCTTCCGAAAAAGCTGGGAACACCGCAATTGCCAGCGACACGCCGAAAACGTTGATGGGGAAGTTCTGCAGGTTGTTGGCAAAGTTAAACTGCGTCAGGCTCCCAGCCGCCAAGCTGGAAGCAATGATCGTAGCGATGAGCTGGTCAATTTGATTAACAGCTAAGCCAAAAGTCCGCGGCAGCATGAGCCGGCCAATCTGCCTCACCCCCGCATGCTTGAAATCCAAAATACGTTGGTACCGAAAACCCAAACGGAACACCCCAGGGATTTGGATGAGCAGGTGTGCCAGCGCACCCACGACCACGCCGTACGCCAGACCAATAATCCCCCAGCGTGGCACGAACCACGCAATACCCGCGATGATGCCGAGGTTGTAGAGGATTGGTGCCAGGGCAAACGCGAAGAAGCGTTTGAACGAGTTTAGAATGGCCGACACGATGTTGCTGGCGCCGAAGAAGATAATTGCCACCAACATGATGCGGCTGAGCTGGATGGTTGTCGTCAATCTTTCGCCGCTGAATCCTGGCGCGATGAGCGGCACCAGCTGATTAGCAAATATGAAAAATATAATACCTAAACCTACAATAACAATAAGAAGGAGGTTAAGCACCGAGTTAGCAATACGCCAGGCTTCATCATTGTTCGGCGCGCTATCTCCATCGTGCTTCTTCAAGTAACCCACGAACACCGGAATGAACGAAGACGAAAGCGCCCCGAGCACCAGGACGTTGAAAATGAAGTCGGGGAGTTTGAATGCAGCGAAGTACGGGTCCAAGGCGCCACCACCGCCGAAGGTCGAGGCGAGCAGCCGGTCGCGAACCAAGCCAAGCACGCGGCTAAGCACGCCCGTCAGGCCAATAACGATTGCTCCACCCAGGATAGTGGTGGAGAGTTTTAACCAAAGTTTCTTCCACATACGTAGCTGCAGGATACGAAAAAACCATGCTTTGAGCAAGTCAAACCAAAACAAGCGCGGGCACAGAGACCCACGCTTGTTTGCTCATGTATACATCCCCCCCAGCGCAGGTCTCCGTGCCTGCGCTGGTCAAACAAAAAACCGCACGGTTTCCCGAACGGTCATGTCTCTCTCCTCTCCCCTAGCCCACCGATACGTGCGACTGATACCCGGGTTTACGTCCTTCCAGCAGGGAGAGAGTCCTAGTTGGATTTTCTGCAAACCTGAGATCGTAGGAAGTATCCGGTGGGCGGGGGCAAAGGAGACGCCTCGAGTATAAACCTGACGTTTTTTTCTGCATACCCTCCTCTCCCGTAATCCCGCTCTACGGGACTCTGGGAGAAGGGCAAGCAGCGAGTTGAACACTGCTTGCCAATGTATTGGTAGCTTATACCCAATCCGTATACATCCACACAATAAACTTCAAAAGCAGAAGTGCAATGCAGAAGAGAATGAGTCCTCCCAGCATTGTGGTTAGGTCAGCCATAGTCAGTACTTTTTTGTATACGCCAATTGTGTAACCAATGGCAAACACAATTGGACTAAGAATAGCAAATATGGCCTTACAGAAAACAGCAAAATCAATGAGAATACAGAGAACAAAAAATACCATTTTCATTTTACACCTCTTTGTTTTATTGTTTTTTTACTCTCGAAAAGATCATTACAGGTAGTTGAAGGTGACGAGCGCCTTCAGCTGGGGCATGCAGGTTGGGCAGTGCCGCCGGCAACTCATACTGGTTCCTACCAATATAAGCCCGACAACGCAGACCGTAAAATTGTTCAGCAGGATATCCCGCGGACTGCCTTGCGCCAAGTCAATTGCGGTGACGAGCACGAAAATTACAGCGAGAACTCCGCCGACGAGCAAGAAACTCGCCCGCCAGTACCCCGACCACTCAACCTTCGTTAGGTTGCTCAATTTACCGCAGACGACTATGCAAAGTCCGAGCGCAGCAAGGGGTACCAAACCGTTATGGGCAACGAAGAACAGCATCTGTACGTTCGGTATCGTACCAATGCAGACTAGCAGCAACGCAACGAAGAGCGTGGCAATGATGATGCAAATTTCAAATAGCGTCTTCGTAAAAGTCATGTATCCTCCTTGATTCATGTGTTTTTCTATTTCTCCCCCACCCGTCGAGGCGTACTCAACGTGTAAGGGAGAAAGGCGAACGGTAGTGGTATGTACTGTTCGCCTTTTTTTCAAAGATCCTATTCGGGAATAATGTTCCCGATAGCTAGGCTAACTAACGCTACTAGAGCGAAAAGACTGAAAACAAAGAATCCCTCGTAATCACTAATAGTACGTAGGCCAATTGCCTGGCCCTCATTCATTGAAACCAATTGGTAACGATTATACCAAATGAAACCATTGAAGCTTGCCGAGTTCCACTGCTTCATGCCCTGGCCAGCTGGTATCAGAATTATACCAACTTCGGTGGAATCCTTCGTAAGGTACCAGGTTACTGTTTGCTCCCCGTCTGATACATCGAGATCAGGACTGACTAACAGACGCGTTGAGAAGTCCTTACGAATAGTTTCGGGGATACTCACTTTTGACAGTAGTGATTCAATCCTGCTCGCTTCAGCTGCGTCAATTGGTTTTGCGTTGACGTTGCCAATGCAGAGTATGATAACCAACACTAGCAATGTGACGATAATTGTGTTTTTCATTATTCCCTCCTTGGGATTTTAAAGGTGTATTGGTTTTTATTTCTCCCCCACCTGTCGAGGCGTGCTCAACGCGTAAGGGAGAAGGACGAGCTGCATATGCAACTCGTCACTTTCCAAAGAACTAATTTTCAAACACGTATCCGATTAATCCAATGATCAATACAGTAACAAACAAAATTACAATCAATAACAAGTACAAATCAAATCCATCAAAATCCCGAACTATCCTAAGGCCAATTGCCCGGCCTTCACCCATCGAAACTAGTTGGTAGTTACAATAGAATATCGAACCATCAAGTTTCGTTGGCAGTGTCCACTGCTTCATTCCCTGGCCTGCTGGCATTGGAATAACCCCAAATCTGACGGTGTCTTTGGTGATATACCACATTACGGTCATGTCCCCGTCCGACACCGCAATATCTGGGTGGCTCGCTAACTCCCGCACGAATTCCTGACGAATATCTACAGGAATATCCACCTTCTGCAGCAACGAATCAATTCGATCTTGCTCGAGTTGTGAAGCGTTTGCACTCGCTACACCAACTGCGAGTACAAAAATAACGGTACGAAGAATACTGTTCATATTTCCTCCTAGGAATCTGGTTTTTTTAGTTTTAGTTTCTCCCCCACCCGTCGAAGTACTTCAACGCGTAAGGGAGAAAAGGAAGGGCAGTAAGGAGCAACTCAACCGCCCTTCTCCAAGTGTCATTGCGAGGAAGTGCCTATGGGCACTGACGAAGCAATCCCGTTGAAAAGCGAGATTGCCGCGCCCTCGTGCACTCGGGCTCGCAATGACAGCGATGTTTGTTGGCTGGAAGGGCCTCGCAGCCCTGTATACCTTTTGGGTATCGAGCATCCCTGCTCCGGGCTCTCATCCGCCGGCTATTCCGGACCAGCCAAATTTTTTGGTTTCTCATCTCGAACGGCCTTTACTGAAAGACCAACCGAGATAAGTGGGGAATGAATTGCTTCGATTCCCCGAATGTACGTATTACAATCCTACAGGGCAGCAATGGCAAAGATCAGTATGATCACGCCACAGATACCCGAGGTTATTATTGTTGTGAGGCCCGCATGAACCAAAGTCTGGTTCTGCGCCATTTTCCCGAATGCCGTTACCACTATGCCAGCGATGACGAACATTACGGCAATACCAATACCAAGAACAAGTATTGAAAGCATTTTTTCTCCTTACCAAAATGTTTCTTTCTATCAATCTGGAGGTGAGGTAGCCCTGAACCACTCATCCCGCGCATGCGGGATTCGGGTACAGGGCGGGGACGTTTTGGACCGAAGCCCACGCCCGAGTGATGGTTAAGTGTCTTTGGCAAGCTAGGCCTGCCGCGATACCGCACCATCGAGAAAGTCGCCTCCAAGTTGATAAAAAGAAAGTATTGTTTCTTCCCTCACTCGGTCTGCAAGACCCCGAGCATGCCACCGCCGTTGGCGGGGTCCCGCAGTAGGCGGTGATCGAGGGGCAGATCGGTTAAGGGAAAAATGAGTTGTCAATATACATGAGCCTTTGCGTGTAACGATCTGGAGGTGAGACGTAGCCTGCTTTGGACCGAAGCCCGCAGACCAACGAGGGTTGAGTGTCTTTGGCGAGTAACCCTGTACCAGTCGCTTGCGCTTCCGGTGCAGGGCGAGACCCGCCGCGATACCGCTCCCTCACATCTCGCTTGCTCATCCTTGCGGATGACCAACCCCCTCCATATCGTTAGGCACAATCTCTCGACTACGCTCGAGATCTAACGAAAATCGCACTCCTGTGAGAGAGCACAACGATTAAATATGAGGTCCTTTTGGCCGCTCTCTCTTTCGGCAAAGGGACTGCTTGGGGAATGTTTAGATTTTCAACGTAACTGAGGAGTATACACGCGGGAGTATATCCTGTCAATATCACAAATGGCTAAGGTTAGCCAAAAGGGCTAAGGTTAGCGGAAAAAGTGATACGTAATCCCCTGAATTTCCTCCTCTCCCATTGGGAGAGGGTCCGCGAAGCGGGGGTGAGGGAACTAATCTCGTATCTCGAGGTGAATCTTCTCTAAAACTATTTCTGGCTGCTTTTCAAAATCGTTGTTCCAAACTCGGATTACTTTGTACCCTTGAGATCGTAAATATGCATCTCGTACCTGGTCACTTTCTTGATTAACCTGATCGTCATGTTGCCCACCATCTAGTTCAATGACGATGTGTTTTTCACGGCAACAAAAGTCTGCCACATATTCACCTATAACAAATTGACGATGAAACTTCAAACCAAAAAATCTACGAGCACGCAATCTCGCCCACATCTTTACTTCGAATGGGTTTCGCTCCTTCCGCAATTTTCGAGCAATGGGCGTTAAACTATTTTGCATACTTGGTCAACCTCACCTGCCCTTGCCCTCGCACCTTCATGGTGCGGGGCTGCGGGCATCCTCTCCTAATAGGAGAGGAGGATTCTCAAAACCTCTACTTCGCCTTGAACGCCAAGCCGTAGTACTGGTCGCGGTCCATGATGGCGCTCATACGGTAACCGTCGCCTTCCGGCACGAAGACGCTTGCGGTGCTGCCTTGCCAAGAGGTCTGCCACGCGTCGGGAATGTGGAGAGTGGACGAGAAACCCGCGCGGGTCCCGGCTTGCATCTGCGTGAGGAGGCTGTAGGTATCGGTCTTAGCCCAGAGCCCCCCGACGTTGAGCGTGAAAGGGAGCGTGTAGGTGATTGTCGCTTTCGTCACTTCACCAACCCCAGCGCTCAACCAATTCCCAAAGACGGTATGGCCGGCTTCGGTACTTATCCGAGTGCCCGACGTGTCATCAATTATTGCACCCGCCTCGAGACGGACGACGTCTGGATCTGGTGTCCGATCTGATGACGGCATCTTAAAACGCTTCACGTCTATTGCTTCAAAACCTGTGGCGTTAACGAACGTGCTCCCCAGCGGGACGTAAGCACGAATATACACAACATTGCGATCGTGAATGAACCGGGCGTTTCGTACTCCATTATGCTTCCGGATGATGGTGAGCGTATCGGTGATGGTGCCGTCAGACGCAATGCGCACATCGTGGCTGTCTACTTCTTCAATGACCCCATCGGTCTTGCCGCCGCCAAGGTTGGCTCGGTTAATGGCGAGAAAATCTTTGCTCGAGTTGCGTAGCTCCCCTGCCCAGCCCAGGTCGCGGGTGAGCTGCTGCTGTGCTGCATCAGAAAAGTAGAATTGAATATCGCGGCTGATTAGGTGCTCTTGCATGGTACCCAGCAGCTGCCAGAGCTGCTCTTGCGGCAAGGCGAGTGCCCGCGCGAGAATTTTCGGCGTCAAGTATCCCATTACCAACTTCGGCTTCGAGTAGTCCACCTTCTCTGCATCTTTAATCACTTCCTGAAGTTTCAGGGTGAGGTTCTCGGCCGTGAAGGTTTCCCCAACTTCTGGCACTTCCACCGGGCCAGTGAGCTTTAGGAAAGATTGGAGCACAGCCGGGGTCATAGCCACCACACCATCTACGGCAGGCGAACCCGCGCTCTCGTAGAATTGCAAAATTTTCTTCGCGGACGTCGCAAAGTCTGGGAACCAATTCGCATCTTGGATATTCCAATTGGCTTGGATGAGCTGGAGCGGCTTCGGCGCCACGACGCGCATCGCGGTCTGGCCGCTGATGTCGTACACGCCACCCGAAGGTACCTCGACTTTAGTTATCGCGCCGTTGATAACGTCGACAATCGCCAAGCTGCCAAGAAACCCACCTGTCGGCCGAAGCTCGTTGCTATTCTGGAACGTGAAGAGGTAGCGGTGGCTTGTCCCATCGGCTCCCAGAAAAGTGCTCAAGAATGTACCAAGGTGTTGCAGGCGGTCGAACTGGAACTGCAAGCTCGGGAGCTGACCTTGAATGTCTGCAAACGCCTGCTGATACTCTGCAGGTAAATCTTTAGCTTTGACCGTCTGAAGCAATATCGCGGCTCGGTCGAGGTCTGTCACTGCCGGCCCCAGCGAAGTGCGGAACTGCTCAACGACCGCGAGGAGTGGCGTGGTGGTGCTGGGAGTCGTCAGGACTTCGGCGCTCATCGCCAGCTTCGTGGCTGCATCAGTAATTGCTTGACCAGCCTGGAGCAAAGCTTGGGCGCGCTTAACCTGGCCCGCCCCGGGAATATTCTTCAGGATGCCAGCCACACTGACAAGCTGGGTCTCCGCGGCAACGAAGGCATCATGGGCCGCGCGAAGTTCATTTTTACTGGTGCCAAACTGCAAACCCTGGGCAGCCGAACCAGCGGCAACAAGCTGCTGCAAAGCCTGAGCCGAAGTGCCGAGGACTTCGCCTTTCGCTTTCTGCACATTGCCAATAAGCCGCGCGCCGATAACCCCAGCAGTGAGGAGAATAGCAACAAGCGCGAACCGTGCCGCCGGACCGAACGCGTACTGGAAACCACCCTCGTGCTTTAATGGTGGCAACACCTTTGCGGCAACCTTCACGGGTGACACGGGCGGCTCAGGTGCTTCGGGTTCTGCCTTCTCGGTACGGTGAAAAAATCCACGAAACTTCTTGGCCACTGCCTGCTCGCTATCCTCTACCAAAGATAAGAAGTCAACGTGACGGGCCTTCTTCTGTTTCGGTTCAACGGCAGCAGCGCTGCTCGGACGAGCGCGCAGGTCTAAGACATTCGCCTCGGGGATATCGTCGTGTTGGTACTGCTTGTTCATGCGTGGTGGATAGAAACTGTATGGTACACCGCAAGGGTTTGTTCAGCGAGCGTACGCCAGGAGTACCGCTGAATCCACTGCTTCCCAACGAGGATCTGCGCTTGCCGGAAGGTGGAATCCTCTAATCGTTCTAACGCGGCTAGCATACCACGCACGTCTTTGGGGTTGAAGTAGAGTGCAGCAGTGCCGAGTACCTCTGGCATGCAGGCAGCGTTCGAAGAGAGCACGGGTGTCCCCTGCGCCATTGCCTCCAGCGGGGGCAGGCCGAAACCTTCGTACAAACTCGGAAATATGTACGCGTGGGCCTGGCGGTAGAGCGCGCCGAGCGTGACGTCATAGACGTACCCGGGAAACAGGACACGACGGGCGAGCCCTGCCGCGGCGACCTGGGTGCGAAAACGTTCAAGGAAGTAATCGGGCTTGCACACGACCACGAGCACGAGGTCAGCGTACTTCGCTGGCAACGCTTTGAGAAAGGGAATGAACTGCTCAAGATTCTTGTGTGGGTAGGCGTTCCCCACGTAGAGCAGGTATCGCCCGGCAATGCCAGAACCTTGCACGAGCGCTGCGTCATCTTTTGCGGGCTGTGGGAACGAGTCGACCGCTTCGTAGGTAACGGTAATTTTTTTCGGGTCGTAGCCAAAGTACTGCTGGATATCCTGTTTGGTGAAGTTCGAGACAGTTAGAATGTGTGCTGCGCGGGAAACTGCGCGGCTCAGCGTGATGCGATACGCCAGCTGCTTGACCCAGTAGGTGAGCGGCCCCAACGTCGTCGCGCGGCGGGTGGGGAAGTGCGTGAGGATAAGATCGTGGATGGTGACGATGAACGGTGTGGGCGCCAGGAGCGGAACATTAAAGTGCGGGTAGTGCATGAGCTCAATACCAGCAGCCCGCACCAGCTTTGGCATTTGCCGCTGCTCGGCCAAGCTGTACCAGCGGAAATCCGCCAGCTGCTTGGTGAACCGCGGATTCGCTGGCGTGTAGTGGTCCCAGTTCTCCTGGCGTAGGAACACTACAAACTCATCCGACGAATCCAGTTGCTCGAGGTACGAAAGAAGCCGCTCGGTGTAGCGCCCAAGCCCTTTGCCGAGGCTGCCGTAGAATCTGGCGTCAATGCCGATGCGCATAGGTGTAGGCTTCTTGGATAACGGCCGCGGTTTGCCGCGCGCAGGAATCCCAGGTGAAATGTTTCGCCCGTTTTTTCCCTAAAGCAATGTACCAACTGCGGAGTGTATGGTCACGAACCATGGCGACCATTGCCCGGGCAATATCCTGCGGATCCCACGGATCGACGAGCAAGGCAGCATCGCCAACGACTTCGGGAATGCTGGTAACGTGGCTGGCGATAACCGGTACCCCGAGTGCCATAGCTTCCAGCGGCGGAAAGCCGAAGCCTTCATAGACTGATGGATAGATGAATGCTTGCGCGTTCGCGACTGCTTGCCACCGTTCTCGATCGGTTAGGTACGGAATGGGAATAATCCCGACAGCTGGCTCTCCTGCCCCAGAACCGACGAGCACGAGCGGTGTGCTATGTTGCGGAAATGCCTGTGTCTGCGCCCATCGAAGATTTGCAATATTCTTCCGCGCTTCCTTCGGCGCAAAGGCAAGAAGGTACTTTGGCGGAAGTTCGCCCAGTGGAGCGTGCGGGCCAGGTGGTACGTGGTCAGCGCCAGAGTGGATGACCCGAAGTTTCTCTGCAGTGAACGGGAAGAGACGCCGAGCATCAGCTGCGGTGTGCTGCGAGACCGAAATTATCCGCGTGGCGCGCTCGAGCAGCCAACGGACGTGCAGGCCACGGTGCCACACACGTTGACGCCAAGTGAAGTACTCGGGATGTTCGATGAACGACAAATCATGCAGAGTAATTACCAATGGCGTGCCTTTTCGCAATCCCAAATACTTTGGTGTCGGCGCAAAAAAAACATCAGCCGCAATAATTTTATCAAGATGTGGCCAATGCGCGGTGATGAGCGAGGTATTCAGGAGTTTGTTCGGCAAGCGCAAATGCCGAACTGGGAAATCAACCCCCAGGTTGGTGGGGGTAACACCAGTGGTTATACCAATGCACTCACTGGGCGCAATACATTTCTCCAACCGGCTAGTGAGCTCCCGGGCATAAACGAAAATCCCGCCCGCTTCGCCTTCGGTCATGCAGCGCAGGTCAAGCCCTAAGCGCATAAAAAAAATTACGACGCGTCCGTTGGCTGCGTTTGCCCGCGGAGTGCACCGAGCAGACCGGTTATGAGGACAGCCAAAAATGCACCAAGGATAAAACCTACGATACCGACGAGTGGCACCTGACGACTTCGCTCCACCGTCACCGGCTTGGAACCCAGAACTTCGAAGAGCGCCTTCCGGTCGGCAGACTGATTCAATTGTGAGGCCTTGTACTCTACCGTCTTCACAACCGCAGCGGCTAGCTTCTGGGCATCAGACGGCGAAGAAGACGTAAAGGTGACGCCCAAGTTCTGCGAAGAGTATTTTTTTATTTTGAAACGCGCCGTAAGGCTAGAAAAATCGGTAACGTTTGCGGGTACGTCTGCCGCGTCGTACATCTCCACGATGACCGACGGCGTAAGAAACCAACTCACCACGGTCTCAGACAAAAGATCAGAAGCCTGCAAGGCGTAGTACCCATCGTACTGATATTCCTTCACATCCTGCTTGTTAATACGGTTCACGGTGAAGGCAATAGAGGTTGTATAGGAAACCGGTCGAGTTGCGGCAAAACTCACTGCCAAAATTGTGGGAATGAGGATAACCGCTAGGATGAGCCAACGGTAGCGCCAGGCAAGGGATAGTGTTTGGAGAAACTGCATAGGCGGAGTGTACTACGGCGTCTGGAGGGTGTCTACGCGGCCAGTACTGCAGTACTGGGCATAGGCTTTATCGACGAAATCTGCAATACGTTTCTTAAATACGGTACTATCAAATGTTTGCGCATGTTGCCGAATACGTTGCGGGTCAAACTGCTTCGACTTAAGGCGGATAATGGTGTCGGCCAGCGATTCCCACGTCTGCTCGTCGAAGAACGCCCCAGTCTCCCCTTCAATCACCGTCTCAAGCACGCCACCAGCGCGATAGGCAATAACCGGCCGGCCACACGCCATGGCTTCGACGGGCGCAATGCCAAAGTCTTCCACCTGCGGGTTAATGAAGCCGAGCGCTTGGGAAAGAATTTTGGAGCGGTCGACTTTGTAGCCGAGAAACTCAATATTCGGCTTCGCGAGCTTGCGCAGTGCTGCTTCTTCTTCCCCTACCCCAATAATCTTCAGCGGGATGTTGAGCGCATTGAACGCTTGGATTGCAAGGTCGAACTTCTTGTACGGTCGCAACCGGCCCATCATGACGTAGTAGTTACCTAAGGTTGGGCTAATGCTGAACTTCGACGTATCCACCGGTGGATAAATAACCGTGGATGGTCGGCGGTAGTACTTGTGAATGCGCTGAGCCACAAACTTGGAGTTCGCAATGAAAAGGTCGACGCGGTCGGCAGCTTGCCGATCCCACGTCCGCAAGTAGTTGAGCGCGAATGGCAGAACTTTCCGAACGAGTCTTGGCACCCGAACTTCATTTGGGTAGGTGTGTGCGTCGCTCCACAGGTAACGCGTGGGCGTGTGGCAGTAACAAATGTGCAACGTCCCCGGCGGTACGATTATACCTTTTGCAAATGCCGACGAATCCGAGATGACCACATCGTACCCGTTGAAGTTGAAGCTCTCGATTGCGGCGGGCATAGCCAGCAAGTACCACTTGTAACGCTTCTTCCCGCCGGGCAGCCGTTCGATAATTGAAGTCACGATATTCCAATCCTTGAACGTGTCGCCAACCTTCGCTTTGTCATGGACGAGCGTGTGGACTGTGGCATTTGGGTAAAGCTCATGCAACGCCTCGAGCACGCGTTCGGCGCCACCAAGCTGGTTCAAATATTCATGGACGAGGGCGACGCGCATAGTATTTTAAACAGCGGCTCGGTGAGAGAAAACAACACGGGGGGTACGGAGCAGAATCATGAGGTCAGTGGCGAAGGACCAGTTCTCTAAGTACGCAATATCGAGCCGGGCTTCATCATCGAAGCTCAAGCTAGCTCGGCCGCTCACCTGCGCCATGCCGGTCATGCCGGGCTTTATGGTTAAGAGCTTCCTGTGCCACGGCTGGTAGCGCGCCACTTCTTCGGGTTCGTGCGGCCGCGGACCCACCAAACTCATCTGCCCGGCAAGAACGTTCCACAACTGTGGCAGTTCGTCAATACTCGTGCGGCGCAGGAACCGGCCAATGCGTGTCACGCGCGGGTCGTGCTCCATCTTGAAGAGCGGTCCGTCCCCCCGCTCGTTCTTATCCATGAGCGTGGGCTTCAGCGCATGCGCGTTCTGGATCATCGAACGGAACTTCATCAACGTAAACTGCTGCTCGCGCTCCCCAATGCGTCGCAAACGGGCGAAAATTGACCCCCGAGAATCTATGACTATAAGAATGGCAAAAATCATGAAGAAAGGAAGCAGAATGAGGAGCAAAAATGTTGAACCGAGTATGTCGAACGTACGCTTCCAAATTCGGCCCCAGCCATCCAGCTTTGTCCGCTTCACTTCCACCACGGGCTGGCCGAACATCGTGCGCACCTCTAAGTGGCCAACGTGCGTGGCAAACAAGTCAGCGACATACGCAAAGTCCAGGTGTTGCAGCTCGCTGATGTTTAGCAAGGCGAGTAAATCTGCTTGCGGCAACGACGCGCTCGCCAGCAGCAATGCGTCAGGATGTTTTTCGGCAATCATTGCCCCAAGTTGCGCCTGCCCATCCGGGTTAAATTCTGGAATTCGCCCGACCAGCATGTACCCCTCCCGCCGACCTGCGTAGAGGTCAGAAACAATTTGATCCGCAATACTCCCCGAGCCAATGACAATAAGTTTCTGCAAGCCAATCCCGCGGCGCTTGAGCATCCCAACCACAGCTCGCACGAGAATGCGAGCAACCGTGATGTAGAGTATTGCCAGCAACCAACCCGCAAGGACGATAAAACGTGACGAGAAGAGCTCGCGCCGAAAGAAGATCGTGATGATGACTGTCGTCACCGCTGCAGATGAGGCCAGAATAATCCGGCCGACTTCGGCAATTGCCTGACGCCGGCGAAACGAGTACAGGCCAGCGATTGCCATACAAAGCACCCACAGCACGGCAATGACTAGGGAAATCACAAAAAAATCCCGTGACGGTAAATCCGCTATTGCAGGCCGCAAGACAGCAATACTCCCACTGAAGCGCAAGCTGTATGCGGTAAGTGCCGCCAACAACACCATGGCGAAGTCCAGCGGAACCGAGATTGCAGCGGTGATAATGTCGAGTCGTCGCATGACGTATTGAGTAAAGTGAACACCACGTCTAATGATGTTCACTAGTGCCAACGCTAACTGATAAGCCGAATTCTGTGCGCAGCACCCCGAGCGAGGCCTTACGGCCGAGTCGAGGGGTACGCGACGACTATCTCTCTAGGACGTACATTGCTGCACGCCTCTTGCAGCCAACCCGCCCTGAACCATTCGCCTTGCGGCTTAGGTACAGGGCCTACTTGGCCTTGCACCGGAGAGGGTTTACCACAGGCTGCATCACTGCAGACCCGCGTGAGCTCTTACTTCACCCCGCACCCGTAAGCACGAGGTTATCCCCTCACCATTACTGTTGCCAATAGTGGTGCGGGGCTCACGATTTCAACCTTACCTGAACCTCTTGCGAGGCCATCGGCGGTATATTTTCTGTTGCACTGGCCCTAGGCTTGGTCCATCCAAAAACTCGCGAGGACTCTTTGGATGTCTTACTCCCGGTTGCCGTTAGCAACTCTCCATGACCTCGTTTCTTAGCTTCGGCTGGTAAACCTACGAAAGTATTTCGAGGGCTTGCCGGCCGAAGCCTTGGCGTAGGTCGGTGTTCGGACTTTCCTCCCTAACACCCGAGCCTCGCTGTAAAGCGAGAAGCGAGTGGTTTAGGGCAGTCGTCTTGTTAACGTAGGCTCACCTACCGTACGAAAAAAGACTGATTTTGTCAACCCAGCACCACTTTTTCTTTTTACCGAATTACCACCCCGTCTCGGTCTGATGACCACGACACCCCTCCTCAATCGAGGAGGGGAGGCATACTTTTCTAGGCTTGACTCCCCTCCTTAACTAAGGAGGGGTGACCACGAGCCCAACGAGTGGGCGGGGTGGTAATTGTATGTTATGCCAAACGCCGTTACGTCCTTAGGTATTGGCAGACTCCTTATTGATTTCCAGAATTCTGGTGGGCGGAGAAGGGATCGAACCTTCGAAGGCGCAAGGCCAGCAGATTTTCCGGCAGAGCCGGATCCGCCCTCTGGCGGAACAGTCCAGCTCATGGAACTCTAGAAGACTGGTGGGCGGAGAAGGGATCGAACCTTCGAAGGCGCAAGGCCAGCAGATTTACAGTCTGCCCCGTTTGACCACTTCGGTATCCGCCCACCAGTCTTCTAGAAATGAAGTTGCCCCGTTTGTCCGGGGCGCTTCCGATGGGTCGCGCCCGTTCCGCAAGTGCGGAACCCACTTCGGTATCCGCCCAGAGCTTTCGCAGGTTAACAGGTATTAATTATTCTTTCAACTTTACGCGGAAGAACTGCCTTTTGCCTTTTTGATAAATGCCTGGCTTCACTTCTTCCCATGGATTCCTTACGACATTCTGCTCATATTTAATCGCACCCTGTTCAATAAGATTCTTTGATGCAGTCCCACTTACAGTTAAATGTTGACTTAACATACCAGATACGGTTGTACCTTTTGCAATCGTAATGACTTCAACGTCACTGGGAATCTGTTTTTTTACATGTACGTTATCAAAATGCTCTACCGATTTTTCCGCGGCTTGTACGCCATAGAACTCCTCCACGATTGCAGTTGCGAGCTTTACCTTTGCACCACGCGGCTCTTTCGGTTCAAAGAAATCTTTCGAATCAAGATCCGTGAGCAACTCAGCGTAATTCGGCATTGCGCTATCGGGCAGAGACATAATCTTCCCAAACATCTCTTCCGGCGTGTCGAGAAGCCGAATGGCGTTCCCGAGCGTCTTACTCATCTTCTCCTTACCGTCTGTCCCCACGAGCAAGCGCATGCTCATCACCTGCTGCGGCTTCTGGCCGAAGAACTCTTGCAAGGGCCGCGCCTGCAGTTCATTGAATGTTTGATCTGTCCCAATCACCGTCACATCAGACTTGAGCATAACGGAATCGTAGGCTTGGAGTACTGGGTACACGGGCTCGTGCAAGCCAATAGTTTCTCCAGCTTTCATTCGCTTGTCGAACATATCTCTCTCCAGCATTCGCGCCACAGTGAAGTTACTCATGATCTTGAGTAACTCTTCAGCCTTCATGTTCTCATACCATTCGCTGTTGCGACGAACCTCGAGCTTCTTCTTATCTAAGATACGACCAACCTGATCAATGTACGACTGTGCTGCTTCCTCCACCTCCGCTTTCGTTCGGAGGTTGCGGGACTTTGCCTTATCCGTAGGGTCGCCAAAACGCGCCGTGAAGTCACCGACCAAGAAAATTACTGTGTGTCCCATGTCCTGAAACTGCCGAAGTTTACGATAAATGACTGCATGGCCAAGGTGTAAATCTGGCTTAGTCGGGTCAACCCCGTGCTTAATCCGGAGCTTCTTCCCGCTCTTCAAGAGTTGTTCTAAGTCCTTCCTTACAATGAGGTCAGCCACGCCCCGAGTGAGCAAATCTGCAGGATTATTTTTTAGCATGCACTCATTGTACGGGTCAGCGGAAAGCGGGTCAAAGTTTGCAAGGAAAATAACGACTATACCGAATTATGGCCTTTATCAGGCTGTGGATAAATCCTAAAAACAATTGAAAAAAGCTGCAAATACTTAGGAAAACAGAGGTACTTGCAAAAAATCCTGCTATTTCCTTAGGAATATGCTATAGTCTTTGCATCATTCGCATCTAACCCCATGAAACCATGGCAAAAGGCATGAGCAAGTCTGCCTTCATCGCCCTATTGGCGGAGAAGTCTGGACACAGCAAGAAAGAGATAACAGCTCTCTGGGAGCTGATTGTGACAACGGCGTACGCCGAAGCGAAGAAGGGTGAAATTACCCTTCCAGGTTTGGGTAAACTGTTGAAGAAGCACCGCGCAGCGCGAAAGGGCCGCAACCCTGCCACTGGGGCGGAGATCCAGATCCCGGCCAAAACCGTGGTGAAGTTCCGCGTGGCAAAGGCTGCGAAAGATTCTATCCTATAGAATCTTGAGCAGTCCCGAGCCTGGTCGAGGGACCTCCAACCCGCCAAGGACTCGATTCTCTAAGATTTGCTGAAATCTTCAAAAAGCCCCCGTAATTGGGGGCTTTTTAGCATAAAATCCCCTCCTCAAACCCTCCTCGCAAACGGCTCAAGGGCAACTATATGTGCTTGCGATCCGTACTGGAAAGCACGCGTTTTCCGTAAAGCGTGTCCACTAAGCTAATAAGTTTCTTGTCCTCTTTTCTGGTGAGCACAACCAATTCGCCTCGTAAATTATCAAGCTTATCGTCTAAATAATCTTTGGTTACCAGATATGACATCTGGGTCCGCACTGCTTTCATATCAATCTCAACCACGCTTAAACGTTTATCCACATGCTCCGAAAGCGCGTAAACAGCTTCCAAAACATCATCAATGTTTGTTGCTTTTGATGACTTTTTAATAATTTTAGACATAAAATATAGGTTTATTACACCCTCCTCGCAAACGGCTCCATGCCTAGAACTGTCTTTCGGCCGGAAGCCGAAAGTGATTCTTCGCTATACAGTTCTTCCACAAGCGAAGCGAGCTTTGCGTCTTCCCGACGGGTCAAAACCACCAATTCCCCTCGTAAACTGCCAATTTTATCGTCTAGGTAGTCTTTTGTGACCATGCTGCTCTCAATATGGGCAAATCGTTTATAGACCTGGTCAAATCTCTCGTCCATATGGGTAGCTAAGTCATCCACATGGGTCGCAAGATCGTTTACATGGGTAGACAGAACATTCACATTGCTAGAAAGTTCGTTCATTCGGGTAGTCAAAATGCCTACATTGCCGGCCAGTGTCTTAACTTCACTCATAACCTCAGAATTCGTAACTTCTTTTGTAGTCATATAAAATGGATGAGTTAGTTCATCCCCTTGTCAGATACAGGATACACCACACAGAACCCAATCGGCAATATTTGACAAATTCTACACAATTTATTGTAATAACTTGACAAATTTATACTATTGCTCCAGTGTATTAGCACGTTTAACTGAAGTTTTCCTGGAGGGGTAAACTCTGTTTTATTTAGTGAGAATTCGAACGATCGCGAACGAAGCATTGACAGTAATCATGGTCTGCGCTATAAAAGTTAGCTTTCACTAGAGACATCCTCCACATGGGCAATTGCATTTCTGCAAGTACAGTGCAAGGGAAATATCCATCAAATTTGGCTAATATTAGCCATTTTTTAATTTCAAAAATCAATCGCCATTACCAGGCACCCTCACCATTTTGCATTTTTTTACTTTCTTAACCGTCAATCATATGACGAATTTCTCTGTTTCCTGGAAGTCGGCCGGCAAGGTCAATTTCCTCAAAGCTAAGGTCATCAAGCGCCGCGCTTGGAAAACACTCAATGTGATTTCCACATTGGCTATAGTACTGAATACGGGGTTGATCGGCTCGTTTCTAACTCCAAATGTAGCAGGCGCTACTGGTACTGGTGCGGTATGCCCAGCGGGAAACGTAAAACTAAATATTGATAGTGGATACGAATATAACGATGGCTCAGGGACAATTAATGGTAACGGTACAACCGTTACTTGGGCTCCAGCTGCAGGTTTTGTAGTTACAAGTGTTTGCGTAAAAATTGGTGGTCATGATGGTGGCACTCTTATATATCCGACAGTTGGTAACGGAACATACACCACAACTTCAAACAATATTAGCCATGCTGTTCTCTACACTGACCAACTAAATCCGGATCTGAAAATCAAGAAGTACGCGTGGGATACACAGTCTTCGAGTTGGAAAAACTGGGATCCCTCAGATGACTATGCATGGGCCAATCCGGGAGACACCGTAAACTTCATGGTAAAAGTCTGGAATGTTGGCTCAGAAACTGGGGTAACAAACATTTCTGACTCACTTGATAGCGGTACAAACGGCATCTGGCAATCCCAACCAACCCCTGATACTAACAACGTCACCCTCATCGGCGGAGCCGCAAGCGAACCGGCTTTTACAGCAGGCGGCAACACCGACGGGACAACTAATTTCTATGTCTACACGTACACAGGAACACTAAAATCTTGGTACGCGAATGATGCTGAATACTATAGCATAAACAAAGCACAACTTTCACAAAATAACCAATACTCAAAAGCGAAGGTTAAGGTTGCGTACCAATGTGATCTCGTCGTCACGAAAACTGGCACCCCAAGTGTGACGCCTGGTGGCACTATTACCTACACACTCCATTACGAGAATAAGGGCACAGCAAACTGCACGGGCGGCGGGGTCTTAGTGAAAGACACCATTCCAGCAGCAACTACTTTTGTCAGCGCCTCACCAAGTGTTACGCCGGTAAGTAATGTCCTAACCTGGAACCTCGGCACCATCCCGCCGCTAGTTTCTGGTGACGTAAAAGCATCAGGAGACTTAACCTTCACCGTAACAGCCAATGACAAGCCTGAAGTACGCTGCGATGACTGGACAATAGAGAACCAAGCAAAATACTGGGCCAGTGAATTTGGCAGCAACAACTGGAAATTCACCGACAGTAACCCTGACCTGCAAGGTACTCAACCATTCATAACAAGTGTTACAGCGCCCTGCTCAACCACGCTCACAATCATCAAAAACGTCATCAACGACAATGGGGGCAACTCCCAGCCTAACGAATTCAACTTGTCTATCGGTGGCGCAGCGACACTGTCCGGCGTGCCAATGACTGTAGAGGCAAATACACCTTACGTCATTAGTGAATCATTAACGGTACCGGGGTATACCTTCGTTTCCATCACGGGCGATGCCAAGTGTCCAACATACGTAGGCGGCAGCATCACTCTGGATGAAGGTGACGACATTACGTGCACTTTCACCAATGACGACATTGCGCCGAAACTCACTTTGGTGAAAACCATTACCAATGATAACGGCGGGAATGCACAACCGAATGACTTCAAACTTACCATCGGTGGCGCAGCCACCCTGTCCGGCGTACCGATGACGGTTATGGCAAATACGCCCTACGCCATTAACGAAACGTCGGTAGACGGGTATACCTTCGTCTCTATCACGGGCGATAAGCGGTGCCCGGCTAACTTAGGTGTCACCATTAGTCTGAACGAAGGTGATAACGTCACCTGCACCATCACCAACACCCGCGACACGGGCGACTTGATTGTCCACAAGAACGTGCTGAACCCAGATGGCAATGAGGTTACGGACACGCATGCGTTTACGGTCACGCTGAACGGCGGCGACCAGAAGACCATTGCCGAAGGCACGGATGCGACGTACAGCAACCTGCCAACGGGCAGCTACTCGATGGTTGAAAATCACGACAACGATTACGACTTCTCTGGCTGGTACCCGACTGGTAGCACGGAATACTCTTGCAACAATCCCAAAGAAAAAACGCTGCCAATTTCGGTTGATGTCGCGGTAAGCCCAACCACGGAAATCACTCTGTGCAACAAACAGAAGAAGGCCAAAATCACCATCTCCAAAGATGTGCGTGACTTCCAGGGTAAGGGCGTAAACGAAGTAGGAAACTTCTCAGTGACGAGCGATGCCGGAGACTTCACCATTGCCGAATACGATCCAGAAGTACTCTCGGTAAATCCTGGGACGTACACATTCAAGGAATTAGCACATGGTAACTACACTATCCATTCCACGAACCCGAAAGAAATCACGGTTGGGAGCAATGGTGAAGAAGCGTACACCTTTGAGAACTGGCAGAAGCCGTCGTACATCACCGGCCAGAAGTTTGAAGACCACAACGGCACCGGTACGAAGAAAGACGCAGGGGATCAGGGTCTAGCGAACTGGGAGATCTGCATTGGCGCCCAGAACTGTACACTCACCGACGTCAACGGCAACTACTCTTTCGGCCCACTCGCATCGGGGACGTACACCGTGACAGAAACCCAGCAGACCGGGTGGACGCAAACGGCACCGAAAAGCACACACGTCGTTACTCTCGGGATCAATCAGACGGTGGTCGACAAAGACTTCGGCAACTTCCAACTCGGGAAAATCTGGGGCTACAAGTACGATACGCTGGATAACCCCTTGGATGACTGGAAGATTTGTTTGAACGCGGATAATTGTGAATGGACCGATGGTAATGGATTTTACGAGTTCACTGACCTTGAGGCTGGCGACTACACCGTTTACGAAGACCTTACGAACGTAACTGGTTGGTACGCAGTATGGCCCAATGTCCTTGGCATCCACGAAACGATCACAATAAATTCTGGGGACAAAATCCAAAAAGATTTCGTAAACTTCCAGGGCGTGAACATTTCTGGTAGCAAGTTCAACGACCTCAACGGTAACGGCGAATGGGACAGCGGCGAACCGGGCCTTCCCGACTGGACCATCCAGCTCCTCAAAGACGAGGATGGATTCGAAGTCGCGGATTCTGCCACCACGGATGTGAACGGTAACTACACCTTCGGCCCAATTGGCCCTGGCGACTACCGTGTACGCGAAGTGCAGCAATCACCGACTTGGACGCAAGCCACAAGCAACCCTGAAGATTTTACGACCGTAAGCGGACAGGATGTGAATGGCCTGGACTTCGGCAACTACAAGTACGGCCGCATCTCTGGCTACAAGTACGACAATGATGAGGAACCCCTAGATGGTTGGCAAATTTGTTTGGTGAAAAACCAACCAGAGCTCAACACTATCTCGCGCGTAAGCATCCAGGAACCGAACTGCAAGATCACTGGCACAGGCGAATGGCAAGACGGCTATTACGAGTTCACCGGTTTAACCACTGGCGAGTACTCCGTATCCGAAACGCAGCAGTATGGCTGGACACAAATAGCGCCAGAGGGCAACGTCTTCAACATTTCTGTCCAGTCGGGTACCGACTCGAAAAATAACGACTTCTGGAACCGCAAAAATACTTTCAACGTGTCCATTGATAAAGTGGCCGCGGAAAGCGTGAATGCGGGTGAGAACCTAACGTACACGCTCAACTGGAGCGTCACGGGTAACACCCCCGTGGAGGTCAAGCTCTTCGATGTGCTGCCAGCAAACACTACGTTCGTCTCGGCCACAGGTAGCGGCACCCTCGACGTAAATACGGTTCGCTGGAATCTGGGTACAAAAACCCCAGCCGACAGTGGCTTCGTAACCCTCACCGTGAAGGTGAATAGCCCGTTGGATAAGGGCACGATAATCGCCAACACCGGCAACATCTGCGGCTTGGGTGCAATCGCCGATGGTGAGCCGTTCTTCTCGAACGGGGAAGACCTGCGCCGCCAGAAGTGCGACGATGATCCAGCTACAACAACTGTTAATGCAGAGCCATTGCTCGGCATCGCCAAAGTAGCAAACCCAACGACGGTTGGTGGCAACCAGAATGTTACCTATACCGTAACTTGGTCTGTTGCGGGCAACTCTAAGGCAACCAACGTCGTGGTCACGGACCCCATCCCGGCCAGCACAACCTACGTGTCTATGGGTTGCGGCACCACAACCGGCACCTGCACCATGAGTACAACTGGCACACCTGTGACCTCCACAACCTGGAACCTCGGAATACGGCTCCCAGGTGAAGGCGGTACGCTTACCCTCGTGGTGAAGACGGCTATTTCCGTGCCGAACGGCTCCGTGATTCCGAACAAGGCGACGATTGCTGCGCAAGACATTGACCCAGTCTTCGCGGCAGCAGACGTGAAAGCCGCAACGGCTCCACAGCTGCAGATTACGAAGACGGCAAATGCGACCATCGTGAACCCGGGTGACCCGATTAGCTACACGGTGAAGGTGAAGAACATTGGTACTGACACGGCAGTGAATGCGGTCATGACCGATACGCTCCCCGCAGGCTTCACCTTTGTGAGTACCAGCCCGGTGGCAACGAGCATCGTGGGTCAAACTGGCACCTGGAATCTTGGCGATATGGCTGTGGGTGCAGAGAAAACTATAACTTACACCGTTAACGTCACTCCAGGCACCACTGCTGGTACGTACGACAACATTGCCAAAGCCAAGGCAAATAATGCGCCAGAAGTGAGCACAAAGGTCCCAGTGCAAACCCGCGTACCGCAAGTTCTGGGTGAAACCACGAACCCAGTGCTGCAGCTCCGCAAGAGCGTGAGCAAGGCAACAGTGGCGCCAGGCGATACTGTCACGTACACCGTGGAGATTAAGAACACGGGCACGGGCAGTGCTATCAACGTCATTCTGACTGACCTCCTCCCCGTGGGCTTTGCCTTCAAAGGCACAGACTTGACGACCAAGGAATGGAAGCTCGGTGACATCGGTGTCGGCGAGACCAAAACCGTGAGCTACAAGGTGACCGTGGGCAAGAGCGTCCCGAACGGTTCCTACGAAAACCTCGCAATTGCCCAAGCCGACAACCATGGCAAGGTAACCACGAGCGTACCAGTACAAGTGAAGCGCGGTCGCGTACTAGCTGAAGTCGTTGATACTGGTGCTGGTCCAGTAGACCTCGCGGTTGCAGGGGTAGGCCTTGGTCTCATCGTCCTGGGCTTCGTCCTCACCCGCAAGCGCGGAGAGGAACTCGCCTAACTGCATACAATGGTTGACCTTCATCCAGGTCATACCAAAGAAAGGAAGCTCACCCGTCGGGTGGGCTTCCTTCTCATTGGCATTGGCCTCGTCGTGCTTTCATACCCGCTCTGGCCAATTATCCGGTATCAGGTTGCGGGGCCAGTGAGCACACCGGAGGAGCCAGTGTTCCCGTACGAGAGTAACCTCATTACCGCCGATGGCACAATTGCCGTTCCGACGACGAATGGGGAAGGAATTCAAATCCTTACCAACGTACGGCAAGCACTCAACGTCCCGTTACCGACGACCAAACGCGTAAAGGCAAGAGTTGTAAATCGAGTGCGCCCACCAGACAACCGCTTGGTCATCCCGAAAATTGGCGTTAACTTACCAATCGTCGAAGGCCAAGAAAGCGAAGCAGCGCTTTGGAAAGGTGCCTGGCGCATTGCCGACTCTTCCACACCCAAAATTGGTGGCAATACCGTACTCTCTGCTCACCGCTTTCGCTACCGACCACCGTCGAACCTCACGCTGTACCTCTTGGATAAGCTGCAACCAGGTGACATCATGATCATCTACTGGCAAGGCAAGGAGTATGACTACCGGGTGACGGAAAGGAAAATTGTGCCGCGGGATAACACGGACATTGCCGAGCCGACACTAACTGACCAGCTCACCGTATTCACTTGCCATCCGCTCTTCTCGACGAAGGAACGATTGGTTGTAATCGGGGTGCTACTTTAATGTCATTGCGAGGAGTCCCGCAGATGCGGGACGACGCGGCAATCCCGCTTTTATCGGTACCAGTCACAAGTACCGCGGGATTGCTCCCGCCTGCCTCGGCTTCGCCGAAGGCGATGGCGGGCAGGTCGTCGCTGCTACTCCTCGCAATGACAAAAATGCTATACTTGACGGAGTAGTGTATTTGTGATATTCTCTTCGGTCATATGAACACGACGTCATCAACCAAGAAGCCGTTGCACCATCGCATCGCGCACCACGCGAAGCACTGGTTCATTCCGCACGAAGGCAATGACCACAAGCCGCACGCGCTGCGGCCGCAAGCGTTACGTGCCTACGCCTACGTCCTCATCACGGCAAAAGTCGCAAGCGTCATTTTCCTATTCGCGGCGTTCCCAAACCGGGCAGAATTTGCTGCGTATACATCCAGCACAATTGTTGCCCTCACCAATGCTTCACGGCAAGAGCGTAAACTCGAAGTGCTGCGGGCAAACCCGCTCCTCGACCAAGCCGCTCAGCGGAAAGCGAAAGACATGCTCGCACGGAATTACTTCGCGCACACCACGCCAGATGGCAAACGGTTCTGGACGTGGATAGATGGCACGGGCTACAACTATTCGCTCGCCGGGGAAAACCTGGCAATCGATTTCTCAACCCCAGAAGCAGCACATAGTGCCCTCCTTGCGAGCCCCACGCACAAGGAGAACATCATGAATACACGCTACAAGGAAATTGGCGTGGCGGTCGTCACTGGAACTATGGATGGCCAGGAGACTACCGTACTAGTCGAAATGTTCGGAACACAAGTAGCAAAGAAGACCACCGTGGCAAAGGTCACCACCGTGAAACCGAAAGTGACCACCCCAAAGCCGAAACCGGTCATCAAGCCATCGCCGAAGCCGCAAGTGCGGGCGGAGGAGACGCCAACGCCGACGGGTTTGCTCACGCAACAAAGTGCGGACACGCTATCGGTACCGCCAAACTCTAGCGTCGACGTGTGGGCGGAATTCCGTAACACGGGCACCCAGACCTGGAAAACCGGAAACTTCAGCCTGGTCACCGTCGAACCGACGAAGCACGACTCGCCTATTCGCCATAGCAACTGGGAAAGCGCGAGCATTGTTGCTGCACTCAGCGAAGACGTTGCCCCACAGACAATTGTCCGTTTCGAGTGGAAGGTGCAGTCACCCGTAACCTTAGGGACGGTCACCGAACGCTTTGCCCTCATTGATACGGAAGGCACGGTACTGCCAAAGACTACCGTGACGATTGGAATTTCCGCTCAAGAACCAACCGCGCTGGCAACGACGCTACCCCCAACCCAGACCGACGTGAGCAACCCGGCAGCTACGAGCCAGCCTGAGCAGGTAGCAGCTCCTACGGTATCCCGCGCCCACGACCTCACCAGCCGAGTCATTGCCTTTACCGACCGCTTCTACCTGGCTTTCTTATTCTTCCTCCTGCTCGCCTTAGGCATGAACATCTTCATCAAGATCCGCATCCAGCACGCTCATGTCATTAGCCAGACGGCCATTGTTATCGCCATTGCGGCAACTGGCCTGTTCCTGAAATTCCACTTCCTGCAAAACCTGGGCCAGGTAGTGAAAGTGCTAGGCCAGTAGGGGTTGATTTCCAAATCCTGTATAAAATCAGTTTTGGGTGTTAACTTTTAACCTGCATTTCCTAAAGAACAAATTAATCATACATGCTACGATATTATAAACCTTGAGTGATCTTGGAGTTTATAAATAGTTCTTTAACAACACACTAACCTTCGAGTTACGCAATGCTGTTCGGCAAAGTCAAACGGCATGTGACTCGGCAAAGGAGGCAACAATGGCAACTGTTAATGTCCTGATCCGTGAAGCACGGGATGGCGACTTCGAATGGGTTTCTAATCTCATGCAAAACGCTCTTGAGCCGTACTATGGTGGTGATCATCGTGCCCATGCGAAACGCATCTTTGATGCTCATATCGCGGGCGGTCACGATCATGTAGGATTTTTCTCTTTCGAGCAACGCATGTTCGTCGTAGAGGTTGATGGTGTCCGCGCGGGGATAATTCATTTGGTAGGTAAACGGCAGTCAACATACAAAATCAGCCCCCTCATCGTATCACCGGAATTCCAAGGCCACCTAGGACTCGGAAGTCGCCTGCTTGAGTATGCCGAGGCGTATGTGCGTAGCCATCAAGCTCGTCAGATCTACTGTACCGTAGCAGAGCAAAACATCGCAGCGATGCAATTCTTTCTTCGTAAGGGATTTATCAGAGCTGGAAGATCCGACAGTCACTACAAGAGTGGCGTGACAGAAACCATGCTCTACAATCCTATGTACGGAGCAAACAAGTTGATATCGCTAGATCAGCTCCATGTTTCAGTACTGCCTTTTGATGAGGCAAACGCGGAGTTGAAAGAACAAGTGGGCCAGCTGCTGCTTGATAAATTGCCAGAATCATTCGAAGGAATTACCGACGAATGGGTTACGGCTTTTTTCGAAGGCTACGGTCGGCGACATACCGCCGACATTAACGCCAAGTACAAGCTGATCTATGTCGCACTCGACAGTACTAAAAGGGTAATTGGCGTGGCCGGTGCAACACCAAAGAAAGGGAGTCCAATTAAGGTAATGCCTTTCATCGCGACGAATACAGTCGCATTTGAGGCATTACTCATAGACATTCCCCACCAGTTAGTGCCATACGGCCACAAGCTCTATATTCATATCAATCCGACGTCTGACGAGGTAATTTCTTTGCAACGGCTTGGGTGGAAATTGGACGCAGCCATGCCATCCGCGTATCTTCCAGGCGTTGTCACACAGCAATGGAGCCTAGACATAGGAGAAACAACCATGAGAACCATGAGAGTCAAAAAAAGATTCTTCGACCTGATTCATTCGGGCAAGAAGACCCTTGAAGTTCGTGTCGGTTACGACTCGATCAATCGCATACAAGCAGGTGAACACATATGCTTAGCCACTCACACCGGAAGTTTTAATGTGAGAGTCAATGCGATTAGGCGATACCTAACCTTTGAAGAAATGCTCAAGAAGGAGCCATACGAACGTATTGCTCCCGACGCGAGATCTCACACAGAGGTGCTTTCTTTGTTTAAGCAGATTTATTCTGCGGACAAGGAAGAGCTTGGGGTCGTCGTACTCGAGCTCGTGCGTATCGGTAAGTAGCCAGCGATAAACCGTAATAGCCCAGATAGCAACTGCTGTCTGGGCTTCTTTTATTTCTCTAACTCCAATTTTATACCAATAACACCATACTGTTGTTCTTCCTCAATAGGGTAAAATTTACGGACTTCTTCAATTAAAGATTTTTTAGAAGAGCCGCCAAAATATTCTGGGGGAAAATCAGAAAATAAATCATTGAACGACTGATAACGATAAAGCGCTTTAGTTCTTGTTATAATTGATTCTGCCTGATTATCATTGCATATAAATTTAATACGGTCGCCAATATTTATTTGTTGACGTTTTTCGTCATAGAGTCTTGATTCTATAAATTTTTGTTCATTTTTTATTTTTTCAAACGGTACTTTGGTTAATTTCATTTGATGAGTAATCATAAAATGATTAGTTGTTATTTAAATAATTCTTCAATAGATACGCTGAGAGCATTCGCAAGGGCGAAATTTTTCTTGCCTTTCACAATATTGTTAATGTAACCCATATTCCTTCTTTGGGGTTAATACCCCGTCAGCTTGCTGCGGCGGTGCCACTGCAGCTTGCAGTCGATAGCTATCCAGCTTTGCTGCGAGATAGTTCATTAAACCGCATCTTTGCTTAAGTAACCCTACTAATCTTTTTGGTGACTGCACCAACAAATAAACGGAAAGCAGGTCGCTTTTCTTTTTCGTAGAGGTAGGGAATGCCGATAAGTCTTTGGCAGCTCTTACAAGCTAACTGAGGAAGCTTTTTAAGCGGGATTTTGAAAAAGCCTGCTAAATATTGAGGGGAAAGTATTCTATCAATATACATGCGCTTTAGAGGGCCAGGACCGTCTTTTTGGTAGAGCGCCAAAAAATGACCGCACTTTTCGCAACGAATTTCCAAAACCCTTGCATGACCACCGCGTGCTTTCCTGAATTTATCTCGTTTTAAATTTAATGATTTCATAATATGCCTATTCTACCAGTGAAAGGTGCTTTGGAAAAGAAAGCTCATAATTCGGGTGGTATTGTCCAGCCTTTGACCTACGGCCAGGTTTTTGCTACACTTCTCATACATTCAAAAGTCAGCAAACGCACATCGCACGTTCTCGGAGGGACGATCGTATGGGCATTTCAGAACCCTACCGATCTTGACACCGCCGCTCTTTCGTTTTGCAATCACGTTCTTTTATCCACACCAGACCGGCAACGGTCATCCCCAAAAAGCCTACAAATTCTAGAGGGCTAGTAGTAATCAGAAATCATTCATGAAAATCGATCCCACCTAGTGGGATATCCGGTTTTTGTAAGGATTTTTGCAGACTACTAGCCTTTTTCTATGCTTATGAAACGTTTCCTCTCCGCCAGTCTTGCCCTAGCATCAATCCTGTTCTGGGTAGCAAACCCAGCCGTTCTCGCTGTCAGCCCGGTCATCAAGGCAATTACCCTAAGCCCCGGGGTAGCCACGGTCCAAGCTGGTCAAACCCAGGTCTTCACCCTCAAAGCAACCCTCGACGACGGTACAACAGCTGAGGTGAGTGACCAGGCAGTCTGGACGCTCCCGGGTGGTGGCTTTACCGGTATTCCTGGCCAACATGGGCTATTCACGGCCGTCAGTCAGGGCTCCTGGACCCTCACGACCACAATCGCGGGCTTAAGCGCCACAGCTGCCATAACGGTCACCCATGGCACCCCAACGAGCCTCAATGTCCTCCCAACGTCTGCTGCATTGACTGCCGACGGCAGCCTGCCCTTACGTATCTACGGGGTAGACGGACAGGGTAATGGCTTTGACCTAAGCCAAGCAGTAACGCTCTCCACTACCGACCCGAAAGGCATCGTAACTGCAGACGGATATACGCCCTCGGTTGCTGGCACCTGGATGGTAACTGCTACCCTCGGCGCGCTCTCAGACAGCGTGCCCGTGACAATTACCCCGGGCATGCTTAAGAAGCTCACAGTTACGCCGAATGAGCTAACGACAGACCCAGGCGATACCACAGAACTCACTGTGAGCGGAACCGACGCCAAGGGGAACGTTATCACGCCCAAAGCAACGGTTCGGGTGTCAAACCCTGACGTCGCCACGGTTAACGAGAACGGGAAAATCCTCGCCAAGAGCACGGGCCAGACCAACATCATTGTCGAAGCCGAGGGGGTCACCACGGCTGTACCATTCATTGTGCAAGGTGAGGCAGCAACAACCCAGACCGATGATGTCGTGGCTGTTGCAAAACCAACGACCGTTGCCCGGACACCACAGGTCGCCGCAGAAGAAATTGACCGCACGCCTGAAACCGAGAGTCAACCCGAGGTCTTGCTCTCAACTGAAACAAAGACAACAGAAGCTTGCAAGAATCTGGCTCATCCCTGGGCCATCATTCTCCTCATTTTGCACGTCATTCTCCTCAGCATATTCTTCAGCCTCCTGCAGCGAGTGAAGCGCTTCCCCTGGTGGTGGGCACCGCCAGTAGCGCTCACTGCAGCAATGCTCGGCGTATACGTTGGCACGTTCTGCAAAGAAACCTACCTGTGGTGGCCGTGGAGTATTATCGGCATCACCGTCATATTCCTCAGCGTCTACTACCAGAACCTGGAACCACCCCCGCACAGTCCACCCGAACAACAGCCACCACCAAAAATGTAAACGAAAAAACCCTCGCTCCTAGGCGAGGGTTTTTCTTCGCGTCAAATGCGCGACGCCGAGAATAAAAGCGTGTATACTGTTCATACTAAATATGCTGCAAGGATATAGCTTGGTCATCATACCAATAGTCACCGCAATAGGCACGCAAGTGTTGAAGCTTGGGTTTGACCACATTAAAGGCAACCTCGACCTCAAGCACATGTGGGATTCTTATGGTGGCATGCCGAGTTCTCATGGTGCCTTCGTCGCGTGCTTAGCCACGATGGTGGGCTTTGCGGCCGGCTGGAGTTCCGCAGCCTTCGCCGTTGCCCTCGTCTTCGCCATCATCACCATCCGCGATGCTATTGGCTTCCGCCGGGAGATTGGCGTGCATGGCAAAATCCTCAACCGCCTAGTCAAAGAACATCCCGCAACCCAATCGAAAACCTACCCCATCCTCGCCGAGCGGTGGGGCCACACGCCCGCAGAAATTGCCGTTGGCAGTGCCATCGGCGTGTTCGTCGGTGTCATTGCTCAGCTGTTCTAAAGCATTCAAATACCGAGCTCGTCATCCACGTCAACGGTTTTTCGAAACCCAATACGCTCAGGCGCATGATAGTCGTCCAGCCGCATGAGTTCGCCCTCCACAATCGTCTCCTCGCCGTACCGGTTGTTGATACGGTCAATCGCCCGGGCCAGGGCAGCGGGTTTGCGCTTCTCCAGCAGGGAGAGCTGGCCAGACACTGGTCGCAACCGAAAAACTCCCAACGCATAGAACGACGGTGTGCCTTGCCGCAAGCCGTTACCCAGCATAGCCCACACCTGCTGGAAAAGCTGCCGCGTAGTGTGGATGGGGTAGTAGACTTTCTTACTCCCGCCGAGGCCGCCAGCAGGTACTAGGCTGACGTGCGCGTACACGCCCTGTGCTTCCAAACCCAGGTCGCGCAAGCGTCGGCCAGCACGCTCGCACAGCCGCATGACTAAGGCCTTGTGGAACCGCGGGTCACGGGTGCGGACGCGCAGCACGTGGCTGTGGCCAATGGACTTCGGCTGGCGCGGCTGGGCCAGGCCGCCGAGCTCCACGGCGTTCACGTTGGCCCACAACTCGTAGCCGCGGATACCGAAGCTCGCCATGAGGTTTACCGGCGAGGCGGCTTGCAGCTCGTCCAAAGTGGTAATCCCAAGCCGATTGAGGTGTGCGGCTGTTGCGCCGGCAATCCCCCACGCCTCCTGCAAATCGCGGCCTTTGAGGTACGCCACAATGTTTTCACGGTGCAGGATGACCAGGCCACCTTTGGACGCCGTATCCCCACCGAACTTAGCTAACCAGCGCGTCGATGCTAAGCCCATAGAGCAGGTGAGCCACTCACCGATTTCGTCCTTTATGCGCTGCTTTATCTCGTAGCCGAGCTGCGCTCCGGCTTCTAGTGACGGTACTAGACCAGTTAGGTCGAGGAATGCTTCATCAATGGAGTACGGCTCGATCGTCTCGCTATACTGCGTGAGAATGCTAAAGATGCGCTTGGTGGTGC
The DNA here is from genome assembly GCA_038065235.1 of Patescibacteria group bacterium. Classification (GTDB taxonomy): domain Bacteria; phylum Patescibacteriota; class Patescibacteriia; order PEXW01; family PEXW01; genus CAIPSZ01. Next base: position 42,702 of record JBBTRK010000004.1, read on the forward strand.
TGCGGTACTTCGGCGGGTCTACTTCCACAAAGGTAATGTCTGGGCATAGCTGCCGTGCCTCGTCAGCCCGAATGCCAGTCTTCACCCCAAACGCCTTCGCCTCCTTGGACGAGGCGAGCGCGCAACCTTGGCTAGTCATGGTCGCCAGCACGGCCAGGGGTTTGCCACGCAAGAATGGATTCGCCTGTTGCTCCACGGACGCAAAATACGAGTTCATGTCTAAATGGAGAATGACTCTTTGCATAGCATCAATTACTGCCCCTGCACCTCTTCCAGTATCCACTCCAACGTCTCTGGGCTATACGAGAGCACATAGGTATTTGCCGCATCAGAGACGGCGAAGCACCAGTCGTAGCCTTTGCCTTGCCCCGCACCGGCCCCTGGTGCGTGGGCGCGCCGGCGCTGGTAGACCAAATTCACGCTGTGGATATCGTAGCGCTTGCCCGCCCACTCGAAAGCCTTCGGCGTCACCTTAGGGCCGTTGAAGTCAACGAAGACGCGAACCTTCTCGTGCGGTTGTTCGTGAAAAACCAGCATAATGCTGGTTCGTAGTATACCCGAAGAAAAGCCGAAATGCAAGGGTACTTGACTGAGAAATGAAAAAAGACCACGGATGTGATTCCTGTGGTCTTTGAAATACTCTAGCGAGTAAGAGCTTACAAGTCGTTAAGGCTACAACTAGGAGCTTGCCATTTGCTCCATCATCTTTTTCTGCATAGCAATTTTCATAATGATACCAACGACATCGAGTACAATAGCGATCACCCAGTAGATGCCAATGAGGATACTATTTGTATCCCAATACATAGGCGTTAGAATGCTAGCGAGGAACATTCTAGGAACGAACATGAAGCTCAGGATGGGAGGAATTGACAAACTCGGGATGAGCCCAAAGTAAATCAAGAGCACCCTGGGCCAAAGAATGAGGCCAATTAAAAACATTATTCCGTGCTCACTCCAGAAATCCATTTGATTCTCCTTCCTGCAATGTATTTTTAACGAACTAATTTGATTGTGGAGAGCTTATTTCATTCACAAATTATTGTCAAATCAATTGAGTCAACTAATAACGAGACTAACAAAGTCTGAGCCTACGCCATAGAATAAACGAAATACCTCAACAGAGTGACACGGATTAACCCCCCCCCTATTTCTGGCAGCTCGGGCAAAAGTGTGTGCTCCGCCCGCCAAGGGTTATCCTTCGAATTGGCGTCCCACAGACGACGCAGGGCTTACCCTTGCGGTCGTAAACTTTGTGGTACTTCCCAAACGTCCCAATTTGCCCATCTGGCCGAATAAAATCCCCTACCGAGGAACCATGTGTTTTAATTGCGTGGCGCAAGACGCGTTGGAGCGACCGATAAAGCCGCTGCCAGTCTGCCGGATTGAGGGAACTCACCACCCGCATCGGTCGGAGCTTGGCGGCGAAAAGGGTTTCGTCAGCGTATATGTTTCCCACTCCAGCCAACAACGTTTGGTCAGTGAGTACTGGTTTCAATTCCATATTGGGACGTCGTTGAAGTGCAATCTGCAAGTCCTGCCACGTGAACGTTCGGCCGAGTGGCTCTGGCCCATAGCCTTGTAGGTCTGCTATATGAACAATATCTCGGGTGTGAACGGCACGCCACGTGCCAAATACGCGCGTGTCATTGTAATACAAAATTGTGCCGTCCGTGAAACTAAGCACAATATGAGTATGCTTACTAGGAATTTCTTCTAGTGGAGCAGCCGGGCTGTTGTATAACCTAATTAGTAATCGGCGTTGCGATTTTCGTTTGACAATAATTTGCCCAGACATTTTCAAATGCACCAAAAGCCACCAACCACCATCAAGTTTAAAAACAATCAACTTAGCCCGGCGGGTAATCCCAAGGATAGTCCGGCCAACAAGCGCACGTTGAAACGCCCGCACGTGGCGAGCAGTGTGCACTCGTTTCGGGCTTAAAGTCTTTGGCCCAACCGAAACGAGTTTTGGCTTCAAAATGGTAACTGATCGAACTCGCTTCCCGCGGAGAAATTGTAGCCCTCGAACAACGGTTTCAACTTCAGGGAGTTCGGGCATGTTTAGCCTATAAACTTCTTAAACACATTTTTAAACACATCTGAGCGTGTTGCAATGCCTAGGAGTCTGCCACTCTCAAGGACGACAATGCGATGCACCCGGTGTGCCAACATCATTGCACCAGCTTGCATAATTGGCGTATCTGGCGGCGCAGAAACGACTGCGCGAGTCATAATATCTTTTACGCTCTTTGCCGCAATGAGCTTTGCATTCCCTTCCAGCTCAGCTTCCTCCATCCACAGCTCGGGATTATTATAAAACTCGGTTATGCTGGGGTAAAGCGCCCGAAAAATATCTTTCTCCGAAACCAGCCCAACCACCTTACCTTTCTCTACTACCGGTGCGCCTTTCACCCCATGTTTAATGAAAAAACGAATAGCTTCTTCAACACTCTGCGTGGGTTGCAAAGCGTAGACGCTGTGGGTCATGACATCGCGGAGTCGCATAGGTATACGTTATGACGCAGGCACAAAGGAACGCGCAAGGTCAAGGAAATCTTTACTATTTATTGGACTGTGGCTAATGATGATAATTGTCGTTTGATCCTGCACCCATTCCAGCACACTGCGACCACGTAATTCTCGGTACTGTGCCTGAACACCATTAATCATCACATTTGCATATGACCCAAGGTCGCCATTCTGAGAAAGTCCAAGGCTCTGTGCTTGAATGACTTCCAAACCACGAAGGAAATCAATAACTGGTGGGGGCGGGTAGTTATCATCCCCATAGTAGATGTGAAACTCACTATTGAGTACGAAATACTTCGGCTCAAAGTACACATACCGTGATGGAATAGTCTTAGGTTCAAAGAGTTTAAATGTAAGCTGCGACTGCGCTTGGCTGAAAGAGACGATCGTTGCAGGTGGCCGGGTACCATTCTGAATTGCGACGACCAGTGCCGCGGCTGTTGCGAGCATCCCAATACCCAAGAGGAGTAAGAGGAAACGTTCGCGGTGGTGACGAAGCACGTTGATGAACTCGAATGCACTGCCAATGAATAACCCTGCGAGTGTGCCAATGATAATCCAGAAGATGCCAAAATTCAGCCAGTTCACTCCGGTCATGATGTTAATAACCAGGACGACGATGCTCACCCAGAACCCAAAGCTTAGCCACCAGGCAATACGTGCATACCCGTAGTACCCAGTCGCCCCGGCCAGGATTGCTACAAGCAAGAGCGTAGGAGCACCAAAGTTAACCAAGTCTTTAACATTCTCAATGAAGTTTGTTGTTGTATCACCAAACGTCAAGGTCACTACCGGCACGAGCATGAACGCGAGCACGGCAATTAACCCATAGATTGTCAGTACCCAAACCCATCGCTTCTCATGCATTGAAGGGTTTTCTTGAAGCATTGCAGGTTCTCGGGTCGCGAGTCCCTGAGCATAGTTCGCCACCCGAGTATTGGGCGAATCATGTTTCGGTTGAAGCAGTGGGTGAGATATCATGCAATTAAAGTATACCAAAAACGAGCTCACTTGGCTCGTTCGCTAATTGGTAGGTCTATGCTCCAAAATTCCGTTTCCGCTGGGCGTAATCCTCAAGAGCAATGTCGAGATCAGCCTCTGAAAACTCCGGCCATTTCTTCGGCGTGAAGTAGAGCTCTGCGTACGCTGCTCCCCACAACAAAAAATTAGATATCCTCTGGACACCCGAGGTACGAACAATAAGGTCTGGATCGGCCACACCATCGGCGTACATAAAACTCTTGAGCGTCTCTTCAGTAACCTGGTCTGCTCGTAATTTCTTGATTATAAGTTTTTTAACTGCATCCACAATTTCTGTTCGTCCGCCATAATTTATCGCCATGTTCAAGACTGCTTTAGTATTACTTTTTGTTTTTTCCATCGCCTCATGAATCTCTTTCTGTAAAAAAATAGGAAGTCCTTCTATGCGCCCAAGAACTTGCAGACGGACATTGTTATTATGGAACTCATGTAATTCTTTCTTTAAAGCCAAAGAGAATAGACGCATCAAATAACTCACTTCTTGCTTAGAGCGGTTCCAATTCTCTGTCGAAAAAGCATAGACGGTCACCATGTGGATACCACGATCAATGCACCATTGCAAAACGCGCTTCATGTTCGCATATCCTCGACGATGCCCTTCCAAGGTTTGCAGCTTATGCTCCTTCGCCCACCGGCGATTGCCATCCATAATAAAACCAACGTGATTGGGGATTTTGGGGATATCTGTCAGCATAAACACAAGGGTAGCAATGCCTATGCACTGGGTCAAGGATGCTCCTGCCCTTATATCCCCACGGGGTCCCCACGAATGTGGCGCGCAAGCACGAAGTGCTGAGCACGCATTCGTGGGGCTAAGCGAGGCTGCTCGCTGAGGCCGGAGCGAGAGACGCGAAAGCGGCTCACGCGCAGGTCGACGCGAGCAACGAGCTGGTCGGGGTGCCGGGACTTGAACCCGGGGCCTCGTCGTCCCGAACGACGCGCGCTACCAACTGCGCCACACCCCGTTACTTAGTTGACTCTACCCAAATCAGTGCAGAGATGCAAGGCAACAAAATTGACGATTTACTCCAGGAGCAGGAGCAACGCCATCATGATGATGCCAAAAATGAAGAAGAAGAACTGCAGCACCGATCGACCTGTATGCTCCTCGCCGTGAATTTCTGGGAGTAGGTCTGCTGCAGCAATGTAGATGAAACCACCCAAGGTAATTGGGATAATAAACTGGACGAAATTTTCTATTCGTTGACCGAGAATGAGTGTTACAACCGTTCCAAGAATTGCTAAACACGCAGTAAGAAAATTGAAGAAGAGTGCTTTCTTACGGGTATACCCTGCGTGCAAGAGAATACCGAAATCACCAACCTCCTGCGGAATCTCATGGAGGAAGACCGCAATCGTTGTCGCAATGCCCAGGGGAATGCTCACGAGGTAGCTTGCAGCGATAATTACGCCATCTAGGAAATTATGCACCCCATCACTAATGAGATTCATGAGGCCAACGGGGTGTGGGTGTTGCTCGGTCGTTGGCATGTGGCAGTGCCGCCAGAAGAGAAACTTCTCTAGCATGAAGAACACCACGATGCCAATAAGAACACCGAGCGAGACAGTTCGAACATTCGATGCCTTCTCTATTGCCTCGGGGAGCAAATGAAGGAAAGCGTCGCCAATCATTGCGCCAGCAGCGAAGCTGACCATGTAAAGCAAGAATTGGCGTAAACGATTTACGTTCATGAAAAACGTAAACACGCTAGCCAAGGAAATGAGGCTTACGATAACAACGCTTAGAATTGCTGCTGACCAAATATTTACCATACAAGCAGTATACCATGGGGGCGACGGGTTGACGGGAGCTTCGGTCATCGTATACTCTGGGTATCCACAGAATTTAAAAACCAACAACCAAGGAGGGTACATGCCACAATGGGTAAAGCCGTTCCAAGCACTCCGCGCCCGGTTCCAGCGGCAAGCAAGCAACAGCCTGGCACAGGATGTGCAGCACGTTGAAGAGCACGAAGCAATCACTGTCGTAAATGGCAGAACGACCGAAATCGTTGGAAATTTC
>JBBTRK010000005.1:0-90619 GCA_038065235.1 Patescibacteria group bacterium
GGTGTGCATACGGGTATAGTCTCATACCCGTTGCGTTAGATGTTTGACTCTAAGTTCAAAAAATTTTAACACAAGCCCAAAAGAATGTCAATATGCCCTCTTAGATATGCCTACGGCAGACCTTGAGAGTGGATGAAATGGAGTGTCTTTACTTCTTCCCGCGCTTCCGTTTTTTTGGTCTGCCTTCGCGTTCGGCCATCAATTCCACAGCCTGTTCAATAGTGACAGATTCTGGTGGCGTGCCTTTGGGCAGGGATGCGTGCGTCTTGCCATCCGATACGTATGGGCCGTACTTTCCGTCGAGGACTTTCACGTTCTTGCCGGTCTTAGGATGTGCTCCAAGCTCTTTCAATGTCCGGCCTCCCGAACGGCGGCTGGCCTGCTTGGGCTGGGCCAAGAGCTCAAGAGATTTTTCTATCGTTATGGTCAGCGGTGATTCGCCATCGGGGATGCTGCGCGTGTTGATACCCGCTTTAATATACGGTCCGAATTTTCCATTTGCTGCCAGGATATCCTCGCCTGCTGCGGTTTTACCAACGACGCGGGGGAGCGAGAGGAGTTGTAGGGCTTGCTCGAGTGTGAGCGTGGCCCCGTCCATGCCCGTAAGCAGCGAGGCAGATTTGAGTTTCTCGGCTACCGGATCGCCTTTTTTTCGGCGTTTCTTTTTTCCACCCACTTCTTCTTCCTTTTTCTTCTCACCAAGCTGAACGTAGGTGCCAAAGCGACCAGTTTTTAAGAAGACACCCAAACCAGAGATTGGATCGATCCCCATTGGTTTCGCTTCGGGGATTGGTGCATGGTTGCCCGCTTTATCCAGGTTAATGGTGTGCTTGCAATCTGGGTAGCCGGTGCAGGCCAAGAACGTGCCGAAGCGGCCAAACTTCTTGATCATGGGCTTGCCGCACTTCTCGCAGATTTCGTCTGTGGCGGTTTCGGTGAGGTCTTTCTTCGAAATTTCGGCATCTTTGGCCACCAGGTTGGTGTGGAACTTATCGTAGAAGGTCTTCAGCACCGGCTGCCACTTGGTTTTACCCTCGGCAATGTCATCGAACTGCTGCTCCATGTTGGCCGTGAACTTGTAATCCACAATTTCGGGGAAGTGCTTCACCAGCAAGTCAATAACCAAAAAGGCAACCTCGGTAGGCTTCAAACGGCGATCCAGCCGCTCCACGTAGCCGCGGTCGACGACGGTGGTAATCGTCGGGGCGTAGGTGGATGGGCGGCCAATGCCGTGCTCTTCCAGAACTTTAATTATACTGGCATCTGAATAACGTGGCGGGGGCTCGGTAAAGTGCTGCACGCCTTTCACTTCGTTGGCTTGCACGGTATCACCAACCTTGAGCGGCGGCAGGAGGTTTTCTTTGGCACCGTCAGGATAGACTTTCAAAAAGCCCGGGAAGCGGATAATTGCCCCAGTGGCGCGGAAAATGGCTTGTTCCACATTCGCGTTCACATCCACGCTGGTCTGGTCAATTTGCGCTTCGGGCATTTGCGAGGCCATGGCGCGGTTCCAGATGAGCTCATAGAGTTTCAATTGGTCGGGGTCGAGGTGTTCCCGAATACTTTCTGGCGAATGACTGGCTTCGGTAGGACGAATAGCTTCATGTGCTTCTTGGGCGCCTTTGCTGCTGGTTTTGAATGTGCGGCCAGCGGGGAGGGTGTAGTCTTTGCCAAACGTTTTTTCCAAGTACGCCTTGGCGTCGTGAATGAATTTTTCGGATAAGTTCAACGAGTCCGTGCGCATGTAGGTAATCAAACCGGTCTGGCCTTTGCCGCCCAGGTGCACGCCCTCGTAGAGCTGCTGGGCCAGGCGCATGGTGCGGTTGGCGGACAAGCTCAAGCGGCGGTTGGCATCCATTTGCAGCGTCGCCGTGGTAAATGGCGGGGCCGGCGAGCGCTTGGTCGTCTTGAGCTGCACATCGCCAATGTGGTAGGCAGCGCCTTTAAGTTTGGCTAGGAGTTCGTCCGCCGTTTTCTGGTTGCCAATGGCAAATTTATCTAAGCTGCTACCCGCCAATTTAAGGAGCTTAGCCTCGAACGTCTCTTTGCCCGTGTCAAATACGCCTTCGATAGTCCAGTACTCTTGATTTTTAAAGGCTAGAATTTCTCGTTCGCGCTCCACGATTAAACGCACGGCCACAGATTGTACTCGTCCGGCCGAAAGCCCGCGCCTAACTTTGCGCCACAGGAAAGGGGAGAGCTCGTAACCCACCAGGCGGTCCAGAATGCGGCGGGCTTGCTGGGCATCCACGCGCTTGATATCTAAGGGGCGCGGGTTGGCCAGGGCGTGGCTTATGGCTTCTTTGGTAATTTCGTGGAAGACAATGCGTTGCACGTCCTGGTCTGGGATTTTTAGGACTTCGGCAAGGTGCCACGAAATCGCCTCGCCTTCGCGGTCTTCGTCAGTCGCGAAGTACACTTTGCCCGTGGCTTTCGCTAGTTTCTTCAGCTTGGTCACTGTCTCTTTATCATCATCACCGACGACGTACTCGGGCAAGAAGTTGTGCTCCACATCCACGCCCATTTTGCTTTTGGGCAGGTCGCGCACATGCCCGAAAGATGCCTCAACCTGAAAATCTTTGCCGAGGAAGCGGCTAATGGTTTTGGCTTTGGTGGGGGATTCGACGATGACGAGTGCTTTCGCCATATAATTTTTTCGTTCTTAGTTCTACGTTTTTACGTAGTGCATGCCGCCGACATTGCGAACGTGCCCTTGCAATTCCAAGACCACGAGCGTGGCATTGATCACGCTTGGGTCACAATCGCACAGGCTCGCCAGTTCGTCAACATGAATGGGTTCGCGGCGCAAATGCTGCAGAATATTTTTCTGCTCGGGTGTGCTGCCTGCGTACGGCGGTCGCGTTTCAGATTGTGCGTCATCGGGGAGTAGATTGAGCGCAGTGAGTATGGTATTCGCATCGGCTGTGAGCTGCGCGCCCAGGCGGATAAACTTGTTCGTGCCGCGGCTGGTTTCCTGGGTGATATTCCCTGGCACGCAGAACACCTCGCGGTTCTCATCCAGGGCTAGTTTGGCGGTGAGGAGCGCGCCAGATTTCTCACCGGCCTCGACGACGAGCGTGCCTGCGCACATGCCAGAGACAATGCGGTTGCGTTGCGGAAAGTTCTGGGCCAAGGGCGGGATGCCGAGGGGGAATTCGCTGATAATGGCGCCGCCCTCTTCTACTATACGTTCCGCGAGTTTTGCATGCTGGGGCGGGTAGACAAGATCCAGGCCGGTGCCAACGACCGCGTAGGTTTTGCCACCTGCGGCCAGGGTCGCTTCATGAGCCAGGCCGTCTATCCCTAAGGCCATGCCTGAAACAATACCCACGCCGGCTCTGACCAGCGGTTCGACGAGTAATGGCGTAACAGTCTTGCCGTACGCAGTGGCCACCCGCGTGCCGACGACCGCGACGAGCGTATCGTTGGGGCGGGGGAGTGTACCTCGGTAGAAGAGCACGGCCGGGGCGTTGTGCGTTTCTTTCAAGAGCGCGGGGTAGTCTTCGTCCACTACCGTCACGACGTGAATATTTGCAGCCTTCAGTTGTTCCCAGTTTTTTTGCGGGTCAAGTTTTTGCCTGCCCTCGAGTATTGTGTCAAATGTCTTGCCGGTCATTTGTAGGGCCTGACGAATTTCTGCATCGCTGGCCTCCCAGGCTTTCGAGAGAGTGCCAAAAGACTCACGTAGCAACGCAATGCGTTTTGCGCCAACCTGCGGCACGCTTGCCCACGCGGCCCAGGCAATGCGCTCGACGCTCGGGAGTGTTTCCTGGTTAGACATATATCCTCATGCAGCTTTTATCGGCTGCGGCACGAATCGGTACCCAGCACGAACTTTTTCCATGAGCGTTTCTGCACGTTTGCGCACGTGTTGCTCGACGATAGGGAAGTTCGGTCCAGAGCCCTCAATTTTATATGAGCTGGTTGCCGCGGCAAAGCACGCTGCCTGGGTAATGTCGCCGGTGCGCAAGAATTCAAAAGTGAAACCCGCCATAGACGTATCACCGGCACCCGTGGCGTCCATGAGGTTAACAGGGTAGGCTGGGATATCCTGGATTTTCGGGAGTGCCACGGGCGGAACGTGCACCATTTCTCGGCCGTCATACACTATAGCCCCAAGCTCAGCGAGGGTAATGAACACTATTTTGCAGCCCCAGCTATGGAGTATTTCTGCGGCGCGGTGGGGATTTTGCCGGCAATTCACCCCGGTAAGAATTTCTGCTTCCAGCTCGTTCGGTTTTACCACGTTGAATAACGCGAGCACCTCTTCGATTCCTTTAGGCTTCTCGTGAAAAATGTTCCCTTCTGGATCTGCCCCACGGAGTAAACCCTGTGGGTCACAGAAGAAGAGACCTGTGAAATCTTTGCGGATCTGTCGGATAGCGTCGAAGCTCACTTCGCCAAGGATTGGCCCAATGAGCACGGCCGCACTGTCTGCGTACCAGGCATGCTGCGGGGATGGTATATCCGCTGCACGATCAATGAGGCGGAGGGTGCGGCTCCCAAATTCGTCGTAGTAGTGAAGAGCGAAGCCACCCGTCCGTTCCGAGGGCGTGAGAATACTCGCAATGCCCCGGCGCTGCATATCCGCTTCGAACGTGGCCTTGTAGTCCGGGCCAATAGCGCCGATGATTCTCGTTTGCTCTCCAAGCTTCGCCAGTGCGAGTACCGCATTGGTGGAGCAGCCCGAGAGCACCCGCTCACTCGTGGTGATTTTGGGTGTGACGATGTGGTCGTATACAGGGTTGCCGATAGCGGTAATCATTGCTTCGGATTTCTATAGTAAGGTGAGAGTGAACTTTTTCTAACGTCATGACGTCGATGGCCGGAAGGCTAGCACGATAGATTTACCTTGTGCAAATGTGAACATTCACATTTGGATAAAAAAAGGCCTAGAGAATGACTCTAGGCCAGGATTGTTACTACCATCCATACTTCGCTATGAACGCATCGACGAGCTGCCGTGCTCGGTCGTCGGTCGGCTGCACCGGCGGCGACTTGAAGAAGTACGAGGACGGATCCGTAATCGCGCCCTTGAGTTTCCGATCGAGCGCTAACTTCGCGCAGCGGACGGCATCGATGACAATACCCGCCGAATTAGGCGAGTCTTGCACGGAGAGCCGGCACTCCAGCTCCATGGGGGCGCCACCGATGTGCTGCCCTTCGATGCGCAGGAAGCATACCTTGTTGTCACCTTGCCACGGGACGTAGTCCGACGGTCCGACGTGGATGTTGTCCGGATCAATCGTGAGCCCCGCGTTGGTGATCTGAGACGCGACCGCGTTTGTTTTGGAAATCTTCTTCGACTCCAGCCTGCTGCGCTGCAGCATGTTGAGGAAGTCAGTATTCCCACCGGTGTTAAGCTGGTAGGTGCGGGTCATCTTCATGCCACGCGCGAGGAAGAGATTCGTCAGGACGCGGTGGAGAATCGTTGCGCCAACTTGGGATTTGATGTCATCGCCGAGGACGGGTAAGCCCGCTTTCGCGAAACGGTCGTGCCAATACTTCTGGGAGGCGATGAACACTGGGATGCAATTGACGAAAGCGCAACCCGCTTGCAAGACCTGCTCGACGTACCACTTTGTGGCTTCTTCCGACCCCACGGGGAGGTAGTTCACCACGACATCAGTGTGTGTATCGCGGAGGAGCTGTACGATATCGACCGTATCGCCCGGGGCGGGGATGACGAGTGTTTTGAGGTACTCGCCAATACCATCGTGGGTCATCCCGCGCTGGACGGTAAACCCAGCGTTCGGGACAGAGCAGATGTCGACCGCGCAGTTCGGTTTGGCGCGAATTGCTTCGCTGAGGTCGAGCCCAACCTTGGTGCGGTTGATATCGATTGCGGCCGAGAACTCGATGTCGCTCACGTGGTAGCCGCCAAGGTTGACGTGCATCAAGCCCGGAACGGTTTCATTCGGGTTTGCATCTCGGTAGTACTCTACGCACTCGACCAGCGATTTAGCGCAGTTGCCCACGCCGATAATTGCGACGCGGACTTTTCGACGTCGCGTTTGGGCCCGTTTTCGAGGGCTTTGTTTCTCCACTGTGGCCTCACTCTCTCAGGTAAATGTTGATTGGGAAAGATCGTATTTTGTGCCTAGACCTTACTCCTTCACGTTCTTACGTCAAGTACTTCTGCGCAATAGCGCGGCGCAGGGGAGGTTGTATCTCGGGTTGTATCTCGGGCGGGTTGACACCCGGTCAGTATTCTGCTACCTTTCCTCGTTAGAAAACCAAACAGGAGGTTACTTTGAAGAAAACAAAGCAGCGATTTGATCTCTGTACGTCGGACGGGAAGAGTATAGCAACGACGTACGCCTACTCCGAGGCACAGGCGTATCAATTCTTCTCCTTCCGGAGTCTGCCGGTGGAGTCAGAGTTGCTCCATATCACCGGTGGCGGCACACCAAAATTCGCGCCCCGAACCCGTGTGGCGCAAACAGATCTCTTTCGAAGGCATTCCTAATCGGATGCCTTTTTCTTTTTACGTTCTTTTTTTGGTTTTTCTTCCTTGGGTTCGGTGTCGTGTTTCTCAAACGTTGCAATTATTTTCTTCAACGTGGTAAGCCAGTCTTTGCCGAGATTGGATTTATCGATTTTCAATTGGTCCGGTGCCAGCTGCCAGCCCTCGGCAATGTCGAAGAGCGGCTTTAGGCGCGTGACGTCAATGGTCCGGATGAAGCGCAAGATAAGCCGCTCGTTGGGTCCTAGGCGCACCAGCTGGATATTTGTTATGTCCGTTCGTTGAGCTAACAACTTCAGTTCTAGGAGTTTAAAGAGCGACTCGAGCGATGGGGGAGCGACGCGATCTTTGAGGAGCTGGTCGTGGTAGTGCCAGAGCTCGCCCACGCTACTCATGTTAGCCAAGTCTTGGTAGATGCGCAGGCGGTTTCGTTCGTCTGGCTCGAAGTCCTGCGGGATGCCGACCGAGAGCGGCAAGTCGATGGTGACGTCGTGGATGCTGGGGAGTGCGGCGCCGGTTTTCAGCTCAGTAATTTCCTGAGCGAGTAAGCGCGTGTACAGGCCTAAGCCGAGGGCGGCGACGTGGCCGTGCTGCTGGTTGCCTAAAATGTTGCCCGTGCCACGGATTTCCAAATCGCGCAAGGCCACCTGCATGCCCGAGCCCAGCGCTTTCGCTTCTTCCAGGCCGACCAGGCGCTGCTTGGCGTCACCGGTGAGCTTCTGGCTGTGGAAGAGGAAGTACGCGTACGCTTGGCGGTTGCCGCGGCCGATGCGCCCACGCAGCTGGTAGAGTTGCGACAGGCCGAACTTCGGCGCCTGGTCCACGATGAGCGTATTCACGTTGGGCAAGTCTAAGCCATTTTCGATAATCGTCGAGCAGACCAATACGTCCAGTTCTTGTGCATCGAATTTGTGCATGACGTCGGCGAGGTTACCTTCGGGCAGCTGGCCGTGCGCCACGCCGATGCGCGCCTTCGGGAAGAGCTCTTGCAGTTCGGCCGCCTTCTCGTGAATAGTCTCCACGTTGTTGTAGAGGTAGTAGGCTTGGCCTTGGCGGGCGAACTCGCGATCCAAGGCTTCGCGAATGAGGTCGTTCGAGAACGGGGCAATGGTCGTCTCGATTGGCTGGCGACCTTCGGGCGGCGTTTCGATCATGCTCACGTCGCGCAGGTTGGAGAGCACGAAATTGAGCGTGCGGGGAATTGGCGTGGCGCTCATGGTGAGCACGTGCGCCTGCAGACGGAACTGCTTCAGGCGTTCCTTCTGGCTCACGCCGAAGCGTTGCTCCTCGTCGATGATGATGAGGCCGAGGTTGGGGAAGCGTACGTCCGACGAGAGCAGTCGGTGCGTGCCGATGACAATGTTCACCTCATTGAGGCCAATGAGCCGGATGGTTTCATCTTGTTCGGCAGAGGATTCGAAACGGGAGAGGAGTCCGATGCGCGCCTTGGTTCCTTTCAAGCGCTTCACGAACGTATCGTAGTGCTGCTGGACCAGAATGGTCGTCGGCGCGAGCACGGCTACTTGGTAGCCATTCGTCACCGCTTTGAATGCCGCGCGGATTGCCACCTCGGTTTTTCCGAACCCCACGTCGCCGCAGACCAGGCGGTCCATGGGCCGGTCACCCTGGAGGTCAGCGAAGACTTCCTCAATGGCGCGGAGCTGGTCGGGCGTCTCGTCGTAGGGGAACGCATCGGCGAGATTTTTTTCCTCTTCGGCGAGTGGACCCATAGGCCGAACACGAATGAGCTCGCGCGCGGCGTAGAGCTTCACCAAATCCTTGGCGAGTTGACGGGTATCTTCGCGTACTTTCCGTGTCACCTGGTACCAGTTGCTGCCGTGCAAGCGGTGGAGCGGAGGGTGACTCACGCCAATGTACTTAGAGAGCTTCTCAGCGAGTTCCACCGGTACGGAGAGCCGGTCTTTCTCGGCGTACTCGATGAGGAAGTACTCTTTGGCCACGCCGCTCACCACATCGGTGCGCATGCCGCGGAAGATGCCAATGCCGTGGTCCAGGTGCACGGCATAGTCACCCATTTTCAGCTCGGCGAGGAAAGACGTGTCGAGGCTGCGGGAGCGGACGCTGGGGGCATCGCGGGGGAAAATTTCGCGGTCCGTGAGCACCAGGAGTTTGATCTTTTCGGAGCGGAAGCCCGCGAGCGGTTGGTTGGGTTCCACGGGCCAGCACTCGGGGAGCGTCAGGTCATGTTCCTTGGCGAGAGCCTGCAGCTGCGGCAGGCGGCTGGTGAGGATAATGGTCCGTCGCGTCTTCTGCTTGGCCCAGGTTTTGGCATCGGTAACGAAGCGGGCGTACTGGCCGGCGTACAGTGGCGCGGGACGGACGTCTATGTCAATATCCGCATCGGCGTTCCCGCCGAAGGTGCGGAGCGCAAAAGTTGGGAAGTTGTGGAGCAGGCCAACCGCCGCGCGGTCGTCATCGTTCGTCGCATCGTCCACATCGGTGAGGACGACGAGGGTCTGCTGTCGCGTGAGGTAGTTCTGCAATGTGGTCTCGTCGTTGCGGGCGGGCATGCGCGCCGGCGGCACAATGACGTGCTGCACAATCGCGCCGGCTTTGTTCGCGTGGTCCACCAGGTGCAGGCTGGCAATCGTGCGGTCATCGAATTCCACGCGCACTGGCGTTTGCGCCCCGACCGGGAAGATATCCATTACCCCACCGCGGCGTGCGAACTCGCCAGGCCCCGAGACCATAGATTCAGCTATGTAGCCATGCTCCACCAAGTGGCGGGAGAGATCAGTGGTTGAGAAGGTCGTGCCTGGCCGCAGGTGGAGGATGCCATCGCGGAAGTGGGAAATTTCGGGTAGGGGAGTGAGAATAGCGCGCGCGGTAATGACCAAGGCGAGCGGTTGGCTCGTCAGGAGCGACGCCAGGACGGGCGGGGTGAGCTCCGTTGAAACGTGCCGGTCGGCAGCAATGCGGAGCGCGTGCAGGGCAGCCACGACGCGGCGCTGGTGGTCTTCATCTTCAACCATCCAAACCAGGGATGACCGGGGGGCGGTGGCCAGGGCTTCGCCGATGAGCGCAACCTGGGCACTTATCTCGGGTACGCCAGCAGACTGCACGCGCTTGCCCGCGATGAGGGCGGAACGGACGGCAGTCGGGAGGGAAATATGGAGTGGCGCTGGCGTTGTCGACATTTGAGAAACGTGAATGGTCTAGCCATGAGAATGGCCTTGACAGCGAGAGGGCTCAGTGCTAGGTTAATTCTTCTTTAAGAATTTCTGTTTCGGTTCGTTGATATCCCGCGTCCACAGGCGATCACGAGGTTACCCCTCCTATTACTTTGTGGTTGCTCAAGCGAAGTATCTCGGTTTCCGATGATGCTCTGCGTGTGGACGGGGGGTACCAGTGAGCCGGCATTACATCTCTACACCTTTTCAGGAGTAGGGGTGTTTTCGATTGCGGACGTACCGTTGAATTGATTCGCGGATTTGTCGGGGGTTTGGGTGAGCGCGACGGTGAGTGCGTCGATGGTGCGCTGCAGGAGCGCGGGGAGTTGTGCGGCTTGCATCTGGTCGAAGTCCGAGAGGACGAATTCGGCGGAGTCGTACTTGGCAATTGCCCACTCGCGGGAGTCGACGCGGCCATCGTTGTTGGCGTCCATGGCGTGCGGGCGGCTAATGCCGAAGCGGAAGCGCCAGAACTTCTGGGTCTGCAAGTGGTTGATGATTGAGCGAATGCCATTGTGGCCACCCGCAGAAATGTCGTACTGGATTTTGAGCGTCCCAAATGGGATGTCGAGATCGTCGTGCACCACCCAGATATTTTCTGGACGGATGCCGTAGAACCGGCTGACGTCGCGGATTGCCTCGCCCGATTCGTTCATGTAGGTCATGGGCTTTAGGATCCACGCTTTCGGCTCTTGCGCTTTGGCAGTGAGTAGACCGCCTAGGCTTCGGTTCTCGGTGAAGGCTGGGAGTTGCCAGGCTTTCACGAGCGCATCCAGCACCATGAAACCAAGGTTGTGCCGGTTGCCTGCATGTTTTTCTTCCGGATTCCCCAAACCCGCAATGAGAACCATGCTCATATAGATTTTGCAAATGGTTGCTCCACGCGGACGCGGATGGGCGTGCCGGTGAAAGAGAATTTCGTGCGGATGGCTTTTTCGACGACCCGCGTGTACGTAGAGTGCAAGGCTTGGCGTCGGCTGGTGCGCATGGTGAAGGTCGGCGGGAGCACGCCGGTCTGTTCCAAGTGACTAATCACCTTCGCTTGGTGCTTCACCCCCGGAGCGATCCGGAGCGCGCTGCGACGTAGGGCATCTAGTTCGGGCTGGGAGATGACGCGTTCGCGCTCGACGGTAATGGCAATTGCGGTCTGCAGGATGCGGTGGACGTGCAGTTTCGTCGGCGCGGCGGTGACGAGGTAAGGCGCCCACGCGACGTAGGGGAGCGTGCGGCGCATGTACTTTTCGACTTTCAAGATAGAGGTGGGTGATTTCTCGGGGTACTGGTCCCACTTGTTGCCGACGATGATGAGTCCGCGACCCATCTCCGAAACCTTTCCAGCTAGCGTCTTCTCTACCACGCCGAAGCCGTCGGGGATGCTGTACACGAGCACGGCGACGTCCGCTTGATCGAGCGCGTCCATAGTGTGGCGCAAGCTAAGGGCTTCTACGCGCGAGCCAGTTTTGCCGTGCGCTCGCACGCCCGCGGTGTCCACCAAGGTCAGCAGCCGCTCGTCGAAGGTACAGTCGAAGCTCTCGGCGTCGCGGGTAGTGTGCGGTTGGCTCGAGACGACGCGCACCTCATCACGGAGGATTGCGTTCGTGAGCGCAGATTTGCCCACATTCGTGCGGCCGATGAGGACGATGCGGGTGCGCCGAGGTTGGAACGTTTCTTTCGTCTTCGTGCCCACGGCCTTGGCAACTGCATCCAGCAGGTCGCCCGAGCCACCACCGTTCTTCGCGGAGACGGCAACGGTTCTCACCCCGTTGAACAGGTAGGGTTTCAAGGCGCTGGCGTCACGGCGGGTGTCTGGGTGGTCCACCTTATTCACGGCAATGACAACCGGCTTCTTCTGCGCCAGCAGCATTTTCAGGTAGCGCTTTTCCTCCTGCCGCAGCCCAAGTGGGTATTCTGCTACCAGCACGACGGCCGCGGCTTCTTTGAGTGCACGGTCCACATGACGTAAAACACCAGTGTGGAGTTCATCGGGATTGTGAATATCGAAGCCGCCACTATCCACGAGCGTGAAGCGCGCAGCTGCCCACTGCAGGTCGTGTCGGTGGAGGTCGCGCGTGGTATGTGGCGTTTCATCTGCAATCGCGAAGCGGCCGCCCGTGAGGCGGTTGAAGAGCGAGGATTTTCCGACGTTCGTACGTCCGAGGAGGAGGACAGCAGGTTGTGGCATACAGGTTGGGGGTGAGACGCTATGGCTGGTTCACCGTACGGTTTGCGTCAGTCACGGTTGCGAGTGCGTCTGTGCCGAGGATGAGAATGACCTTGGGTGGGACTGCGGCATTCACGTTCTTGTTGCCGTTCGCGTTACTGTTGACGATTGTCTTGCCGGGCGTGAGCGTGAGGTTGGTGGGCAGGGATGTCAGCACAGGGGCGTTGTACCGCTGCTGCAAACTCGCCACGGTCTGCGGTGCCTTACCGCCCGAGAGGTCGACGACTGTTGTGACGATTGCGTCGAGGCCTTTCGGCGAGGCGACGGTCTGCACATCGAAGCCGAAGCCACGCAAGGTGTGGCCCACGCTCTCGGCGAATCCCGTTTTCGTCGTCGCGTTTATGACCTGGATGGTTGCGGCTTCGCGTTGCACAATGTTGAGCTGGAATATATTGGCCGCCAGGTCGTGGACTTCGGTCCAGTTGCCCAAGCCCATACGCGGCTGGATGACGTACGCGTTGTCCTGGCCGGTACCAACGACGACGAGGTTATCCGACGTCGTCTCGAGTACGCGGGTAACCACTTTCTCTGGGGTGAGCTCTTTCATGATGGTGCCGAGCCGAGCGACTTCCCAAAGTTCGAAGGTGGTAAACACGTGGTTGCCGAGGGAATCCAGAAGCCCGCTCACTTTACTCGGGTTTGTGAGCGTACCCAAGGAGAGTGCTTTCTCGCGTAGGGCAAAGAGGAGTTTCTGCTGGCGTTTGGAGCGGGCGAAGTCGGACCCTTCACCATTGGTGCCATGGCGCGAGCGGACGAACTCCAGCGCCTTTGCGCCGTCTATTTTCTGCTTCCCGGCGTCGAACGTGATGGTCTGGTAGCCGTAGTTGTTGTCTGGGTACTCGAGGTCGACGAATGCGGTGTCGACGGTAATCTCGACGCCACCCACTGCGTCGACTGCGTTTTTGAAGCCATTGAAGTCAATTTTTGCGAAGTAGTGTACCGTCTGGCCGGTGACCTCTTGCACTGCATTCGTCAGCATTGAGTCGCCGCCGTGGGGGTTTGTCTCGCTCATGCCAAAGGCGAGCGCGTTGTTAATCTTTCGGTAGCCAGAGCCAGGGAGGTTCACCAGCAGGTCGCGCGGGAGGGAGAGGGTGGCAATGTCGTTGGTGGTGTTATCGATACTCACGAAGATAATGGTGTCCGCCAGGTACGCGCCGTCGTGACCCGGTCCGCCGTAGCCAGCGAGGAGAATGTTCGTCCGGTGGTTGGCATCTTGCTTCAGCTGCCTATCGCCAGCGCCAATGAGCCGGCCCAGCTGGTCGAGTGGTGATGCATCCGTGGTACCGCCGAACACTTTGCCGCTCACCTGGATGAGCTTCACGCCCATACCAATAGTGACCACAGCGATGACGGACACCACGACGATAATCGTGTGCCACCAGTGGAAGTGGTGTTTTTTGGACTGCAAAGCGCCGGCATTCGCTTTCGCGTCCGGTGGGGCTTGGGTTACGGGTTGTACTTTTGCCTTTTCAGCAGGTTCCTTATGAGCCATACCACATTCTAGAGTAGGTGTACGGTACCAACTTTTTTCTCCTCCGTCAAGCGCTGAGGCGAACATTTGTTCCCGCTTGCTTTCCCTTACAAATGTGCTACAATTCTGCACATTCGCTTGATTTTATTAGGGTTTTCGTCATCAACGACGAACTTGGACGATTCGTCCCTGGGTATGTAGCTTCCGGCAGAGCCGGACCCGGCTTCGCCGGGCAGTTGGGTCCCGCTACTGCGGGACGGGTGCGACCCATCGGAAGCACCCCGGATAGAGCGCGAAATTTTCCTTTCAAGTTTACTCGTTCACACCCCGCACCACTGCGGGCGCGTAGCTCAGTTGGTTAGAGCGTACGGTTCACATCCGTAAGGTCATAGGTTCAAATCCTATCGCGCCCACCATCCATCTGCGCCCGCTGTGTGCGGGGCAGGTCGGCGAGGTCGAAGGTTTCCGGCAGAGCCGGACCCGGCTTCGCCGGGCAAATCCAGGCATGCCCACCATATCTCAAATTACGTTTTACTCTTCCCTTCCCCCTTTACCCTTTGCACATGCCAATCGATCCGAAGAAATTCAAGCTCAATGCCGGCTGGATGATGCTCTGGGAAGTTGTGAAAGTCGTGGCTATGGCACTCGCCATTGTCGTTGTCGTCAAACACTTTCTGTTCCAGCCTTTCTACGTGAAGGGTGCATCCATGGAGCCTAGTTACGAAGACCATGAGTATCTCATCATCGACGAACTCACCTACCGTTTCAATGAACCGGTTCGAGGTGAAGTTGTCGTGTTCCGTTACCCCAACGACACCAGTCAGTACTTCATAAAGCGGGTTATTGGCTTGCCCGGGGAAGCGGTGGAGGTTAAGGAATCGGTCGTCTGGATTAATGGGCAGCAACTCAACGAGTCAGCGTACCTAAATCCAGCCGTGCAGACGACTGGCTCAGTCAACCTGACGCTTGGTGCAACGGAGTACTTTCTGATGGGTGATAATCGTGCAGCCAGCCTGGATTCCCGAATATTCGGCCCGGTGAACCGTTCGTACGTTGTTGGCCGCACGTGGTTTCGGGCCTTTCCATTTTCCCGCCTCATGCGTTTCTCTGCTCCAGCTTACTCAACTCTTCAAACCCCCTAAGGCCTATGCTACCCAAGAAAAACCCCCTACCCGAAGCACCGTTCGTTCCGAAGAAGGGGAAGACCCCTATGCTCGTCCGTGGTATGAAAGATATTCTGCCCGTGGATTGGCCGTGGTGGAACCTCGTCATTGATAAGGTCATAAGTGTGGCCCGGGAGTTCGGCTTCGAGCGGTTGGAAACCCCAGTCGTCGAGGAGAATGCTATGTTCGTCCGCAGCGTGGGCAAGGATTCGGACATTGTGGAGAAGGAGATGTTCGCCTTCACCGACCGGGGCGGCGATGCTGTGGCGCTCCGGCCAGAAGGCACCGCCGGCGTGGTGCGCGCCTACCTGGAGCACGGCATGATGGCTATGCCGCAGCCGATCAAGCTGTTCTACATTAGCTCTATGTTCCGCTACGACCGGCCCCAGAGCGGGCGCTACCGTCAGTTCTGGCAGTTCGGCTTCGAGATTCTCGGCGATGGCCACCCGGTCGTGGATGCCGAAGTTATTGCCATTGGCGCCACGATCTACCAAGAGCTCGGCATCCCCGTGCGCGTCCAAGTGAATTCCGTCGGTGATGCCGCTTCCCGTACTGCGTACCTCAAAGTGCTCGTCGACTACTTCAAGCCGCGCCGCATGCGCCTGTGCGAAGAGTGCAAGAAGCGCCTGGTGAAGAACCCCATGCGCATCCTGGACTGCAAAGAGCCCGACTGCCAGCTGCTGGCCCAGGACGCGCCGCCGTTTCTCGACCACCTCTCTGAGCCGGCCAAGGAGCACTTCGTGAAAGTGCTGGAGCACCTGGATGACATGGATGTGCCGTACGACCTCAACCCCCGCATCGTCCGTGGCCTGGACTACTACACCCACACCGCGTTCGAGTACACCATTGCCGACGACATCGGTGTCGAGAAGCAGCAGAGCGCCCTCGGCGGTGGGGGCCGCTACGACGGCCTCGTCGAGCTTTTCGGTGGCCGACCCACACCTGCCATTGGCTTTGCCGGCGGACTCGAGCGCACCATCATGCAGCTGAAAGCTCGCGGTGTCCAACCGCCTGCCCCGCTGCGGCCTGACGTGTTCATTGCCCAGCTCGGCGACGCCGCCCGCAAGAAGTCCATCAAGCTCTTCCGCGAGCTCCGGTCGTTGGGCATTCGTGCCGCTGCGACTTTCTCCAAGACCAGTATTAAAGCCCAATTAGAGTCGGCGAACCGTCTGCGTGCGCCTTTCACGCTCATTCTGGGGCAGAAGGAGCTCGTTGATGGCACTATCCTCATCCGCGATATGGAGAGTGGTATTCAGGAAGTGGTCGACTTTGGTAAAGCCGTGGGTGAGGTGAAGAAGCGTGTACAGAAGACCAACGGCGAGAAGCAGCTGGTGAACGGGGACGTCGTTGCGGATATCCAGGAGTAGGGGAATGGCCTGTCTCTTCTGCCAAATTGCCCGCAAAGAGATTCCTGCCACGATAGTGTGGGAAGACGCAGACTTCCTCGCCTTCAACGATATTCACCCCAAAGCGCCAGTACACGTGCTGCTCATCCCGCGACAGCACGTGGAGAGCCTCGTCCATGCCACGCCAGCAGACGAGGGCATGCTGGGTAAGCTCATGCTGCACGTGGGTGATGTCGCGGCAGCTGTGGGTCTGAAAGAACGTGGCTTCCGCATTGCCATAAACACTGGCTCAGAAGGCGGCCAAGAAGTCCCACACCTGCACGTGCATATTTTGGGTGGGGGGGGTAACCCAGAACTAAGAACGTAGAACTAAAAACCAAACATCTGGTTCCTCCGTTTTTTGTTCTTGGTTCTCTGTTGTCTCGTCCTTGCGTTTTTCTGTTTCTCGTGTCATAGTCATTTCATCAATCTCATAACTTTTAAGGAGGTGTCCCCCAAGTGGTTGAAGTAAAAAAGAAAGATAACGAGTCTTCGGAAAGCCTCATCCGACGGTTCAATCGCCGTGTCCAGCAGAGCGGCGTACTCCTGCGCACCAAGAAAGACCAGTACTTCTTATCTGCTCCGAATGACAGAAAAGTGAAGGATAAAGCTATCCGCCGCTCGAAGATCTCGGAGAAGAAAGAGTACTTACGAAAAATTGGCAAGCTCGACGACCTCATGGCGAAGACCAAAGGTCGCGGCCGCACACGTAGCCTCGCGAAACTCTTGAACGTCAAATTCAAATGACCCTCGCCGAGCGTATTGAAGCCGATCTCCTCGCTGCCCTCAAAGGCCGCGAGGCTTCGCGCGTCGAAGTGCTGCGCTTCCTGAAGAGTAGTCTACAAAACGCGCGGATTGCCAAGCAGTCAGACCTCGTAGACGCCGATGTGGAGAAGCTCATTGCCTCGGATGTGAAGCGCCGAACCGATGCGGCGGCGCAGTTCCGCACCGGCGGCCGCAAGGATTTAGCCGACGCCGATGATGCCGCGATTGCTATGCTGCAGGTGTACTTGCCCAAAGGCCTTTCCGAAGCAGAGATTAGCGATATAATTACCACACAGATTGCAGCGGTTGGCGCCAAGGGGCCGGCCGACTTCGGAAAAGTCATGGGCTCGGTTATGGCCAAAGTTGGCACCCGCGCCGACGGTAAAACCATTCAAGCGCTCGTCAAAAAAATACTTTCACCCTAAAACCCCGTCAATTCGGGGCGTTCTGCACGTAAGCTTGTCGGCTTCGCAGCATGCAACATTCACCTCAACGTTCGTGGCGCCCATTCACCCTTGGTCTGGGTAGCTTCATCCTCATTGTCCTCGCCTTTTTGGCCGTGGGGCACTATGCCCAGGCCGTTACCATCGAGAATGTAGGTGGCACTTTAGGGTTGGGGAATGCCGACCTAAAGCAGACCATCGTCAACGTCATCAAGTGGGCGCTGGGCCTCCTCGGCCTCGTCGCGGTCATGGTCATGCTCTATGGCGGCTTTTTGTGGCTCACCTCGCGCGGCGACGAGAAGCAAATCGAGAAGGCGAAGCGCACACTCATCAACGGAGCAATTGGCTTGGTCATCATCCTGGTGTCCTGGGCAATCGTCCTGTTTATTCAGAGGTTCATTACCGGGGCGACTGGTGGTTCGGCGTCAGCTGGGCAGTGCGTACCCGGAGGTGAGCCGGGATCGTATGGTCCCTGCTTACTCTGTGATGACGTTGCGCCTGTAGGGGACGGTGTTGGCGTCCTGTACAACGATCTAACCTGCATTGATCCAGGATCCACGGAATACTACGCAGTATGGGGAGACCCGGTCCACGAAGCGACGAATGTGAAGCTCTGCCAGGCAGTTTCAGCCGGATTTGGAGGGCTCATCCAGACAGAACCAAACCCGCCATACGAGAATGACATTCTCGATTCTGGATCTGACTTTGCCGTCTACCGATGCAACGATAGCGGCTCTGGGCCGAATTGTGCTGATCCTGTGAGAGTGAATGGTGTTCCTAACTTCCCGAATAACGTCGCCTCCCTGAATCCACCAGAGGACTACATGCCGAATTCGAAGTACTACGTGGATGTGAGCCAGGTGCATAGCGTGGCACCGGGGAATCCGGCAGCCGTCCGACCAATTCCACCCGATGGTTGGACGTTCCAGACCGGTACGGAGAATGACGAGGATCCGCCGGGCGTCTTGCAAATCTGCTCGCAGCACCGCTGTTCCAATAACACAGCAACGCGCTGTACGACCGATACCGATTGCGGTACTGGGAACTTCTGCCGACCGCTCCGCTGCCAGACGGACGCACAGTGCGGTGGGGCAGAGACGTGCAATGCCATGACCGATCCGGCGAATGGCGAAACTATCCAGTGCCTCTCACCCGTCATCGAGGTGCAGTTCACCGAAGGCATGTACCCACCGTCAGCCATGAACCCGGCGAACATGGCAATTACCCGCATCGATGGCCAGCCGACAACCGTCGGGATTGCCCGCATCGACATGCCCCGGTCGGACATGATACAGGTCACACTCAATCAGCCGCTCGTGAAGAACGTAACGTACCGGGTAACGTTGAGCGCCGAGAACGGGGCGGATGATACCAAGGGCTACCGCGATACCTGTTCGAATGCGCTGGATTGTGGGAACGGCTTGGGTCAGTGCACACAGAGCGGCATGCCCACGCAAGGCACGCCTGCAGACGACTACCGCTTCGACTTCACGACTGCCGATACGGATACTGTTGACTGCACGCCAATCGTCACTGCTATCACGACCCCATCGTTGCACGGGAACCCCACGAATCAGAACCGCGTTATCATAACTGGTACGAACTTCGGGCTTGCTGCAGGGAAGCAGGTGCGTTTCAGCGGGAACATCCTTGCAACCGAGAACAGCGGGAGTTTTAGTCAGTGCTTCGCGAATAATAACCTCGCCGAGCAGAGCGGTTCACCCGCGTGCATCCGCACGTCGGGGAGTAATCAAATTCAGACAATTGTTCCGACGGGTTCGAACCAGTTTAGCCCGACCGGTGCCATCGATGGTGGTGTCGTCGTCATCAAAGGTACGCAGGAGAGCCCGCTCTCCACGGCCACGACCGATATCCAGAGCCCGCACATTAGTGGTATTTACCCGCGGGAAGGCAAGGCGGGTAGGTTCGTCACGATTGAGGGCGATAACTTTGGCGACAGCGGTACCGTCCGGTTCCGGAATAGCGACGGTACGGTGAGCGTCGATGCTTCAGCGCCGAGCTGCCAACCGAATAACTGGTCGAAATCCCTCATCATCGTGCAGGTACCCGAAGGCTTTGCCGAGAATACCCAAACCCACATCCAGGTCTGTGGCAAAGGGGATGCCGCATGCGCGAACGTAACGAACATTAGTAACACCAGCCGGTTCGACTACAAGAATGTTGACGGTCCCAACCTCTGTGGCGTCCGCGCGGTAGGCTCACCCTTACCGTATGTTTCCGTGTTCGGTTCGAACGATCCTGTGGCGCCTATGGAAGTGCTCGGTGATGGGTTTGGGACGAACCTCGGGGTCGTCGATGTACGGTATAGCAACCTTGACGGGAGCGCCGAAGCACCGTTCGATGAGCAGCACCTCGTCGCTCGTCCGAGCGGCGCATTGCCGAATGGTTCCTACAACTTCTTCGTGACCGTTGATGGGCGGGCATCAAACCACATTACGTACACCATACCGAAAGACCCACCCCCCCAGGTGGTACAGGATGCGTCTTGCAATGTCGGCAATGCTCCGCCTATCATGCCCTCGCCAAACGTCTACCCCGAGAGCACTGGGGTGTGCAGGAACATCAGTCTAGAAGCCCGGTTCACACAGGTTATGGACCCTGCAACCCTCACCCCGGTGGCGAACATGGTGGTGCAACGGTGCAACCAAAATGATGTCTTCAGCGATGCCGCGTGCACTACTACGGTCAATGGCGTGCGGTTGCCAATCCCTGCAGTCAACCCAACTGCCGTGCGGTTCATACCCAACGTCGTGCTCGAAGATGGGTACTGGTACAAGGCAACAATAACCTCCGGCGTGCAGAGCGATGCAGGCGTTGCCATGCCCGTACCCTACACCTGGAAGTTCCGTGTTCGGCCGAGTGGCGGTGACTGCGACCTTGATGCAGTCGTGGTGAACCCGTGGCAGATTGGGCCGCTCTACACCACGCAGCAAGGCCAATTCGAGGCTGTCCCTGCGAAAGCGAATTGCGCTATCCTCACGAATATTCCCGGGGCATTCAGCTGGAGCGTCATCGAGAACCCTGCGCTCGTTGTACCACTGGGCGTTCCGTACACCGATCCAATTACTGCAACCCCAGCGGCAAATAAGGTCTTGGCTACCGTGCAGGCTGGTTCTGCGAATGGTACAGCGAAAATTCAAGCTTCATTCAGCGGCAAATCCGGAACAGGCAACCTCATCGTTCAGCGTAACTACTGCGACACCGACGCCGATTGCCGAGGCAAGCAGAATGATGGCAATACGTACTACTGCACTGGCTCTTCCTGCAACATCCCAACCCACGAATGCCGACCCTGGATTCGCGAACTCCAATCCGGAACGCAAATTGGCTCCAACGTTTCGGGACCCAAAGGCAACCTTGTTATCGTCCGTGGTTGTTTCTTCGGCGCCGCCAAGGGGAGTGGCAATGTGACGTTCACCGGTGCTGACGGCATAGCACACAACGGGATTAACATTTGCCCCGCTAACTGGACCAATGATGAAATTCGCATTCAGGCTGCGCCGGTGGGTGCCAGCCCTGGCGCCTTTGATGTTAGCGTGATCGCTGGGAATACGTTGCAGAGCTCGAACATTGGGACATTCAACGTTGTGGCGCGGTGTGACACGAATCTAGCTGGTATGACGACGAGCGTCCCCGATGGGGGCGTGCCAATCCTCTGCGGCGTCACGCCGCCCGCCGGTCGGGTGGGCAACCAAATCACCTATAACGGTGGCAGGTTCGATACAACCACTGGCAATAGCGAAGCCTTCTACACCCAAGCTGGCGGGACCTCGGGCGCGCTCCCGCTTGCAGGAACGAGTACGTCGGTTCCTTCAGCGAATAGTGCCACCTCGCACGTACCTTTGGATACTGGCATTCCAACGCCACCCCCTTCTGCCGCGCAGACCACCATTGGCGTGAAACCCGTTACCGATCCAAGTAACTATTGCATCGCTACACCCGTAGATTTCGCCATCAGCTGCACCCAGAACAGCGAGTGCAGCACCGGCTGCTGCACGGGCAGCCCCAATGGGACCTGCAAAGCCACCTCTACCTGCTACGGGCTCATTGCGTCTGCATCCCCGGCAGCGGGCACCCTGACGTGCCGGAACTCGACCTTCCGCGTCGACTTCACGGAACTCATGCAAACCAGCACCCTGAACAGCAGCACGGCGTACCTCTACGATACGGCAAACCCCGGCGTCGCAATTCCTGCTCGCTTGGATGTTCTGTACGTGCTGCCCGCACCGGTGGGGACAAACTCGATTGTCCTCACGCCCAACAGTCCGCTGCCCAATGCGACGTACCGAATATTCGTGCAGGGTGGCAAGGGTGGCGTAACGTCGGCAACCGGACGCCTGCTCGATGCTAACTTTACCTGGCCGGTACCCAGCAGCGTGTACACGGTGAATGATTCTTCAACCCTTTGCAAAATTGCCCGCGTCGAAATTCAGCCCGCGAGTGATATCTTCACCTGCAGTGGAGATAGCTGTACTGATGATGTGCAACCAGCTATACCACTGCCTGCTGGTCCTGCCGGAAACCAGCACCAGTATACGGTTGCGGCTTACGACATCAACAATCGGTCAATAGGTCTGCAGGCTCCGTGGGTGTGGACGCAAGGTGATAGCGGCGGATCAGGCAATCCGAGCAACGTGTACACGCAAGGTGCGACAGGGTCGATATGCCCGGGCAACGCTACCAGTAGTGTGTACTGCTCACAGAGTTTGAACGTTCCTAGTGGCAGTGAGCAGCTGAACGTTAGTGTCGTTGGAACCGGCGGTTCGGGAACGGGTACGGCGTCAATAAATGTCCAGTCCTTCCTCTGCGCCAAACCATGGCCGGCTGCTGGTTCTTTCCCGTTCCGCGATCCCGTCCGCACGGACCTGCCGACTAATCAATCACACAATTTCACCTTCGGCTTCTGTGCCGATAACCTGCAAGGTGTGAGCTTGAGTGACCCGGTGCAGTCGCCCTCCCTCCCTGGCGAGCCAAACTTGACCAAGGAGTATTTCATGTTAGTGAAAGACAAGGATAACAACCCGACGGGCGATTCGATTGGCATTCGCATATTCGGCAGCACCCCAGAAGGCTACACCACCGATCTCTCGCCCAAGCGCTGGTACAAGCAACGATTCGGGAAAGAGAGCACGGGCACGACCTTGGAGGTGGAT
Organism: Patescibacteria group bacterium; assembly: GCA_038065235.1. Lineage (GTDB taxonomy): Bacteria > Patescibacteriota > Patescibacteriia > PEXW01 > PEXW01 > CAIPSZ01. Next base: position 22,280 of record JBBTRK010000005.1, read on the forward strand.
GGCTACCCGGCCTTGCGCGAAGGCCGTACCGTGTACGTCGTGGCTGATAATTACCTCGCTGCTAGTGGGAATTCGTACCCCAACGTATACGTGATTTCGTATAACGATAAGGCAAGTTCAGAGACCCAAAGCATTTTTGATCAGGTGCTCAAGAACCTCAAGTTCAACGAAATTATACCCACCCCTCTGCCCTTGCCGCTGCTCACCAACCTGCGCGCCGACCTAAAGCGCATTCACGCCATGCAGGAGCTGGTCTTCGGCCTGGCGGACTACTATCAAGTGAAAAAAGCAAATCCTACGTTGGACACCGGATCGTACATTAAGAATATGTCGTTCTCCGCCTGGCCATCTTGGCAGTCTTTGGGCAGTACGCTGGGCATTACCATGCCGCAAGATCCCGAAGTGCTGTGGAAACCATCGTCAACCCTCTGCGGCACTGGGTTTGACCAGGGGTCGTGCTGGAATCAGGTGAGCAAAGTTATGCAGTTCCCCAGCGACAGCGCTGACCCGCCCGAGTCGCACGGATTCGCCTATAAGTACGTCCCCGGCAACCCGCCGCTCGTCCCACCCAGCGTGCAGCTGTACGGCACAGGCAGTGCGAACATCCAAAATCATGACACGACTCTCATTAGCTTCCCCAGTCCGGCGACAAGTATCTGTCCTACTACTTTGCCTCCTGCACCTGTGAATTCTTGCTTGGGCTTCAACTTTGGCGTCAACGCGTCGAACTTTGGTCAGATGAGCGACTGGCGGTTGCCCAGTGCCGCAGACACGACGGCTCCAACGCCTGTAACCATCGATTCGCCCGTGAATAATGACACAGTGTCTGGGGCAGTGCCATTCGTCATAACCGCCAGTGACGAAACCGGTGGCAGCGGCATGCAGCGGGTTGACGTGCAGATAAAGCGCGGTACTACTATCGTGGCCTCAACCTCCATTGGCGCACCAGACAAAGATGGCAAGTACCGCTGGACCTGGAGTTCGCGCCTAGCGCTCAACAGTCCGCCCGATTACGACGTCACCGTCACCGCCTTTGACAAGGCCGGCAACAGCCAGGCTGCTCCAAATTTGCAGCTGACGCTCACCAACCCCCCTGCCGACAGCGAACCGCCAATAATTACCGCTTCGGCGCCGTCAACCACCTGGAATGGCAGCGCCAGCATTGTGGTTTCCGCTACAGCCACAGACGTCCACCCCACAGCCACGAACAACACCAAAGTTGTGAAAATAGAGTTCTACCTTGGGAGTTCGAAGCTTGGGCAAGCACCAGACCCAATGTGTGCAGCCAATTGCCCCGATAGCTACACAGCAAACGTCACCATACCGGCCACAACCATTCGAGGATTTCCGAACGGGTCGTACACCTACTCAGTGGTGGCCTATGACGGCTTTGGTAATACGAGCATTAAGAACTATCCGGTTACTATCGACAAAACTAGCCCCGATTCCACCCCACCGCAGATACTTATTACGTTGCCAACGGGAACAGTGAGCGGGGCAAATACCGATGTCGTTGCAACCGCAACTGATGCCAGCGGCATTGACCGCGTAGAGTTCTTAATTGATGGGATTCCCAAAACAGTAGACTTCAGCGGGCCGTACAGTTTTTCTTGGCTACTCAATGGTTACGCAGAAGGTCCACATACTATTACCGCCGTGGCGTACGATCGGTATGGCAACCAGGCCACTGCCACGCAGACCGTCACCTATATGGTCGTCACCGGGCCAGATACGCAACGGCCGACCATTACTGATGTTACGGCCACGCTCGATACGAACGTTAGCATTCCGCTGGAAGGAGCTCAGTTAAGTAACAGAGTCACACTCAATGCCACACTCACCGACAACGTCGCCATACATAGAGCTGAGCTGCGTATTGATGGGGTGAAAATCCCGCTCATTGGTGGCGCGTACTACTGCGACACGCCCCAAAATTGTATCTTGGCGTACAGCTGGGATACGTTGCCCGAAACTGTGGGTCAACACACGGTAAGTATTACGGCATACGATACCGCAGGATACGTCGTGACGGTGACGCAGATAGTGAACGTCGTCAACCAGGTAATTATGACCATCAGTTCGCCGCAGTCGGGCACGACGGTGAAAGATTTACCTGCCGGTAGCACCTGTTCGAATAATCCGACGAAAACCTGTACGACCAATAGAGACTGTCCATTGGTTAAAGTTGGTTCGTGTGAATTGACCGGTATAAAGTGCTATAATGACCCAATATGTGCTGGTGCTAATCCTGGAGACTTTTGTAACCGCCCGCTCGGCTCATGCAACGCCACGCCGGCGGGTATCCCGGTGGTCATTGACGTGACGCGGACGTGTAGTACAGATCTGACTCTCTCGAGCGTTCAGTTCTTCCTCGACAGCAGCCCCACCCCATTACCCGGCTCGGCAACTTGCACGTCTGGACGTTGCACCTACACTTGGAATTCCAAGACTACGACTTCAAATGGCTCGCATGTGTTAACCGCAATTGGGCAAGCAACACCTGCTAGCTGTAGAGGTGGGGCGAAGTCAACCATCGTGGTAAACAATGACGTCGTTGACACAACTCCGCCGGTGATAGACAGTTTCCAGTTCGGCGCCCAGACGTGGGGCTCTGCTCTGCCTAGGATTATTAACCGTGCAGGGAATATTACCGTAATAGCTAGTGACCCCGCGGGTGGCAGCGGCCTAGCGCAAATCACCATTGCCATAAACGGCACAACAGTGACAACCTGCAATACTGCGCCTATTGGCACTTGTCAGTACTTCTGGAGCCCTACTGACGGTGCGAACAACACGGTCACCATAGGCGTAACCGACGTCGCGGGGAACAGTGCGCCGGGCCAGAGCCAGATGGTGAACGTGGATACGACGCCACCAGATACTTCGACCTGGCAGTCACCTGCCACTAGTAGTATCGTCACGTCGCCGCCAGACGTCACTATGCAGGTCGCGGCGAGCGATCCTCAGATCAACGGGTACGCCTCGGGCATAGCTTCGGTGATTTTCTACTATGTCGACACTGATGGTCTTATGTTCCCCCCCGATAGTACTGGATCGGGCGGAGTCTACTCATGGGTTGGGCAACCACCGGTTGGCACCGCAGAGTACTTTGCCGAAGTGAGAGACAACGCTGGAAATGTATTCACGACTACGCCGGTAGTAAGTATCACCGTTGTTGCACCCGATACTCGGGCACCGTGGGTGAATATCACAATTCCTGACGGTGATGGTTATTACGTTAGCGGGATTTTCAACCCTCAAGCGTCCGCGGGCGATTGGGGTGGCACCGGTATCCGTGACGTGCAACTCTATCTGGATGGTGCCCCGCTCGGGGGTCCAGATGCGACGTCGCCGTACAACGCCAGTAGTGTTAACACCGCAGCAATGGCGGATTTGAGTTCTCACTCCTTGTACGCTGTGGCGTGTGATAGGGCAACCCCAACGAACCTGTGCACCACGTCAGCGACCCGTACGTTTCTGGTGAATAATGGCCCGGGGAGTAACTGTGGCCCACTCATTTGCAGCGGCGCCACGCCAGATTGTTGCGGTGGACCGCCCTTCTCGTGCATTACCCCTACCAGTCTTTGTTCAATATAGGTGACGGTGGTGGGTAACAATATTCAATATGCCAGATCAACCAAAAGATATTTTCCAAGAGGTCGAGCCCGCAGCAGATGCGCAACCGGTTCGCCGTGCAGTTCCGGCAGCCCCGGTTATCCCGTCGGTTGTACCAACCCCAGAAATTCGGGGTGTACAACCTGCCCGCTATGACTCGCAGCGCGTGGCAGGCGGGCCGCGACGTTCACGCATGCCTTTTCTGGTCGGTGGGGCAGTCGTGCTGCTCATCGGCATTGTGGCAGTTGTGGTACTGGTGCGCCGACAAACCCCAGCACCTGTGGTCCAGAGTAATGTGCAAAATAGCAATACAACAACGAATGCCGCAGCAGCCACGACGAACACCCAACCTGCGCCGGTAGTGGTTCAGCCAGAGGTTGTTGCGAACGATGCGGACCGCGATGGCCTGACCACCGATGAGGAGCAGAAGCTAGGAACCAAGGATACGCTGGCAGATACCGATGGTGACGGCTTGAGTGACTGGGACGAGGTGAAAGTGTACAAGACCAACCCGCTGAAGCCGGATACGGATGGCGATGGGAACGCCGATGGCGCTGAAGTAAAAAAAGGGTATAATCCAAATGGTTCTGGCCTGCTCCTAGATTTTGAGGCCGCCAAGCAGAAGCTCACCAAGTAATTTTTCTTCTCCTTCACGCCACACGCGTATGTTCGAATCTGTTACCCCCTCGGGAGCGAATACCCCAGCAACCCAAGTTCCGGCCCCACCTACCACGCCACTAGAAATACACAGCATGCCTGAGCGCTTCCTGGGGAGTAAATCCCCGTTAGGCAAAGCGCCGGTGCCAGGCGGAAAGGGGAGTAGCAAGAAGCTCATTATTGCTATTGGCATTATCGTCGTGGTTGCGCTTGGTGCCGCCGCCGCGCTTATGTTTACCGGCGTGCTGAATAAAAACGCCGCGAATACGAATAACGCTAATTTGGTGACGAACGCACCGGCAACCAACACGAATAAGAATGTAAACCTGAACGGGAATAAGAATACCAACGGGAATAGCAATGCCAACGTTAATGCCAATTCGAATGCTAATGCAAATGGAAACACGAACGTTAACGTGAATGCAAATAGTAACGCCAATACGAATGCGAATCAAAACGTGAATAGCAACCCAACAGCAGCCTCCAGCGCCGACGCCGACAAAGACGGCCTCACCGATGCAGAGGAGACATTATTCACCACTAACCCAAGTGTCGCAGATACCGATGGTGATGGTTTCACCGATAGCAGCGAAGTGAAGTTTGGGTACAATCCTAAAGGCAGCGGGAGACTCGTGGCCAGTAATCTCATTTCCACATTCACGAACTCGCTCTATGGGGCAAGCGTGTTGTACCCCAAAGGCTGGTTAAGCGTAGCTCGCAGCAGCACCGAGCAGCTTATCTCTAACCCAACCGGTGATGAAACTGTAACGGTTGCGGTGGAAGACAACCTCGCCCGGCTCACGGCGAAGCAGTGGTACATTACCAAAGCGCCGAGTGCAGACATCGCGTCACTGGTGGATGCGGCGGCGTGGGATGGGAAGAGCACAGGGGTCATTAGTCCAGATGGTTTGGCTTACTACTTTGCCAACGGCAATCAGGTGTTCGTCATCTCCCTTAGCTATGGTTTGAAGCCAACAGTGGATTCCCGAACAACCTTCGAGATGATTGCACGTAGTCTTGTGGTGGATTCGACAAAAGTGAACGTCAACGTGAATACGAATACGGCAAACCTAAATTTCAATGTGAACACCACGTTGAATACTAATTCTAATGCAAACACAAATCTTAATAGCAACCTAAACACCAACAGCGCGACGAATCTCAACGTGACTCCGTAAGGCATGGAGTTTCGGGTAATAAACGAAACTGGGCGGCGTCTGCCGGCTGTCCAGTGGGCGCTGCTCTTCGAGCGCGTCCAACGGGGCGAGCGCGCCGCTGTGGCGACGAGTGTTGCACTAATCCTCACATCGCCGTCGCGAATTTCTGTGCTGAACCGGCAGTACCACCACGGCAGTGGACCCACTGACGTTTTAGCCTTTCCTGCACCCCAGCATCGGCAACACGATGGTAGCGGGGATATCGTCATCTGTCCGTTCATCCTGCGGAAGCGTTACCCTCAAGCATCCCAGCCTGCCTTGCTCCAGCATCGTTTCGTCCACGCCCTCTTGCACCTACACGGCTACCAGCATGCCACCGATCGAGCTGCAGCCAGCATGGAAGCACGCACGCTAAAGTACCTAGCATAATCCACGCACCAATGGTCGTTATTACCCCCCAGAGCCTTCGCAATAGCTTCCGCTACGCCCTCCGTGGGTTGCGGCACACATTCCGCACCCAGCAGAGCTTCCGCATTCAGGTCTTTGCGGCTGCGGTCGTCATCGTCGCCATGCTGCTGCTGCAGGTTAGCACCCGAGATACCGTCGTTCTCATTGTCATGGTGGCGGCAGTTCTGGTCCTGGAACTCATAAATACCGTCGTGGAACATCTAACCGATTTGGTAAGTGCCCGGCTTTCACCCGTCGCCCAAGCCGTGAAAGATGCTATGGCTGCCGCGGTTTTCGTCGCCTCACTCATTGCCCTGGTGGTTGGTTTACTCATCTTCTGGCCCTACCTCGCATCGGCCGCCTTGTAATTGTCCTGAAGGCCATTTTTCTGTATACTTAAAGCCTATTTATGTCACGTGAAGCTCCACTCGTAGGCCTTGATCTTGGTTCGACGACCGTCCGCGTCGTTGTTGCGACCCCGACCGAAGGTGGTTCGGAACTTCAGATTCTCGGCGTCGGGGAGCACAGTGCAGACGGCATTAGTAAGGGCGCAATCACGAGCATCGAAGATGCAATCTCGTCAATTTCTGGCGCACTGGAGCAAGCCGAGCGCATGACCGGCATCCCCGTGACACATGCGTACGTCGGTATCAACGGCACCCACATTTCGTCGCAAGAAGTGCACGGCGTCGTTGCCGTAGCCAAGGCTGATGGCGAGATACGCGAAGAAGACGTCGAACGCGTCATCGAAGCCTCCCAGACAATGGTGAGCCCATCAAATGTGGAAATCCTTCACGTTATCCCGCGTACCTTCACCGTTGATAACCAGAAAGGTGTCAAAGACCCCATCGGCATGTCCGGTATCCGGCTAGAAGTTGACGCGCAGGTCATTCAGGGGCTCACCGCCCAGGTGAAGAACCTCACGAAGTGCGTGTACCGCACCGGGGTGGAAATTGACGAGTTGGTTCTGGGCGTCCTGGCTGCTTCGGAAGCCGTCCTCACCAAGCGTCAGAAAGAAATTGGCGTTGCCCTGTTAAATATCGGTGCTTCCACGTCTAGTCTCATGGTGTTCGAAGAGGGCGATGTATTGCATGCTGGTATTATTCCGGTTGGGGCTGGACATATCACGAACGATATTGCCATAGGCCTGCGAACCTCTATTGATGTTGCGGAGCGGGTAAAGATAGAATTTGGTACAGCCATGCCAGAAGAGGTTGGTAAGCGCGATGAAATAAACCTTGCGGACATAGATCCCAAGGAATCGGGTGTCGTCTCGCGCAAACACGTCGCCGAGATTATTGAAGCTCGGGTCGCCGAAATCTTCAGCATGGTCGATAAAGAACTTCAGAAAGTCGATCGGTCTGGATTGTTGCCGGCTGGGATCGTGCTCATCGGCGGAGGCGCTAAGCTCTCTGGCATCATCGAAGTGGCTAAGCGTGAGTTCCGCTTGCCGGCCGCCGTTGGGAACCCACTCAACCTCATTACCGCAATCGACAAAGTGCACGAACCCGAGTACGCTACGGCAGTCGGCCTCGCTGCGTGGGGCGCCGCCCTTCAGCATGGCGGGGGCACACGCACATCGAAGTTTTCGACGGTGAACGTTGTTCTTGGTAAGCTACGTGGGTGGGTGAAGAACATTACTTCCTAATATCGTCATGGCCCGAAGCACTATGGAAATAAAGCCAGATATCGAAACCTTTGCGAAGATCAAAGTCGTCGGCGTGGGCGGTTCTGGTGGCTCGGCTGTAGACCGCATGATCACCTCGAAAATTCGCGGGGTGGAGTTTATTGTAATCAACACCGACGCACAGGCGCTGCACCACTCCAAAGCCCCGACCAAGATTCACATTGGCAAAACCGTCACACGTGGGCTTGGTGCGGGTATGGATCCCGAGCTTGGACGGAAAGCTGCGGAAGAGAGCCAGGATGAAATTCATGAAGCATTGAAAGGCGCAGACATGGTCTTCATTACCTGTGGCCTCGGTGGCGGTACGGGTACGGGTGCGGCGCCAGTCGTTGCGGAAATCGCCAAAGACGTGGGTGCACTCACGGTAGCTGTCGTCACTAAGCCGTTCGCTTTCGAAGGTGCCCAGCGAAAGGGGATTGCCGACGGGGGTCTGGGCGACCTCGGCGATCGCGTCGATACACTCATCACTATCCCGAATGACCGGTTGCTGCAGATCATCGACAAGAAGACTAGTCTCTTGGACGCGTTCGGCACGGTCGATGAGGTGCTTCGCCAAGGGGTGCAGGGGATTAGCGAACTCATCACTATTCCCGGGCTCATCAACGTCGATTTCGCGGACGTGAAATCCATCATGGCCGATGCCGGCTCCGCGCTCATGGGTATTGGCAAGGCGACCGGGGATAACCGTGCCGTGGATGCCGCCAAGGCCGCTATCGACAGCCCTCTCTTGGAACTCTCTATTGATGGCGCCAAGGGCATTCTTTTCACGGTGACGGGTGGTCCAGACCTTGGGATGTATGAGGTAAATGAAGCCGCTAGGGTTATTACTGCCTCGGTTGATCCAAATGCCAAGGTTATTTTCGGCACGGTCATTGATGAGACTTTGAAAGGTGAGGTTCGCATTACCGTAATTGCCACTGGGTTTGGTAAAGGTCCACTGGCAACCCCTCGACCCCTGCCGAAGAAGATCACCCCCACCGGCTTCGATACCTATGAACCCGTGAAGGAGCCCGAAAGACGTCCCCAGCCCCGGCCAATCGCGTCACAGCGCCCAGCCGCACCAGTGATGCCGCCAGCACGCCCAGCCGCAGCAGAGCCAAAACCGGTGATGCCGAAGAAGCCAGAAGATGACCTGGAAATTCCCGCCTTCATCCGGCGGAAGATGATGTGAGAAGATCTCCACAGGTTTTTTTGGTGTCGGGATTGCGTTCCTAAAGCGACACCGGGATACCCCAGTAATCATGCGGCTCAACACGAGGCGCCGTTTTTAGGTTTAGGTTGACAACACTACATGTAGTGGTATACTACCCTCTAGTAACACTACATCTAGTATTGACTAGGGCGTTGAGCCTTAGCCTCCGCCAGAGGCGGAGGGGAGCGTGACCGCTTGTCACACGCCTCTTTCACAAAAGCAACACCACGTTTTGCTGTTCGCCTGCATTCGTAAGGTGTCCAGCCCGCCCGCCTCCGCCTAGTGCTCGGCATTGGCGGGCAGGCCCGCCGTTGCCTCCCGCACCAGTCCTGTCGCCCCCTAGGCGAGAGGTCAACATCGTTGTACGATGGTGACCCCGCCCGCCACGCGTTGCCGCGAGGCATTGCGGGCAGGCTCAGCGGCTGCTGCTTTCTCGTCCACGCTATGAAGTGCCCTGCCTGCCACAAACTTGATACTCGGGTCATGGATTCCCGGCTCATTGAGGATGGAATGGCAATTCGCCGACGCCGCGAGTGTGCCCGCTGTGATTTTCGCTTCTCGACCATCGAAGAGACGGAAATTCTGAACCTCACGGTCATCAAGCGGGATGGTCGGCACGAGCCATATAGTAGGGAGAAGATGGAGACAGGCCTCCGCCGCTCATTCCAGAAATTACCGATCACGCAGGATGAATTGAAACGTCTGGTTAACCACATTGAGCGGGATATCCAGATCACTGGTCGACAAGAGATAAAGAGCGCTGACATTGGGGACATCCTAATGAAGCACCTGAAGCGGGCGAATCACGTTGCGTACATTCGCTTCGCCTCGGTGTACCGGTCATTTAAAGACGTTGAGACCTTCCAGCGTGAACTCCACAGCCTGCTGAAGCCCGCCCGGCACCGGCCCGACACGCTGCGCGAGTCGAAGCGGGCGGGACGCCGTCTGGCGGACGAGCCCGCCCGTCGAGCTAAGCGCTAAATTAATAAATTACCCTTCGCTCTTAAAGACTCTGCGACCATGCCGCACGTCACCCTCCGCGATCCTGCTACCCAAACTGCCACGGGCAACTATCCCGCGCATGGTTTGCGTATTACGCGTCGTCATACAACCGTGGGGGTGGACCCGCTCGAGCAGCTGACTTATGAGAAGCGTTCCTCGGTCATCAAGAATCCGGACGGCCGCATCGTCTACGAGATCACCGACGTGGAAGTCCCCACCAGCTGGTCGCAGGTTGCCACAGATATTTTGGCGCAAAAGTACTTCCGCAAGGCGGGTGTGCCGGTGCTCGACGAGCAGGGGCAGCCGATGCTGGATGGACAGGGGAACGTTGTCACCGGCTCGGAGAAGAGCGCTAGGCAAGTCGTTCGGCGCATGACCATGTGCTGGCGCTGGTGGGGTGAGCAGTATGGCTACTTCGCCTCGCCCGAGGATGCGCAGGCGTACCAAGATGAAATGGCGTACTTCCTCATCCACCAGATGAGCGCGCCGAATTCCCCGCAGTGGTTCAACACCGGCCTGCACACGGCCTACGGCATCACTGGCCGACCGCAGGGGCACTACTACGTCGTCCCCGAAACTGGCGAAGTGGTGAAGTCCGAGGATGCCTACACCCACCCCCAGCCGCACGCGTGCTTCATCCAGAGTGTCTCGGACGACCTGGTTGGTGAAGGTGGCATCTTTGACCTTATGACCCGCGAAGCGCGACTCTTCAAGTTTGGCTCTGGCACGGGCAGCAACTTCTCGAGCCTTCGTGGTCGGGGTGAAAAGCTCGGTGGCGGTGGGACGTCGTCGGGCATGATGTCGTTCCTGAACGTCTTCGACCGTGCCGCGGGCGCCATTAAGAGCGGCGGCACCACGCGGCGGGCAGCCAAGATGGTCATTGTGAACGTCGACCATCCCGACGTGGAAGAGTTTATCAGCTGGAAGGTTAAGGAGGAGCAGAAGGTGGCAGACCTCGTCACCGGCAGCAAACTTAACGCCAAATATCTGAACGCAATCATGACCACGGCCCATGCCGAAGGGGCCACCGCCCTCACCCAGTCACCCGCGCTCAAGGCGCTTGTGCGCAAAGCCGTCGCTCACGAGGTGCCGCTTAACTACATTGCCCGCGCACTGGACTTGGTTCGCCAAGGCAAGACGTCAATCGATTTCCACATCCTCGACACGCATTTCGAAGGCGACGCGTACAATACCGTTTCGGGCCAGAACAGCAACAACACCGTGCGCGTCACCAACGAGTACATGGACGCGGTGCGAGTGAACGCCCCATGGAACCTCACTGCGCGCGTCACTGGCGATGTCGTGAAGACCATCCCGGCGCGTGAGCTGTGGGATACAATTGGTTACGCCGCGTGGTCCTGCGCTGACCCAGGCTTGCAATTCGACACGACGATCAATGAGTGGCACACCTGCCCGGTGGACGGCCGCATCAATGGTTCGAACCCATGCAGCGAGTACATGTTCCTGGATGACACGGCCTGCAACCTCGCTTCTATGAACTTGGCCAAGTACCTCGACGCCGATACCGGCACCTTCGACGTGGATAGCTACCGTCACAGCATTCGGCTGTGGACCGTCACGCTCGAGCTCTCGGTGCTCATGGCACAGTTCCCAGGCAAGGAGATTGCGCGCCGCAGCTACGCCTACCGTACACTCGGCTTGGGGTACGCCAACCTCGGTACCGTGCTCATGACCATGGGCATTCCGTACGACTCTGACGAAGCCCGCGCCATTGCCGGCAGCCTCACCGCCATTATGACCGGCGAGTCCTACGCCACCAGCGCCGAAGTGGCCAGCGTCGTCGGGGCATTCCCAGCCTACGAGCGGAACAAGCGCCACATGCTCCGTGTTATCCGCAACCACCGTCGCGCCGCCTACAATGCACCCGCCGATGAGTACGAAGGCCTCTCCATCACCCCGCAGGGCATCAACCACAGTGCTGTCCCGCCCTACCTGGGTGACGCCGCCAAGCTGGCCTGGGATCGAGCTATTACCCTGGGCGAGCAGCACGGTTTCCGGAACGCACAGACCACAGTTATTGCACCCACTGGCACGATTGGCCTCATCATGGATTGTGACACCACCGGCATCGAGCCAGACTTCGCACTCGTGAAGTTCAAGAAGCTCGCTGGCGGGGGATTCTTCAAGATCGTGAACCAGTCCATGGACAAAGCCTTGCGCCATTTGGGTTACACCGAGCCGCAGGTGAGAGACATTGAGAATTTCGCCAAGGGTCACGGTACGCTCGTGGGTTGCCCTGCCATAAACCCGCAAGAGCTCCGTGAGAAAGGTTTCACCGACGCTGACCTAGCAAAGGTCGAGGCCAACCTGAAGACTGCCTTTGACCTCCGTTTCGCTTTCACCCCTTTCGCGCTCGGGGCCGAAGCACTGACGCGCGCTGGCCTCACCGACGTACAGGTTGCAGACCGTGAGCTTAACGTCCTGGGTGCGCTCGGCTTCACCGATAGGCAGGTCTCGGAAGCCAACGAGTACGTCTGTGGCACCATGACCATCGAAGGTGCTCCACACCTGAAGCCCGAGCACCTGCCGGTGTTTGACTGCGCCAACCGCTGTGGTGCCAAGGGGAAGCGCTTCATCGCCTACGACGCGCACCTGCAGATGATGGCGGCAGCCCAGCCATTCATTTCTGGCGCAATTTCCAAGACCATCAACATGCCTAACGAGGCCACGCTCGTCGACATCGAGCAGGCGTACCAGAAGAGCTGGAAGCACATGCTGAAGGCCGTGGCTCTCTACCGCGACGGCTCCAAGCTCTCCCAGCCGCTCAACACCATTGCCGGTCTGGATGACCTGGGTCAAGCCGAGACCACCGCGGAAGAGACTAACGAGCAGGTCACGCCCAAGCAGGTGAATGATGCTACGGCTGCGCAAGCTGCCGGTCAGGCCATCCGCCATGCCTTGCCGAACAAACGCCACGGCTTCGTGCAGAAGGCGTACGTCGGCGGGCACAAAGTCTACCTCCGCACCGGCGAGTACGATAACGGCCAGATCGGCGAGATCTTCGTGGACATGTACAAAGAGGGGACTGCCTACCGCAGTCTACTCTCTATGTTCGCCATTTCTATTTCCAAAGGTTTGCAGTACGGCATTCCGCTAGAGGAGTACGTCGACACCTTCACCTACACGCGTTTCGAGCCGGCTGGCACGGTCCAGGGTCACGAGAACGTGAAGATGGCCACATCCATCCTAGACTACGTGTTTCGCGTGTTGGGCTTCGAGTACCTAGGCCGCACAGACCTGGTGCACATTAAGCCCCAACTGAAAGTCGATGAGAAAGAACTCCATGTTCCGGCACCGATCCAGCAAGCGACGCTACCCATGAATGTCCAGACGACCGCGCAGCGAGATGCCACGAAGAGCAACGTGAGCTTCGGCATGCAGGACAAGGACGAAGCGCGCCAGCAGGGCTTCACCGGCGACCAGTGCGTGGCCTGCGGGAGCATGAAGATGAAGCGCAACGGCACCTGCATCCTCTGCCTGGACTGCGGCGAGACAACGGGGTGTAGCTAGATGTAACGACAACTTCCCCCTGCCCCCTCCTTGGTAAGGAGGGGGTTTCGTGTAGACCAGCTTCCTCCCTCCCCTTGAGAAGGGGAGGGTTGGGGTGGAGTTGGAGTATACTCGGGGTATGACTCGCCTCATCAACCGAAGCACGGAAAAAGCAAAGCGCCGGACGTTGCGAAATGCGATGCCAAAAGCGGAATATATCCTCTGGCAGCAGTTGCGTCGAAAGCAAATTGCAGGAGTGACGTTTCGCCGTCAGGTAAGTGTTGGGAAGTACGTCGTGGATTTCTACTGCTCCGCAAGGCGATTGGCAATTGAAGTAGATGGCGAAACACATATTGGAAAAGAAGCGGAGGCATATGACGCTGAGCGACAAAAATATCTAGAAGACCTAGGTATTCGCGTTATCCGTTTCTGGAATACTGATGTGTATAAAAATTTGGCGGGTGTGATTGATGAGGTACTCCACGTTGTTAGAAAGATATGAAAAACGAGCGGGCCGGGGGTGGTCGTCAATAGAAAAGCCCTCCGGTGGTGTGCGGAGGGCGGGTTCGATCATGGAAACACGATTTCCAGATGCGCGTCCTCAAGCTCGGTAACGTGCGGCATGTTCCGGAGCACGTACTCACGGGTTGCAGCCCAGGCGAGTGGTATAGCGTAGGGTCCGCGCGGGATGTGAAATTCATCCCAGCGTACCTCGAGCTTCTCCCAACGTCTGCCGTCGACAACTGCGTTCACGAGTGTGAGGGTATAAAATACTCGCATAGATATGCGCCTTTCTACAGATTGGCGCTTCCTATTCGAGGTGATGCCTGGTGGTCCTATGCCAGGCAAAAGAGCATGAGCAGGGGGAGCCGGCAAACCTACCGCGACAGCTTTCGGCTGTCAAGAAGAAGAACTCCCGAAGAAGAACTCCCGACCAGGTGGACGGGAGTTAGGTGCATGTATTATTTTCGGTGACGGTCCAGATTTCGGTAGAGTTTTTTCGCGAGGTCTGCACGGCGGTGTATTTTTAAAATCATGCACATTTCATATTTTTCCGCATTGGTCAGCTGCACTCCTTCACGTTTGATATCCATAATATACGCGAGGATGTGCTGGTCGGTGACAGTCACATCTGCACACTTTGAACGAAAAATCTCTAGGTTCATTGTACTTCTCATTTCTCGAGTTATTTTTTGTTTCTGCAGCGTAGCCAAATTTAACAGAAAGAGCAACTCTGGTCTTGCGACGGCTTTATTGCGGTGGCCATAGGCAGTAGCTATTCGCTGGATTTTTCTAGGTCTAGGTGCAACTTTGAGATTGCATAGATAACCTCAAGGGCATTGAGTTCAGGGCGGTCTTCGGTGAGTTGATCAGTGTAGTCGATGGGGTGTTTCATAGAGTATGAAAAGTTAACCCAGGACTTTAGCATTGGTAACCCGCTATGTCAACCAAAGAAAAAAGGCCCCGCAGGAGCCTTGCCAGGGGGGGAGGAAATCTGGCTCAGCATCCCAGAGCGGGGCCGAAGATCAAGACGAAAGATTGTATTTTTGTGTCGGTTTCCGTACTCTACATGGCATGGTCAAAGCAGTCAAGCGTATAGCCCCAAAGAAGCTCCGTCCCTTCCCCCACGGCATCACCGTGGCGTACATTGGCGATGGCAAAGGCAAGACCACAGCTGCGGTTGGGGCAGCCACTCGAGCCGCTGGCTACGGCTGGAAGGTGCTCTTTTTGCAGTTTTACAAAAGTATCGATTGGCCATCCGGTGAACGCGAGGCACTGCGCAAGCTCGGCGTGGACGTCGAGGTACACGGCGCAGGGTTTGTTGGAATCCTCGGTGATCGGAAGCATCTGCGTGAACACCAGCAAGCTGCTCAACGTGCGTTGCGTGTAGCGTGGGCACACATCCTCTCGGGCAAGTACAAGCTCGTCGTGCTGGATGAAGTGATTTCTTGCCTCGAACAGAAACTCTTTCCGGTCAGCACGCTCGTACAGTTTTTTCAGAAGCGTCTGCAACACGCCAAAGCCAAGAACGTACACCTCGTCCTCACCGGTCATCAACAGTTCCCTGCAATCCTCAAGTACTGCGATGTGGTGACAGAGATGAATATGCTGAAGCATCCGTACTATAAAGGCTTCATTGCCGTGAAGGGGATTGATTTTTAATTGGTGGTGTGTTCGGCATGTGCTATAGTCAGAAAGCTTTGAAAATCAGCAAGGCAAACCGGTGTGAATCCGGTACGGTCCCGCCATGGTATCTCGACGCCTAGTCCTTTGGACAGGGCAGACGAGTAGTCCAACGCCTATTCTGCCCACCTGGGCAGGATGAAGACAAATCCTTCGGGAAAAGGTCGAACAAGGATGGAACCTGTCCTGCGACTGCCCTGATGTCGTAGGCATTTCGTATTTAAGAAATTATTATATGGATCAACAACAGCCAGTTCAGCCTGTCTCAAATAAAAAACCAGAAGTGCAAAAATCTCCTCGCGTCCTGTGGTGGCTTGTGGTCATGATCGTTGTCGCCTTGGGGTTGGGCGTGTGGTCACGAGTGAGTAAGTACAAGGCGAACACGAACGGGAATACGCCAACTGCGAATACGAACGTCGCCGTAAACACGAATGCTGCTACGAGTTACCTGTATTCTGGTCAGGATGGGAAGACCGCCTTGGAACTCCTGAAGACTGCCTACCCGAATACGACGACCAAGTCATCAGGGAGCCTCGGTGAACAGGTCATGAGCATAAATGGGAAAGAAGCCAAGTCCAATGAGTACTGGCAGTTCCTCGTGAACGGCACAGCAGCGACCGTTGGTGCGGGTTCCTACGTAACTAAGTCCACGGACATGATTGAGTGGAGGCTTACTTCGTTCTAACTTCATACTCATGCGCCTCCGTCAGCACCTTACGATAACGAACGGAATACTCGTCCTGCTCATTGCCTTTGCGGCGGCGGCACGGTTCTGGCCCCACCCGGCGAATTTCGCGCCGGTGGCCGCCGTGGCACTTTTCAGCGGCGTGTACCTGGGCAAGCGTGCGTCGATCGTTGCGCCGGTCATCGCCATGGTCATTTCGGATATGTTCCTGGGCATGCATAATCTCGTTTTCTTTACGTGGGGGAGCATGGCACTCGTGGGTGTCATTGGTTGGTGGGTGCGGGAGAAGAAGAATCCCGGCAGAATTGTACTCGGTGCGCTCGCTGGTTCGGCGCTGTTCTACTTCATTACAAATGGCGCGGTCTGGGCAATTGGGCAAGGCGCAAGTTACGCACACAACCTTACCGGGCTCACCCAGGCGTACGTTGCCGGGTTGCCGTTTCTGCGTAATACCCTAGCGGGTGACATGGTGTACGTCGGCGTATTCTTCGGCATTGCCGAGCTTGCCTTTGCCTGGGAGCGGCGACGGTTGCGGGCACCAGCGGCGTAAAATTTGACCGTTTTTTAACCACCCCCGCAGATGCGGGGGTGCGTTGCTTTCCTAATGGTTTGGGCGTACACTAGCCGCCATGCGTAACTACCGACGCTATACAGGCGGGAGTGTTCGTTCCCTTGGTTCCCGGCGGCAATCTGGGTCTCGCCGACGGCCTTTCACCGTGGTACTCATCCTCGTTGCTCTGGTGCTGCTCTTCGTGGCGTACATGAAAGCCGGGAAAAAGGTGACGAATTTGAATTCGGCACTTTCGAATCAGAACACGAATGTTTCAGTGACTCTCCCCAAGCCTGCCGCGCTCACGACCGCAATATGTCCGAGTAGTATTAGCATTGTGGCGACGACGCAGAAAATTGTTGCACTCACCTACGATGTTGGTACTACTCCTGGTGATCTTGCAAAAACCATACCAGCAGCAAAAGCGGCGAACGTACCAGCAGCGTTCTTCATTACGGGTAAGCTCGTGGAGAAGGAGAAAGTAGTGGTGCAGCAGATCCACGATGCGGGTTTTCCCATCTACAACCACACCTACGATAATTTAAAATTCACCACGCTTACCCCTACGGAAGTGCAAGCGCAACTTTTGGCTGCAGATGATCTCATCCGCAGCGTAACGAATGTGACCACGAAACCCTATGCACGTATCCCCTACGGCGCGAGTACACCCGAGGCGCTCACTGCTATGCGCGAAGCCGGGTACTGCGGCATTACCTGGACGGTGGATGGGCTGGACATTGAGAGCACCGCATCGACCGAGAGCGTGACAAACCGGGTAACCCGGTTTGCGAAACCTGGCGCAATTATTCTCCTTCATGCCGGCAGCGACCTTGCTGCCACAGCGACCCCCCGTATCGTTGCTGCGTTGCAACAAGCAGGGTACCGTTTCGTCTCACTCGATGAGCTCTTCCGCGCCGCGACAACGGTGCCCGGCGGAGCCGGGTCCGGCTCTGCCGGAAACACCAATACTCCAGCGGCTTCTGTGAGTTCTCCTAACGGGAACGCGTAAACCCACATGTGGTACTGCGAGGCCGTCTTTGGTTTTTCAGGATATTTTCAGGGTACGAGTTTTTACTCAGCATGTGCGCGCCGTATCGTTTTTTGATGTACCTACTACGGCCTGTGGTATACTGATGTCAGTATTCTCTTAATCGATTAATTGTATGTCCGATACACCTATGACTCCTGCCCCTGCCCGCCATGCTTCGCAAGGCGAGGCAGGCGGGCCGAAACCTCAGCCACGCTACACGCAGTCGGCGTTGACCGTGGCGGTCATCCTTAGTCTTATCTTTGGTACCATTGGTGGGGCACTCGGCGGCGCGCTCGCCTCGGGGAATTTCGATTCGTGGTTCAACCGGACATTCCAGAAGACCTTTGTTGCCTCATCCACGAGTGGCAGCTCGACCACGTTGAAAGTCGAGGAGGAATCTGCAACCATTGACGTCGTAAAGAAGGTTCAGAAATCTGTCGTCAGTATTATTATCACTAAAGACTTAAGTAAAGTATATAACCAATCGGGAGGTTCGCCGTTCGATTTCTTTTTCGGTACGGGTCAGCAACAGCCGCAGCAAGGCACGAAAGAAATTGGGGGCGGTTCCGGGTTCATACTTTCGGCTGACGGGTACATCATGACGAACAAGCACGTCGTTGACGACACCCAGGCTGACTACACCGTACTGACGAACGACGCGAAGAGTTACTCAGCGAAAGTTATTGCGAGCGACCCGGTGAATGACCTGGCTGTGCTGAAGATCGAGTCGAAAGATTTGCCGGCAATTGAATTTGGCGACTCAGAGAACCTTCAAATAGGCCAGACCGTAATTGCCATTGGTAATGCGCTCGGTGAGTATCGAAACACCGTGACCAAAGGTGTCGTGTCGGGTCTCGCCCGGCGTATCACCGCTGGCGATGGGCAATCGTCTGAGACGTTAGAGAACGCCATTCAAACTGATGCTGCTATTAATCCTGGGAATTCTGGTGGTCCGCTGCTCAACCTGGCTGGTCAAGTCATTGGCGTCAACGTCGCGGTGAGCCAGCAGGGCCAGCTCATCGGCTTCGCTATCCCGGCGAACCAAGCGAACACGGTGTATGAAAGCGTGAGAAAGACTGGGAAAATTGTTCGACCCTACCTGGGCGTGCGGTACATGCCCATAACAAAAGCGCTTAAGGAGCAGAATAAACTTTCCGTTGACTACGGCGTCCTTATCCAACGCGGGACGACTTCGGGCGAGCTAGCGATTATCCCGGGTGGCCCAGCCGATAAAGCCGGGCTGCAGGAGAACGATATTATTTTGGAATTGAACGGGGTGAAACTGGACACCGAACATAGCTTGGCCGGTGAAATTCAAAAGCACGCCCCCGGCGACACTATTACCCTTAAAGTCTTGAGCAAGGGCAAGGAGAAGTCGGTTACGGCCACGCTTGCAGAGCTGAAGCCGTAAGTTGCTCATGTACGGCAGCATGCTACACTCTGCCCATGCCTAGTTTGGCTGACCAAATCCGCGGCCTCCAGTTGAAGCTTGCTTCAACTTGGAGGTTACTTTGACCTCGACCAGCGCAGACAGAAGCTCGGCGAACTTGACGACCAAATGGCGCAAGTCGATTTTTGGGATGACCAGGAACACGCCCGCAGTGTAAGCCAGCAAGCCGAAGCCTTACGTAAAGAAGTGGGGGAGTGGCAGCAGCTCAAGGCGAATCTTGATGACCTTGGACACCTTGCCGAGGATACTAGTGGAGACGCTAAGCTTACGAAGGAAATTACCGAGCAGTTCAGCCAATTGCAAAAGCAGTTTGACGGTTTGGAGTTTCAAGTGTTGCTCGCTGGCGCCTACGACGATAAGGATGCCATCTTCGCCGTGCACGCCGGCACGGGCGGCACCGACGCGCAGGATTGGGCCGAGATGCTGCTGCGCATGCTGTTGCGATTTTGCGAACGGAAGAAGTGGAGCGCGCAAGTTGTAGATGAATCGAAAGGCCAAGAAGCGGGTATTAAGAGTGCCACGGTCATTGTCCGTGGCCGCTGGGCATATGGTTATTTGAAAGCGGAAGCCGGTGTGCATCGCTTGGTTCGTATCTCGCCATTCGACGCCGAGAAGATGCGGCACACGTCATTCGCGCTCGTGGAAGTGCTGCCCGAGTTTGCCGATGTGGCGGAGCAACCAATTGATGAGAAAGATTTGCGCATCGATACGTACCTTTCATCCGGCCACGGCGGGCAGAGTGTTCAGACAACGTACTCGGCTGTCCGCATCGTGCACATTCCTACAGGTATAACCGTCGCGTGCCAGAACGAACGGTCGCAGAAGCAGAACAAGGAGACGGCAATGAAAATCTTGCGCGCCAAACTGCACCAAATCGACATTGCCAAGCAGCAGGATGAGAAGCAAGCCTTACGCGGGGCGTACAGCGAGGCAGCCTGGGGTAATCAGATCCGCAGCTACGTGCTGCAGCCATACCAGCTGGTGAAAGATCACCGGACCAAAGTGGAGACCACGGATCCTGACGCTGTGCTCAACGGCAACCTTGAACCATTCATTGAAGGCTATTTGCGGTGGCACAGAGGGAAAAAATAAAGGAGCAGTCAGCGTGACTGCTCCATGACGTCTTTGCTACCGAAGGTCTGTTGGATTTGCGCACTGAAGTAATCTACATGTTCCACCACCTGCCCTGCTTTTTCGAATATGATGATTTTGCGTTGGTCTTCCTCGCTCACCGTATGGCCAAGGTAATGCTGGAGGGTATCGAGGCTCCACTGGTTCGTGCTGCCAGGCACCGCAAGTGCGTCGGCCCAGATAAGAATTTTTCGTGGGACGGTGCGTAAACCCTGCACCTCCTGGAGCTCTTGGCCGAGTGCGTACAAGGTGTTGAGGAGCAGACCGACGCTGCGTCGATTGAGTGCCAGGAAGACCAGCACGGGTGTGGCTTCCAAGTGGTGCAGACGTTCGAGCGGGTCGGTGTACTGCAGCGTGTAGTATCCATTCGATTGGTTTCGATTGCGTACCACATCTGGGTGTGGCGGACCAAGCGAGTGCGTGTCCACGCGTTTGACAAGGCATCGGTCGGCACCACGACGGACCGCTTCGGCCGTACCCGTGGGTGAGGCCGTGACCATGAGCTGGTGGAAAGGTTTGCCCCGCCTGGAGTCACTCGACACTTTCGTGCAGAGTTGTACGGCCAGCTCTTCCGCCAAGCGGTCTGACTGCTCGTTGGGATGGGTGTCACCGAGAATGCAAATGAGCATGTTTCCTCCTTCACTAGAATTTTTCTTTGTCCTGACCCTAGCAATGCCCCGGGCTTTTGACAAGCAGAGGTGTCTGTGGGTATCCTATGACTGACAAGCGGACGGATGTCACCCATGACCCCGTCGCGTTGGCTTTTCATAACTACCCTTGCTGCAAGTACTGGCATTACCCTGGTGACGCCAGGTGTTGGTTCGTTGGGGAAAAGTATTTTCCTTGCAGTACTCCTAGCGATTTTACTCATATGGCGCGTAGGCGTGCGAGGTTTTGCGCTTGCCGTTCTCCTCGTCACGAGTATGGCTATTCGTAGCCTTGGTGCTGTTCCCATCTCAATCCCACAACCGACTTGGCTAGTGAGTGCTCGGGACACGTTCGTGCAGGCACTCACCCGCGCAATCCCAGACCGTGAAGCTCAGCTCGGCGCCGGCATGCTGCTGGGCGTGACTGATGGTATCGACAAGCAAACCATCAAAAACTTCCGCACCGATGGCGTCACGCACGTGGTGGCAGTTTCCGGCTCAAACCTCTCGCTCATCCTCACGGCGCTTTCCATGTTCGGCATCACCATGCTCTCACGGCGCTGGCGCGTCGTCATCACCGTGAGCGTCGCATTTGGTTTCACCATTTTCACGGGCGGGGAACCTTCGATGATTCGCGCTGCGGTCATGGCGTTTCTTGCTGTACTCGTTATGGCTCAAGGTCGCAAGGCGGCTGGGACAAATACCCTCTGCGCGGCCGCGCTGCTCATGATTATCTGGGATCCCACATTGCTGTGGGAGAGTGTTGGCTTTCAGCTCTCGGCTGGTGCGACGTTCGGGCTCGTGGCGTTCAGCGAACCCATTGCTGATTTTCTACGTCGTCTACGTATCCCCGGTGCGTTGCTGCTTGGTGCGACCCTCGGGGCAACGCTCACGACCATGCCGCTTATACTCCTCACCTTTCAGCAGGTCTCGCTGGTTGGGCCGCTCGCAAATCTTCTCGTGGTGCCGCTCGTACCTTTCATCATGGTGAGTGTTGCTATCACCGGCCTAGCAGGATTACTCGTGCCGTTCCTTGGTCAAGTTGCTGGTATAGCTGCCTGGGTTTTGCTCCGAATTGTTGAGTGGCTCACCATGACGGCCGCACGTTTACCAGCGGCAAGTCTCACGCTGGCACGACGGGATGCTATACTCCTGACCTTGCTCACAACATTTTTTTTGATTCTGTACGGCCGTCGCCATGCCCGCCAGCTCTTCGACTAAACGCATTGTCCTGCTCGCGTGTGGAGTATTTCTTCTCATTGGGAGTATTGGCTTTTGGTCGTCACGTGAACCCGAGGTGCTGCGCGTGTGGTTTGCCGATGTGGGGCAAGGTGATGGTACGATCATCCGCACACCGAGCCACGAGACGATTGTCGTTGATGGCGGGAAGCAAAATGATTTTCTCCAAGAAGTTGATGACCACGTACCCATCACCGATCGGACGGTAGATCTGGTCGTGGTTACGCACGCCGATGCCGACCACGTGACTGGGCTTACCAACCTTATTGCGAGCGGGCGGGTGCAGGCAGTGCTAATGAACCGCGATTCCACGGTGACGACGAAAACGTACGCGCGGCTCCTTGCGGCAATCGAAAGTCAGCACGTGCCAGTTATCGAAGCGTATGCCGGGCAAGAGTATACCTACGGAGCAGTTCACCTGAAGGTGCTCTGGCCAACAGTGGGAGGATTAGCAAAGGCTAAAACGACCAACGAACGTTCTGTTGTGGTGAAAGTCACTTACGGGAATGAAGATATTCTCCTCACGGGTGATGCGCCGGACACCGTTGAGAAGCAATTGCTCCAGCAGGGGAGTGACGTCGCTGCAGAAGTATTGAAAGTCGGCCACCACGGGAGCGGTCATTCGACAACATTGAATTTATTACAAGCAGTGCACCCAGAGATTGCCACTATTTCGGTCGGGGCGAAGAATACGTACGGCCACCCGGCTACGCGGGTGTTGAATGACCTGGAAAAATTAGGTCTCGAGGTACTTCGAACAGACGTGCTCGGCGACATTTTGGTGGAGTGTTCATTAGTTATTTGTAAGGTGTATAAATAAAAAGCTCCACATCATTTGTGGAGCTTACAGGAAAATAATGAGCGTCAAGCAACTTTTTCGGTCGATGTTGGCGGGGGAGACCCTGGGACGGTAATGTTAACAATGGGCGACATGACGCCTCGGAGTTGCTCGAAAAATTGACTTGCAAACAACCCATGGTCTGCTGCCTTCCCTTGGTTGGAGAGGCCGACTTCCATTGCGTAGGCGAGCATCCACTGCTCGTGCGTTGGCTTCGTGCTAGTTGCTTCGAACATGAGGTTCACTTTCGTCACTATCGCTGACATGTCGATAGCGACACGCTGCTTGTGGAGCGTCGCAGCAGAGAGTGCCTGCAATTCCTGGATGATGACCGGGTCTGGATCGATGTCACCAATTGGGACGGCAGTTGCTTCTATGCCCCAGACCGCTATGTTCTTGTTGATCTCTTCCAGAATGCGCTGGTCGATCTCCCGTCGAACGCGTCCGCGCTCTTCGGGTGATACCAGTTCACCATTCATCTTCACGTTCAGGTGAACAATTTTCTGGTATGGGTAATCGCCAATGACCTGACGTAGGTACCGCAGCACAGCATCAACGATACGCTTGTCGACTTCTGCCCTGGCGATACTCGTGTAGGCCAAGAGCAAGTTGCCACGCTTCCAGCCTATGAAGCGGAAGATTTTCCACCAACCATCCGGCCAGCCTGATTCGTGTTTGATGATGTGGAATTGCACGGAGACGTTGCTCACATGGACGAAAACCGCGCCTTCGCCGTTTCCGTCAGGTACCAAAATAGTTTCGACTGTTTGGTGCGGCGCCTCATGCGTTGGGGCGCTGTCATCGGGCTGCGTGTAATCGCGTTTCTTGACGAGTACTTCAATCCGACGCTCAATCGTTGACTCTTCGATGTAGGTGAACAACCACCTGGGTAGCCAGATGAGCCCTTCATCGAATCTGATGGGTAGCCGTTGGCCAAAGAGGACAGGTATCCACTGGGTATTGGTCGGTACGACCCGAATCCCAATGCCTACCAACCCTCCAATGAGGATGATTAGAATACTCAGGAACATGGTAACCTCCTTTGTCACCTAGTTATTGTTGTTAATGTGCAACGCCTGACCCTAGCACGCCATGTTTCCCGCGTCAAGGCAAGTACGGCGGGATGTAGCGAATGTTGAGACCCCCAGACATTGACAAAAACCCCAGTGAATGCTATCCTGCGACGTTATGACCATGGGCTCCTCCTGTGGTAATAGCTCCACCCCAAAAGTGGACGAACATTGAAAAATGAATAACAGCTATAACGAAAAGGAGCCAGCATGACACAGAGAAAAGACAGAGAAAATGAGCCAAAACCTTCACGGTTTGGGCTTGGGAAAAAAGAATGGTTATTCGTGAACGGATTGCTCACGTTACGACTTTGGTTCAACATACCGAGAGGCGCAACAGAGCTTACCGGCACGATCTACGGCCAAACCATTACTTCAACTCCTACTGCCACAGGACTCACCATGGTTGATGTACCAGGTGTCGATCCTCAACTCTCACCCCGTCTCGATGTGACGTGCACAACAGGTACGGGCGAAGTGTTAACGCACACGCAGGATATTACAGCGGAGCAGCCCACCAATTCTGAGCAGATGAACGTTCAGTGGCGTGATTTTCAAGTAGACAGACAGTTGTTTTTGGAAGTTGGTGCCCGCGTGCTCTCGCTTGCTGGCCGGGTCATCCCGCCAGTACCCGTGCGTTTCATGCTGGGCAATGATAAGCGTGACCCAATTCCGACGGATGCGAAAGGTATTGCTCAAACGACCTTCGGGCCGCTTGAGTATAACCGGACGTACATACTCTTAGTAGCAACGCCATCTAGTGGCGAGCGGACGACGCCAATTACCATTAAGCCAGCGCGCGCAGTTAAATATGACATTCGTGAACTGGTGGTTAAGACACGGAGACCACGACCGGTGATGTTTCAATTGCGAATCAATGTTTGGGACGACGTCAAAGGAATTCCACTCAGCGGATTGCACGTGAACGTACACGTCGGAGCAGTACATCAGTCAGCTATCACTGACGACAATGGCATTGCGGAAATCACGTGCCCTTTTGATGAGGGCAGTGACGTTACGCACTACCGTATCATTGTCGAAGATGGCAAAGACAAGAAGAGCTACATTCGTAGACCGACTGCAGCTCGATCCACGGTTGCAACGCCTACAGATGCACCACGGAGTTTCCGTGAAGCGTTTCGTGCGGCACGTAACCCACAACGTAGGAAGGAGTAAACAATGTTTTTCTGGATTGATTTTAGTTCAGTATGGTCGTCGATCCTAAGCATCTTTGGGATCGGTGTCCTAGCATGTGTCGCGTGGTGGGTTCTCTACATTGTGTGGAGAGCTATTACCGATAACCTGCATGGTGCTCAGCGCCAGTTCGTTGCACCAGGCGAAAGAAATGCCCTACAAGACACCCCCCAGGGTGTCCTTGGTCGCTTGATGATTTTTTTTGGTACCACCCTTGGTGGCATGTGGTATTGGTGGCTGCAGACGAACAACCGACGTGCGCGGGTAATCCTGATCATGCTCACGTTGGGCACGCTTGCCTTTACCTTCATCTACCTACCGTACGCGTATCGCCAAGCGCAGCCAAACGGTTTGCGCGATGCCGTACTGACGGAGACGTTTGGGCAACAGCCGTTGTCTGGTAAATCAATGGTTCGTTCCGCCTATATCCCTAATCCGGATGAGTTTTATGGGACGGCAAAGCCACAGAAATCAGCATCGGTGAAAACACATCCCGTAACGAGCATCCTCTGGTTGTTTTTCTGGATGTTTGCATTTTTGCCGTTTGCCTGGACGTGTGCAATTCTCTATGCGGTTATTTCACTCCGTGAGGAAACGTGGAAAGGTGCGCAGAATATGGTTGGCAAAATTCGCGACTGGATTAGCAACCTGAGCGAGTCTGGGATTAGCGGTACACGCAGTGCGGGTGGTGCGCAAGGTGGCCTCACCTTCAGTGCGCCGGTAATTATTACCAGCACTGGCGCGGCTGCTGTAGACGTTGAAAAATCAACAGCGAAAGTGCCTTGGGTCAAGATCATGTCATGGCTGAAGCGGAACAGCGGTGAAATCATCGCTGGACTCTTCGTCATTGATGAAGTATTGGAACTCGGCATGGCGCGCCGGGGCAAAAAAAACCAAAAAAGAGAGGTTGAATAATATGTGGGAAGCAATCAAAAAACTCCCGGGTACCGTGGTCATCCTCATTGCCACGCTGCTGGGAATCGTTGTGCTCTCAATCATGTTTCCGGAGCGTGCGCAGATCCTGGCCATCCTTGGCATTTGCGCCTTGGTTTCGGTCGGAGCATTCCGGGCAAAACCAGTTGCTGGATTTATCGTTACCAGTCTCATGATTGTTGCGTTCGTGTTCTGGGGGCCGAGCATTGTGCAGGAGTTCAATCGGGCGAATGATCCGAATGGTA
This sequence comes from Patescibacteria group bacterium, assembly GCA_038065235.1. Taxonomy (GTDB): domain Bacteria; phylum Patescibacteriota; class Patescibacteriia; order PEXW01; family PEXW01; genus CAIPSZ01. Next base: position 48,743 of record JBBTRK010000005.1, read on the forward strand.
CATTTGCTAGTTTCTTCGCAAAAGCGAAGGAGCAAACGATCAACGCCAACCGTGACTATGCGTCAGGAGCAATTAGTCAGGCTTCAGCCCTCGCAGGAGTGATGGCTGTCGATGCGAAGTTGAGCGCCAATCTCGAGGTGAATATCATGCGTACGGGGTCGACGATTGACAGTGCTCAGCTTACGTTGCGTCCAGAGCAGGTCGACAGCTTAGTATTGGCAGCATCAACTATAAAGGAGAACCAATTGGTTCTCCAAAACATTCTCGCTGTTGCTGGTATTACCAATGTAGAGCCTACGAAGGCCGCAGACTCGCTAGATACTCTCGTCGTTGACGTCGCCAACGAAGACGGCGCAACGTACAAGATTCCGCGTGGGAAGACTGCGGAGGTCAGCATTGATTCGGCTTGGTATACCTGCAAGTTTACCAGGATCGAAAAGTATGAAAAATCTTGGTGCGATGGCGATGGCTACACCATTGCGCCGAAGAAATCTGTTAGTGGGGCGGCATTTTCTCAACGATTCCTAAATCCCAATGAATCGATGGGAGCCGTATTGGTTTTTGACCAGAACAACCCTAAAGGGTATAGGCTCGCCATGGGCCAGACCATCGTCGTGCCAGGTGGCACCGTAACCATCGCAGTTAATGACTGGCGTGGCGGAGTATTCGGTGGAATCGGGCTAGAAGGCATGGCGCTTTCTAGTAAACAAATACAACGTGGAGGTTTCTACGACAATCAGGGCTACCTCCGCGTGCGTATTGTTCTGAATTCGAAATATTGAACCTTTTTACCGGGCGGCACACACTTCTGTGGCCGCCCTTTCTTTTTGTCTGCGAATGTGCTACAATACATTCAGAAATAAAATTCCCAATTAAACATTCATCTATGCACACATCCTTTCGTTTGCGCGTGCACATTGTCACCGCCCTGGTTATCAGCGCGGCGTTTTTGTTTGCCCCGGCAGTACGGGCTGCATACGGCGATGTTTCCACTTTCCTCGGCAAGATTTACAGCGGTGATGGCGGTACCCGCACCGATGCCCTTCTCGACTTCCCCGAAGATCTGGAAATTGCCAGTGACGGCAGCTTCTACATTGCCGATACCTACAACAACGTTATTCGGAAAGTAACCACCGCTGGTGTGGTATCGACCCTGGCCGGTACAGGGGAGTACGGGAACAAGGATGGTGCTGGCGCTAATGCAACGTTCGCTCTGCCGCGAGGCGTCGCCCTGGATGACGACGGGAATGTGTATGTAGCAGATTCGGCCAACAACCGCATTAGAAAAATTACCCCGCTCGGTGTCGTAAGTACTCTTGTGAAGACTGTCTTAAAATCTCCTCAGGGCGTGATCGTAAGTGGAACAACTCTCTATATTGCGGATACCGAAGGCAATGCGATTCGTAAAGTGAGCACGAGTGGTGGAGTTTTGAGCACGGTATCGACGAACGTGAATAAACCGAAAAAGCTTGCCTTATCTGCTGACGGTGCTTCACTGTACGTCGCCGATAGCGGTTCATACCGCGTGCTCGAGGTGAGTATTGCCACTGGCGCAGCGAGCGTCGTCGCTGGCTCGGGTGCGGCAGGGTACTGGGAAGGGACTGGGGCCGAAGCGCAGTTTCGTAATGTTTGGGGCGTTACCCGTGACGGGAACACACTCTACATCAGTGACGGCAATGGCCTCACCGACTACATTCGCGCTATTGATATCCCGACGAAAGCGACGAGCTTATTCGCGACTGACTACCGCATGCAGGATTTGAACCTGCCAGTTGGTCTGCGCGTGTATGGGGCGAACGTTTACGTTGCGAACTCAGGCATTGGCACTATTCATCGCTACAGCAAGGCAACCCCATCTGATGAGGGTGCATTTATTGGTTCTACTCGGTTCGGTAACGTGAATGGGACGAAAGCGAGTGTACTTCTTGGTCGTCCAGCATCTTTTGCTATCACCCATGATGGCACGACGATGTACGCGTCGGTGAACAACCACATTCGAAAAATTGTTCTTGCAACTGGTGAAACCTCAACGATAATTGGTGATATGGTCGATGACTACGGTGAAGGGCCCGCTGACCAGGTGAGTCCACGGACTCGCTTCAGTACCATATCCTCAATAGTCTTAAGTCCAGATGAGACAGCACTCTACGTCGTCGACCGTTGGAACAATCGGGTACGAAAGGTGACACTCGGGTCAACGGCAGCATCCTCGATCGTCTCTGGTGCCGGGTTAATAAATTCTAACGGAAGTATGGATAATGGGTATCAAGATGGCGGACCGTGTGTTACAGAATCATTAGGGCAAAGTGGATGTGCGTACTTCCGTGGTCCACAGGGGATTGCTATTTCCCCAGATGGTTCAACGTTGTACATAGCTGACTCTGGCAATAATCGAATTAGGACAGTGCGGGTGAGCGATGGGCAGACTGCGCTACTCGCAGGCTCGGGCGCAAGCAAGAGCACCGATGGCACCGGAGCACTAGCGAGCTTCAACCAACCTCGTCGTCTTGTAATTTCTAGTGATGGGCTTACTCTTTATGTTGCTGAACAGGGCGGGAATCGTATTCGGGCTATAGTAATTGCCAGTGGGAAGGTGACGACCCTCGCTGGCCACAACCTTGGCTACGCGGAAGGGAAAGGTGTAGATGCTTCTTTCTCTCTCCCGGTTGGTTTAGCCATGGGTCCGAACAACCTCCTGTACGTTTCGAGTGCTGGCGCTGGCCGCATTATGGTTGTCGATACGCGCACTGGCATTACGACGCTTGTCTCGGGCGCTGGGCAGACCGGCTACAAGGATGGCGTTCGGGCAATCGCGCGCTTCAATGGACTGGCGAGCCTCGCCGTTTCTCCTGACGGTAAGACGCTCTACGTTGCAGATAGCACGAACGACCTGATCCGGACCGTGGACATCGTCGGGGGGCCGAAGTTCAGCCAGCCCGCGCCGGTGTTCACGAAATTCCTCGTGAGCAAACTTAAGCAAACGACGAATGTGAAGGCTACGGCGTACCTCGACATTTTCGGCAAGAACTTCCGGAATGGCGTCTCGGTTACGCTCGGTTCAACGAAATTAAAGACTTTCATGAAGAAGACTACGAATGTCAACATGCTCATCCCGATTGGCAAGATGAAACCTGGGTACTACGATGTGAAGATCACCAACCGAGATACGCAGTCGGTCATAAAGAAAGCCGCCTTCGTCATCACCGATAGCAAAGGGAAGATCCCGAGGGTATACTTTCGGGTGAAATAGTAGATTAGGTTTGCAGTTTCTGACGTCGACGTTCCAGAACGTACCCGGCAATAAGGATGACAATTGAAATACCACTCACGAGCCCGCCCATAGCGAGGCTCTTGGGTTGATACGAGAACGTCACGGTATGTGCACCCGTAGGCACAACTGCACCCAGGAATGTCGCATTTACTTGGAGTGGTTTAAATTTTTTTCCATCCACGTTCACGTACCATCCTGGGTAAAACTGAAGGTTCGTTACGACGACCGTATTCCCCGTCGTGACGACGTTGAGCTTGAGGGCGGAGGTTTTACGATGCACGACGCGGACGGTTGCCGTTGCGTTTGGGTCAATGACTGGGGGAATCCCAGCGACGAGTGCCTGAAATTTTAGATCGATTTCCTGTATTGCAGCAGGTCGAGTGGTTGCGACTAACTTCTGCACCGTATGGATCGGTTCTGGTTGATTGTTTGGTTTTGCCAACGTCCAAGACCCTTGTGTCGTGATTGCATGCCAACCTGCAGGCAGTGGTTGGAGTGTGAGGAGGCTATCCACGCCAGTTACCTCTAGAACATTCGGGTTCGGATCGTGAATGACGAGTTGGTACTTCTTCACGACAATGCTGTTCGTCCGCCATAGGTCGAGGTACAGCTGTGGGTAGAGCGAGTCGTAGCCAAGCACCGTTGGGATGTTGTATGGCATGAACTGGTCCAGATCACTATCTTTTGCCCACATCCGGGATTGGGTTTGCAACGCCGCGTCGCGCAGGATAGAAGACTGCGGGTACAAGTTTGCAGCTGGTCCGAACGGGATCACGTGTTGCCACTGCCAGAGCCCTGTGACGATGAGCCCGGTGACGGCTGCTGCACCGATCCACCGACGTTTCTGACCGAGCCATTCGATTCCCAATCCTGCTAGCACTGCCGCACCGAACGTGAGGAAGAACGAGAATCGCCAGACCGATGCGAGCGAGAGCGGGGGGATTGGCTTCCCGACAAGTAAGCCCTTTAGTGTTGGAAAGGCGATGAACAAACAGACAAGTATGACCATGCCTGCGGCGACACGCCACAGACGCCGGCGCCACATAACGAACGAGAGTAGACCGAGGAGTATAACGACAGGACCCACGTAGAGGTTACCTTCGAGGTAGTTAGCCGGACCGCGGAAGTCTGAGTTGAAACCCAAGATGTTCGGGTCAACGACTGTTGCGAAGGCACGGACGTTTCGGCTCTCAAGCTGGAAGAGATTTTTCGGATTGAGGAGGTAAGACCAGGTTTTGGGGCTGGCTTGGCGGTATGCTTGCTGCGATGCTTCGTAGTTCGGGATGAGCTGAACCGAAGCGAGGCCGAGGCCCAAGGCGAAGGCGAGCATGAAGAGTACCAGCCGTCTCTTCCATTGTGCCTTTTGCCAGAACGTGAGTGACCAAATGCCGGCAACGAGCAGCACGAGGAGTGCGACTTGGACTTGCCCACTGAGCACAGTCGCGGCGCAGAGTGCGGCGAGGCCAATGACCCAGCGCCAGGTGAGTGTGCGGTGTAGGCCATGAATTGCCCAGAGGAGCCACGGGAGGAACGCGACGACTGCGCTCATGATCCCAGTCGTGCTCCAGAGAATGAATGGCGCACTGAGGATGAACGCAACTGCTGCGAAGAGGCGCGATGCGCGACGCCAGCCCCAGGCGCCGGCGCACAGGTAGAGCCCAAGCCCACCCAGGAGAAACTGTGAGAGGATGGTGAGCGTGAAGCTCACGGCTGGTGGGAATCCCCACCAGAGCGCCTTTACTGGTGAGAGGACGCCGGCTTGACCATTGGCGAAGAACGGAATCCCGCTGAAGGTGAGCGGGTTCCACAGTGGGAAGGTGCCCTGGTGAAGCATCGTGCTCGTGAATGCGTGGTACGGGTACGCTTGCACCAGTGCATCGCGGAGGAACGCCGTATCTACACTCGCCGTCGTCTGCAGGGGCATGAGCGTCGGGAGCGAGTCAACGGCAAGGGGTACGTACCCACGGAGCACTGGGCCGAAGAGGAAGAGCGTTACGCCGAGTATTACAACGACCGCAATGATTGGTCCGCGTCGGCAAAAGGTGATTAAGCGTGACATACAATAAGCCTAGGGGATTTCTTACGCAGCGACAAACGATCAGTCGTCAGATAATGGCGACTATTCGTCTGGCGGACCCGAAGGGAATCGAACCCTCGATCTTCTCCGTGACAGGGAGACGTGTTAACCGCTACACTACGGGTCCAAATTTAAAGCTAGGCGATTGTAGCACGCTCACTTGAGCATGCCAAGTATAACCCTTACTTACTCAGCATTCTGTAGTAATCGAAAATTTACTGAACGAAGGAGGATTCTCCCTGGGAGTGGTGGTATATCGCGTTTTACCCCTTCAAGCACCAGGGCGCCCTTTGGAATTTCTTTTGGTGCTCCTTGGAGCTTCGTCCCAGGTTCATTCCCAAGGTAGTAGAGGACGGTTGGCTCGTGGTCTAGGAAAATATTCTCGAGGTAGAGCGTTGCTGGTTTTTCCCGTTGGACTACAGTACGTGCTTCGCGCAGGAGGGGCTCACCTCGCGTAAGGGTGAATTCAGTTTTTTGGCCGAGGAGCGCGATGCACCCAATCCACAGGACGAGCGCGGTAACCATGGTACGCCACAGCCATAACCATTGGCGTTTGCGTGCAAGAACGGTAATTCCTATGACTGCGCCAACGGCGATTAGCGCTACGACCAGGCGCGTCGTGGTGTTCATCCAGCCGCCGACGTATTGCTCTGGCACGAGCCAGCGGCCAATGCCATTCCGGTCCACCATGCTCGGCAAGCGGCGAACGAACGTGAACACGCCCCAGCAAAGTAACCCGACGAATGGCCAACGAGTCGGCCAGCTGAACCATTTGGGAATCCACATGCCAATTATAAGTGCCAGGACAGGGTAGACCGGCAGTAGGTACCAGTCCGTTTTCGTGGCATTGATCGAGACGATCGCGGAGGTGACGACGAGGAAGAGCACCCAGAGGAGCACGAGCTGGTCTCGCTTTTTCGCGAGTCGACCGAGTGACCAGACTAAAGCCGGGATGGCGAATGCAGCGAGTGGGAACGCGCGCTTCAGGAAGATGCCCCAGTACCAGTCTGGTCCGGCCGTGAAGCCGTAGAGGTTCTTCGATGCGCGAGTAATAATATCCTCGTTTACGTACTCCTGGATGAAGGCGCCGCCGCGAATAGCAAGTTGTACCAGGATCCACGGTGCAACAATGAGGACGCCCAGGCCAATGGTTTGGAGCCAAACTTTTATGGGGTACAGTCGGAAGCGTTTGGTGAGCAGGAGGTGCAGGAGTATTGCCGCGCCCGCAAAGCCAACTGCCGTGAATTTCGTCAGGAAGGTGAGACCGAGCGCGATTGCCGTCAGCAAGAGCCAGCGGGGTTTCAACCAGCTGCGCCAGTACGACCACAGGGCGAGCAGGGAGAAGAACGTGAGCAAGCCGTCGGTCTCCCCAGTGCGGAAGGCGTGGTAGAAGAGGTACCGGCCGCTCAGGAAAGCCAGCGTCGTAAACCACATTGCGGTATTCTTTTGCGTCGCCTGCCAGGCCCACAGCGCGATGAGCATGGTGGTGAGCACGCCTGCAGTCGCAGACCAGAAACGGATAGTCCACTCATTCTCACCGAACGCCGCGCTCACCACTCCCTGCAGCCAGAAGCGGAGCGGCGGCTTGCGAAAGTACGGTTCGTGGTTCCAGGTGAGCTCCAACCAGTCGCCAGACTGCAGCATCTCGTGTGTCACCTGTGCGTGGATGGCTTCGTCCCATTTTTCCAAGGGGTTGCTGCCAAGGCGCCAGAAGAAGAAACCGCCGGCCAATACGGCAATAGCGATGAAGGAGATTAGGGTATGGCGGGGGAGTGACATGGGGGAATTGTACCACTCCATCATTGAATATAAACCAAGCGCACCCACGGAGAGGTGCGCTCGGGCTAAAATTTAGGGTAAATTACTTCGTTTCCTCGACGATCTTGGTGAATGCCTTGGGTTCGTGCTCGGCCAGGTAGGCCAGGATTTTCCGGTCCAGCTCCACGTGCGCCTGCTTCAGGCTGTGCATGAGTTTGGAATAAGTCGTGTCGTTCAAGCGGGCGGCGGCGTTGATCTTAATCTGCCACAGGCTGCGGGCTTCGCGCTTCTTCAGGCGGCGGTGGATGTAGGCGTAGCGGCCGGCTTTGCGGACGGCAACTTTGGCCAGCTTGATGCTGGACTTGCGCTTCCAGCGGTAGCCCTTCGCTCGGGAGAGGAGGTTCTTGCGGTGCTTGACGTGGTGGGTGCCTCGTTTGACGCGCATAGGTTAGGCGTAGGGAGTGAGCTCACGAACTGCGCGCTCGTTGGTCTTGTGTGCCAACTTATCGCGGCGCTTGTTGCGGGTAATGTTGCCAGACTCACGGGCGTTGAAGTGGTCTTGGCCCGCGGCACGGCGAAGCAGCTTCCCCGTACCAGTCCGGCGGAAGCGCTTGGCTGTTGCTTTATGCGTCTTAATCTTCGGCATAGGTATCGAATCTACCCCGTTTGGCGGGGTTCGTCAAGGGTGAGCGGAGAGATCCCGCCAGAAGCGTATTGCAGTGTGCCGGCGGGATGATGCTTCGGTCAGACTTTCATTCACAAAACGCTTTACCACCGAAGCATCACTTCTTTCTCCGAATCAGGGCAGTGAGCCGCCCGCCCATGGAGCTCATGGGGGAATCAACGACCACCCCTTCCCCGAGGCTGGTCACGAAGTCTTTCATGATTTGGCGAGCCAGGTCCATACGGGCTTTCTCGCGACCCCGCAGGATCATTTCCAGCTTCACTCGGTCACCTTGCTCGAAGAATTTCAGCGATTGGCTGCGGCGCATGTCCAGGTCGTGGGCGCCAATCTTCAAGGACAGGCGGATACCTTTAATCTCCGATACCTTCATTTTCGCCTTCTGCTTCCGCTCAGCTTTCTCTTGCTGGTAGAGGTACGAGCCCCAGTCAATGATCTTACAGATCGGTGGGTTGGCCCGAGGGTTCACCTCAACCAGGTCGAGCTCTTGCTCTTTCGCTTGCCGAAGCGCTTGTTCGGTTGGCATTTTGCCAATGAACTTCCCCTCCGCATCAATAATCTGGACTTCTGGTATACGAATTTGGAGATTGATGCGGAAACGTTTAGTACTAATACGCGTCGGGGGTTAGGAAACGAGATGGATAGAGTATAGCAGAGAACTGATACTTTTCGACAAGGCTGCTACCACAAAAATCTTTTTTCTGGATTGGAATAGAAAGACCCCGTGACAATTGTCATCGGGGTCAAAGGTGCTTTACGCGGCGAATGTGTGTGTGCCGTACTTCGGACTGCAGTGCGGGCAACGGCGATGGATTATGCCATTACCCCAGCCCATTTTTTTCAAGAATTCAGCATGTTTTTCGTTGCGTATGCGGTCCTGCTCTTCCCTTGGAAGTTTTTGGAATGCCTCACATGCTTCTTGGAATTGTCTGATACAGGCACGAGTCGCCTCGTGTTCTTCCGGTGTTAATTCAGGCATTATTGCCTCCTTTGGTTTGTGACCTAAGTATACACCGGCTACAAAAAGACTTTAAGCGCAGTGAATTATGCTTTACCCAACGATTCCTTCAATATTGTCCGCAACGCGACTTTGCCTTTCGTCGTCTTGAAGTAGGCTTCGCGCCGTCGGGCTTCTGCGGCAGTTAGAAAACCTTCAAAGAAAATGAGTTTCAGTGGTCGGCGATTTGCCGTTGAAACGTTTTGGCCTGCGTTGTGGGCTTTCAGGCGTTCAGCCACGTCGCCGGTATATCCGATGTAGAGTTTTCGGTCCCTGAGGCTTTGGAGTACGTAGACGTAGCAAAAGTTTTCGTGCATACAAGCATTATAACGGAAGAGCCCCGCACCAGTCGCTACTCGCCTTGCGGCGAGGCTCCGGTGCAGGGCATGAACCACTCGTCACACTTTCATGGCTGGTCACTCTTCAGAAATTGGTACTGTACTAGAGTGGCTCGCCATGAACCCGAGCGAAGCGAGTGGTTCATGGTGGAGATGAGGGGTCTTGCGCCCCTGTCTAGAATGCGGCGGGCAGGTGGTCTACAGGTGTAGGGCGTTCACGGGTGTTTCGATTGTGCCGCATGGAGCGCCCAAGCTCGGCAGAATCTAGTGGAGGTGATTTTCGGTTGCGCTGTTACCACACCCACGCAACCTACGCCTGAATTATGACACTCGCAATTCCCGCGCCAGGCCGCGGGGCGAATGGGTTATCGGTTTTTAAGCGAGAACCGGAGCAAAGCTGGGCATTGCGAACGCGTTAGCGAACGCAGTCTTCACTTTGCTGACAATGTTATTGGCAGTTGTCAATTTGTCCAGCAGTTTCACGCCGTGCCGAACGAGGGCGACCCGCACACTTACCGTAATGCAATCTATCAACTAATGGACATCCCCGAGGAGATTGTTAGTGATAACATGCTCTTCGTGGACGTTCAATGCTTATACTTTATGTTGCGCTGACAGAGAACCAAGAACTGAGAACCGTGAACCAGAAAGTTCGGTTCTAAGTTCTTTGTTTTGTGTTCAAAGTTCTATCCCTTCTGCCGCATGGCGCGGGCGACGTCGCGGGCAACTTCACGTTTCTTTATGGACGACCGTTTATCGTGCGCTTTTTTTCCGCGCGCCAGGCCGACGCCGACTTTCACCAAACCTCGGTAGGTAAAGAATTTTAGCGGGATAAGCGTGCAGCCCGCGCTATGCATCTTGCCAATGAGGCTGGCAATCTCGTTGCGCTTCATGAGCAACCGACGATCACGATCTGGGACGTAGTGTGTCTGCACCGCGGCGGCCGGTTTGTATGGGCCGATGAACGCGTGCACCAGCCATAGGCTGCTCTCCCGTAAGCTCACATAGGCACCCTGCAGGCTCACGTTGCCGCCCTTCACACTCTTCACCTCGGGGCCGGTTAGGGCAATACCCGCATCGTACGATTCCAGGATGTCGTAGTTAAAGGTAGCTTTTTTGTTGCGGGCGAGCTGGGGCATAGAAGCAGTATAGCGCAGGTGTTCACGCCTGCGGGATAGAATAGCGGCCCGTGTCCTGGTGGGGAGCACGGGCCGACTGTTTATTGTTTTTCTGCGTCAGGCGGCGATGGCACGATTGTGCAGAATGACCGGCGAGGAGTGGTTGCGCAACGTGCGCTCCAGGCTCCGTAGGTCGTCAGCGAACTTGTACGCGGTGACGAATACTCCGTGGACATCGACTCCTAGATCTTCTTTGGCGTGCATACGGCACTGCGGTGATGCCTTACACTCCGCCGCAATGAGCAGGAGCTGGGCTCCAACCGGCTTACTATAGCCAAATGAGTGTAGGTAGATACGGTGGTCGTCACCAAGACAGGTTTTCGCCGTGTGCGTGAGGGCGAAGGTGGCGCGCTTCAGATCGATTGGATGCCCTTCGGTGCTGGGCTCAGGAAAATCTTCGTACTTTTCAAAACGGCAATTTCCATGATGTTGCATGTAGTTCCTGATACCTTCGAAGAACTCCACAACGGATTGACGGTTTCTTGCCAAAACTGAACTCCTTTTGTTTTAGGTTTGGGCGTGACTGCGCACTTTAGGATATAGCTGTCGTCCTGTCAAGAGTCGAGTAACCTCTACGTGGTATACTCAGGCCATGAACGTCCGCAAAGAACTACAAGAACTCATCACCAAGGTTGCCGGTGGTACGCAAGCCAAAATTGAGCGCACGCCGCGACCAGATTTCGGCGACTATGCGACGAACGTTGCACTAGGATTGGCGAAGGTGGAAAATCAGAAGCCACATGATATTGCCGCAAAGCTCTCCGAGAAAGTTACTGCTCCGTACATCGCGAAGGTCAGTGTTGCTGGTCCGGGTTTCCTTAATATTACCCTGGACGACGCATGGCTTGTGGCGAAGGTAAAAGTGTTTGCGAAGTCTGCATCGTCACTCGTGAAGAGTACCGAGCATAAAGGCAAGCACGTGCACTTGGAGTTCATTTCTGCAAACCCCACGGGTCCGTTGACCTTGGCGAATGCGCGCGGTGGCTTCCTGGGCGACGTGCTGGGTAACGTGCTACAACGTACCGGCTACAAAGTCTACCGCGAGTATTACGTCAACGACCGCGGTAACCAGGTGAGCGTGCTGGCCGAGTCTGTGCTGCGCCGGTACTTTCAGCAGCAGGGGATTACCATCGACTACCCGGAGACGTGCTACCAGGGCGTGTACATCGACGAGCTCGCCCGCAAGCTGAAGCTGCCCAACTACAAGATGACGGACGTGGCCAAGCTCAACGATATCCGCGACAAGATAAAGGATAAGGTTGTGGCCATCATGCTCAAGGAGCTCCAGCGTGTTGTTGCAAAGAGTATGAGCATTACGTTCGATAATTGGCTTTCAGAAAAAGCCCTGGTTGCTACGGGCATCGTGGAAAAACTTTTGGCCACGTTCAAAGCCAAGGGTTTGATTTTTGAAAAAGACGGTGCCACATGGCTGGCCACGACAAAGTTCGGTGACGATAAAGATCGGGTGCTCATAAAAAAGGATGGTGAGATGACGTATTTCCCGCCGGACATTGCCAACCACTACTTAAAGTTCACCAAGCACAAGGCAGACGTTGCTATTAACATCCTGGGTGCAGACCACCACGGCTACATTGGCCGAATGGCTGCGGCGATTGCGGGTATGGGTATCGACCCCAAGAAATTCCAGCCAATCATCATTCAGTTCGTGCGGCTCATCCGCGACGGGCAAGAGGTGAAGATGTCCAAGCGGCGGGGGACGTACGTGGAAGCTGAGGAAATCGTGCAGGAGGTCGGCCTGGATGCCGCACGGTTCTTCTTCCTCATGTACGACGTGAATTCGCACATGGATTTCAACCTCGACGTGGCGAAGGAGCGGAGCGAGAAGAACCCGGTGTACTACGTGCAGTATGCCCACGCCCGCATCTGCAGCATCCTGGCCAAGGTGAAGGCACTGCCCGCGGCGAAATTAAAACCCGGAGCATTGCACCCCTCGGCGCGGAAGCTTATACTGGAACTCCTCCGTTGGCCTGAAGTGCTAGAAGACGTGAGCCGCGACTACGGCGCGCAACGCATCCCGCAGTACGCGCTCGACCTCGCCCGGACGTTCCACGATTTCTACACGCAAGTGCGGGTGATTGATAACGACAGAGTGCAACCATTGCCCCTCACGCTCACCCGCGCGACGAAGAATGTGCTCGAAGATGTCCTCGAAACGCTCGGCATCACTGCGCCGGTGAAGATGTGACGTTTCGGTGCAACCAATGTTTTCTCCAAAGTGTACTATTTCCCGAAACGTCATCCCGCAGGCAGCTTGATGCAAAAATTCTTGCGGGATCTCGGCCTGTGCTATCCTGAACTCATCCCTCGCAGCTCATCCGATAGAAGTATGCGCATCGGCATCGACTGCAGAACCATCCTGAACCCACACTCCGGCGAACGCGCTGGCGTGGGGCATTACGTGGAAGGCCTCGTCTCTGCGCTCATTGAGCGGTTCCCGAAAGAGGAATTCGTCTTGTACTTCGACTACCGCATTGGTGACCTTGCAGGTTTTACACGGCCGAATGTGAAGGTGAAGCACTTCCCCTTCTCCCAGTACGGCAAGTACCTCTCGTTCGGGTACTCGCACATGCTCATTACCGCGTACCTACTCAAGGAAGGTTTGGACGTACTGCACGTGCCTGCCGGATCCATCCCGCTGACGTACCCCAAGAAGGTGGTATACACCGTGCACGACTTGGCAATTTTCAAACACCCCGAGTGGTTCCCGTCGTCGTTCATCTCGCGGTCCGTGCTGGTGCCGCAGACCTTGCGGAAGGCAGATAACCTCATCGCGGTGTCGCAGAGCACAGCCAAAGACCTGCGGCAGCTCTTCAATATCAAGAGCTCGAAAATTTCCGTCATTCATCATGGTTTCGACGTAGCGAAGATCCCGCTGAAGCGCCGGGTGAGCGAGACGATTGAGAAGTACAAGTTACCGAAGCGCTATGTGCTCTTCGTTGGGACAATTGAGCCACGGAAGAACGTAGAAGGCTTGATGCGCGCGTTCGTCGGCCTGCAAGAGAAAAATCCTGCCCTTGCCGATGTTGCCCTGGTCATCGCCGGGCAGGAAGGCTACCACTCGGAACAGGTGATGCAGACAATGACCGCATTGAAAGTGAAGCGGAGTATTCGGTACATTGGCTACGTCACGCACAACGAGAAGGTAGAGTTACTTCGCCACGCTACGGCATTCGTCTTCCCGTCGTTCTACGAAGGTTTTGGTCTGCCTATTCTCGAAGCCATGGCTTTGAGCGTGCCGGTCATCACGAGTAAAACCACGTCTATGCCCGAGATCGCGGAGCGTGCCGCGCTTTTCGTCGACCCCACGAGCGTCACGGACATGACCCGTGGCTTGCGTGAGGTACTCACCAAGCCCGACGTCGCCAAGCGCTTGCACGAAGCTGGGCCCAAGCAGGCGGCGAAGTTCTCATGGGAGCGCTGCGCGGACCAGACCATGGCGGTGTACAAGAAGGTTGTGGGGAAGAAGTAGGGGATTGACCCAGCACCACTTTTAGAGTCATAAAAAGTGGTGCTGGGTTGACGTCAAACGTACCGCGTTGTACGCTTATTTGTAATTGGAAATTATGAACAACCAACTCCACAACTGGCACCAGCAAAAAACCGCAACCATTACGGTCGGTTTTTCCATGCCGCGTTACGATGCGGTCGCGAATGCTTTGCCTGCGCTGAGTTGGGATAGTCTGATGTAAGAAGGTTCACCCTTTCCATCAATCATGTATCTCGGCTGAGCAGAGGCCGAGATTTTTCGATTGAACTTTGAAAGGAGAATATATGGAACAGAAATTGATTTTGCGGAACCTGAAGCTCTACGCGTGGTTCCAAGCTTTACGCGAGCCGTTGTTCTGGGGGCCGGTGCTCATCACCTACATCCAGCAGATTGGCCGCATGAGCTTATCGCAGATTTACGTGATGGAGTCCATCGTGGTCGTGGCGGTCATGCTGCTGCAGATTCCGGGCGGCGCCATCGCGGACCGCATCGGGCGCAAGCGGACCATGGTCATTGGCATGAGCATCCTGGTGCTGGACAGCGTGCTGTTCGGAATCGGGGATAGCCCAGCGTGGATGTGGGCGGCGAACCTAGCGTGGGCATTCGGGTACTCCCTGGTGAGTGGCGCCGACAGCGCCTTGCTCTACGACACGCTCGTCGCTGCCGGCCGCACTGACGACTTTAAACGTATCGAGGGGCGGACCATCGCGTACCGGCTGCTACTCATGGCGCTCACGTCGCTGAGCGTCGGCTACCTGGCGGGCGTGCACATGCGCCTACCAGTGCTGCTCGGCATTCCGGGCATCCTCGCCGCCGTTGCCGTGGTGGCGAACATGGTGGAGCCGCCGCGCACGAAGTCCACAGCCAAGCACTGGGACCTGATGAAGCTGTCCGTCCTGTTCGTAGCGAATAACCGTAAGGTGAAGTGGATCATTGCCTACGCCGTGCTGCTCACGGTCATCGGTAAGGTGTGGTTCTTCACTTACAACCCGTACTTCGAGCTAGTGCACTTGCCACTCGCAATGTACGGCTGGGTGTTCTTCGGGCTCAACCTGGTGGCGGCAATCTTCAGCTGGGGAGCGGCGTGGCTGGCCAAGCACGTGCCAGCGAGCACGAGCATCGCGAGCATGGTGGTACTCACGGGCGTGCCGATTGTGCTCATGGCCCTCATCATTGCCGCACCCATGGTCGTTCTGGTACTCATGCAGAATGTCGTGCGTGGCTACCTGAAGCCGTTCATGGGACATTTCCTGCACGACCACCTGGATTCGGATAACCGCGCCACGGTCGCCTCCGTGCAGTCTGCCGTGGATGGCTTTGGGCAAGTTGTGCTCCTGGGGATTTTCGGCCTCGTCCTCCAGGTTGTCAGCTTACCTGCAAGCCTCTTGCTACTCGGCGTGTTCACGCTGGTGGCAGGTGGCGCGCTGCTTGTGGCGTACCCCAGAGTATTCGGCAGGAGTACGTCAGTTCGCTAGTACACCGAATGCTCTTTGCAACAACCCCGCGCCATATTGGTTCGGGGTTGTTTGTTCTGTATGCTGGCGGGTTTGACGTATGCTGAAATACGCGCTACAATGCACTTCGACGAATGACAAACGTCCTCTCCTCGAGGGGAGTTTGTGCCATTGCTTTTCCTCCTATGTCCCAACACACTTCCGCCACACTCCGCATCTACTGGCAGCACGTGAAACAGTACCCCTGGCTCACGGCGTCCGCGCTGGCCGCAATGCTACTCGCTTCAATCGAGGGCGTTGTCCTGCCACTCGTCTTCAAACGTTTTTTCGACACGCTCGCCCAGGCAGGATTGGATCGCGCGAGCACGGCAGCGTTGCTGCTCCACACGTTGCTCTTCATTGGCGCACTAGAATTTTTTGGCTGGGCTATGTTCCGCGTCGCAACCTTCACCAGCATTCAGGTGCAGGGCAAGGTAATGTACTCCTTAAGCACCATGTGCTTTAGCACATTGCACCGTCACGCCGTGAGTTTCTTCGCCAACAACTTCGTCGGCTCCTTGGTGAAGAAGGTGAAGTGGTTCTCCCGCGCCTTCGACAAAATTTCTGACGACATTTTCTGGCGCATCATCCCCATGGTCATCAGCTTGGTGGCTATCTGCGGTGTGCTCTTCGTGCGCAACGCCACGCTCGGTTTGGTCGTTTCGCTTTGGCTCGTTGTCTTCCTAAGCGCGCAGGTATTCTTCATTCGGTACAAGCTGAAGTACGATCTTGCGCGTTCCGCAGCGGAAACCAAGTCCACGGCCGTGCTGGCAGACTCGATTACGAACTACAGCACTATTACACTCTTCGGCGGCTTCCTGCGGGAAGTGCAGCGCTTCGGTCGCGCCATGGCCGAGCAGCGCCGTCTCTTCCTGAAGAGCTGGAATATCAGCGGCATTTTTGACGCGATCCAGGGCTTCCTCATGGTATGCCTGGAGGTTGGTGGTTTTGTACTCGTCATTCACTTGTGGAAGCAAGGCAGACTCACGCTCGGTGATTTCGTGCTTTTTCAGTCGTACGTGCTGGTGCTCATCAATCGGCTGTGGGACTTTGGCCGCGTATCGCGGGATATCTATGAGAGTCTGGCCGACGCCGACGAGATGACCGTAATCCTCCAAACCCCGCGGGAAGTGAAAGATGTGCGTTCGGCACAACCTCTCACTGTACCGCATGGAATGGTGCATTTCGACAAGGTGGACTTCAACTACCACCAAACGCGGCGCGTGCTGCACCACTTCAGCCTGGACATTACACCGCGGGAGCATGTGGCACTGGTCGGCCCATCTGGCGCGGGGAAGTCCACTGTGGTCAAAGTGCTGCTTCGTTTGCACGACCTCTCGGGCGGACACATCAAGATTGACGGCCAGGACATTTCGAAAGTCACGCAGGAGAGTTTGCGCCACAGCATCAGCGTGGTGCCGCAGGACGTCGTGCTCTTCCACCGCACGCTCATGGAGAACATTCGCTACGGCAAGCCGGACGCCACGGACGAGGAAGTGATCGAAGCATCCAAGGCCGCGCACTGCCACGAATTCATCCAGACGTTCACCGACAAGTACGACACCTACGTCGGCGAACGAGGCGTGAAGCTCTCGGGTGGGGAGCGCCAGCGCGTGGCAATTGCGCGCGCCATGCTTGCGAATGCGCCTATTCTCGTGCTGGATGAAGCAACCTCTAGTTTGGACTCCGAATCCGAGCAGCTCGTCCAGGCTGCACTCGCCAAGCTCATGGCCGGCAAGACCGTGCTGGCAATTGCCCACCGGCTCTCCACCATCCGCGCCATGAATCGCATCGTCGTTCTCGACGGCGGCCGTATCATCGAGCAGGGGACGCATGACGCGCTGCTCGCGAACCCAGCCAACACCTACAGCAAGCTCTGGAACCTGCAGGTGGCAGGCACCGGCGTGCTGCCGAAGGTTACGGTCGAAGCAGAGGAGGAGTAAAGGCGGCATTGCTACATATATCGTCAATCATATGAATTCCAAAAATATCATAAAATACATTTGCATAGTGATATTACTTTTCTTTGCGGTCATTGATATAGTCGCACTGTTTACCAGTATTACCTCTGGGTACCTTACTTGGTCATTCTCAAGCGAAACAAAATCTTTTGTTTTCACGTTGATAAGTTTGAGTTTGTATATTCCAGTACTCTTTGGTATTTGGAATCTTAAGAAATGGGCAATCCTGCCGTTGGCTGGGCTAACTATATTTGGCCTCATTCTTGCCATAGCATATCCGCCGGCGTATCTCAGCGGAAATATTATTAATAAGTTGTCTAATCTACCACCAGATTTATTCATTGGTATAGTAGTCTTGGCAGTCTACTATTTTGTGCTACGGCAAAAAGTTGTTTCTAACCAACTCACTTCAAAATTATGACCACCCTCGTCCTTCGATGAAAGATGGCGCAGCAATCGTCTGGCCAGCCATGCTGGTGTACCATGCCTTGCAATTCCTCTATACTCACTAAGCTTCACATTCACCCCGATCTCCTATGGCAACGAATATCGTCGACTCTGGGAAAGCATTCCGTTACGGCTGGGAGTCCTTGAAGAAGGACTTCTGGTACTTCATTGGTATTTCGGTGCTCTACCTGGTTATTACCAATTTACCAAGTAGTGGGAAGGGGAATAGCTTGGGCATTCTTGGTATCTTCATCAGTGCCTGGCTCGCAGGTGGCTTGTATCGCATCTTGCTAGATTACAAGGACGGCAAGAAGCCGGAGATCACCGTACTCTTCACCCAGTTCAAGCAGTTCTGGCGCATCCTTTTGGGTATGCTTTTGCTGTTGCTCATCGTCGCCGGCGGGTTTATCCTGTTCATTGTGCCGGGCATTATTTTGGCCATCAAGTACCAGTTCACTATTTTACTCATCATCGATAAGGACATGCAGGTCATGGATGCCTTGCGTGCCAGCGGGGAGATGACCAAGGGCATCAAGAGTCAGCTCTTCATGTTCGGCCTGACGGCAATTGGCGTCATGATTCTTGGGTTCATTGCTTTGGGTGTGGGCGTTATAGTTGCCATGCCTGTGGTGTGGCTTGCGCAAGTGTGGGTATACCGCAGCTTGGCAGCACCAGCGGTCCCAACGCCAGATGTTCCAACACCAATAAAGGTCTAGATACTTCGTCTTTCCGCAAAACCCGCCAGCCAGCGGGTTTTGTATTTCATCGGGGCAAGCTGGTATTCCTATTGTGTTTTTGCAGAAATTCAGTAGCATTATTGTCAGAAAAAGAAAACTAACTATCTTGAAAACCAAAAGGAAGGAGGGTAACCACCTTGAAAATACTTGGTAAACACCTGCTGGCAGAGCTCACCGGCTGCAATGTGGCGGTGCTGGATGACCTGGAAAAACTCCAGAACATCTTCAAAACCGCTGCCGAAAAGGCTGGCGCGACTGTGGTGAACGCCACTGCGCACCGTTTCTCCCCGCACGGCGTGTCCGTGGTCGTGGTGATTTCCGAATCCCACGTCTCGGTGCACACCTGGCCAGAGTACGCCTTCGCGTCAGTAGACTTCTACACCTGCGGTGAGAAGGTTGACCCCCACAAAGGGCTCGACTACATCCGGCAGGAGTTGGGTGCTACCGACGCGCACGTGCAAGAGATTGCACGGGGTATTCCTTCTTCTATTGAGGAGAAGCTTGCCCACAAGTAGCTAGTGGTTCATTCAAAGGCTTGAACAATTTGTTCAGGCCTTTATTTTTACCCCCTTTCTAACCCCCACTCACACGAATGCGGGAATAAAAAGAGTGGGCATCCGTTTGGATACCCACGTTTGCCGAATGGCGCGGCTTCTTATCCGCATGCTCACTATGATGTGAGGCTATGCATTACACCGCGGTTCGGGTTTAGGAGCGCTTGGTGCGCTTGCGTTCATCTTTGGCCTTCAGGAAGGCCGGGAGATTCGCACACGCTTTTTCAAGCATTGCATGTACGTGCTGATCGTACTCATCGCTCGAATGCCCATTTTGGCCGAGAATGAACTTTTGATACTCACTGGTTCTCCGACCGATTTCGTTCAATCCATCCTCTACCATGAAGCTCATGATAGTGCTGACAACGAACAGTTCGGCCGCGGCTTCTCTTGTTATTGGCTTAGCCACACAATCACCTCCTTTCAGGCTGTTTTAGGTGACAGGAAAATCTATACCAAAATGTAGCATTTGTCAATGCCAACCCCGCTTGCCGACCGAAGCTCTAATGAGCGAAGGCTGGGGGCAGAGGGGTGGGGGAATTGTTAGTAAAGCAGTTGCGGCTAAGCGTAAACATTCTTGACGTTATGTGTGGAACCTGGTAATTTTTTCAACCACGTTCTTTCCCATAACCAATCAGTGAAACGGAGGTACCCGTTGAGCAATCGAATTCTTGGCATGTGGTTACGTTACCTGTGTATAATACCTGGCCTACCGCCACGTGGTGATCTATCGACCGCGGATGTGGTACTGGTGCAGGCTTTCGGTCGCAACCAGTACCCCGACAGCGAGCTCGATCACATTACTGATCTGCATGTTGCGTACGGTAAGCAGGATGCCGTAACGATAGCAAAGTTACGCGAACAAGGCTTTGATCCTGGTCAACCAAACCGAGACCTCGCTCTGGCTTGCCAGCAGCTAGTGGACACGTATGGTATTGCAGCAATTGTCCAGTGGGAGGTTACCGTCGCCTTTGATCCCGCGTGGTACGCCGCGCACCGCAACCGCATTGTCAGTCTGTGGCCGACGGCGGAGTACTTTTCTACTAGGCTGGTGCAAGAGCACAGCCTGCGGGTGATGCAAGAGCACGGGTGGACAAAGCCCATTGAGCTGGCGCATAGCTGGCAAATCGTTCGCGCCTTCCTCATTGTGAGGAAATTATTTGGCCATGAACCTATGGTCAGCTCCGAAACCATACGATGCTTTGATTCGAAATCCGTCCAATGGTGGACGAGGTCCAAGGTTAAATGGTTAGCATACGAGTGCTTGGCGCGTGTCCATCATGTGTTGTATCGCTGGGTGTAACGGAAGGTCTTTGAAACCGGCCCCAATTTTGGAGCCGGTTTTTCTTTTCCCCCAACCCCCCCCCTATCGGCCGAAGTCCCGCGCATGCGGGACGAAGGCTGAAACCCCCCCCCGCCCCCGGGGTAGAGAATATTTTGGCATTGTATTCTTTGATTGGTACACTACTGTGCATCAACGCACTTCACACTTATGAGCGCATTATTATGAATCCTATTCGTCGGTTTGGCGCTTTACTAGCGATCGTGGCTGCAGTAGCAGTCATGCTTTTCCCTTTGGCTAGCGTTCGAGCGCAAGCCAACGAAGAGTCGTTCAAAGCGAAAGTGGTGGAAGTCCTTGAGAACAAAACCACTCCAGAAGAAGAAGGTGCGGCCCTACCCCAGCAGAAGTTGCAGCTGCAAGGCCTTTCTGGTACCTGGAAAGGGAAGAGCATCATCTTCGACGGTACGAAGTATGAGGTCATGTCGGCGAGTAGGTACGAAGTCGGTGATGTCGTCATGGTTAATGTATCTGCAGACGCAGATGGGAATAAAGAATTCTTCGTCGTCGACTACGTCCGGCAGAACTCGCTCTACTGGCTCGCAGCACTTTTCGCATTAGTGGTTGTCGTTGTGGGCAGGCTCAAAGGCCTGCGCGCACTTGCCGTGCTGCTGCTGACTTTCGTGGTCATCCAGAAGTTCATCGTGCCAAGAATCCTCGCCGGTGATAACCCGCTCGTCATTAGCATTCTTGGTGCGTTGGTTATCCTCGGCATTGCAATCTACATTACGGAAGGCTTCAAGCGTTCCTCTACTATTGCCATTGGCTCGGTCCTGCTCTCGCTCATTATCACCGGCCTGCTGTCTATTGCGTTTACCGCCGCAGCGAAGCTCACGGGATTTGCAAGTGAAGAAGCCATTTACCTCAAAGGGCTCTCTGGGGTGGACATTAACGTGCATGGCTTACTACTCGCCGGCATCATCATCGGTACCCTGGGGGTTTTGGATGATGTCATTATTTCTCAAGTGATGGTGGTAGAAGAATTGAAGCACGCAAACCGTAGCCTGACGAATCGCACCGTCTTCGCAAAAGCAATGCGGGTGGGCATTGGGCACATGAGCGCCTTGGTGAACACGCTCTTCCTCGCCTACGCCGGGGCATCGCTGCCACTCCTCTTGCTCTTCAGTGTTCGCGAGGAGCCGTTCCTGACGTTTAATCAGGTCATCAACAACGACATGATCGCTACAGAAATTGTCCGTACGCTCACGGGCAGCATTGGCATTGTCCTCGCCGTACCGATTGCCACAGCACTAGCAGTAAAATTTATAAAAGCAAGTAAAGGTGGGGATACCGAGGTTGCCGACAGCACCCACCGGCACTAACTGAAACCTTTTTGGTTCGGGTTCCCCCCAACCCCCTTGCCGACCGTAGCTTACTTGCCGTCCGAAGCTTTAGCGTAGGAAGGGGCGCAGGCTGGGGGCAGAGGGGTGGGTTTTGGCGTTCACTTCTTCAGCCTGGTAGACTAGGGGCATGACCCTATTGCCCGCGGAGACGATTAGGGTCAGAATGTTATTTTTTTGGGTTATGTAAAAACCGCTCGGGGATTGAGCGGTTTTGAGTAATACGGTATTTGGGTTACTTTCACATTAGCCGGCGAAAGCTTGGATGGCCGCAGCGCAGGCTGCAATAATGAGCATAATGGTTACGGAAATTGCAGAGCAAACAAAAAGGATCAGGGTTACGTGCAAGAGTTTTGCCCGATAGTACTTCCCAGCGCTTTCGGCAGTAAAAAGTAAGGCCCAGCTTATCACGACTCCAGCGCAGCTAATGGGGATTAAGAACAGCCACGCCCACCAATAAGCAGATATAAAATTTATCAATGTTGCCTCCGTTGGTTTTCTCAAACCTACACCCCCAGCTTGAGTAGTCAATAGCTTGCACGTACAATACAGGTATGAACCTCATGTCATCTTTGAATAGTGAACAAAAACAGGCGGTTACGCATGCGTCCGGCCCGCTGTTAATCGTTGCTGGTGGAGAGATATTGTTAGGTAGGCCACGAAAGTCGACACACGAAAGTCGGCACTTGATATTCTGTATTACTTTGGGTAGAGTATCTCTATGCTCTTACACGTAAATGTACCCCTCTCCATTTTCCGCGAAGGTAAGCGTTTTGTGGCCTTTACCCCAGCACTCGACCTCTCTACCTCTGGCAAGTCCCTTGCCGAGGCAAAGTCTCGTTTTTCCGAAGCCGTCCAGCTCTTCTTTGAAGAGTTAGAACGGATGGGGACAGTGGACGAAACACTTTCCGATCTCGGCTGGCACAAAGCCGAGCGGAAGTGGCAAGCGCCCCAGCCAATTTTTCAAGATACACAGCGGGTGCAAGTCGCGGTGTAATTTTATGCCGCGCGTCACGCCGGTACACTGGAAGCGCTTTGAGAAGTTTCTCCTCTACGTTGGTTGCACGTTCGTTCGAGAGAAAGGTGACCACCGCATCTACACGCGGGATGGTTTATCGCGCCCGGTTGTTGTCCCCCGCGACACGCAGCTGCCGATATTCATTATACGGAATAACTTACGCGTCCTTGGTATTTCGACGGACGACTACTTGCAAATTTTAGACCGCGTGTAGCAGGTTCCTCGTATGGCCCTATTGCCCATGCGCTAGGGGATTTGTTTATGCTTCCGAGCGCAGCATCTCCAAGCTGCGCTCTCTCCATTCCCCCAACCCCCGCCCGCCCCAGGGGGCAGAGGGATTGACAAAGCGTAGTATTTCTAGTACATTGTATTGTTCCTAGAAAAAGTACAAAGTACCCTGACAATATTCACACAGAAAGGTGGAATTTCGTGCAAAAAGACCCAGTTGTTTACTTGGGCGAGGCATGGCGTGATGCACATGCCGTCGCGGTTCTGGATCATCAACGAGTCGTTGCAGAAAAGCAACTGGCTCGTACGCTCGTCCAAGACGAAGATGTCATGGGCGAACGAGTTCTTTACGGTTGCACAGTGCAAGTGCCAGTTGGCATCGCACATGCAGATCGTGCTGTAGAATCTGCTTCTACCGAGTTTGAGCTTGTTCAAGCAGAGGCAGAACAGGCAAAAGCATTCGAATGCGAATGTCTGACGGAGACCGGTATAGCCCCGCTAGCAGTTGTACCGACGAATATATGGGAACAGGTGACCAAGGCCTGGGGGTTGGTGAGGTTCGAATACCTGGAGCACTCCCGCGCCTACGCGCGTACTGTCAGCGAGCCGCCAATGCCTTCGGAGACTCGTAGAGCTGCGTGGATGTACTCCATTTCTGCTTGCATTGCACTGTGCATGGTCGCCATTCTGGCGATCGTTGCATCGGTATACTGGTGGGGTGCCGCATTCGTTGCTGTGTTTCTTTCCTGGTGTGCCTATGTTCTGGTTCGCGAGTACCGCACAAAGTCAAAAGCGCGTAGTGCATACGAGCAGCGTAAACAGACACCGGGAGGGTTCGTTTCCGAGCTCTGGCCAGATGGGCATGACTATTACGAGTACCTCGTTCGAATGTCTGATTTCGGTGAGTTCTGCCAGCTTCCCGTAGCGTTTCCAAACGCACCCAAGAGCTTTGTTGAGAAGTTGCTTCGGTTAGAATCCAAGAGGGTACATTGCTGCATTGCCGCCGCCCCCGAAGCAATTCACGTCAAGCTTAGCGAAGCAAGACCGGCACCGAATGCCGATCCCATACTGTATATCAAGTCTCCATGCGGAGGCTTCGTAGCAGTCCTCGACCGCTTCGGTAACTTCGAAAATGAAGCGCGTGCCGTCCAGCAAGCGCAAGACATCACGGCACAGTACTACGCCTAACACCAACATTCGTTGTTTGATGACCAGCACCCTAAAAAGTGCTGGTTTTCTTTTTCCCCCAACCCCCTTGCCGTCCGTAGCTTTCTTGCCGACCGAAGCCTTGGCGAAGGTCGGAGCGTAGGACGGTGGCGTAGGTCGGTGCGCCCCGAGGGAGGGGGCAGCGGCCCAGGTTGACGCCCACTTTCGGCTGGCGTACACTAGTTTTTACTTATGTCTGCCCCAACTACTGAATACCTAGACCAGCGTTTTGAGCGCCTGGAATTAGCTACGCAATCTATTCTGACCGAAATGCGTCAGCGGTTTGCTGACCATGACGCCCGTTTCCAGCGTATTGAAGCAACCTTAGCAACCCTTGTAGAATCCGTTGATCGTTTTGCAAAAATTTACACCGATCTAAACCAGGAAGTCGTGGTTATGCGGCAACAGCTTCGCGACGTGGAATCGCGTGTGGGGAAACTGGAGCTCAAGTTGAAGACAGCGTAATTATTCATTTTCTGGCAAACCCCGAGCATCCGCCCGGGGTTTTCTTTTTGCCGAATTTTCCCCCACCCCCAACCCCCGCGCCCCGGAACGTAAAACAAAAAGCCCAACTCTCGTGAGTTGGGCCAAAAGTAATTTTACTTTTTCGTATCGCCCTTCTTCGTGCATTCGACGCTAACCTTCAGCCGCCACTGTGCACCGCAGCGCGTGCAGGTAAAAGTCTTTTTGCCATCGACGAATACGACTGGCTTGCCACAGTGGCATGCCTGGGAGGGGATAGGCGTGAAGAGATGACCTATTTCCAGAATCAACCTCTCGCCGGCAGTTTGAATCACTTTTCTTAAAGAGCTAGTTTCGCTTGCCATGTAAATACCTCACTTTGTATGTGACTTTGTTTAACGGCTTACTGTAGCTAGGTAAGCTGCCTTTGTCAACCAAACCCCGCGCCCCCGCCCCAGGGGAGGGCAGAGGTCCGCCCGGCACGCCTACGGCGCAGCCGTGGCGGACGGGGGTGGGGGATAACCTGTTCACAAGCTAGCCCTTGCCGTTTGCTGTGGGAAAGCTAAAATAGTACTTATTTTAAAGTTATTGTATGACTTCTGATAAAGAGTTTAATAAGGCAGCGCTGACAGCCGTAATATGCGCATTCATAATCATGACATTTGTATTATTGTGGCGTTCTGGGGTGGATATAAGGTGGGCTGATGTACTAATTAATTTGTGTATAGCGTTACTTACAGCAATAATTTCAATATTCGCCGCATTTGCTTTGTATAAGAGAGGGAAGAAAGCTGAGCAAAAAAGAGTGTTCGCAAACTTTAAACTGCTGTTTGCCGCATTTGTTTCAGAGACTAATGACAATTTAGGTATACTAGTGTCATATCAAAAATCTGTAACGACAGATTCAATTTCGCATTTTAAAATGCTAACTGAAGTAATATCTAAAATAGTTACTAACCATTTAATCTATAAACATTTAAGTGAGGAGCATGTAGTAGCAATTCGTTACGCACTTCATAAATACTTAGAGCTAAATAGCTATCTTGAAATTTTGATGCCGATTTTTTATGAGGGGAAAATTACTGAGCATTTAGTAAAACAGTTGCAGTTAGATGCAAAGAAAGTCAGGTATTATGCACTCGTTTTGCAGAATTTAAACCAGGTTGCATTAAATGTGCTTGACGTTAGGTGGGTACCAAGTACAGATACTAAGTTGTTATATATGGATTTGTTGAAAAATGAGCCTAAGGAAGACGATCTTGAAAAATTTATTGATAAGTTGAAAAGCCATATAGAAATTGAGAAAAATATTAGCGCTCAACAAAAAGCGATTTCTAAAAAGAACTATTTAGCCGCAATGGAGAGGTACGAGAAAAAGTTAGAGTGAATCACGATACCTCACCTCAAGGGGCACATCAGTTACACCCGGCCATATGGTTTATTGTAAAGAGCTTAGAATATGAGCTCACATAACGCATAGATATTATGAAGAAAGGGACAAAAATTTCGATACGTCTCAACCCCTACGTTTTTTTATATTCTGAAGCAAAGTTCTTTTTAGAGCACAGCAGTGTTAGTAGAGACTCTAAAAATGTGACCGATCTTATTAAGCGTTCAAAATTTGCAAGAACGAGCATAATTCTGTTCCAAGCTACGGTGGAATCAATACTTCGGTGGCTTCTTTTTAATGGCGCAATAAAAGGTATTTCAATGAGTTTAAAGAAAAAAATCGACCGAATGGATTTCAAGACCCGATTGGTTGAAATCACGAACGCTAATTGTAAAAAAATAAAGGTGTCTAATTTTCAGAAATACAATCACTTACTAGAAATGGCTGACCTAAGAAACAGCATAATTCATCAAGAACATCTTCAAATGCAAGGCACCGTGGAAACTTTCGATAAAGTAAACAATAAAATAAAGATCCACCTAATTTCACGGAGTGAATTTTATACTCATTCAAAACTCCAGAAGAATGTCAGACTCGTTGACTATTTTGATGCAATAAAAAGTAACGAAATTGTAGACGAGTTTGTTGATTGGTTGAAAATCAATCTTAAACGCCCAGAAGACTTTATCAACACGTTTAGCATTGTTGCCCATAATATAAAATCTAGAAGCCGGAAATTAAAAATCGGTTCAAGTTTACAGATTGAAATTAAAGGTAGAGGAGAAGATCTCATCGATATGGCTAGCTATTGGCCAAATACAAAAATGACTTTTAGATTGTAATCTCACACCCTATTTTTTGGCATCTCCTATCCTGCCTGGTAGACTAGGTACATGACCCTATTGCCCCAAGAAAAATAGTTTTTGTTTGAAAAAAAGCCACCCGTAGAGAGTGGCTTGCATTTTGCAACGATGTTTTTGCTCATGTCGCCGTGAGGGCGTGTACTCCTGCAATTATCAGTAGTACTACTGAGCTTGCACCGACCAGAAAGAACATAGAAAAAAGAAAACCCAGGAATCTTTGGTATTTTATACTCATCAGCGAGATGACGCTGAAGTACATTCCCAGTACGCCCAGTAACCCAATGATTCCCGTGAGAATCCAGACCCACCAAAGCGCTGTTATTAAATCCACATTTTCCTCCTTGTGTTTTCTTCAACCTACACCAGCCGCTTGAGTAGTCAATGGCTAGCACCTGCAATGAGGCTATGACCCTATTGCCCGCGGAGACGATTAGGGTCAGAATGTTATTTTTTTGGGTTATGTAAAAACCGCTCGGGGATTGAGCGGTTTTGAGTAATACGGTATTTGGGTTACTTTCACATTAGCCGGCGAAAGCTTGGATGGCCGCAGCGCAGGCTGCAATAATGAGCATAATGGTTACGGAAATTGCAGAGCAAACAAAAAGGATCAGGGTTACGTGCAAGAGTTTTGCCCGATAGTACTTCCCAGCGCTTTCGGCAGTAAAAAGTAAGGCCCAGCTTATCACGACTCCAGCGCAGCTAATGGGGATTAAGAACAGCCACGCCCACCAATAAGCAGATATAAAATTTATCAATGTTGCCTCCGTTGGTTTTCTCAAACCTACACCCCCAGCTTGAGTAGTCAATAGCTTGCACGTACAATACAGGTATGAACCTCATGTCATCTTTGAATAGTGAACAAAAACAGGCGGTTACGCATGCGTCCGGCCCGCTCCTTATCGTTGCCGGCGCGGGGACGGGCAAGACCACCGTCGTCACCCAGCGCATTGCCTGGCTCATTGCCGAAAAGAAGATTAAGCCTGACCACATCCTCGGGTTAACGTTCACGGACAAAGCCGCCGGGGAACTGGAAGAGCGCGTGGACAAGCTGCTGCCCATGGGCTACGTGGATTTGTGGGTGAGCACGTTCCACAGCTTCTGCGAGCGCATCCTGCGGGATCACGCCCTGGACATTGGCCTTAGCCCCGACTTCACCTTGCTGGATGAGACGGACCAGGCCATTCTGATGCGCGAGCACCTGGAGCAATTCGACTTGAGCTACTACCGGCCGTTGGGCAACCCGACGAAGTTCGTGTCCAGCCTCATCAAGCACTTCAGCCGGTGCAAGGATGAAGCAATTCGGCCAGAGGAATATCTGAAATACGCAGAAAAGTTACGGCTGGATTTGGATCAGGTGCATGGGCGCAAAAAGCATTCGCAGGATGAAGACAAGGATGAAATCGTTGAAGTAGACAGGATAAACGAAATTGCGAACGCGTACCACACCTACCAGCAGCTCCTGTTCCAGAAGGGGAGCCTGGACTTCGGCGACCTCATCACGCAGACGCTCTATCTCTTCCAGCAGCGGCCCAAGATTCTGGAGCGCTACCGCAAGCAGTTCGAGTACATCCTGGTGGACGAATTCCAGGACACGAACTGGGCGCAGTACGAGCTGGTGAAGTTGCTCGCTGCCCCGCAGAACAACCTGACCGTGGTGGGGGATGATGACCAGAGTATCTACAAGTTCCGCGGCGCCAGCGTGGCCAACATTCTGGCGTTCAAGACGGACTTCCCCAAAGCCAAAGAAGTGGTGCTCACCCAGAACTACCGCAGCACGCAAAACATTCTGGACTTGGCCTACGACTTCATCCAGGCGAACAACCCGAATAGGTTAGAGGTGCAGCTTGGTAATACACCCCCCCTTACCCCCCCTTCGAAAGGGGGGGAGGGTGAGGGAGCCAAGAAGCGTGGGCGACGGAAAAATTCCGCACCCCAATTATCTCCCTCTTCACAAGGGGGAGAGGGAGGGGGTCGAGACAAGGCCTTTGCGATTAGCAAAAAGCTTTTTGCTCAAGAGCAAGGCACCGGTACAATAGAGTATTCCATTGCACCGATTCTGGAGCAGGAAGCCACTGGCGCAGTGGAGAAAATCCTGGAGCTCAAGAAGAAGAAAGGCACCAGCTACAACGATTTTGCCATTCTGGTGCGCGCCAATGATTCGGCGCAGCCCTTCATCCAGCGCCTGAAAGCCGCGGACGTGCCGTTCCAGTTCGTGGCCACGGCCGGGCTGTACCGCCAACCCATTGTGCTGGACATCCTCAACTACCTCAAGCTGCTAGATAACTTCCACGAGAGCGCCAGCTTGTACCGCATGCTCACCCTCCCATCCCTGTGCATTCCCTTGCAGGATGTGATGAGCATGATGGCTACAGCGCGGCGGGAGACCAAGTCGCTGTACGAAGTGTCCAAGAACGTCCGTGCGCTCACCGGGATGCAACCCGAGACAATCGCGGCTGTGGAAAAACTTCATGGGTGGCTCGAAGCGCACGGCCAACTGGCGCGCACGCAGCCCGTGGGTGAAGTGGCCTTGAAGTTCTTGGAAGACTCGGGTTTGATGAAAGACCTCACCAGCTCCACAGACGCTGACCACTTGGAAGTGGTGAACTACATGAACCAGCTGTTCCAAGTGTTCCAGAGCTTCCAGATGCGGCACGAAGAACCGACGGTGAAGAATTTTTTGCACGAATTAGCTTTCGCCCAAGACGCGGGCGATTCTGGAAGTCTGCGGCCGCCCGAATGGGAGCAAGGCCCAGAGGCTGTGAAGCTCATGACCATTCACAGCGCCAAAGGCTTGGAATTCCCGTACGTGTTCATTGCGAACTTGGTTGATAAGAGATTCCCCACAATCGAGCGCCGCGACGCCATTGAACTACCCGATGATCTCGTCAGAGAGAAACTTCCCGAAGGGGACTGGCACTTGCAAGAAGAGCGACGCCTCATGTATGTGGCCATCACCCGCGCCAAGCAAGGCGTGTTCTTCACGGCCGCGGAAGACTACGGCGGCACGCGCAAGAAAAAGCCCTCGCGCTTCATTGAAGAGCTTGGCCTCAAAGCCAAACCGTTCAAATTAAAGGGTGGATTGTTGGATAAGCAAAAGGCGCCTGCACGTCAAGAAAATGACGCCGAATTACTGCGTAAAGCACTGCCCCCGTACTTCAGCTTCACGCAGTTGAAGGCGTTTGAGAAATGCCCTAAGCAGTACAAGTACGCCCACTTGCTGAAGATCCCGGTGCCAGGGCATGCCACGTTGAGCTTTGGCCAAACCATTCATAACACCTTGCTCAACTTCTTCAAGCTGGCACGCGAGCGCGGCATGGCCGGTCAGGCTGATTTGTTCGGCAAGAAAGACCAGGCCACCAGCGGCCCGCCTGTTACCTGGGCCGAGCTGCAGCAAATTTACCAAGCCAACTGGCAAGACATGTGGTACAGCAGCATGGCGCAGAAGACGGAGTACAAGCACCGCGGCGTAAAGTTCCTCAAAAACTTCTACGATTCTCTCCCAACACCGTGGCCACAACCAACCGAGCTGGAAAAAGGTTTTACCATTGTCATCAACGGCCATAAAGTAAAAGGCAAGATTGACCGCATTGACCCCAGCACTGGCGGCATAGAAATTATTGACTACAAGACCAGCGAGAAACCGCCAGCAGAAAACAAAGCCGATTTGGAACAGCTGCACATTTACGCTATGGCCGCGCGCGAAGCGCTTGGACTCAATCCGGTGAAGCTCACCTTCATTTACCTGGCCGCCGAAAAACCCTTTAGCTACCCAATTGACGAAAAGGCCATTGAGAAAACCCGCGCCGAGATAGGGGAGACCATTGAGGCAATTTTGAAAAGTGACTTTGTTGCCACGCCGAGCAAGTTCACCTGCGTATCCTGCGATTTTCGAAATATCTGCGAGGATAGGTATAGAGGGTAATTAAAGTTGTCATGCCGGACTCGATCCGGCATCTTGCCGCAAGGCCCCGGGTCTGACGCCCGGGGCGACATAAATGAGTGAAGCTTATGCAAGAAGAACTTTTCGACGCCTGCGACGAACAAGGCAACCCAAAGGGTGAGCGGGTAACCCGTGCAGACGCGCACACCAAAGGAATTTGGCACCACACCGTGCACCTGTACCTGGTACGGAAGGTGGGGGATGACTTCGCGTTCCTCATGCACCTTCGAGCAAAGACCAAAGACTTGAACCCGGACAAGTGGGACACGCGCTTCGGCGGACACGTGCTTGCGGGTATGAGCATCGCCGATACCGCTCGCCGAGAACTCAAAGAAGAAGTTGGTTTGAACTTGGAGTACTATAAAATAGTTGAAGGTGTTGTAACGAAACGTGACAATTTTCCAAATAGGGAATTTACTCACACATTTTTTGTTGAGGTTCCAGAAGATGTCCCAGTACAATTCGAAGACGGTGAAGTGCAGCGCGTGGAGTGGATGACGGCAAAGGAAATTATTGCTTCAATGCAAACCAAGTCTCGCCCGTGGGCCGGGAGTCTGCAAGGCTTCCAAGAAACGCTGAAGGTTTTGCAGGAGAGGTGGAAGGGGTAGTGTTATTTGTCATGCCGGAGAGCACATCCGGCATCTTGTAGTTGCACTGAAGTGCGACCTAATGTTTTCCAGTTGATGGTGTTCCATCACGTGAATGCCACCCTTTCTTGGTGGCAAGAAAGGATGTAGCCCAAAGAAGCCAGCAGGGGGAATCGATTCGCACACGAGAAGCACGCCATCCCATTTGTTGGATGGGCTCAGCGATTCCCCCTGCACCCGAATGCTAAACAAGTTTTCTCTTTTCCCTTTGATCAACCGTGATTCGATGACATGAACCGTATAAACGTTTGGTCGTTCACCCGTATAACCCAGAGATCCCGGATCGGAGTCCGGGATGACAGTAAATGAGCATTGCGTTGTACTATAATTGACACTATTACAGGAGGAGTATACTAGGGCGACATGAGCGTACGTGCTGGGTGTGGCTAACCTTCCCGCACTATGGCAGTTTTCCTCGGGGTCATTGTGGTCATAAGTCTCTTCGTCGCAGCGATTGCGCTGTGCACGGCGCTGGTTGGCTTTGGCGCATGGCTGCGGTGGCGCATTGCACTGCTGCCGCATATGCGCCAATCTTCCGACTTGCGTACGTGGTACAAGCGCGAGAAGGTGAAAGACGATGACCGCCGCAACATGCAGCGCATGGCATTCGGTATGGTCTTCCTCATCGTGCAGGTTCCTTTTTTCATTTTCTTCGAGCAACGCACATGGCCATTCCGAACGGTGCTGCTCGGCCTTGGTGTCTACTTAGCACTCCGGGGAGTGTACGGCCACTGGCTCGGTGGTCGAGCGCGGTTGGAGCGTCATGT
Organism: Patescibacteria group bacterium; assembly: GCA_038065235.1. Classification (GTDB taxonomy): domain Bacteria; phylum Patescibacteriota; class Patescibacteriia; order PEXW01; family PEXW01; genus CAIPSZ01. The sequence goes on from JBBTRK010000005.1 coordinate 80,944, forward strand.
CACAGAAAAAGCATCGACAGCACACCATGCATTTGATTTACTGACGCCCGAGGAGGGTGCGCGCTCGAGAGAGATCATGATGCGGCTCTTCACCGCTGAGCGAATTATTCGCCTGGGCGGGTATACAATCTTGGGTGTAGGCTTCGTGGCAGCCTTAGTGTGGGACGCTGGGGCTGGTGGCGCCCTGCCTTCGCTCGTGCTACCGTAACTATAGAAAGGAGACGGGGCGTATGGGTTTTACCCCGATTAAGTACACGCTAAACCGTAATATTCAATCCTCTGGCCTGCAGGATCAGGTTGACGGCGCTCGAGTCATTGAGCTCTTTTCTTCTATTGTGGCGGAGGTGATTGGCGAAGGTATTGCCCAGAAAGTGAAGGGCCTCTACCTGAAGAATCGGACACTCACCGTGTCGGTTCCATCCCCGGTCATCGGCCAAGAAATCAAATTACACGAGAATGCGATTGTGGACGCGCTCAACAAGAAAATGGAGGTCGTGGTGGTCGAGCGGTTGAGGTTTTTGGCATGATTGCCCCTCTCCCCAGCCCTCTCCCGCGAAGGGGAGAGGGAGATTTTTTATACCCTCTCCTCCAGCAGGAGAGGGTGGCCGAAGGCCGGGAGAGGAGGATTGCGAGAAATAATTCGAGTGGAAAAATGAGAAGAAATATGGTATAGTGAAGGTGTTCGCAGCACCTCATTTTTTATTCATGAGCCTGAAGAATTACCTCATACTCTTCGCCGTCGGTACGTTGCTCTCGTGGGGGGCGTGGGCAATCGTCCTCACGCAAATGAACCCAGACGTGAACCGCGCAATGACCGTGACGGCCTTTGCCATGTCACTCGGTTTCGCCGTGGCTGGGACGTTCGCCCTGGCAGGATTTGGGGTGCGGGCGATGTTCGGCAAAGATCCCGTGCTCTTCCGCGTGTTGCGCACGTCCGTGCGGCAGGGCGTTGTGGTTGCTGTACTGCTAGAAGGCCTACTCGTCCTGCAAGCTATGCGCTGGTTCGCCTGGTGGAACGTCATGCCTTTGGTACTTTTCTTTATTTTACTCGAAGGCTTTTTCTTATCGCAGGAAGCATTGCGTGAACGCCAGACTCGATGAAATCTGCAATTGAACAGCTCCAAGCCGAAACCCTCGACGCCCTACAGCACGTGCAAGACGTTGCTGCTGTGGATGCACTTGAAATTGCTGTCCTCGGTCGCAAAGGCAAGCTCGCGGCAATCCTCTCGCGCATTCCAACCTTGCCCCCTGCGGAGCGGGCTGGTATTGGCACGCTCGCGAATGAGGTAAAGCAAGCGTTGCAGCAGGCCTTCAACGATTGCCGGACGAAGTTTAGCGGCACCAGCGACCACAGCCACTTCGATCCCACGTGGCCGGGCGTGGCGCCGAGCATCGGCCACCTTCATCCGGTCACGGCGTTCGTCGAGAAAGCAGTGCAGTTCTTCACTTCGTTGGGCTACGCCGTAGCGGACGGGCCAGAGGTAGAAACCGCAGTCTACAACTTCGACAAGCTCAACATTCCAGCGAATCACCCGGTCCGTGATTTGTGGGACACCTACTACCTCAACCCCGAACGTGAGGGGATACTACTGCGCACCCAAACATCGCCGGTTCAGTTGCGGTACATGGAAAAGCATCGGCCGCCAGCGTTTTTCGTTGCTCCGGGTCGGGTATACCGTCGCGAAGCTACGGATGCCAGTCATGACACCAACTTCACTCAGCTGGAAGGTTTAGCAATTGACCGCGACCTGCACATCACCGATCTCATTGGCACGCTCAAGGCGTTCATCACCCATACCTTCGGAAACGTGAAGATGCGCGTGCGACCAAGCTACTTCCCGTTCGTGGAGCCTGGTATTGAAGTCGACATGTCCTGCCTCATTTGCGCAGGCAAAGGCTGCTCGGTGTGCAAGCAGACGGGTTGGCTAGAAATGCTCGGCGCTGGCATGGTGCACCCCAAGGTGCTGACCAACATGAAAGTAGACCCCAAGAAGTTCTCGGGCTTCGCCTTTGGCATTGGCGTGGAGCGCATGGTTATGTTGCTGCACGGCATTCCCGAAGTTCGTTTGCTGTTGAGTGGTGACCAGAGATTTTTAGAACAATTTCACTACTAACGAACTTCATATGGAAAAAGTGCATGAAGCAGTCGACGAGCCAGACGAAATTGAAGCGCGGATAGAGAAGCAAGGTGTGTACGATGAGACGCCGAATGAAGTTTTGAATAAAGAAAAGGAAGATGAGGTTGAAGTACAAGTCGAGCCGACCGCCGAAGATTTACAAGTCGAAGAGGAGATGAAGCTCACGGGCAGTGAGGAGAAATGGTTGCAAGATTTGAAGCTCCGCGTGAAAGAGTGGAAAGCAAGTAAATCCACCTACCCACACGATGCACAAGATGCCATGGGGAATATTCATGCGGAAGATTTTGACGGCGTGGATGTTCGGCTCTACCACGTTTTTCAGCAACTGCAGAAAAGTCCTAGCCCGTACTTCAAGCAACGGTTCGGTCGGCTGCTGCGCAAGCAGGTTCGCGATACCCAGAACAATACCGAATCTACTGGCTACCAGCTGACGAAGATACTGGATGCACTCGCCAACGCTGAACAAGAATAATTCATGAAGCTCCCGCTCACCTGGCTCAAAGACTTCGTCACCGTCCGTACTAGCCCAGAGAAACTGGCGCAGCTGCTGACGTTGTCGGGATCGGAAGTGGAGAAAATTGAACGTGGGCCAGAGGTGAGCGGCATCATCGTTGGTTTGGTAGAAGAGGTGAAGCAGCACCCGAACGCCGATCGTTTGAAAGTCTGTAAGGTTCGAGTTGAGCCAGATGGAGAGCTGCGGACAATCGTCTGCGGCGCGCCGAACGTTGCCGTTGGTCAGAAAGTTCCGGTTGCTTTGCCAGGCACGGTTTTGCCGAACGGCGTGGAGCTGGGGAAGGCGACGATTCGCGGGGTGGAATCCAGCGGCATGATTTGTGCAGCAGATGAGCTCGCCTTAGGCAACGACCACAGCGGTATCATTGTCCTCGATCCGAAAGCAGAAGTCGGCACACCGGCAGCGAAGTGGCTGGGCGCGGCAGACACGACGTTCGACGTGAAGGTCACACCAAACCGCGGGGACTGCCTCTCCATTCGCGGCCTGGCCCGGGAAGTTGCCATCCTCACCAAGCAGAAGGTGAAAGTTGTCGAACCGATGCTTGTGGAGGGAAAATCACGCAACACCGTTAAAGTGAAAATCCAAGATACCAAAGGCTGCAGCCAGTACGTGGCGCGGCTCGTGGAAGGCATCACCATAAAGCCGTCGCCATTGGAAGTGCAGGAACGTCTGCGCAGCGTTGGGGTGCGCCCCATCAACGCCGTGGTGGATGCAACCAACTACGTCATGTTGGAGCTCGGCCAACCCTTGCACGCATTCGATGCGGACACGGTGAAGCAGATTGTCGTCCGCAGCGCCAAGCCCAACGAGCAGCTCGTCACCTTGGATGGCGAGAAGCGCAATCTCCTAACGGCCGACCTCGTCATTGCAGACAAGCAGAAAGCTATTGCGCTGGCTGGCGTTATGGGCGGCCAAGCCACTGAAGTGAGCGAGCACACGACCCGCGTCATTATTGAGTCAGCACGCTTCGATCCCATCCGCGTGCGACTCACGGCGCAGCGTTTGCGTTTGCGCTCCGAAGCCTCGAGCCGGTTCGAGAAGGGGATAGACCCCAATCTCGCAATCGAAGCAGCTGACCGGTGCGCGGCGTACATTGCGCAATGGGCAGACGGTGTCGTGGCGAAAGGCCGCATTGTCGCTGGGAAGAAACCATCAGCGCCAAAAGCCATCAGTCTACCGCTCGCAGAAGTGGAGCGACTCCTCGGCACACGCATTGCCGCAACCAAAGTGAAAGCGACACTCGTCAGCTTGGGGTGCCTCGTATCGGGTACGAAAACTGCGCTGCGCGTCATCCCGCCATCGTGGCGCTTGGATCTTTGTATTCCAGCAGACCTTGTAGAAGAGGTTGGTCGGCTCATGGACTACAACACCCTCACACCAACGTTGCCGCGAATCCCGCAGCGATCACCCGAACCATCCAGCACGTTCACGTTCACCTCGACTGTTCGGCACCGCTTGGTGGCTGCTGGCCTTACCGAGACACCAACGTACAGCTTCTACAGCAAGCAGCTCGCGGCAGACTTCGATTTAGCCGACCAGCCGCACTCGGAACTCGCAAACCCGCTCAACCCCGACCAAGCGTTGCTGCGCCGCTCGCTCATGCCGCAGCTCCTCACCGTGGCAGGCAAGCAGAGTGCCACGCGCGATACGCTGCGCATCTTCGAAGTTGGCCGCGCGTTCTGGCCAGCGAACAAGACTATGCCCGAGGAGCGCACCATGCTGGGCATCGTGGACGTACGTAAAGTCGGCCTGCCCGCCAGCGCCTCGGCGCAGCCGTGGCAGGCGGGTGACCCCTTCCTTGCCGTGAAAGGCGTGGTGGAAGCACTGTGCCGAAGCCTCGGCTTGCATGACGTGCGCTACCACGGTTCAACCTCAACCGCAGCGCGCATCACCGTGGGCACGGAAGCCATTGGCATCATCGGCAGCGTGCGGCAGAAGTACGCTGACGCGGTGAAGCTGCGCAAGCCTGCAGCGTTCGCTGAGATCGACCTGTCGCTGCTCATGGAGCAGCCGCGACACGTGACGAAAGCACAGCCGCTTCCCGTCTACCCGTCGGTGGAGCGCGACCTCTCATTCGCCCTGCCCCACCCTGTAGCGCATGCCGAGCTCATACGGGAAGTGCGCAGCGTGGACCCGCTCGTGCTGAAGGTGCAGGGGATTGACCGGTTCAGCCTGCCCGGCGGCAAGGTGAGTATCACCCTCCGCGTGACGTTCCAGAGCCCGGGAACCACGTTGACCAGCGATGACGTGCAAGGTATCGTAGAGAGGATCGCCCAGCGCATGGACGAGGTATTCTCCGCTGAATTCCGCAGGTAATTCCACCATTCCGTATGCCGAAGAAAGCCGCCAGTTCCGAATACTCCGCCAAGCAAATTACCGTCCTCGAAGGCCTGGACCCGGTGCGCAAGCGCCCGGGTATGTACATTGGCAACACTGCCAGTGAGGGTTTGCATCACCTGGTGTGGGAGGTCGTGGACAACTCCATTGACGAAGCTATGGCTGGCCACGCCAAACGCATTGTAGTCACCATGCACTCTGGCAACCGCGTGTCTGTGGAAGATGATGGCCGCGGCATTCCGGTGGACATCCATAAGACCACGAAGAAGTCTGCCCTGGAAACCGTGCTCACCGTGCTCCACGCTGGCGGTAAGTTCGGCGAAGGCGGGTACAAAGTTTCTGGCGGCCTGCACGGCGTAGGTGTTTCCGTGGTCAATGCACTGTCCGTCTACGTAAAGGCTGAGGTGAAGCGCGACGGCAAGCTGTGGCAGCAGGAGTACACCCGCGGCAAAGCACAGTATAAGGTGAAAGCAGTCGGCAAGGCGCGCGGGACAGGCACCACCATTACCTTCCAGCCGGATCCAGAGATCTTCACGGTGCTGGACTTCAACCTGAACGCCATTAAAGACCACCTTCGCCAGCAAGCCTACCTGACCAAGGGCGTGGAGATTAGTATTATCGACAAGCGGCTACCAACACCGCGTGGGCAAGCCAGCCCAAGCTACACCTTCCGTTTCGAAGGCGGAGTGCAGAGTTACGTGAAGCATATCAATCATTCTAAAGAGCCCAAGCACGATGCGGTATTCTACGTGGATAAGGAATCGGGCGGCATCCAGGTGGAAGTAGGCATGCAGTATACGGATGACTACAAGGAAACGGTCTTCTGCTTCGCGAACAACATCCACACTACCGAAGGTGGCATGCACCTCGTGGGCTTCCGCGGCGCGCTCACGCGTCAGCTCAACGCCTACGCGCGCAAGCAAGGCTACCTGAAAGAGAAGGACGACAACCTCTCGGGTGAAGATGTGCGCGAGGGCTGCACGGCCGTCATCTCGGTCAAAGTCCGGGAGCCACAGTTCGAAGGCCAGACCAAGGCCAAGCTCGGGAATGCGGAAGTGAAGCCCGCCGTAGAGAGCGTCACCGCAGATGCACTCGAAATATATTTAGAAGAGCACCCGCGCGACGCCGAAGCGATTATTGGGAAATGTGTTTTGGCCCAGCGCGCTCGCGTGGCGGCCCGAGCCGCACGCGACACCGTGCTCCGCAAGGGGGCGCTCGACGGCTTCGCCCTACCCGGTAAGCTTGCCGACTGTTCTAGTAAAGACCCCAAAGACTCTGAACTTTTCCTGGTAGAGGGTGACTCCGCCGGTGGCAGCGCTAAGCAAGGCCGAGACCGAAACTTCCAGGCCATCCTGCCGCTTCGTGGGAAGATCCTCAACGTCGAGCGCGCGCGCTTGGACAAGATGTTGGCGAACACCGAAATCAAGTCGCTGATTATTGCCATGGGCACGAACATCGGCGAGCAGTTCCGCATCGAGGATTTGCGCTACGACCGCATCATCATCATGACTGACGCCGACGTGGACGGCAGCCACATCCGCACACTCCTCCTTACGCTCTTCTACCGATACTTCCCGCAGCTCATGCTCACCGGCCACCTCTACATTGCCCAGCCGCCGCTGTTCCGTGTGCAGAAGGGGAAGCTGAGCAAGTACGTGTACAACGAAGCCGAGCTGGAGAAGGTGAAGAAGGAGTTCGAGGCAATCAAGCTAGAGAAAGTTGCTGCCAAGGCCGCGAAGGAGAAAGTTGAAGCGCCGGCCGATATTCTTCCTGATGGGGAGCAAGTCGTCGAGACAACGGCATCGGGCATTTCCATCCAGCGCTACAAAGGCTTGGGCGAAATGAACCCGGGCCAGCTGTGGGAGACCACCATGGACCCGGCCACGCGCGTCATGCGCCAGGTGACCTTGGAAGATGCCGAAGCCGCAGACCAGGTGTTCGACATGCTCATGGGCAACGAAGTTGCCCCGCGCAAGCGCTTCATCCAAACGCACGCGAAGAGCGTGAAGAACCTCGATATCTAGGTTACTTCTTCCACTGGCTGTATGGCTTCGTCGCGTGCACGATCACCTTGCTCGGCGTATCTATTTGGCGTGCAATCGCCGAGACTGGGTAGCCACCGTAAATGTACGCATTCACTAACTTCTGCCACGTGCGTATAGCAACAGACTTCTTTGCAGCTGTCTTGTAACTCTTCGCTATTCTATTTTTCAGCTCGGTTGCTTTCGTTGCTTCTCGGCTAATAGGAGAGAGTCGCTTCTTCCCGTAGATGAGTCCGGTAGTAGTTTTCGATGCTGGCGGGGTATACGTTTGCCCGGTATTCACGGCCGTGTACCACTTCCCCAATTCGTTCATATTAAAGTTTTTCTTTAACAAACCGAATTGGTCTTCGTACGGGTCGCCGAAGGTGTTGTCGGTTATCGTGAACCAGAGGATTTTTTCTATCCAACCCTGCTGCAGGAGCCACGGAACAGTTTGGAGCGTGTACTTCACCTGCAGCGACTCATTGACGCCGATCGTGCCGCGCGAGCAGCCCATTTCCGTTATCCAGGCGCGCTTGCCTGGCTTGTATTTGTCTAGTACCGCCTTCAGCTTCCCAAGATCGCGGACGAGCATGCGGTTGTCGCCGTACTTCGCGTACTGGTCGCAGTAGTACACGTGGAAGGCGAACTGGTCGAGGTACTTCTTCGCCTCCGTGGTGCCGAGGAAAGCCGCTGCCCACTTTGCGTCTGGCCAGGATAAACCTCCGTTGAGGATGACGGCATTCGGGTCTTCCTCCCGGATGATTTTCCCGGCAATACCAAAGAGGGGAGCATACACCGCTACATCTGGGGGTTGCAGGTGCGTATAGTTTGGTTCGTTCCAAATCTCCCATACTCGTACGTAGCTCTTGTACGTGTGTACAACCGTCTGTACGTATTTTGCCCATGCTTTCAAATCTTTGGGTTTCTCACCTTGGGAAGGATGGTAGGCGAGTATACCAACAACATTAATGCCCTCATCACGGTAGCGGTTGATAGCCATGTTGAACCGTGGCGATGAGTTAGCAGAGGCGTATTGGGTTGCCAGAAATATTTCCCTTACCCATTTTGTTTTTGTAGTTTCGAGGTAGCTCATGAAAGCGTCATCGTATATCTCCTTGGCCAACCCAAGATGCACGTTCAGGCCCAGGGTGTCGTTGGAGATAGTCTTCACGTTCGTACTCTTCAGCTGGGCACGGATATCTGGCCGAGTGCCAGATGCAATGAAGGGACCTTTTGAGTACCCGACCACGAAGTCAACATTGCTCGTCTCCTCGGCAATGGTCATTATCCGCGTGCTGCTGTAGTGGTTCGACCCTATGCTTCGTACGCGGTAGGTTCCCGGAGTTATGTACTGGTTTAATGTTCCATCTTTAGGAACATTAATTTCAAACCAATTCCCTTGGTCAGGAGTGAAGCGGACGTTTCCGTATTCGGTCAGGTGAACGCCGTTTACATCGGTGAGGAATCCATGGACGTTTATGGCATGCAGTTGCAAGTTCATTTGTACAGCGCTGCCGTCTGCAGGTATGGTTACCTTCGTCAGGGGCGGCGCAGCGCCGTAGGTTGCACTGAATTCATTGCTCACCCCTTTCGTGTATAGAAAGTATTCGCCTGGTTTTAGTATGGCAATAAATGTACCCGAGGCATCGCTCATTGTGCTTGATACAACATGGTATCCAGCGTCTCTGAATTCCAGTGCACTGATACCAATGGAAATTGGGGACCCATTCTTTTGTGTTACAGTCCCTATAAGGTTTGGCGCACGTCCCATTAGTAAACCAGCATTAACAGTGCCGGTAGCTGCTGTTTGGACAGATTTGCTATCCGGGTTGATGAGTTGCTCACTCGTGAGTGTGCCAATTGCGCTTATGCTGCAGAGTGCATTTGGTGGAACAACTGCAATGAGCGAGCCTTGGAAGGCATTCATTTGAATGTAGACATTCGCATCCTGGCAGTCGATCGAAAAGTTCAAGTTTGTTGAAATTTCGCTTTGGTCAGGACGAACGATGGTCGCATGGATCCATGATTTCGGAGGATGCAGTACGCCAGCATCCACTTCGTCGCTCGCTTGGAGCGTGAAACTCTTGATATCCACCGGGGCATCATCGCGCCAGGGGCTGATGACACGGAGCGTACTGGTGCCTACAGGTATGCTGCTGAAGGAAAATGTCCCATTGAGGCCAATGGGCTTTATCATTGCTGAAACTGCGTTCCCAATCGATACCGAAAAGCCCGAGTGGATTGGCGTGCCGTCGGTAAGCTGCAGCGACCCGCTCAGGCTTGCAGCGTGGGAAACTGCTGGGATGGCAAAACCAATTGCCGCAATCGATCCGATGAGCCAGACGGAAATTTTCTCATTCAGCTTCATGCTCTCAGTGTAATTGATACAGGCTGTTCATACCATAGGATTTAACATACTCGGTGATTAGGAAATTATACGGTATACTGAAACTAGTCCAATTTCGTATTCATTCTAAAGGGTATGCATCGAAAAACCTTGCTCGGTATTACAATCGTCGGTTTGTTTCTTGTACTTGGTCATCCGGCTTCGGCTGCAACATTTACCACGACAACGAGTAAGGTTTTAGGTTTTAGCATTTCCCGTCCCAGCGTGATAGATAATAATAAACGGTTACCATAATCTCAGGAGCTTCTTGGGTTGC
>JBBTRK010000006.1:0-81955 GCA_038065235.1 Patescibacteria group bacterium
GGGGAGTACGGCCGCAAGGCTAAAACTCAAAGGAATTGACGGGAGCCCGCACAAGTGGTGGAGCATGTGGTTTAATTCGACGATAAACGAGGAACCTTACCAGGTCTTGACATCCCGAGAAAGCCGCCGAAAGGTGGCCGTGCCGCAAGGAACTCGGTGACAGGTGCTGCATGGCTGTCGTCAGCTCGTGTCGTGAGACGTTGGGTTAAGTCCCCTAACGAGCGCAACCCTCGTGTTATGTTAAAATATTCATAACAGACTGCCGGCTTTAAGCCGGAGGAAGGCGAGGATGACGTCAAGTCAGCATGGTCCTCTGACGACCTGGGCTACACACGTGCTACAATGGGGCGCAACAAAGGGACGCCAACCCGCAAGGGGGAGCCAATCCCATCAAACCGCCCCTCAGTTCAGATTGAGGGCTGCAACTCGCCCTCATGAAGCTGGAATCACTAGTAACCGCGCATCAGCTATGGTGCGGTGAATACGTTCTCGGGCTTTGTACACACCGCCCGTCACGCCAAGAGAGTCGGAAATGCCTGAAGCTTCCACTTCGGTGGGAATTAAGGCAGGTTCGATGATAGGGGCGAAGTCGTAACAAGGCATCGGTAGCGGAAGCTGTCGATGGATCACCTCCTTTCTAGGGAGAATCGGTGATGGTCATCTCACGATGACCAGCATATATAAGTCGTGTCATCCCTCTTGCTTGTCCTTCGGGACAGGAACTAGGGTGGCGAATTGTCTCGCTAGAGCGAGATATTGACGTTACTGCCCTGCACCAGTTGGCCTTTGGCCTGCCGGTACAGGGTCAAACCTTACCACTCTTAAGTTGTGAACTTCGAGCCAATTAGGGCTGGCCTATGATGGCGAGTCTGTTTTTGGTACAGTAGGAAAGTTCTTTTCCATTTTGTACGTGGGTATAGCACCTCCTGGAGGGCGCGTAGCTCAGTTGGTTAGAGCGCGTCACTGATAATGACGAGGTCGATGGTTCGAATCCATCCGCGCCCACCAGGAGGTGCTACTATTTTAATAATCAGGGTGATTAGCTCAGCTGGTTAGAGCGCCACATTGACATTGTGGAGGTCTCAGGTTCAAATCCTGAATCACCCACCAGTATTTGAATTCCACAGGTGCTGCCGCGGTAGCTCATTGGTAGAGCGCTGCCCTGAAGAGGCAGGCGTAGTCAGTTCGATTCTGACCCGCGGCACCACCTGTGGGGATCTTTCAAAAGCGGTAGCGAATTGAGTTCCCGCCAATGGTGGGACGGGCATCAGCGAGCAAGAGTTATTATATTTTATCCTCTCGGGCCGGGGTGTGGCGCAGTTGGTAGCGCGCCTGCTTTGGGAGCAGGAGGCCCCGAGTTCGAGTCTCGGCACCCCGACCCGAGAGGAGAATATAGAAACGTGTCGTATTTTACGAACTATTTTCAATGTATTTTGTATACCTGTTAAAGAGTTTGCGATCTGAACGTTCGTACATTGGGATGACTGGTAAGTTACCAGTCACCCGCCTCATTGAGCATAACCTTGGTTCGAGTGCTTGGACGACTGCTCATAAACCGTTCATTCTGCTGTACTATGAAAGTTATTACTGTAAGGAGGACGCTTTACATCGTGAGAATTTTTTGAAATCTGGTCAGGGCCGAAAACTTGTTCAATTAATTACTCCACCATGAGGTGGAGTAATTTGTTTAGATATACTTGCCCATCATAGTTACTCTGCTACACTGGCAGCAGGAGGGATTCGCACTAATACGTAACCCTATGGCCGAGGTACCCATGTCCGAAGTCGAAAATATTGAGGGGCAGAATTTGCGAGCCGTAGCCGAAGCGCACGCCACTTTTCTGAAAGAGCATTTAACCCCAGAAAACCTGCAGAAGTGGGGAGACGCTGGGATGCTGGAAAATGATGGAGCCGGACTCCTTGCATCGTCTTTGAATGTTGAGAACTACATTGCAATGTCAGATGAGCATAGAGCACAGGTTGATCAGCTCATCGAGAGTATTAAGGAAGAAGTCGAAGGGTAGTAAACACGCAAAGAGAAACGCCACCTTAAAAGGGGTGGCGTTTTTGGTTTAGGACAGAACAAGTGTTTCGCCGCAGTCGGGGCAGTGTTTGAGCCCGCGTGAAGCATGGATTTGATTTTTGGTTTCGCAGTTTACCGTAACGAGTGCTTCTTCGTTCACAACGACTCCACACCTAGTACAGTGTCGGTCATGGCCGAATGCTTTGAGTTTTTCGTGATCAGACGGCGCGCACTTCTTTGGCATGTATCCTCCTGGTTTGGGTTTTTCGGGTGCCCGCAATCCTACCCAGCATTAGAACTTCCGTCAAGGCAGGCGTGCGCTATACTGCAGTAATGAAATACCCAGCCAACCAGAAACATGAGTGACGAATTACGAAGTCTCATAAAACACATCTTGACGTGGGTGCTGTACGCCAGTGCTGGCCTTGGGGCTTTGGCGTATGGGCTTTTCTTGCAAACCCGGCGTCGACTTCAAACTTTCAAAGAGAAGCAAGGTATGATTCCTCATGCTGTCGCTCTCAACCCACTCGACGTGCTCGAGCAGAAACTCTACGGCGTGGAGTCACTTCGGGGATTAGCCATCGTCGTCATGCTTGTCGGCTTCCTGTTTTGGCCACTTCTCTTTCTTGGGGTGCTGCTCTTCTTCTTTCAGACCAATGCTTGGAAGAGCACGCAGCATGCGCTTTTCGCTCTGGCTCGTGACCACCCAGAGTACAAGTTGGCGCAGCAGAAGAGCAATGATGCGCTCGAGGATACAATCCGAGTCGAGCAGCACTATTTGGAGCAGCGCGGGAAATTGTGGCAGCGCGTATTCGCTATTACCATGGCCGTTGCTTTGGTAATAGCCATCTGTCTACTCTTTATTACGGTGAATTGGTTTTCGGCGGTTTCGCCGGTAACCTCATAGGTATTATAAAACCGCTTGGGTATTTACAAGAGGTTTTTTCCTATCTGTATCCAACGGATCGTGCGTGGTTGAGCCAGTTGTGTATTTCGAGGTTGTGCATGGTAGAAAACTTTCTGCTTTTATGCAGGAGGGCCATCTTTTGAAATTTCGATCAATTCTTCAGCTGAGAGAACTATATTTTCAACAACAAATTTTTGCACGTCAGTGTTGCCACCGTCACTTATTTTTCGCCCGTTAAGATAGAGTGTTCCGGCCGTTGAAATAGCGGATGCCATTTGTTGTGTCATAACTTGGTTTTGCTGGGTAACGGTTATATATGTATCACGGTATGTACCATTGATGTACGTTTTAGGAACTTCGCCAACTTTCCATGTGGTTGCTACATGCGTCCACGTATTTGGTTGCCATAGTTCGTAAGAGGTTGTCCACCCGACAAATGAAGATCCTGCTGGGTATAAGATAAAACTTAGCCACTGTCTCCCATCATTTGCGTAGCGGATGAGTAGTCGTTCACTCCCGGCAGCATCAAAGTAGTTTACCATTTGCATGTATGAGCTAGCTTTCCAATTTTCGGATCGTACCCAAAAGTGTATTGTTCCAGTATTTCCAGCAAGCGGTTGGGTATATTGTTTTGTGATCAGTGGTTTGCCGGTAGTCTGTTGTACTGGCACAAAATTTGTAGAGGGAGTATTAGGTAATCTACTTACGGTCTTTGGTTTTGACGCAGGATCCAAGGGGTCAGTTTTGGATTGTATTTCAATTTTATCATTTGTGCCATCAGCATCCGTATCAGCCCTCGTGGAGTTTGTGTTGTATTTTAGCTCCTCAGCACCGGTTAAACCGTCATAATCAGCATCTTTGGACGCATCAGTTTCAGCGGAAACAACACGTTCGTCAGCTGTGTTTTTTCCTGCCACATACATCTCGGCGTAGTAACTAGAACCACCAAAGCTGTCATCGTCAGATGCCTTTGGCATCACCATCTCGTAGGTCAAGGTGTACCCGGTATCTTTTGTTGCGTACACGAATGGCTTACCAGTGAAGACATCATTGGGTATCGTGCTGCGCTTGTTGTATGCGCCAAAATAGTTTTGTGGATCTTCCCCTAACCCAAGGCCTAATGGTTCTATAGAGTTCCCTATGGATTCAATCTGCAAACTGGCATTTGTGTTCGTTACCTTTTGTTTTTCGGGTTTTTCCAATAGGGCGGTTAACGTATCAGGATAGGCACCTTTACGATTCTTGTAGTTACCCAATGCACTGCGAATGTCATCGACAGCCGAACGCTGCTTATCGAATTTCTGTTGTTCCTCTGTAATCCCAGAGATTAGGCGTTCTGCCTCATCCCACGAAATTGGGTTGCTTGGCACGTCGACTTTCGGTTGCTCGCCGAGGTGCTCGAAGGTGAGGGCAATACTCAAGCGTACCTGTTTGTCTTTCAGCTTTTCTACTTTCTCTGGTGGCACGACAATTGTTTCAAACTGCAGCTTGTGCGGTGTGCCATTGAGATTCTCTATCCATATCGTCAACGTCGTCTGCCCGGCAATGACGCGCAGACGGTCCAAGTTTTCTGCCTTCACGAGTTCATCCAGTGTTTCGCCGACTTCTTTGACAAGGGCGTTGCGCTTCGTGGCATCTTCTTTGTACGCCGTCACTGTTGCTGGGAGCTTGTCGGCATCCATAGTGATTTTTATCTTATTCAAGCGTCGACCATTCAAATTCTCCGAGCCTTCGCGGGTAAGGACAATTGCCTTCGTATCCAACGCTTTACGGATGAATGTCACGGTTTCGGTTTTCACTTTCCCAAGGTCGTCACCAGTTGGCGTCGAGCCGGTAACGCTATCTAGCGGGAAGATTCCATTGGCCGAGTCCCCGGCGGCCGGGTCGATGAGCACCCACTTGTCCTTGAGAGACGTGAGGTCAATAAAGAAGAGGGATGGGAACTGGCGAACAATCCCGTAGTACTTGGCATCTTGCATGCGCACTTCGCCATCAACGGCTATAGTGGTGCCACCTGACGCGTACGAGCCTTTCAGGCTGACGTACCCACGGGGCGACTTCTTGCCGTTCACGTCCTGTTCCGCAACGAAGGTCGTCACGCTCCCGCTCAACAGCATATCCGATGGCAGGTACCGGAAGAGTGTTGAAGAATCGAAGGTTTCAAGGACGGACGTGCTGCTGTCGCCAGTCGTGCAGGTCGTCGCAGTACCCTCCGCTGAACTCACGTTGCCCTTTTTCGTGCTGTCCTGCGTGCAGGTGTACTGCAGGGTATAGTTTTTCTTGTCCTCCGAAAGGGTGTAGGTAATAGGGTTCTCCCCTTCTACTCGCATGGTGATATATTTCTTTTCTCTTAGTTCATCCAATGTTGCGGGGTAGCTCGTGGTGTTATCATTGTAGAGTGCGAGCGCCGTTCGCAGTTGACCCGAATAAGCATCGAGCTCCATGTCCCATGCGCGTGCCTTTGCTGGGCTCACTGCACCTACTACTGGTTCGGGCCAACGTTTCGCTGCGCCATTTTGGGGTTCTACTTTCACGCTCATCGCGAGGCCAATTTCGCCACTCTTCGTACCCGAGAGTACGTCAATCGCTTTCACCAACTGGTCTTCTAGGTTACTCTTGTTAAGGAACGGCAGAGGAATGTACCCGCGAATAGCCGCGAAGGCGACGCCCCCGAGGATAAGTAAGCCACCCGCGACAGAGGCGAGGAGGACGAGGTGGCGCATGAGCCAGGATTTACCTTTCGACTTCGCGTTTGGATCGAATGCTTGCTGAATTTCCGTACGTACGCTCTCGGTTGGGGTTTGCTTGGGCACAAAGGCTGGTTGAGCCGTAGGTGCAGGAATCGCTGGGGCGAGTATTTTTTGGATTTGATCTGCCTGCCATCCTTGTGCCTTCAGCTGTTCAGCAATCTGCGCATCCAAAAGACCCGCGGCGCGTGCCTGGGCAATCCACTGCATAACCCCTTCGTATGCATTATCCATATGCTGATTTTTATTTTTCGATACATATATCTTACCAGAAAATGCGAGTTTTGTCAAAAGACACCCAAGAAACAGTTATGCTACGCTGCATCTATGATCGGCAGTCATCCACACGGTACACATCACCATTTTGCAAGACTCCTTGTCCTGGTGGTTGGTGCAATCGTGACCGTCGTCATTACCGCGAGTATGGTTGTTGAGCAGCAGTCAGCTGCGACGCCATCAGCTCCGTGTGTACCGCTCGCGATTATTGACAGCGTCGCGCGTGCTGATCTCATTCTCACGGGTGAGGTCTTCCTCGTCGTGCCTGCAGATCCAGGGTACGCGACAGTCCTCATAACCCCGGAGCGCGTGTACAAGGGCGAGGTCTTGAAAGCAGGCGTCCGGATTCGTGCCAAAGCAGATTCACTGGTGGGCGGTAGCGTTTTGGATGACCTCCACTTCGCCTCAAATCAGCCGCCGTACCTCCTCTTCCTGCAGCAGGATACGGATGGCCTGTACCGTACGAGTAAATGCATCGGTAGTCGTTCGCTGGGGAGCGGATTGACGGTTGACGAGCGAGCAGCCTTCGGGTTGTAGATTTTGTCACAAAGAGTCGTACGCTTGAACGTCGCCTGGCGGTAAATTTTCAATCCTGATATCCTCCTAGACGGATGGGAGTTCCCATCCGTCTTTTGTCCCCTACGCTATGCGCCTGCTCTGGGAATATCTCAAAAAGTATAAAAAGCTCCTGCTCGGAGCCCTGCTTTTGGCGGCTATCAATCAGGTGTTCTCTCTGCTCGACCCGCAGCTTGGGCGGATATTGGTAGACAAGTATGCCAGCCACGCGAGTACATTTACCCAGCATGAGTTTATACGCGGCGTCATCCTACTCGTACTCCTGTCTATGGCCGCGGCACTTATGTCCCGCATCGCCAAGAACTTCCAAGATTACTTCGTCAACGTTATTGTACAACGCATGGGTGCTCGGTTGTACGCTCATAGTGTGAGCCACTCGTTTTCCCTCCCCTATCAAGCCTTTGAAGATCAACGCTCGGGCGAGCTCTTGCAGAAATTGCAGAAAGCCCGGACGGACGCGCAAGCCTTGATCACTAGCGCTATTGGCATTCTCTTCTTCTCCCTGATCGGCATCATTTTCGTCCTGGTGTACGCGAGTACCGTGCACTGGTCCATTGGGCTGGTGTACTTCCTCATGATTCCCATTTTGGGCTTCATCACGTTCTACATTAGCCGGAGAATAAAAGTTGCACAGAGGCAAATTGTTGCAGAGATGGCCTCGCTTTCCGGTTCTACCACAGAGACCTTGCGGAATGTGGAATTAGTGAAGAGCTTAGGTTTAGACAGCCAAGAAATTGACCGCCTGAATGCTACGAATGACCGCATTCTCCAGTTGGAGTTGAAGAAAATCATTCTCATTCGAAAATTTAGCTTCATCCAAGGAACGCTCATCAACACCTTCCGATCTGCTTTGCTGGTGCTTATGTTCTGGCTCATTTTTCAGCAGCACATATCCTTGGGTGAATACTTTACGCTACTCATTTACTCCTTCTTCATTTTCAGCCCATTGGCTGAGTTGGGGATGGTTGCTCAGCACTATCAAGAAGCACGCGCCAGCATGGAGCAGCTGGAAAAAATTCTCAAGCAACCAGCAGATGAACAACCGTCGCATCCGCTGGCCGTGGATAAGCTCACCGGTATCACGTTCCAGGATGTAGGCTTTCGCTACGCTTCAGCAGTCCACCCAGCCGTGGAGCACGTGGATGTCACGCTGCGCTCGGGTCAGACTATTGCTTTTGTTGGGCCCTCGGGCTCGGGCAAAACTACCCTCGTGAAACTCCTCGCGGGATTGTATAGGTCCACTCACGGCAAGTTGCTCTTTAACGATGTAGACAGCCAAGCCATGGATTATCGACAGTTCCGTCAGCGCATTGGCTTGGTGGCACAAGAGACGCAATTATTTGCCGGGAGACGGTCCGCGAGAACCTCCTTTTCGTGCGCCCCAAGGCAACTGACGCCGAATGTATGGAGGCTCTGGACGCCGCTGCCGCTACGAATATTATGCAGCGCTCCGCCCAAGGGTTGGATACGCGCATTGGCGAAGGCGGCCTAAAACTCTCGGGTGGCGAGCGTCAACGTTTGGCCATTGCCCGCGCGTTACTTCGCCAGCCTGACCTGATCATTTTTGATGAAGCAACCAGCAGCTTAGATAGCATTACCGAGCAGTCCATTACCGAAACCATCAAAGATATTACGGCCAAGAAACCACAGCTTATGACCGTGCTCATTGCCCACCGGCTCTCGACTATTGCGCACGCCGACGTCATTTACGTGCTGGAACGCGGCAAGGTAGTGGAACATGGCAACCATGCGGACCTGCTCAAAAAAGGTGGCCTCTACGCAGCCTTGTGGCGGCAGCAAGGAGCGAGTCAAGCGTAAGATATTTTGCTACCATTAGTGTATGCAAAAGCGAGCTATCATCGTTCACTGTTGGGATGGGTACCCGGACTACTGTTGGTATCCAACTGTCAAAGCCGAACTCGAAAAAGAGGGCTTTGAGGTGCAGGTGCCGGCTATGCCCGAAACCAATGCTCCAAAGCTAAACCTTTGGTTACCGGTACTCAAAGAGATTGCCGGTACACCAGGTGAGGACCTTTTCCTTATTGGCCACAGTGCTGGCTGCGTTACCATTCTTCGGTACTTAGAACAGTTACCAGTTGGCGTAAAAATTGGTGGGGTTGTACTCGTTGCCGGATTTACGGATGATCTCGGGTATGATGAGTTAAAGAATTTTTTTGCTACCCCCGTGCCTTTGGCCTCCATCCGAGAGAAAGCGAAAGGTTTCGTCGCCATTCACTCTGATAATGACCCGTTTGTCGATCTGAAGTACGGTGAGATTTTTAAAAAGGAGCTCGGTGCCGAAGTTATTGTTAAGCACAACATGA
Source organism: Patescibacteria group bacterium (assembly GCA_038065235.1). GTDB lineage: Bacteria > Patescibacteriota > Patescibacteriia > PEXW01 > PEXW01 > CAIPSZ01. The sequence continues at coordinate 8,854 of JBBTRK010000006.1, forward strand.
AACATTTTTCGGGTCCTCGCGATAATGAAGAAAGCTGTACGTCACTGCCCGACGTGACGCAAGCGGTGTTGACGTTAGCCAAGTAATACCATGAAGATTACCTGGGTACTTATCAACTGTAACTCCCGAGGCGAGGCTGACCGGATTGGTAGCGTACTGCTTTTGAAGCGAAATGTTGCATGTTACGATATTATTCTCCGATCAAAAGCCGCGTACTTTTGGCCGCCGCGCAGTGGGAAAATTGAAACTGCAAAAGGAGCGTTACTTATAGCAGTAACCCTACCTTCTTTAGCGTCGAAGCTCGTTCCGCTTATAACAAAATTACACAGCGATAAACTTCCGTTTATTGGTAAACTACGGATAGAAGTGACATCAGAATATGCGCGCTGGGTACAGGGAGAGCTGAAGAAATGAGGCCTGGCTTGTATGAGCACTATAAAGGCAAGTCATATGAAGTCTTAGGTGTGGCTCGTCACTCGGAAACGCTTGTATATTTGGTTGTCTACCGGGCGCGTTATGGGAAGCAAGCACTTTGGGTGCGGCCCAGGAAAATGTTTGAAGGATATGTGAGAGTACAGGGCAAACGCATAAAGCGATTTACTTTTTTGCGCCGTGCAAAGTAAGCGTCAAGCAAGATTGCAGACTGTTGCCAGCCAGCGCCAAGCGGGGTTCATTGTCGTGCTGGAAGATATTCATGATCCGCACAACGCTGCGGCAATTCTTCGAACTTGCGATGCCTTTGGCGTGCAAGATGTGTGGTTCATCTTCAACCAGGAGAAAGCGTACAACCCGAAGCGCGTCGGAAAGTCGAGCAGCTCGTCCGCAAATAAATGGTTGACGTTCCGCGTGTTCAAGTCCGTCACCGAATGCAAGGCCGCGCTCAAGAAATTGAAGTATCAATCAGTTGGGACGGTTCTCCGGAAAGGCGCCGAGGATTTTACCAAAGCCAAACTCACCGCAAAACGAATTGCGCTTTGGGTCGGCAATGAACATGCGGGTTTGTCCGAAGAAGCCAGTGCGGCATGCGATCGCCTACTGCTCTTGCCGATGCGCGGCTTTGTGGAGAGCTTGAATGTGTCGGTGATGACCGCGATTTGCGTGTATGAAATATTTCGCCAACGCGCTGGTAGGAAATATCAAAGGAGCCCACGGGAGGCGTCGGTTATTCTGAAAGAATTTTTGGAGCGTTGAGCTCCAACTTTGTCATTCTGAGTCCCGCAGTAGCGGGACGAAGAATCTTGCCGGACTTTCCGGGTAGCAAGATCCTTCCCCCTCGATGGGCTCGGGGTCAGGATGAAAAATAAGAATGCACGCCTAGGAAAGTCGTGCATTTTGTAATTCAAGTCTTCGTTTTTCTGCAAAGAGCGCCATTTCAATCTCTAGGTAGCGTCGGTCATTATCTGGGCTCGAAAAGTATGTATAGATACTTTTAAATCCAAAATAATCCGCCATTGCTTGGGCATTTTCGAAGGCTTTGTCCCCCACGGCCCATTCCAGTAGTCTCGCAAGATCATCTGCATTTTTTGCACCTAGACTTTGGGCAATCTTATCAACAAACTCTTGTTGTTCTTCTGTAAGCCGTACTGCTTCACTCATGCAAACTCCTTTTTTGAGGTTCTAGATAATTATAAGTCATTTTTTTACCGCCCGTACAATCGCCCTGGCATCAATCCCTTCGTAGGCCAGGAGCTGTTCGGGTGTGCCGCTGCGGGGAATTTTGCGGACGGCGAGTGAGGTAACTTTTGCAAGATTCCCAACCACTTCTCGTACCGCGTCGGCAATGCCACCTTCAGCGACGTGGTCCTCGACGACGATAAGGTGCTTGGTCTGGCGAGCGGCCCGGAGCAACGTCACTCGGTCAATTGGCTTCACGCTGTATAGGTCAATGACACGGACGTTGATCTTGCGCTTGAGTAGTTCGTTGTAGGCTTTTGCAGCTTCGTGGACCGTGATGCCAGCAGCGATAATCGTCGCCCGGTCTTTCCGGCTTTCGGCCAGAGTTTTGCTGCCGCCAATGGGGAAGGCCCCGGTATTCTTATAGAGCACAGGCAGCTTCTCCCGCGTCGTGCGGATGTACACGATGCCTTTAGCGCGGGCGGCTTGTTCCACTAACTTTTCTGTACTCACTGCATCACTTGGGTACAGTACGGTGCTATTGAACGTAGACCGGAACATGGCAATATCCTCCACGCCCATTTGTGAAGCGCCGTCGTGGCCAATGGAAGCGCCGGCGTGGGAACCGCACAGGACGAGGTGTGCATCGCTCAAGGCTGCCATGCGGATTTGATCATGTGCCCGCGTTAAGAAAGCGGCAAAGGTCGATGCGAACGGTGTCTTGCCGCGTCGGGTCATGCCCAGCGCCGTGCTCACCATGTTCTGCTCGGCAATGAACATTTCGTAGAAGCGCTTGGGCTGTGCTTTCGCAAAAACTTCGGTCATGGTGGAGTTGCTCGTCTCGGCATCTAGCACCACGAACTCGGGGTACGCTGGAGCAATATGCGCCAGCGCCGTGCCGTACGCTTCACGTGTGGCGACGAGTGCACCGCGCGTGTAGTGGAATGGTTTCGCGGGTTTCCGTTTCAAAACCTTTGGTAGTCGTCCATGCGGTTTCGCTACAACACCATGGATGCGTTGCGCTTTGCCGAGTTCATCCAATGCCTGGGCGAGCTGCACCTTGGTGAGCGCCTTGCCGTGCCAGCCGTTCTTGTTCTCTAAAAATCTCACGCCTTTCCCCTTTACCGTTTTCGCGAGGATGATCGTGGGCTTGTTGCTCTTCGCGAGTGCACGACGGTAGACCTTCGCGATTGCGTCGAGGTTATGACCATCGACAGTAAACGTTCGCCAACCAAACGCGGCAAAGCGTTTGGCGTACACCTGCACGTTCCAGCCCAGCATGGTTTGTCCGCGCTGGCCGAGCCGGTTGATGTCGGCAATGGCAATGAGATTATTCAGTTTGTAGTGACTCGCGAGCTGCGCCGCTTCCCAGATTTGCCCTTCGGCCAGCTCGCTATCACCGAGTAGCACGAAGGTCCGGTACGGCAGTTTGTCCATCCTGGCGGCCAACGCCATGCCCAACCCAACCGAAAGGCCTTGGCCGAGCGAACCAGTGGCTGCTTCGGCGTATGGGAAAGATGAAGGAATCGGGTGGCCTTCGAGTTGGCTGCCGAACTTTCGCAAGGTGAGAAGCTCGCGTTCGGGAATAATTCCGGCCGCGGCGTAGAGTGAATAGAGCAAGGGTGCGGCATGGCCTTTTGAAAAAATAATCCGGTCGTTGGTTGGGTTCTTTGGTTTCTTCAGGTCAGCGCGGAAGAAGCCACCGAAGAACAGCACTGCCATAAGGTCTGTAGCCGAGAGCGACGAGGTAGCGTGGCCAGAGCCGGCGGCCGTGGTCATCTGCAATATCCAGCGGCGGATTGTGAGCGCGAGTGCGGTAACTTGTTTCTGCGTCATGGGTACAGTGTACCACTCCCATCCTGCCATAGAGAAAACGCCGTCCGGGGTGGGGACGACGTTTTGAAGATCAGGCTTTGGGTTTTGGGTGACCTTTAACGAGGAGCGTGTGCCCCAGGTGATAGCAGACGATGCCAGCGAGGCAAACGTACCAGCCAGTGCCGAGGCCGAGGTGCGCGGAGTATGCGATGAGCGTTAGGCCAACGAATCCAGCCGACAACGTAATCGCGCCCTGCCAGGATACATACCACGGTCTTGCCAAGCCGGCGACGAACGAGAGGATGGGTATCCAGATAATGCCCTGAGCTTTCGGGACGTTCGCTATCTCGACGAATACCAGCCACATGATGATTACAATCGCTGAAACGCCAACGCCAATGCCGAAGAGGATCTGGTTCGCGCGTTCCTGCGCGGTTTGTTCAGTCATGACAACTCCTTTTGCAATGAGCTTTCTTCAATCTTCTGGCTATCCAATCATAGTTCGAGTGTTCCGTCAAGCCTAGAGCGAACCCTGGTATACTGCCCACATGCAGCTCATCTTCGCCACGCACAATCCTGGTAAGGTCGTTGAAATGAAGCAAATTCTCCACGGCCTGCCGTTCGAAGTCATGAGTGCAGATGACGCTGGGGTCCATGAGGATGTGGTGGAAGATGGGGTGACGTTCGAGGAGAACGCGCTGAAGAAGGCGCGGTTTGTGAGCCAGAGGACCGGCCAGTGGGCGGTAGCTGATGACTCGGGCATTTCTATTGATGCGCTGGACGGCGCACCCGGCGTGTTTTCGGCACGGTGGGCGGGAGATGACGCGACCGGCGAGCAACTCGTGGCGTACACCCTGAAAGAGTTGGATGGTATTCCCGAGCACCGGCGGAGCGCGTGGTTCGAATCCTCAGCTGCACTCGTCTCACCGGACGGGCAGGAGTGGGTGTTCACCGGCAAAGTGGAAGGCATGATCCCCATGGCACCGCGCGGGACACCGCGGGAACGGTTGCCCTACGACGTCATCTTCATTCCCGAAGGTCACACGAAGACCTTTGCCGAGATGACGGATGACGAGAAGAACAGCTTGAGCCATCGGGGAGAAGCGTTCCGCCAGCTCAAGGACTTTCTCGGCAACCTAGAGTAGCGAATGGCTACCAACCCATTTGCGAAGGAAGCGGCGCGCGTTGCACGAGCAACGGGTTTTCGGCTCGGCGCGCTCCTCTACACCGCGCGGCACTATGGCCGGCAGTACCGGAACGCGATCTACCAGGGCACGTTCCGTGGCAAGCCCGCGGTGCTGAAGCTGTACGACGAGCCGCAGCCGACTGACGAGCCGCGGGCACTCGCGGCTTTTAATCGGTCGAAACGTAGTACTATCCTCCACGCGCCCAAGCTGTACGCGTCGGGCATCGTGTCACCCACGCGTGGTTGGTTGATTATGGAGCGCCTGGCAGATCAAGGTCATTTTTTACACTCGCCACTCTCCCCTGCTGATCGAGAAGAATTCCTACGCGTGTTCATGGCGTACCGCCAGAGCTTTCCCACGAAGCCGCACCGGCCGCTGACGCTGCTGGAGCAGCTCCCAGCACACGAGTACCACACCGTTCGGATTAGCCGGTGGCTGCAGCTCGCGGTGGATACGGAGATTGCTAGGCCGTTGCGGCAGCAGGCACTCTCCGGTAAGACGTTTGCCCCACTGTACGAGGCGGCCCTCGTGCTCTTGCGAAAGGAATTTAAAAATCGAAGAATGCTCTGGTGCCACGGCCATGTGAAGCCGAAGGAGATTTTCCAGTGCGCAGATGGCTCGTACGCCCTGACGGACTTCGCGCACACGCGCATGTACCCCGAAGGCTACGAGCTCGCGTTCATCATCTGGGCAGACTGGATGCTGCCTGGCAACTGGCGGCTAGCGTACAGCCAGTGGAAAAAACCCATTCGCGAGTGGCTAGCGCTCATCCGCCCCCTGGCCGTGAAGCTTAGGTACAAACGTGTCGACGCACTTCTGCATGCAAGTTTGGTCGAACGTACGCTTGGTACCATCCTCGCGGATGTTGAGTCACTTGACCTCTCGTACGCCGAACGGCGGGGACGGCTGAAGCACTTGTTTCGATTGTTGCGAGAATTGCTCGATGGTCAAACATTGTAACCTATATGCATAGCGTCATCGAAGCAATTGTACAGCGTCGAAATAAAAGTGTACCTGTTCAGGATGGCAAGAAAATTGGCCTGGTGCTGTACGGCGGGGTCATGGGCGGCATTCGGGGTGCCGGAGCGATGATTGCTTTGGAGGAAATGGGCTTGGCACATGCTTTCGACTGCATCTACACGAATTCTGCGGGATTTGCGAATGCGTCTTACCTTTTAGCTGGGGCAACACAGCTAGGGACTTCTATATACTACGAGGATCTCGCGAGTTGGAAGTTCATTAACCCTTTCCGGCTTTGGAAGATTGTGGATATTGACTTCCTAATTTCCGTCATGCGGGAAGGTAAGCACTTACCAATTGAAAATATTCTTGCGTCTCACACAAAGCTGTTTGTTGCGCTACAGAATGTGCAAAAACATCAAGCCGAGTACCTTGAAGTGCATAGTGAGCCGAGTGAGCAGTACTTGGAACTCATGCGGGCTGCAACCTCAATACCATTTCTTCACCCTGGTACCGTGAATATTCACGATAAGCCATACATGGACATACCGTTGCACCAGCCAGATTTGCACATTGATAAAGCTTTAGCCAATGGCTGCACCGAGGTTCTTGTAATAGCAAATTACTCTAGTCAACTTCCTATAGGGCTCATAGCTGACCGACGAGTGTGTATCATTCAACCCGCACCGTCGTGGAAGCTTGCGCGTCTTGAGCGGCAGTCTACAAGACTACAGCTAGCATGTGTACAGATGGGGACGCTGGTGTTTCAATCATTTGGGGTTGAGAGAGAAATAACATTAGGGTATGCAAAGCTTTAACCAACGTGTTTTTGCCGTGGTGCGGAAAATTCCCAAAGGCCGCGTGGCAACGTACGGCCAGATTGCTGCACTCATCGGTAGTCCTCGCGCGGCGCAAGCAGTGGGCTGGGCGCTGCACTCGCTAGATGCAAGGCCAGATAATAGTGTACCGTGGCAGCGCGTTATCAATCGGTTGGGGTATATTTCTACAACTTGTCTTGAACATACCGCCGACGAGCAGGCCTTCCTATTACAAAAGGAAGGGGTGAAAGTTATCAAGCAGAAGAAGATGTGGAATGTCGATTTAGAGAAGTATCTTTGGAAGCCATGATATATTATTAAACCTGCTCAATAGGTGTGCTATAATGGTGATATGAAAATTGCATTGCAGAAACGTGCTATAATATTGCGTCGAGCAGGTTGGTCGTATAACATTATTGCATCTCGACTACATGTATCAAAAAGTTCTTTAAGTCATTGGCTTCGGAGTGTCCCATTTTTTCCAAACAGCACTGTACGGCGGCGGATTCGTGAAGGGCCCGCTAAATCAGCGGCACAAAGTGTAGCTCGTAAACTCGCGCGTTTGACTCTGGTTAAGAGAGAGGCTGTGAAAGAATTGAGAACATTGAATGATCGTGATTGGTTTATGCTGGGACTCGGACTCTACATTGGTGAGGGGACAAAGGCGTATGAAAATATTACCATCGTTAATGCCGATGTTGGGGTTATTAAGTTGGCCATTCGTTGGTTTACGAAAATTGGGAATTTAAACAAACAGCATTTCTCCGTTACCCTACATATCTACCCCGATATTTCGGCTGTAAAAGCAATTTCTTACTGGTCAAGAAATACGAGCATACCAAGGACACGTTTTACAAAGGTAGTTATTGACAAGCGAACGAATAAATCTCGTATTCGACATGGGCGCTTGCCTTATGGGACGGCTCATGTAACAGTGCGAAGCCATGGTGATGTGCGAAGAGGTGTGGACTTGCACCGAAAGATTATTGCTTGGATCCAACAGATTAATAGATTTTTGCGGGTATAGTTTAATGGTCAAACATCTCCCTTCCAAGGAGAAGTCGGGAGTTCGATTCTCCCTACCCGCTCCACTCGACGCGTCCCGCTACGCGGGACTTGCTCGTGGTCTTCGACCAGCTATTGAGTAGCGCAAAGAATGTTAAGTTGCGATGCGTCGAGTGTCCCGAGCGCTTGTCGAGGGACAACCACGCGAAGCCTCGCTTAACCCCACGACCGCGTGCTCGTCCCGCAGATATGGGACTGCGCGCCACGCTCGTAGGAACCCCGAATGGAACCGAACGGGTGCGACAACCCCAAAATATAGTATGTTGCTTTTTTCCTACAAATGTGTTTTTTTGGTACACTAATACTCTATAGGTATTGTGGGCAATATAAAAACATCCCAGGTATGAACATAGAAAGTACGCCGCTAAAAGAAGCCCTGCTTGCGGGGAACTACGTCAGCACCGAGGATCTCCAACGCGCCGAGCAGTACAGCAAAGACAACCATTCGCCGATGGTTGATTTTCTGCTGCAGGAAAACCTAATCTCCAATGATATTCTCGGCCAAGCTATGGCCGAACACTTCGGCGTGACGTACGCAGACCTCAACACCTACCCGCCTTCGCGCGAGCAGGTACTGCGTATACCCGAGCGTATCGGCAGTGCCTCCCGCGTTGTAATTTTTAAGGAAGCGAAGGGGAAGGTGACGGTTGCTACGGATAACCCGAAGCGGCCCGACCTTGCAACATCTATCCAGAACGCATTGGGTGTGAAGGACGTTACGATTGCTTACGGTTTGCCTGATGACGTCGACGCGACACTGCGGCACTACCGCAAGCCGCTCACCACCCGTTTTGCCGAAATTCTTTCGGCTAAGCACCGCGTGGCACCCGAGCTTTTCGAAGCCATTCTCGGTGACGCGCTTAATGCTCGCGCTTCGGACGTGCACTTTGATGCGCAGGATAAAGAGGTTGTCATCCGCTTCCGCATCGATGGGGTGCTACACGAAGCCGGCCGCATCCCAAAAATTTACTACGAGAATCTCCTCAACCGCGTTAAGGTGCAGGCGCACCTCCGCATCGACGAGCACTACGCGACGCAGGACGGTGCCATGCGCATGGAGCATAGCGGCCGGCTTATCGACTTGCGCGTCTCCATTGCACCCACGCTGGATGGTGAGAAGATTGTCTTGCGTTTGCTAGGCGAGTACGTGAAGAACTTTACGCTCACCGACCTGGGTGTAGCCTCCCACGACCTGGGCAAAGTCTACGATGCTATCGAGAAGCCATTCGGTATGGTCATTGTCTGCGGCCCGACAGGTAGCGGCAAGACCACAACGCTGTACGGCATCCTGCGCATGCTCAACCGGCCCGAGATAAACATTGCAACTATTGAAGACCCCGTGGAGTACAAAGTGCCAGGTCTCAACCAGATTCAGGTGAATGCTGATACGAACCTGACGTTCGCCACCGGTTTGCGCTCTATTGCCCGGCAAGACCCAGATGTGATCATGGTTGGCGAAATCCGTGACCAGGAGACCGCGGACATCAGCGTGAACGCGGCACTCACCGGTCACCTGCTCCTCTCCACCTTCCACGCGAATGACGCGGCAACGGCAATCCCCCGCCTCATGGAAATGGGTGTGGAGCCATTCCTCCTCGCTTCGACGTTGGAGCTCCTCGTGGCGCAGCGCTTAGTACGAAAACTCTGTGAAACCTGCCGTTACAGTGAGCCAACTAAACTCGAGGATATTGAGAAGCACCTACCGTCAGCGAAGCAGTGGTTCCACGGTCGCACGCACCTCTACCATGCCAAAGGGTGCGCGGCGTGCGGTGGGACTGGCTTCAAAGGCCGAACAGGGATCTTCGAGTTCATCCACGTCACCCGGCCGCTCCAGGAGCTCATCCCCAAACAGCCATCGAGCCGGGAGATTTGGACCGTAGCCAGCAAGGGCGGCTCCCGCTCGCTCTTCGAGGACGGCATTGAGAAAGTGCAGAACGGCGTGACGACGCTGGAGGAGCTGCTCCGCGTCGCAACCCCGTCACAGTAACACCACCACCCATGCAGATTGGAGGCGCGAAGGAACGTGCGTACGTCGTTGAGAACCTGGCCGTGCTCCTCGGCGCTGGCATGGATGTATTGTCTGCCGTCTCGGCTGTTGAGACGCAGGTGCGCTCGGTAGCGATGAAGCAGACGCTCGCGACGATTCGAGAGGAACTCAGCAATGGCGCGGCAATTTGGCGCACACTCGATGCGGCGAAGATCCTGCCGAAGCGCGCGACGTACTTGGTGCGGTTGGGTGAAGATTCTGGACGGCTCGCGGAGAATCTCACGCTCATCGCCAAGCAGCAAGAGAAAGACCGCCTGCTCACGTCAAAGATTCGATCCGCAATGGTGTACCCCATTTTCGTTTTGGGTCTCACCATTGTGGTTGGCCTAGGAGTGTCGTGGTTCATCCTGCCGCGCTTGAGCACGGTATTTGGCTCGCTCAACGTCCACCTGCCAGCCATAACCAAAGCGCTCATTCAGTTTGGCGCATTTCTGCAGGACTGGGGAGCCATTGCTGTACCGGCAACTATCGTCGTCATCGGAGGGGCGATCATAGTTGCCTTTCGGCGGCCCGGGAGCAGAGCGGCACTGCAAGGGTTTGCTTTGAAAATCCCCGCGATACGGAATGTCGTGTTGGAGGTTGAGCTCACGCGGTTCGGCTTTGTCCTTGGCACGCTGCTGCAGGCTGGCTTGCCGGTCGTCGAGGCGGTGGAATCGCTAGAGCAGTCCTCGGCGATCGTGCAGTACAAGAAGCTCTACGCCAGGCTCCGTAGCGACATCGAGGATGGCGAATCATTCCACGCCAGCCTCCGCGCGTACCCCAAGAGCAATCAGCTCATTCCTATTCCGATCCAGGAACTTATTGCGACCGGTGAGCAATCTGGCAAGCTCGCCGAGATGCTGCTGCGCATCTCCGTCATCTACGAGCAGAAGACTGACCAGAGTACCAAGAACCTCTCTTCTATCCTGGAGCCAATTCTCCTCGTCATTGTTTGGCTGGGCGTGCTCGGCGTGGCTGTTGCCATCATCCTGCCCATTTACAGTCTCGTCGGGCAGTTCAACCCGTAGGTCATGCCCCGGCGCGGATTTATCCAGCACCACTTTGCAGACCACATAATGCATAATTCTTCTCGACGCGTTGCCGCTCGTGACGTACAAAGTGGTGCTGGATTTACCCTTATTGAAGTCCTTCTCTCGGTGGCTCTCATTGGGCTCATCGCCAGCATTGGCGCAGTGGTGTACCAGCAGTTGCAGAACCGCAATGCCCTAGACGTCGCTGCGGTGACCGTGGCCACGCAGTACCGACGCGCACAAGCCTTGAGCCGCGCCGCAGACGCAGACACCACCTGGGGCGTGCGCGTGAATGCCGGCACACTCACTCTTTTCCAAGGCACCTCGTTCGCAACGCGTGTTTCCGCGTTTGACGAGGTATCCACACTCTCATCATCAATTACCCCGAGCGGCTTGGTGGAAGTTATTTTCGCCAAGCTCACGGGTTTGCCGCAGGCCACGGGCACGCTCACCCTCACCGGTCCGAACGACACGCGGACCCTCACCCTCAATGCGCAAGGCACGGTCAGCTACTAGCAAAGGTTTCTCCGTCGTCGAGGTGCTCCTCGCCGCATCGATTTTCTCGTTGCTCGTCACGGCACTGGTTGGTGCGTTCCTCTATGGCCAGGAATCGTCAGCGCTCGCCGGCGCCCGCGCCCGAGCCGGCCAGCTGGCTGATGAAGGTTTGGAAGCGAGCCGAAGCATTCGCGATGGGGCATTTACCAACCTCACCGATGGGGCGCATGGCTTGGCCGTCAGCGGCGGCGTGTGGACCTACAGCGGCACGCAGGATATTGCCGGTCAATTTACACGAGCGGTAACCGTGAGTACCGTTGACGCAAACACGAAAACGCTCACCAGCACCGTCAGCTGGCAGCAGAATGCCCAGCGCACTGGGACAGCGAGCGCAACGACTCGGCTGACGAATTGGTCCGTGGCTGTCGCGGCACTTTTCCCGGATGGTCTGCTCGTCTATGGCGACGGCACGACCACGCCGAAGTACCGAACCTACGCCACAAGCACGAATACATTCGGCGCCCAGACCGGCACGCTTGTCGCTACTTCTGGCCGAACCTTTACCCTACGTACGTCGCCCACGAAGACCGAGGCGATTGCTGGGTACGTGACCGCCGCTGGCGTACTCAACGTGTTGTGTTTCAATGGCACCACCTGGACAAATGATTGGTCGGTCACCGTTGGCGGCACCGGCACCACGCGCCGTTTCGACATTGCTTACGAAACTGCGAGTGGCGATGTTATGGTGCTTTATAGCACGAACACGGCAACGACGAACGAGCTGGCGTACCGGACGAAGTTGGGGAGCGCCGGCTGCGGTGCGGCGAACTGGGCAGCGGCGACGAACCTTAACCCTGTGCGCACCTCTGGCATCGTCCACTGGGTGAAAATGGCGTGGGATAGGCGGGCTGGCCAGAATCTCATCACCGCCATTTGGGCGGATGCAAGTGCTGACCTCTCGGCCATGGTGTGGAGCGGCAGCGCGTGGGGCAACGAGCCGACCACGGCGATGAGCACAACCCTCGAAGTGGTTACTGCAGCACAGGATGTGGAAGATTTTGATGTGGATTACGAATCGCTGTCTGGTGACGTTATGGTGGTGTGGTCTAATGCTGTTGTGGGTAATACCGTGCGGTACCGGGCGTGCACGGGTGGAACAGCTACCTGCACATGGAGCGCAATAACCACCCCGATATTTGCCGACGATGCAACGAATTTGGATATTTCGGCAAACCCCAATACTGACCAAATAGTTTTTGCCTCGATTGGCAATTTACAGAGCGACTTACAGCTTGGCTACTGGAGCGGTACCGCGTGGACGATTGCTACCAACGTCGATCAAACCGCCGCAACGCCACTTGCCGGGACAAAATTAGTGAGCACTGGCTGGCTCATCAATGGTGCTACAACGCGGAGCATTGTGGTTTACAACGATAGCGCAACTACGAATATTGGTTACTATGCCGGTAACCTGGGGGTCTTCACCGTGCAAGCAGATTTTGCCCCCACGCCAGTATTTGCAAATCCGCAAAAGTATTACCAGCTCGAGATGAACCCGTTGAGCAAAGACCAGCTCATGTTAAGCCTGTCGGATAACCTTAACGATTCATACAGCAAGCGTTTGCTAATGACCGCGGTACCCGCTTTCACCTGGACGAATGCCGATGGCGGGGCGCTGGTGACCACGCTTCCGCAAGCCATCAACAGCCCCTTCGCCTTTGCCTATAAGCGGTTTTAACCCATGCGCCGAACCATGCACCAGAAAGGTTTCACGCTAGTTGAGCTTCTACTCTACGTTGCGATGACGACGATTATGGTTGGCACGATTTCGGTGTTCCTATTCATAATCTTGCAGGTACGGGTAAAGAACCAAGTTATTAATGAAGTAGAGCAGCAAGGCCAGCAAGTCGTGCAGCGCATAAATCAGGTGGTACGCAATGCCACCGGGATTACCGTACCGTCCATTGGTGTAAGCGGAGCCAGTACCACGCTTACCGTCACGCCAGCCGGAAACAGCCCCACAGTCTTCGACCTTTCCACCGGGGCGCTGCGCATTACCGAAGGTGCGGGCTCACCTATCGTCCTTACCAACGCCCGCGTGACCGTTTCGGCGCTTACGTTTACCAATACCAGCCGCAGTGCCATATCCAAAGACCTCCGCGTAACCTTTACCCTCACGGCCGTGAATAGCAGCGGCCGCAACGAGTACGATTACACCAAGACCTTTACGACCTCTGCCCATGTCCGCCCCTAAGCCCAAAGGTTTTGTCACGCTCATGAGCGTCCTCATCCTGGGGGCGGTCGGTGTTTCGGTGGTCGTTTCCCTCATCCAGCTGGGCTTAGGCAGCTCGCGGACCAGCTTTGCCACCGAGCAATCTATCCAGGCGCGCGGTCTCGCAGACGCGTGCGGGGAAGCAGCCTTGAGCACAATCCGGCTTACGCCAGCGTTTACAGGGACAACCCCCCTAACTTTTGGCTCTGGTACCTGCTCATTCACGGTAACGAATACCGGCGGGACAACCCGGCTCGTTGTTGCCAGTGGGACTGTTGGCACCATTCTCCGTCGAGTGAGCATTGTTGTCGCCACGGTCGCGCCAGTCACCCTTACGAGTTGGCAAGAGGTTGCGAACTAGTCGCTTTGGCGTATACTGTACGTAGTTCACTCTTAATCCTAGGTCATATGCGCAGCACTTCACGCGGTTTTACTCTCATCGAAATTCTGCTGGTCGTGGCGGCAATTGGCATCCTTGCCGGTATTGTTATTTTGGCAATTAACCCCAACAAGCAGCTGGGCGACACGAAGGACGCGCAGCGGAGCGCTGACGTGACCACCATTCTCAACGCGGTGTACCAGTACGCCATTGATAGTAACGGCGTTGCGCCGGCGACGATTACCAACGGCACAGGGTGTGGCATAGCCACGCAAGAAGTCTGCAAGACCGGCGGCACCTGTACGGGGCTTACTGACCTGGGCGTGCTTACCACCAATGCCAAGTACCTTGTTGCCATGCCTACCGATCCAACGGGTGCATCCACCAACGGGGCTGGCTACGAAGTGTATAAGAACGCCACGACAAGCCGCATCACGGTTTGCGCGCCAGATGTGGAGCAGAGCGCTACAATATCCGTTACTCGGTAACATTCTCATTCATTCAGAAAACTGCTCTCGAGATGCTCGCGGCAGTTTTCGTTAGTGGGAAACGTGTCGAAGCTTCTCGAGCAGCAGCAGTGGTCCCGCGTACAGGTCTCGGCTCTTTGGTTTCCATTCGTTTCCACGTTCATCCTGCACAGCACACCCAGCCTCCTGCGCAATGACTACACCAGCCGCAACGTCCCACAGGTTTATTGGCCCCGCGATGATGACTGCGTCGAGCCGGCCCGCAGCCAGGTAGGCCAGGTCGAGCGCGGTTGAGCCAGCGTGGCGGACAGCCCGCAGCTTGTGGCTGAGCTTTTCAGCGATGACGAGCGACGCGTGCAACGACCGAAGAGAGTGGCTGTAGCCGTATCCGATGATGGCCTGGCTGAGCGGCCGGCTGGGGTGGCGGTGCAGAGGTTTGCCATTCTTCGTTGCGCCCTGGCCGTGCGCGCCAATGAACGTCTCACCCGTGGGCGGGCAAGTGATGACCCCGAAGAGCGACGTGTCACCTTCCATGAGAGCAATGGATACGCCGAAGAACGGCACATGTAGGACGAAGTTCGTGGTGCCATCCAGCGGGTCAATGACCCAGCGGAGTTTTCCCGGCCGGTTGTGACCTTCTTCCGAGAGGACGCCAATGTTCGGGAAAGCTTTACGCAGTGTACGCTGGATGAGAAGGTTCGCTGCTCTATCTGCAGAGGTCACGAGCTCGTGGGCAGACTTCGCGTCCACGTCACGGCGGTGGAGGTTCTGGAAGCGTTTGAGCAGAAGCTTCCCGGCGAGATCTGCTGCGCGTTTTGCAATGGTGATTGGTTGCATAGACGTTTGACTTCCCCTGTGTCCCCTCCTTACCAAGGAGGGGACGTAAGGGGTGGTATTAGAGTTTACCGATAAGCCAATAGTAGCAGTTTGCGGCGTACTCGCGCAGCACGCCCTTCGTGCTCTGCAACCTTCGGTTGGGTGAGTTCTGCGAGACAGTGCTACGGTCTGCAGCGCGGCACGTCACCGGCGGGGCCCCGGCGTTGCGGAAGAAGGCGCACGCCCGGCGGGTGTGGAAGTCGCTGGTGAGCACGATGATGGACTTCCAGCCGAGTTTGCGACCAATGGCGATTACGTTTGCGGCATTTTCTAGGGTGTTTTGGGCTTCGGCCTCTTGAATGATATTGTTCTCAACCACCCCCAGCTGCTGTAAGAGTTTGGCCATTGCCGGCGCTTCGGCAAACGGGTTGCTGCCAACTTTCCCACCGGTTACGACGACAACTGGCGCAATCTTGTCATTCAAGAAGAGCTGCGCCCCGGTGCGCACGCGCTCCTCGGTTTTGAAAGAGAGTACCCCGGTTTCCTCGTCAATGCCGCCGCCGAGGATGACCAGTGCGTCAACATTTTTCAGCGGTTCTTGCTCCAGCCACGTGCGGCCCAGCATGACGTTGAGGTTGGTGAAGCCAGAGAGGATGACGAAGAGCACAAGCGTGCCAATGAGCAGCCAAACTGCAGGCGGGAGCTTGCGGTAGATTTTCTCGTAGCGTGGTGCGAGCTTCATGATCGAAGCTTCTTCAGCAAAGCAATGTCTTTGATGTGCTTGCCGTCGTGGTGGGTTTCTAGAACCATGTCGATGTTCTTTAGCTTCGGGTGTCGGCACAAGGCCTTGAATCCCGCTAAGCCAATTTTCCCATCGCCAATGTGCTCGTGCCTGTCGCGGTGGTCGCCCAAACCCATTTTACTATCGTTCACATGGAAGAGCTTTAGGTATTGCAGGCCAATGAGCTTGTCAAATTTTTTCAGGAAAGCGTAAACTGCCGACTTCGTGCGCAGGTCGTAGCCGCTGGCAAAGGCGTGACAGGTGTCTAGGCAGATGCCGATTTTTTTCTTACTCGCCGCAGGCACAGCCTTGATGAACGATGCGAGTTCCTCGAGCGTATCTCCCACCACCGCGCCAGCCCCGGCGGCATTTTCGAGCAGGAAGAGCGCAGTGCCGGTGTAGCCTTTGAGAATTTCCTTTATTGCATCCGCCACCATCTTCGTCGCCTTTGCTTCTGGTACGTCTTTCGCCGAGCCCAAATGCGTCATGACTGCGGTGACTCCTAACAAAGTTGAACGCTCCAATTCACCCCGAACAATTTCAATAGAACCTTTGCGCAGGCGCGGGTTTGCCGAAGCAAAGTTGATGAAGTAGGGGGTGTGCACGTAGGTGCGCGGGATGGTGTACTTTTCATTCTCGGCTTTGAATGCCGCAATAATGTCCGCGGTCAGCTTGGGTGCCGCACCGCCCTGCGGCGAGCGCGTGAAAAATTGGTAGACTTCACATTTCAGGTCGTGGGCGTTCTTCGGGGCGTTCTGGCTGCCGCCCGCGGCGGAGACGTGGTTGCCGATAAGCATACGAGTAGTATAGCATCGGAACCCATCCCTAATTTCACAAAAGGTATAGTAAAGGAACGCATTGTACTCCTTCAAATCAGTACTTACTTCTTCGGTTCGACCTTTTCCAGAATCCAGGCAATGGTCTTCCGGTTGGTGAGCACCATTTTCAAGTAATTCTTGTAGTCATCGGAGTCTACTTGCTTCAGTAGCTCTGGGTTACTGCCCAAGCGGAGTTTTTCGGCGCTGATTTCACCTTCGACTTCTGCTGTGCTGGCGACCAGGTTATTTGCATCAGCCATGTGTCGCAGCAACAGTGCAACTTTCACGCGGTCTTCGGCGCGCTTCACGAATTCTTTCTTCAAGTCATCACGGGTCTTCTTGAGGGACGAGAGGTAGTCTTCAAACTTTCCGCCATCGTGCTTAATAGCATGCTGGAGTTCGTGGACCATTTTATCCTGCTCCGATTCGACCAGGATTGCAGGCACGTCATCGATCGTGCTCTTCTTCAGGAGTTCCTCCAGGATTGCCTGCTCGTAGCGCTGGCGTTCTCGGTCTGCAGACTCCTCGTGCAGGTTCTCCTTCACCTTCTCTCGTAGTTTCTCCATGCTCTCAAAGTTGCCTAGCTTCTTGGCAAAAGCGTCATCCAGATTGGGCATGCTGGTGTCGTACACCGTGCGGAGCTTCACCTTGAACTCTGCCTCCTTGCCCTGCAGGTCTTTCTTGCCGTACTCCTTGGGGAAGGTGAGCTTGAAAGTTTTCTCCTGATCAGCTTCCAGGCCAATGAGCTGCTCTTCAAAGCCCGGGATGAACATTTGTTCGCCAATGGTCATGGTCTGGTTCGTCCCCTTCCCATTCTCCAGCGGGACGTTGTTGAGCGCGACGTCGAAGTCCACATCCACGCGGTCACCGTGCTTCGCTGGGCGCTTGGCTGCTGCGTGCGAGGCGTGGGTTAGCTGCAGGCTTTTCAACGTTTTCTCAATTTGCTCGTTCGTCACTTCCACTGGTTTCCGTTCAATCTTGATCGAGCCAATGTCGCCGACCTTGATTTCTGGCAGCACCGGGACTTCGGCCGAGAACACAAATGGGTTTCCCTCGGCGAGTTTCTCCACGCTGATTTTCGGTTGCCCAATGGTCCGTAGCTTCTGTTCGACGACAGCCTTCGCGAAGGTGTCCTGCAAGGCGTGCTCGGCTGCGTGTTCCAGTATGCTCCCGAGGCCGACCTTCTTCTCAATCATTTCTCGCGGGGCCATGCCCGGGCGGAAGCCAGGAATCTTCGCACTCGCGGCGAGGTGCTGGACTGCGCCGGTGATGTGCTTGGCAAATTCCTCTGCCGTGAGTTCCACAGTGAGTTTGACGAGGCCTTTGGATTGCTTGGTGGCGGTAACCTGCATAGCAAAAACGGCTAGGGTGAGAGGGTTAGGTTAGCCGAAAAGCTGGAGTCCGTAAAGGGTCACCCTCTCTTGTCATTCTGAGGCCGAGCTCACCGAGGCCGAAGAATCTTGCTGCCTTATTAAAAGCGCGCAAGATCCTTCGCTGTTGCTCAGGATGACAAATGAATATACAGCTATCTGTCCCAAACCCCCGGACTGCTAAAAAGAAGAAGCCCCGCAGTGGTGCAGGGCTTTAAAATGCAAGCAGACTATTTACCCTTGCATTTCCATCCAAGCTGAGGGTGTGTGGTATATCTCGAGTGAGGCAGTGGCTCCATCGGGAACCAGATGTACGAATTCAAGTTCAATATCTGTTCCAATGGTGTCGAGTTCGCCGATTGTTTTCGACTCTGCATTCCCGAACAAAATGGTAATATGCAGGTCGTGAGTGAAAATGTCGAACGGGCTTCGTTCGAGGACGTCAATTATGACATCTTTAGGCATCACAGTTCCACCAACACCAGGGAAGGAAAGATACTTTGCCACTGGTTCTGGTATGGCTGCAATTATCTTTTTAAGAGCCTCATCGTTTACAGTCGCTTTGTTGTTACGTTTAATGATAACTTGTGACACGTTTACCTCCGTTTTTTTTGGTTGAGTTTGACCGATGAGTATACAGGAATAGGCGCCTCTGTCAATAGCAGAGGGCATACGACCTAACAGGTTGTAATGACGGATTGTTAGTTTTTAGGTCTTACATCCACCACCCGCTTCTCTTTGGGCTCGGTTTCCATGCCGACCATCTTCAATATTTCGGCGAGCGGCTTTTCGACCAAGCGGGCAGTCACGCCGGTTTCGGCCATGATTTTGCGGTTGAGGGCGTGCTCCAGCTGCATGAAGGTTACATTTGGCTTCGGCGCAACGTAGAGGACGAGCTCATCAACTTCGAATGGGTCGTTGTTCACTTTGGCAATTTGCAGCTGCCACTCTTCCACTTCGGGGCTGCCCGAGAGCAAGGGGAAGAAGGCGTTGAGGTCTACGAGTTCGCCTTTCACTTTAGTCAAGTTAAATTCTTTGATTTCAGATTTGCGTTTAATATCTTTACTAATCCTCGCCACGGTGCGGCCGCAGTGTGAGCACTGGTCGTAAGATATGCCTTGGATAATATCACCCGTGCGATAGCGCACCATGACGGTGCCGCGCCAGTTGAGGCTGGTATACACCAGCTCGCCAGGTTGGCCATCAGGGACGCGGTTGCCTGCATCGTCCACCACTTCGAATATTTCCATGTCTGGGTAGGTGTGGTAGCCGGTTTCCTCACTGCATTGCGTCCACGCAGTCTTGCCTTCGGTCATGGCGTAGGTAGCGATGATCTTCACGTCCATGGCGCCAACTTCTTTGAGGAGGTCTTTCACCTTCGCGCGCAAGCCTTCGCTCACCCGCTCGCCGCCGAACACCACGTACTGCATGCTGGACCAGTTTTTCTTCTGTGTGACAGCTTCGCGCAAACTGTGGTAGAAGTAGCCGGGGATAGCAGTGACGACAGTTGCCTTTAACCGCTCAATGGCGTCAATGATTTTCTGCGTGCCCATCACTTTGCCGCCGCCGGTTTGCAGTGTGGTGAGCCCGAGGCTAGAGGTGGCGAAGAAGGCCAGCCAGAAGGCCAGGTGCGGTGCATAGGGGAAGGCATTCACCACCACGGCGTTGCCAGGAATGCCCATGGTGAGGAAGAGCCGGCTGGCTGTTTCTTTGAGAACGCTCAAGTCCCGTTGCGAGTAGCCAACAGCGGTTGGGAGCGCAGTGCGGCCGGTGGTGAAGTGCAGGTGAATGGGCTTGTACTCCCACTCTAATTTTTTCTTCACATCCTGGCCGGCGAGCTTCTGGAGCAGGATGCCAATGAGCTTGGTTTTGGCGGCATACTGCTTGATGAGGTGCTCGTCAGGTTGCAGGATGAAGGCGCGGGATTTCGCGGGGTCTTCCGGCGTTGGGGCTAAATCGGCTTTCGAGGAGAACGGGATCTTCTGCAAATCGTCGATGGAGTTTATGTCCGAGAATTTTAGGTTGTGCTTCTCGAAGAGTGCGCGAAAGTACGGGCTGTAAGGCAGCTCGTGGTGGAAGAAGTGTCGCAGGCGCTTGGTCTGCAGGCTGGTGATTTCGTCGGTGGTGAGGCGGGAAACGGTAGACCAATCCATGTAGGTAGTCTAATAGGGCGATGGCATACCTGCAAGCTCGCCAATAGCCACCATGATGGTGCGGGTGGTGCTGGTCAACAAGTCTTTGGTTATTTGGTTTTCCGTACGTTTCGGGAAGATGAGTGGCGTACCGACACGGAGCGCCATATTGCGACGAGGCGAGAGCGAAGCGCGGATAGCTTGGCTAACGGTCCAGGTGAACGGACCCTGAAAACCGCAAGGGATAACCGGTACCCCAGTCCAATGAGCCAAACGAGCCACGCCGGTTTTGCCCGGCATAACAAACGGCGCAGCATTGCGCATACCTTCTGGGAAAATCCCGACAGGATTCCCAGCTTCGAGTTCTCGACGTAATTGCACCAAGCACTCGCTCGGTTGGTTTTCATTTTTTTCTACCATGCCTAGCCACTCGTACCCAAATTTTTTACCGAATACTTTTATAAGTTTGTCATACACCACAAAGATGACCGGTTGATGCGTGAATCGGTAGACGACAGCAACGATGAACATGGGGTCGGGTGAGCCAATGTGATTGACTGCCAGGATGTATGAGCCGGTTTTTGGAAAGTTCTCTAAGCCTTCGATCGTGTGGAAACGTCGAGTGAATAATGGCAGGAGCCAATTGAGGCCAGCGTAGCGTTTCATCCGGTATAAGTTTTGTCGGCGAGCTCAGCGACACGGCTCATGATTTGTGCCATGACCTTGTCGAGCAGCGGTCGGTCCACCGTGAGGCTATACCAAGCCGAGAGGTCGATGGGTTTGCCAATGGTCATTTGCAAGCGACCCATAAGCATGTCGTGGCGGTGGTCGGCAGAGGTTTGGGGTATGGGCGTCGTCCGCCGCAAGCCAATGGGGATGACTGGCGCGCGTGTTGCAAGCGCTAGGCGGGCCGCGCCGGTTTTAACTTTCCCAATCGTCTGTAGCGTATTTACCCCCGCTTCGGGGTAGAAGCACACCAGCTCACCGCGCTGGAGGATTGATGTTGCTTCGGCAAGGGTTTGCTTGCGATTTGGAAAAAGTGGGATGGTATTCGCGATGTACCGGACTATAGGGTTTTCAAAAATTTTCCATTTCGTAATAAAGTATGGCATGCGGTGGCGGTGAGCCAGCACAACGCCGAAGAGCGCTTGCGGATCTTGCAAGCCAACATGATTAGCAACGAGTATCGCGCCGCCAGTTTTTGGAATATTATCCAAACCTTCCGCTGACGTTGCGCGCCAGCGGAAGAGGGGTGACAGGAGGGTACGGAGGTCAAAAGCCATACGCCACTCGTTTATCAGAAATTAGAGCTTCCAGTTAATCAGCAGGCCGACGATGAGCAGAGCCACAATGTTGATGATCTTGATCATTGGGTTGATGGCTGGGCCGGCAGTATCTTTGTACGGGTCGCCCACAGTGTCGCCGGTGACGGCTGCCTTGTGCGCTTCCGAACCCTTGCCGCCGAAGTTGCCAGCCTCAATAAATTTCTTGGCATTATCCCAGGCGGCGCCGCCACTGGTCATAGAGATGGCGACGAAGAGGCCAGTGACAATTGCGCCGACGAGCATGCCGCCGACCGCAACTGGGCCGAGGATGAGGCCGACGACGATTGGCGCAAGCACGGGGATAAGCGCAGGTACGAACATGGCGCGGATGGCGCCGCGGGTAACAATATCAACCGCCCGGCTGTAGTCGGGTTTCTGCGTGCCCAACATAATACCAGGCATTTCCCGAAACTGGCGGCGCACTTCTTCCACCACGTAGCCCGCGACCTTGCCGACTGCTTCCATAGCGCGGGCGCCGAAGAAGAATGGCAACATGCCGCCGATGAATAGGCCGATGATGACGTTCACGTCGCTAAGGTCAAATTGCAGGTTGTACCCTCGGTCCGCGAACTCCTGCACGTACGCCGCGAAGAGCACGATGGCGGCGAGGCCAGCGGAGCCAATTGCATAGCCTTTGGTCACCGCTTTCGTGGTGTTGCCAACTGCATCGAGCGGGTCGGTTACGTCGCGGATTTCCTGTGGCAAGTTGGCCATTTCGGCAATGCCGCCAGCGTTATCCGTAATCGGACCAAACGCATCGATAGTAATGATAATGCCGGTGAGTGAGAGCATGGCCATGGCCGCGATCGCGACGCCGTACAATCCTGCCAGCTCGTATGAGCCCCAGATGCCTAAGGCAATTGCGATGACCGGGAAAACCGTTGCTTTCATACCCACGGCGAGGCCGGTGATTATGTTCGTGCCATGGCCCGTGCGTGACGCTTCGGCAATGGATTGCACGGGGCGGTACTTGGTTGACGTGAAGTACTCGGTAATAACCACGATGAGCGCGGTGACGCCGAGACCGACGAGGCTCGCTAGGTACAACTGCGTTACGGTGTACTGGCCATTATCCTTCATGAGCCACTGCGTAATGGGGTAGAAGAATATTGCCGCAATAACTCCGGCGGCGATGAGGCCTTTGTAGAGCGCGCCCATGATGTTCTGCTTCACGCCCAATCGGATGAAGAACGTGCCGAGGATGGAGGCGACAATAGAGATGGCACCGAGTGCGAGTGGGTAGATCAACGGCGCGTCCATACCCGGGAAGAGCAGGGAGCCCAAGAGCATGGCGGCAATTGCGGTCACAGCGTAGGTCTCGAAGAGGTCTGCAGCCATACCGGCGTCGTCGCCGACGTTATCACCCACGTTATCGGCAATCACGGCCGGGTTGCGTGGGTCGTCTTCGGGTATCCCAGCTTCCACTTTACCCACGAGGTCAGCACCGACGTCCGCGGCTTTGGTGAAGATGCCACCACCGAGCCGAGCGAAGACCGAGATGAGCGAGCCACCGAAGCCAAGGCCGATGAGCGCTTTTACGTCTTTCGTAATCCAGTAGAAAACGGTCACACCGAGCAAGGCGAGGCCCACCACGAGCAAACCCGTGACCGCGCCGCCACGGACGGCGACTTTTAACGCTGGCTGCATGCCCGATTTCGCAGCTTCAGCGGTGCGGACGTTGGCGCGCACGGCAATGTACATGCCGACGTACCCAGCGAGTGCCGAGAGCACAGCACCGACGAGGAAGCCAATGGCGGTAGTCCAATCTACGAACAAGCCGAGGATGACGAAGAGCGCAGCGGCAATCCAGGCAACGGTCATCGTCTGCCGGTTGAGGTACGCCCGCGCACCTTGCTGAATGGCGCTGGCAATTTCTTTCATTTTATCTGTCCCCTGTGGGAGGCCGAGAATCCATTTCGCCAGCCAGAGGCCAGCGAGAATAGCGAGGATGGCTGCACCGAGAGCGAAGCTTAAGGTCTGCGTCATTTCCATACGGTTACGAATTACGAATGAAAGATACGAATGGGATCAAAATATTTATTTTATGTCATTCTGACCCCGAGTAATCGAGGGGGAAGAATCTTGCCGCTATTTACCTTGCGCAAGATCCTCCCGCCTGCCTCGTCACTACGAGTTCGGCGGGCAGGTCGGCCTGCTGGCCTCAGGATGACAATCGAATAGAGAAGAGTAAAATTACGAGTCAGTTTTTTCTGATGGAACTTCGGGTTTTGTTTCTTCTGGTGCTTGCGCTTCCGCAACAGGCGCAGCCTCAGCCGGGGCTTCAGTATTCGCTTCGGCTGCTGCAGCAGCTTTGGCGGCTTCAGCTTCTTCTTTGCTGCGGCGCGGCGCGCCACCTTCACCGACGATATCGATGCGCCAGCCCGTGAGCTTGGCAGCGAGGCGGACGTTCTGGCCAGACTTGCCGATGGCGAGGGAAAGCTGGTCTTCCTTCACCTCAACTTTGGCGGTATGCGTCTCGTCATCGAGCGTTATGGAGATGACCTTCGCGGGCGAGAGGGCGTTGCCGATGAAAGCGATGTTATCCTCGGACCATTCGATGATATCAATTTTCTCGCCGCCGAGCTCGTTAATGACCGTCTGCACGCGGCTGCCACGTTGGCCAACACACGAGCCGATCGGGTCGATGTTCGGCTGCAGGCTAGCGACGGCAATCTTCGAGCGGAAGCCAGCTTCACGCGCCACGGCTTTGATCTCGACCGTCGCGTTCTGAATTTCTGGCACCTCGAAGGCGAAGAGCTTGCGGACAATTTCTGGGTGGGTGCGGGAGACAATGATCTCTGGCCCTTTGGTCGTGGAGTTCACGGACACAATGTAGACTTTGATGCGGGCGCCCGCGCGGTATTGCTCGGTGGGCAGCTGCTCGCTCGGCGGCATAATACCCATGGCGTGGCCAATGTCGAACATGACCAAGCGGCCTTCCTGTCTCTGGACCGTGGCGTTGAAGAGCTCCCCTTCTTTATCCTTGAATTCTTTGAAGATAATTTCCCGTTCGGCTTCGCGGAGCTGTTGGATGATTACCTGTTTGGCCGTTTGGGCAGCCATGCGGCCATACGTGGATGGCGGGAAGAGTTCGGTGCGGATGACGTCGCCAATAGCCGCGCCTTTCTTCAGGGTCTTCGCATCGGTCTTGGTAATTTCGGTTTTCGGGTCGAAGCGTTCGAACACCGGTTCCTCGGGCTGTGCTTCGGTTGTGGCTTCCTCTGCCGCTTCTGCCTGCTTCAGGGCATGCGCTTCTTCTTCGCTGCGTGCCACGGTTTCCCCGGCGGCAACTTTTGCGGCCCGGTCAGCTTCCTCGGCTTCAATTTTCGCTTTGCGTTCGGCATCGTAGGCTTCGGTGGTAGCCTTCTTGGTATCTTCCACAACCGTCTTCTCATCGAAAATCCGGCTCGACCCGTCTTCCAGGCTGAAGTCGACCTTGATATTCTGGTCTTTCTCACCGAAATCCTTGCGGTATGCCACGGCGAGTGCAGCCTCCACGGTGTGGATGACCGAATCCATGGGGATGCGTTTTTCGTCCGCGATCTGCTTCATTGCGTCGATAATTGGGTTGGCAGCCATACGTATGTAGGAAAAAAAGAAACAGCCTCATTCAAGGGCTGTCTAGAGAGGAGTATACAGTAACCGTGCGGTTCGTCAACCCCACACGTCAATCAAGTGTGTGCAGCGAGGCGGGTTTCCAGTAATTCCAATCACATCGATGCGATATGCGCCTTGGAGTTTGTGTAGAGTGACGTACCATTCGGCCGCGCGGCGCATGCGCTCTAGCTTCTTGCCCATTACCACTTCCTCAGGGTTTCCGAAAGCCGTTGAGGCACGGAATTTTACCTCGACAAAGACTGTAGTTTTTCTATCATCACACACCAGGTCAATTTCGCCGAACGGTGACCGCACGTTGCGTTCCACAAGCCGGTAACCCTTTTGGCGCAGAAACTCAGCCGCGAGATCTTCGCCGCGCATTCCACGTTCCTGCGTCAGGCTCATAGATCCCGCAATTAGACTTGGTGAAAAGATGTCTGCGGGATGACGCGCGCAAAAATGCAGTTTTGATGTATTTGCAGGTCCATTGCCCGCGTCACTTCTTGAAGACAAGGCCGAAGTGGTACGGCCCAGGTTTCATTTCCTCCACGAAGAGGAAGCCGGCATCTTCCGCCGAGCGTCGAATGTCTGAAGCGTGGATGAGCTGTTCACGGTGCGGTCCCATCTTCACGCCTGTAATTTTCCAGTCAATAATGAGAAGGCGGCCGCCGGTTTTGAGCATGCGGTACGTCTCGCGCAGAATGTCTGGGTGGCGGTGCGATTGGAAGAGGAGGTTGATGAGCAAGCTGACATCGACAACTTCATCGCGCACCAAGCGGGCGCCGCGGTACACCTCGAGGTTGGACCACACGGGTACGATGTTCGCGAGGTCTGCCAAACGTGCGCGGCTGACGAGGTTGGAGAGTGCGGACTTCAGCACGTCGATGCCGAAGACCGTCCCCTTGCTCCCGACCATCTTCGCTGCTTGCAGCACGAAGTACCCCGAGCCGCCGCAGCCGAGGTCAGCCACGACCATGCCTGGCCCCACGCCCATGCGGCGCAGGATGTGTTCAGTGTGGAAGAGGGTTGTGCCCGAGGGGATTTTCGCCATAGTATTTTACCGTTGTGTTCGCTTCGCGCGCTTCTTCGCTCGAGGTGCTCTCTTCTTTATACTCTTCTTCAGCTTCTTTGTCTGGATGACGCGTTTCTTCGGTTTACCAGTTGCGACCCGCGTGCGTCCTCGTCGAGTGGGTTTTGCTTTACGGAACACCGTAGGTTTCTTCTTCTTATTTATGAATTTTTTCGAAGCTTTTTGGGCTGCCGTTTGAACAGGTGCAAAACTCATCCTGTGTGCCAGTGTTGGGCCGTGCATGGCGAGGAGCTTGGCGTGCAAGGGCGTACCGTAACCCTTGTGCACGTGAAAGTGGAATTTGGGGTACAGCCGGTTGAGCTCCGAGCTCATGATTTGGTCGCGCACAACCTTGGCGATGATTGATGCGGCGCTGATGCTCCGCTCCAGCGCATCGCCGTCGATGATGTTCACGACCGGTGTTGCACCGAGGTCGATTTTGAACGCATCTACTAAGACCGCATCGGGGGAGACGTGGAGCTTCTCCACAGCTTTCTTCAGTGCAGCAAGGTTCGCTTTGTGTACGCCGTCCTTATCGATTTCGGTAACGGGTACGACGTATGCTGTCCAGGCCAGAGCTTTCTTCGTAATCGAAACGAACGCCCGTTCGCGCTGCGTCGGGGTTAACATTTTCGAATCGTAGAGCTCGGTGGGAATATCCGTCTCGTCCAAAATTACCGCCGCGGTCACCAGCGGTCCTGCCCAGCTGCCTTTTCCTGCCTCATCCACTCCAGCAATCAGCCGATGTCCTGCTTTTCGCAATTTCGTTTCGTGGTGGTTGGTGGGGGCTGATTTTGGCATGCAGCCAGTATACTCTATCCCTGTCTTTTTTACACAAAAATAAAAGGGCTCGAGGCCTGTATATCATAGAGATTAAGAGGCTGAGCCCTTAAATAGTTTAGTGAGTAGACGTGGGCCACCCGGTTCGCAACTCCTCAACGAGAGCAGTCGTCAACCGGGCAGCTCATGCCATGAACCTCGCTAAACTTTGCATTCATCGTTTTCCACATTTCTCGATGAATAGTGACTACCACTCTTGTGGTTATACCCCTTGCCCGAAAGCGTAAGAGTTAACCTTTTATGCTAGGGAATTTTTATATTCTCCTAGTTTTTCTTTTCAGTCAGCCGTGTGGACGGCTATGACGAGTAGTAGAACAGAAGCCCCACAACGTTTGGTAGTGCCAGCTGTCGTACTTCTCGTTTCCTTGGGTTTTCCAAGGGTAGTAGTCTGCGGATTCAAGGAGCGTTCTTAATTTCTATCAGGAGTATAGCACCATTTTGACCCCATGTCAACAATTTGGTGTGGCTAAGGTTAGCCAAAATGCCTACAGGCCTTTCTTCCAGGCTTGGAATTTGGCTTTTACCTTCCGGACGACCGTCGGGATAGGGATACGGCTGGTGTTGAGGACGAAGTCGTACTGGTCTTTCTGCAGGAAGTCTACCCCGTAGAGTATGCGGTAGCGCTTCCGGTCAGAGCGCACGCGTTTCGCATGGAGGCGCATCACGGAAGCAATTGACTGCTGTTCTCCCAGTTCGCTCTGCCGTTCGCGGCGGTTCTGCAGCGTCCGCTTAGCACCGATGCGTGGGCTTACGGTGAGCAGGACTTTAAAAGAGCTCGGGAAGAAGTGCCAGGCGGTCCGGCTGCTGATGACGATGCGTGGTTGGTGGCTAACCGTTCGAACGAGCTGCTGGTCAAAGGCTTTGTCTCCAGCATTTGGGTGCGCCTCTGACCAGGCATTAAACTCGTGGAGCGACATGCCTTTCTGCTGCGCGGCCTTCCGGCGAAGCTGCCCGACGTCTATTGTCTTGTAACGCAGGAGCTTGGCCAAGCGGTCCGTGACTGTCGATTTTCCTGACCCCGGCGCGCCGTTGATGGTGATGATCATCGGTTACGAATTACGAATAGAGATACGAAATACGAATCGGGGACTATTTAGGCTTTCCTAGTAGTAAGAAGTCTAGCGCAAAAATTGTTGCAATGAACAGTCCGAAGGCAGAGTACGTCCATACGTGCGTGACGTACCAGATGTTCGCAGCGTAGCAAATTGCAATCAGGATGAGCGCCGTTTTCAGCGCGTACGTGGTGAACTGCAGTGCCGGGTGTTTATCCCAGCCAATGAATTGTCGCGCCGTGAAGAAGAAGTCCAGAATTACTGCCAGTGCACTTACCGCACCCGCGGCAATGAGTTGTTCGGATAAGCCGTAGCGCGTGGCGGCGAAGGCCATGATGATGACCACCACCCAACAGCGGAAGAGGTCGGTGATGATAAGTATAGTGCCGGCGAAATTACGACCGGGTTGAAGGTGGTGCCAATGCCTTGCGATCATGAGAAAAGGATAGCATGCCTTGTCAATGCGAGCCCGCCATATTTTTTGTCATCCTGAGCAACAGCGAAGGATCTTGCACGCTTTTGAAGAGTACGGCAAGATTCTTCGGCCTCGGTGAGCTCGGCCTCAGAATGACAATTGGAAAACCCAAGCGGCAGTGTAGCTGTGGAAAACTCGGCTACTTACGCA
Source organism: Patescibacteria group bacterium (assembly GCA_038065235.1). Taxonomy (GTDB): domain Bacteria; phylum Patescibacteriota; class Patescibacteriia; order PEXW01; family PEXW01; genus CAIPSZ01. The sequence goes on from JBBTRK010000006.1 coordinate 37,408, forward strand.
AAACCCAGGCGATGTTGAAGTCCTGCGCCTCGAAGAACTTCTTGGCGAAATCTGCAACGACGTTGGGGTCGTAGAACTTGCAGCTGAAGATATCCAGGTAGATGTTGTTGCTCTGGTTGGCGAAATGGCCGGAGATGAGGGACGTCTCGATGAGCTGGGTCATGGAGAAGCCGGCGACGCGCTCATCTTCACCGAAGTCAACAACGACGGTATCGCCGAAGCGTTTCATGCCTATGAGGTCGCAGAGTTCGCGGACAAACTGTTTGATTTTTTCTGCATCCCGGAGCGTTGTCGGATTGCAGGTGTGCAGGTCGAGCTGCGTGGCGAGGCCCCAGGCGTCGGTGCTCTCGTAGCGCTGCTGCAGGTCGGCGACACTTTCCATTTCTTTTGGTGGTTAAGAAGAATTCAGCAATATATATTGTACGGCATGGAGCTGCAGGCGCAAGAGTTTTCCCCTCTGTCATTGCGAGCCCGAATCTTACGAGGGCGCGGCAATCCCGTTTTTTGGTGTGTAGCCACGAGCCCTCGCTCGTGGTTCAGATTAAAGCCCGCAGCGAGGGCTGCGGGCTACACGATAATGGCGCCGCCCGCGTTGGGATGTTTTTGTAACCAAAAGCCGCTCGGAAATCCGAGCGGCTTGTTCAATCAATTACTTATGCTTACTCGCGTCGGCGGAAGTGGCCACCATCACCGCCACCCCGGGGGCCGTTGAAGCCGCGCGGGCCGCGGTGGTCTCGGCCACCAGTGCCGTTGAAGCCACCTTGGCCACCCGTATCAAAGGCAGACTCTGGAATGACCAGGTCGCTTTCGGCACCCAAGGCTTTCACCGAGAGGCTAATGCGGCCACGCTCCTTGTCCACCTCCATGACCTTCACCTTCAGCTTCTGGCCAACCTGGACAATGTCCGAGACAGCGCGGATGCGGGCCGAGGCGAATTCGGAAATGTGGACCATGCCATCTTTGCCCGGAGCGAACTCCACAATGGCGCCAATCTCGCCGCCGCTGTTACGGTCCTTCATGATTTGGGTCACCGTGCCTTCGAAGATCTCACCAACCACGACCTCGCGGGTGATGTTCTTAATCCACTCCTCAGCCTTCTTGGCCATTTCCGAATTGGTGGAGGTAATGAAGATTAAACCGTCGTCATCGATGTCGATCTTGGTCACGTCTGCACCGCCGCACTCGTCAATAATCTTGTTGATGGTCTCGCCACCCTTGCCAATGACGTCGCGGATGAGCTCGGGGTTGATGCGGATGCTGGTGATGCGCGGGGCGTACGGCGACAGCTCTTTGCGCGGCTCGGCAATTGCCTTGGCCATGACGTCCAGAATCTGCAACCGGGCCTTCTGCGCGCCGGTGAGTGCTTCCTTTACCATGTCCATGGTCAGCCCATCTACCTTGATGTCTACCTGGATGGCGGTGATGCCCTTGGTGGTACCAGCAACTTTGAAGTCCATGCCACCAGCGTGGTCTTCAAGGCCTTGGATGTCGGTGATGACTTTATATTTGCTTGCGTCCTTTGGGTCGACAATGAGACCCATGGCAATGCCGGCAACCGGCGCGCTAATTGGTACGCCCGCGTCCATGAGCGCCAGGGACGAGCCGCACGCCGAGGCTTGCGAGGTTGAGCCATTGCTGGAGAGCACTTCGCTCACCACGCGGATGGTGTAGGGGAAAGATTCCTTATCTGGCAGCACAGGCATGAGTGCCTTTTCGGCGAGGGCGCCGTGGCCAATTTCGCGGCGTCCGGGGCCGCGGTTCGGTTTCACCTCACCAACCGAGTAGGAGGGGAAGTTGTAGTGGTGCATGTAGCGCTTCTTGCCATTCTCTTCCATACCGTCCAGGGTCTGCTCATCGCCCGGCGAACCGAGCGTGACAATGGACATAACCTGCGTCTCGCCACGTTGGAAGACGCCAGTGCCGTGCGTGCGCGGGAGCAGCGCAACTTCCGCAGAGAGCGAGCGGAGTTCATCCACCCCGCGGCCATCCACGCGCTTGCCGGTTTCCAGCACCAGGGCCATCGCGGCTTCGCTGATGAATTCATCCAGCATGCCCACGCCTATAGCACGCTCATCCTTGCTTACTTCATTATCCGCTTTGAGCATGACGTCGAGTTCAGCAGTCAAATTCTTTATTGCTGTGCTCTGCGCTTGCTTGGTCGGGTCCACGAAGAGGCTCTGCTCCTTCTCGGCAGTGAAGAACGCCTCTACCTTCGCATGGAGCTTTTTTTTCATATCAGCGTCAGCGCCTTCAGTAGCGATGACGATCTTCGGCTTGCCCACCGCAGCAACCACCTGCTCGATGAGCTCGATGATCTTGCGGTTGTGCTTCAATCCGAACTCCACAGCACCGGCGACGGTCGCTTCGTCTACCTGCTTAGCACCAGCTTCAATCATCACGGCTTTCTCTTTGCTCGCTGCTAGCACGAGGTCTAGGTCGGACTTCAGGCGTGCTTCGTAAGAGGGGTTCAGCACCCACTCGCCGTTGATCTGGCCGACGCGAACGCCGGCGATTGGGCCGTTCCACGGAATTTCGGACATGGAGAGCACGGTGGCAGCGCCGATGAGCGCTGGCATGTCGGGGTCATTCTCCTGGTCGACGGAGAGGACGAGCACGGAAACCTGCACGTCGTTGCGCATCCGGCTATCGAACAATGGCCGGACCGAGCGGTCTATGACGCGGCCGGTGAGAATAGCCTCGTCGGTCGGTCGGCCTTCACGCTTGATGAAGCGCGAGCCCTTAATTTTCCCGGCGGCGTAGAGGCGTTCCTCGTAGTCCACCATGAGCGGGAAGTAGTCTATACCTTCGCGCACTTTACCAGAGCGCACGACGGTGGCGAGCACGACGGTGTCGCCGTACTGGACGGTGCACGCGGCGTTCGCCAGGCCGGCGTACTTGCCCGTCTGGATGCTGAGGGTCTTGCCGCCGATGTCGGCGGTGAATGTCTTGATGTCTGCCATAGGGCGGACCTTTCTTTGGCTCCGCCGCACCCACAGTTTGCAGTCAGGAGAGCGCGTCGCTGGGACGTGGGCTACTGACTTCAAACTACGAACGCGAGCTGGAGCTTGGTTAAGAGAGAAAACGAGTGAGTGAGTTTAGCGGCGCAACAGGCGCAGGCGGCCTTCGCGCGCGAGCTTGCTAGGAATCAGGAACGAGCGCTTGTCGATGGAGAGGTCGGTGAATTGGTCAACGGCTTCTTTGAGCTTGATGGAGGCAGCGAGGCCGAAGGCCATGCCTTCCACGCGGACGCCTTCATGTTGCAGGGCGCGGACGAGGGGGACGAAGTCGCCGTCGCCAGTGATGAGGATGACCACGTCAACCTTCTTGGCGTAGCGCAGGGCGTCAATAGCGATACCGACATCCCAGTCACCTTTCTTCGTACCGTCGCCGAAGACCTGCAGTTCTTTCATCCGGAGTTCGTAGCCAACTTTCGTGAGCAGTTCAAAGAATTTTTCCTCTTCTGGCGTCTGGTTGCTAATGCCGTAGGCGAACGCGCGGATGAGTTTGCGGTTGCCCACGCCCTTCTCCAGAATTGCACCAAAGTTTGGCCGGCTGCCGTGGAGGCGCCGAGCCGAGTGGTAGAGGTTGGAGAGGTCTACGAAGACGCCGATGCGTTGGTCTGCGGTGGAAATCATTATTCGGCTGGGGCGGTGGGAATCACGTAGGTCTGGGCTTTGAGCTTGAGCTTCTTGGCGAGCTCCTCGAAGCGGGTGTTGTCTTCACGCTGCAGGTACACCATGAGGCGGCGGCGCTGGCCGACCTTCTTCAGCAGTCCACGACGAGAGCTGAAATCCTTCTTGTGGGTTTTCAGGTGGTCTGTCAGGTGGGTGATTTCGTACGAGAGTATGGCAATTTGGACCTCGGGCGAGCCCGTGTCCCCTTCGTGGGTCTTGTACTTCTTGATAATCCTATCCTTGGCAGTCTTGTCGAGCATAGCGTGATCCTTTCGCGGTGACCTAGCCACCCCGAGCAATGTCGAGGGGGAGCCGATGTCACCGTACCAGTGAATATTGAGACGCAGAGACTATAGCGGGATTGGCTAATGCTGTCAACCTTCATTGTCATTGCGAGCGACCGAAGGAAACGTGGCAATCCCGCTTACATTGGTACAAGTCACGAGTTCAGCGGGATTGCTTCGTCAGTGCCCATGGGCACTTCCTCGCAATTGACAGAGAAAGAAAAACCCCAGGCATTAAAATGTCTGGGGTCAAGAACGTGAGCAATTTCACGCATGTGGCTGGAAGAGCTGCCAGGCGCGGTGTGCGCGAGCAGCACATGTCCATAGCGTGGAAGCGACGATGGTCAGCAGACCGAACGCGATTATGAACGTGTCGGCGTTTGGGAAGATCCCAGCGATGATGACGGTACCCATGATTTGAACGTGGAGCGTGGCACGAGTGAGCGGCCGCTTCTCCACGAGCTTGCGGTCCATACTCTCGATCTTCGCGCGCATCCAGCTGCTAATGATGTTGGCAAAGCCCGCAGCGCAGATGGCGAGCGTAATCCAGTTCGCAACCCGAGGCATGCAGTAGGCTGCAGCGCCCAGGAAGAGCGCGCTGTCTGCGAACCGATCAACGGCGGGGTCTAGGAACGTGCCGAACTGCTGTCGGTGCAGCTGTCGATCGGGCATGCGACGGGAGAGCTCGCCATCCATAACATCGCCGAAGCCGTTGAGGAGCAGCAGGATGAGGGTCGCCCACCATGCTCCCATCCCGAAGGCAAAGCCGGCACCGAACGCCAGCAGTAAGCCGATGAGGGTCACAGTGTTCGGCTCTACGCGGGCATTGAATAGCAACGTCACGACCGGCCTAAACACGCGCGCCGCTAGCATATGTGCTTTCGTGGTGGTGAGTGTGGGTGGCACGGCCACCTCCTTTCTATGTCAGAGAACGTATTTTGCCCCACCTTACGCCTGGGGGCTTAGAAATGCAAATGAAAATCCCCCAACCATTTGGCGTAACAGTTGAGGGATGTGCTGCAGCTGCTGTAGTTCAGCGGCGAGATTTGGAAAGGATTAGCCTTTGATGCGGTCAGGGTAGTCGGTGAAGATCCCATCGACGCCTTTGGCCTTCAGGCGGTTCGCTTCGTCCTGGTCGTTAACCGTGTACACTGCCACGTTGAGGCCAAGATCGTGCGCACTGTCGACTAGTTCTTGGGTGACGAAATCCCGGTCAAGGTTGATGGAGTAGGCTCCCATGTCCTTGGCGTACTGTGCGAGGTTCACCGGCACGCCACAGAACAGCACACCGATACGGATGTCCGGCATGAGCTTATGAAACTTTGCCAGTTCCACGTGGTTAAAGGAGGAGACGAGGAAATCTTCGGAGTCCCAACCCACATCACTCTTGTGGCGAATATACGCGCGGATTACCTTGGCGACTTCTTCAGCCGTGCCCACACCCTTCAGTTCAATATTGACGTACGTGTCGGAGCCAACAGTATCCAACACTTCTTGGAGCGTCGGGATTTGGGCGCCACCACCAGCATCCAACTTGCGGAGTTCCTCGAAAGTCATTTCCATGACCCAGCCCTTGCCGTTTGTGGTACGGTCCACAGTATTGTCATGGATGACGACGAGTTGTCCATCGACGCAGTACACATCCAGTTCGATTGCTTTCGTGGACTTTATCCCTTCCAAGAATGACGGGATGGTGTTCTCGGGTTTGAGTCCGCGAGCGCCTCGATGGCCAAAAATTTTCATTGCCATAGTGAATCCTTTCTCGTATGAGCGGTTTTAGTGTATTTGTTTTTGACTTCGTAGACTAGCGGAAAATATTGGTAATGTCAATGCTTGTCTTCCTGTCTGTCTTCCTGTCGTCCCTGGCAGTTCACTCGGGACCTTGCCGCAAGATGCCGGATCGGTGTCCGGCATGACAAAGGAAAGGTAATTCGCTTTTTTCCTAGTAGTGTCGTACAATATCCGCGCTATGGCTGTACCTACTTTATCCAAGCTCCTCACCGAATTTCTGGAGTACTTGGAAATCGAGAAGAACGTCTCCCCGCTCACGGTGAAGAATTACGACTTCTACCTGCGCCGTTTCTTAACGTGGGGCAAGCTGCAGGACCCCAAGGACATTACCTCGGAGAAAGTTCGGCAGTACCGGCTCTACCTCAACCGTCTGGTCAATCCGCAGAAGGAGCTGCTCAAAGCGAGCACGCGCAACTACCACCTCATCGCCTTGCGCGCCTTCCTCAAGTATATGGCCAAGCGCGATGTAGTCTCGCTCTCGTCAGAGAAAGTTGAACTCGCCAAGCAGCAGGATCGGCAGGTGAGCTTCATGGAAGGTTCTGACCTCGAAAGATTCTTAGAGGCGCCGTTGAAAATTGAACAACAAAATATTGTGCAGATTCGGGATAAGGCAATTCTGGAGCTCCTTTTCTCCACGGGTCTGCGCGTTTCAGAGTTGGCAGGACTAAAGAAGGATCAGATTAATATGGAGAAAGATGAATTCACCGTCCGCGGCAAGGGCGGCAAGCTGCGCGTCGTGTTCCTCAGCCATAACGCGCGGCACTGGGTTGCTGAGTACCTGAAGCAGCGCAGCGATGACGAGGAGTGGATGTTCTTGCGTCACGACCGCGCCATGAAGCGCTCGGCCGAGAACTTCAAACCCATTACCCCGCGCTCTATCCAGCGCATCGTGCAGTTCTACGCCAAAGCCGCTGGCATCACCAAGCGCATCACGCCGCACACCTTGCGTCACAGCTATGCCACGGACTTGCTGATGAACGGCGCAGACATCCGCAGTGTGCAATCCATGCTCGGCCATGCGTCAATTACGACGACGCAAATTTACACGCACGTCACCAACCAGCAGCTGCGGGAAGTGTACAAGGCCTTTCACAATAGAAGAGGTAAAAAACAAAAGGACGATTGACGGTTCAACCTTTTCGTCGTAGCGTTTACAACTTGCCCTGGTAGTTCAACGGATAGAACAGTGGACTTCTAAGCCACGAATGGGGGTTCAATTCCCTCCCAGGGCACCAACAATATTAAGATTATGTCCGACACCGAAATTCTCAACGTCTTGGATGAGTAAGGGAACGTGGTGCGCACGGTAACGCGTGAAGAGGCCGAACGCGACAACCACACCACGCCCAATGCGCTCATGTTCATTTTCACCCCGAAGGGTGCAGTGTGGGTGCAGAAGCGCGCGAAGACGAAGAAGCACTTCCCCGGGCTTTGGGATATTTCGGCGTGTGGCGGAATCGTGCACGGTGAGAAGCCGGAAGTGAGCGCACAGCGGGAGATGGAAGAGGAGATGGGTTTTACCTGTCCATTGCACTTTGTAGAATTTTTCTTCAACGAGTTCCCTGGTGAGCATGGTTCAATGCACCGACGGATTTCACACTTGTACATTGGCATGAGTGACAAGATTCCTCAGGTGAATGAAGAAGTGGACGAATTCGTGTCTGTGCCTGCTGCAGAACTTGCGCAGAAAATCCAGCAGCACCCCGAGGAGTACGTACCATCGTTTTTAATGGAATTGGAAAAGGCGCGGGCAGCTTACGCAAAGCTATTCTAAATAGTAGGGCGTCAATCTTAAAGACGTGATTTGTGTTGTGAGTGTGGTACCGTAAGCCACTGGTGGATGTGCGACCAGATGAAACGCACCATGGCCCATATCCACAGACTCGCAACGACGTAACCGAAGAGCACGTCGGAGAGCCAGTGCACGCCAAGGACGAGGCGCGAGTAGCCGACGAGAATAATTAAAACAGTGCCGACCAATCCTGGCCACCAGCGTTTGGGTTTGCGGAAGAGGATAATCAATGACGCCGTGAAGAGCACAATGCCCAGGGCGTGACCACTGGGGAAACTATAGCCGCTCTCGTGAACGAGAACATGTACGAGCGCGGCATCTGGGCGCGGCCGGGCAAAAACACCCTTAAGAAATGGCGTGAGGATGTTTCCAGCCGAAATAACGATGAGTTTAGCAGCAAGGTCACGGCGTTTGCGGTGGTAGAGCACGACGGTCACGAGCAAGCACATCCCGGCAAGGAACGTGGGCTCGAAGACAAGACTCACGAGGTGCATGAACTGGTTGAGCCAGTCTGCGCTGGCTTGTTGGATGGCGTGGCTTACTGCAAGATCAAACATGAACGGCATGGAGAACATGCAAGTAATGTTAGCACGTTTTAGTAATGCAATTTTTAGTCAGCTTGCCATCGTGCAAATCTGAAATGGTGGACCTGCCCGGCAGGGCCGGGTCCGGCTTTGCCGGAAGGGGAATCGGCCTTCGGCCCGGGGCGCTGCGATTGCTCGCGCCCGTTCGATTCCCCAATACAAAAACGATCAGCCACCACTGCGTGATGTCTGCTCGTTTTGGTGGACCTGAGGGGAATCGAACCCCTATACCCCGGATGCAAACCGGGTGCTCTACCACTAAGCTACAGGCCCAAAAAAATTTACAGTGATTCGCTCTCTTCTTCCTGCGGCGTGAGCGTGGGCTCGTTCGGATTGAATACCTTTTTCAGTCCGCTGCCAAGCCCGCCGCTCATGAGGAGGAAAGAGAGCAAGATGATGAACACGCCAATGAGTTTGTAGAAGAGGCGGGTGCCACCGTCGGAGCCGAGGTGCGCTTCAGCCCACTCAATGCGACCCATGTTATCCATTAGCCAGTTGGACTTCCAAATGATGACGAAGCCAACTGCGATGAGGATGATGCCGACGAGGTACTTCATAGAGAGATTCTAGCATGGGGTCAAGCGAGACTGCCCTGAACCACTCGTCCTTCGGACTCGGGAACAGGGCATGAACCACTTCCTATATAGATTACTGATATTCAGGAACTAGCGAGTGATTGTTGGCTCGCCATGAACCCGAACGTAGTGAGTGGTTCATGGTGGGCAACGTAGGAGTCGAACCTACGACCTTCTCGGTGTAAACCCGCTTCGACTCGCGGAGCTCGCCGACGCGAGGCGAGCGAGACGCTCTGGCCTGGGTGCTCCCGATGGGTCGCACCCGTCCCGCAGTAGCGGGACCCAGCTGAGCTTCTCATAAGACTGCCTGGTGGGCGGTGTAGGATTCGAACCTACGACCTTCTCGGTGTAAACGAGACGCTCTAACCAGCTGAGCTAACCGCCCGTAAGTCTTCTTTTCATAGCATGACTATCGGATAGCGCAAAGTGCGCACATCATTAGTCAAACCGCTCGAACGGGCATCTTTCGCATACCCCTTGACACCCCTGCTACTGCGTGATACTATGTACTGGTAGTACGTAGTACTACATACCATTCACCCCAACACCCATGGAAAATATTACGGAAATGCTCAAAGGCGTGCTCGAAGGCTGCGTACTAGAGACCATTAGCCGCAGCAAAACCTACGGCTACGCCATTGCCTCGGCCTTGCGCCAGCTCGGCTTCACCGACGTGGTGGAAGGCACGGTCTACACCATCCTGCTGCGGCTCGAAAGCCGCAAGCTGGTGGACATCGAGAAGCAGCCCTCGGACCTGGGGCCGCCGCGCAAGTTCTACACGCTCAACCCTGCCGGGCGCAAAGAGCTGGCAGGCTTCTGGGCCAAATGGAAGTTCGTCTCCGCTCGCATTAACACCTTGAAAGGCTAACGCTATGTACAACTTTCTCAAAAAAATTATCGGGGATAAGCGAGAGTGGCGCAGGATGGAAGCGCGCGCCAAAGCCCTGCCCTCGGACTACCAAGTGGTGTACGGGGAAATCAAAGGCTACCTGTTCAAGTTTTCGGCGGGCAGCGGGCTGGATACTATGGACGTCTTGCGGGATCTGCTGGGCTTGTTCGAAGAAGGTGCGGCAAACCACAAAGGCGTGCTGGAAATTACCGGGCAGGATGTGGCAGCGTTCTGCGACGAGCTACTCAAGAACACCAAGACCTACACAGCCAACTGGGGCGCAGCGCTGAACCGGGATATTGCGAAGAAGCTTGGGAAATAGGAAACGAATGTATAGACAGCCGTAATTGCTGGGTGTAGATTGTAGGCGCTATTTAATGAGACCCCACGTGATCTGAAGAAAGAAGGGGCTAATTAATGTCTCTATTATTAAAAGCTAACATGGAGCTAGACCCACGAATTACTTTATTGTCGACAACAGGAAGTACCGAGCCATTTGTAGCCAGAATTGAGTTAGGGTTACCAGAAATTGTTAACGCGACCAAGTTTGATAACAAAGAAAAAATTAATGAGGCAATTCTTGTCATGGGTATTGAGTGCCTTCACCCTGCATTTGTCAGTCTTCAAGAAATTCGAAAACTAAAGCCCGACAACCGGCAAGTTCCACTTGTGAATATCCAGAAGCTCTATAAAGATCTTTATGGATATTTGTGGTCAGCATACAAGGATAGAATGCAACTTATCGTTAAACTGTTAGGGTTTAACATTGGATTTCTATTTCAAAATGATTTGGACTTTGAGAAAGGTGTGACCTCTTTCCAGCATCAGCACATAGACCCACAATTCTTTGAGATGCTCCGAAATGAACGAAAGACGTGGCAACAGGCGCTTGCAAAGTTTAGAAATGATTATTTAGATCACAATAAATTAACAGAGCCGGAAGTACGGCACTACTTCAAACCGCAAGTTGCGGAAACGATGTTTCAGAATTGCTGGGAGGCAATTGAGGATATTCTTATCACACTCATTAGAACTGGTTTACAGTTGGAAGCGGGTATCGATATCGCTCAGATTCCAGAAGTTGAGCGTGATCCTAGCTTCCCAAAGCGTTTTCGTTTTATAATAAAACATTCTGCTCAGCCTGCTAAGTAGCAAATTATTTTACCCGCCACCTTCACCGCGGCGGCTTTATTAAATATGTCTTACATTGCACTGACGAGCCTGTGCTTGCTACTATCCTGCTATGACCAACGATAAAATTAAAGCCGTCCTATTTGATGCGGATGGGGTAACAATTACTCCAAAAGAGCCTTTTTCTGTTCAATACGCAAAATTACACGGACTAGATCCCAAGATACTTAGTTCTTTTTTTGATGCGCATTTTGGTGAAGCTTTGATTGGAAAACGCGATCTAAAAGAATTACTTGAAACAAAGCGCGATCTTTGGGAGTGGAAGGGCCCCATTGAAAATTTGTTGACAAATTGGTTTGAGGCAGAAAACCATAAAAATCAGGAGTTACTCATCCTCATCCACCAAGTACGAGCCACTGGCCTATCCTGTTACTTGGCAATGAACCAAGAAAAATACCGAAGCAAGTACATAAAAGAAATAATGTTTCCAGAAGTTTTTGACTTCATTTATTCTTCAGCCGAAATTGGTATGAAGAAGCCAGATCCAAAATACTACCAATACATCATCAATGAATTACAGAATGCACACGTCATTCATGAGCCAGGTGAGATAGTATATTTTGATGATTCGGTTTCAAACGTACAGGCAGCAAAAGATTTAGGATTACAGGCGCATCTATACACTGGCGTCGAACAGGTGAAGAAAGTGATGCTATCCTAAACCTACTATGACCAACGAAATTACCACCTACAACCGCAGCCAAGCAAAAGATGCCAAGCGCATATGCGATGCCCTGCGGCGGGTTATTGATGCAGCCTTGCCCAAGGCCGAGAGTAAGGTGTGGCATGCCGGACCAGTGTGGTTTTTGGCGGGCAACCCGATTGTTGGCTACTCCTTGCGCAAGCAGGGCGTGCAGTTGCTGTTCTGGAGCGGCACGTCGTTTGCCGAACCGGGCCTGCTGCCCATTGGCAACGTCCAGAAGTTCAAGGCCGCGGGCATTACCTACACCAGCGTCAAAGACCTAAAGTTGGCCGACCTCAAACGCTGGCTACGAAAAGCCAAAACCATCCAGTGGGATTACAAGAACATTGTAAAGCGCAGGGGGAAACTAGTGCGGTTGAAGTAGTTCATCACCAATCCAAATTTGCGTAAGTATGTATCTCGGCATTACGCTCCTCATAGCTGACTCACGTGCCTATATTCAGTCGAAAGTGATAGTATACAGATATGGGGAACCTAACTGACAAGAGGGTGCTTATCACCGGGGTTGGTTTGAAACCAGTTCGTTTTGTATTCAAGGACATCACTACCGGTAGACCATCGCATACTGCAATCGTTGTGGATGCGAAGGAATTCAAAGCGAATATCGGAGCAGCAACTGCATTAGAATGCGCGAAGGCTGGCGCGATCGTGCACCTTGTAGCACGCACGGAAAAAAATTTGACGATTGTAAAACAGTGGATTGAAAGTATCGTGGCTGACGCCAAAGTCGAATTTACCGCTACAGATCTTGGTGATAGGCAATCATTAAAGCGTCTCGTTGAGAGTATTCCGCGCAATCATCCTCTCTACTGGGTACAATCAGTTGGTCTTGGTGCTGGAACAATTAAGCTTAAAGACGATAATCCTTATTTACCGATCGATGAAATCCCTGAGGGGCTTGTAGATGCTGAACTTTCAGTTTTGAAAAATACAATAACACTTTTGCAATCACTATTACCTCGTTTCCGCCAGCAAGAAGAAACACGTGTTTGCATTATTTCCTCAATGTCAGCCGTTCGGTCTTTTGCTTCTGGCAGTATCCATAATGCTGCAAAAGGCGCAATAAGCCGTTTCGCAAACGCGGCAATGATTGAACTCGATCATGAAAAAATATTTGTAACCGATATTCGTCCTGGCGGTGTTGATACCGGCATGTATGATTCTGAGGTTGTCCGCAAAACTGTTCAACGTATATCAAAAGACTTTAATTATTCTGATATCCACTACATTCCTCCCTCAGCCGTTGGACAAGCGATAGTTCATGCCCTCTCCACTGATGCGCACATTACTTCCATAAACATGGTTGGTAAAGGACAATGGCCGCATGAGGGGTCTTGACCCACATGGCTTGAGCTGAGCTCAAATTAAAACCTCAAAAGACTCCGTACCAAAGTCAAAGCTACCTCACCGCTTTTTTCAGCAGGCTGGTAATTTTTGCTTTTTCCGCAGCGCCTAACTTCTTCAACGCAAAGGCTACGGGCCACATTGGGCCGTCGTCCAGTTTAGCGGTGTCACTAAAGCCAAGCGACGCGTACCGCGTTTTGAACTTGCTCCCCGCTTGGAAAAAGCACACCACCTTCTCACCCTTGGCGTAGGCAGGCATGCCGTACCAGGTTTTTGATAGAAGACTTGGCGCGTGCTTGGCCACCAGGGCGTGGAGTTTTTTCGCAATGGACTTGTCTGGCTCTTTCATTTTTGCAATGGCCGCCTGCACATCCCGCTCGCCTTGCGCCCGGTTCTTGCCAGCGCGGGCTTCGGCCACCAGCTCTTTGGCCCGGTTCTGCATGGCCGTTTTTTCAAAATCCGAGAATCCTTGGCTTTTCTGCTTTGGCATAGTGTTTTGCGTTTACGGAAAATAGTTGAAAAATTTCTCCTGCATCTGCTATACTCATACTCTACCATTCGGAGTTTTCTATGGCACTAGCAATTACCGTTAGTAGCTCCGAGAATTTGTCCGCTTGTTCCCATTGGCGGCTTTTATCGTTGTATAGTACATAGAGCTCTCCCCTTACAATCTGACTACATGACTGCAGATGCCCCTAATGGTTTTGCCGAGGTGTACGACGCCCACATCGAGAAGATTTACACCTTCATCTACTACCGCGTGCTCGTCCCGCGTGCGCAGGACTGCGCGCCACATCCACGGGGATCCCGCAGTAGCTGCGACATCCAATATGATAGTTAAGAAGAAAGAACGACGAAAAGAAGTTATTACTCGAAACTGGAAAGTTTTTGATTATCCATTGCGTTCAAAGACGACTGGCATTGCATACCAGATACTGAGCGGCCGCACCCCAAAAGTAGGGAGTTTTCGAAACAACATTTGCACCGAGATTTTTTACATTATCGGTGGCTCAGGAGTAATTGTTGTAAAAAACCATGAATACATCTTACGTGAAGGCGATGTATATATCGCCAAACCCAAAGAGCAGCATTTCTTAGTTGGCAAAAAACTAACGTTTTTAGTGATTACCACACCAAATTGGTATCCAGCGCAGTGCGAGATCCTGAAAGATTAGATTTAATAATTTTTGACGTGCCACGTTTGTGGAGCCCCGATGACAATATGAACGAAGAAGACATTCTAAATCTCATCAAGGCGGACGAATGGATGATGAGCATTTTGCGCACTGCAGAAGCGCTTCAGCTTCCCGATTGGGTCATCGGTGCAGGTTTTGTGCGCAATAAGGTGTGGGACCATTTGCATGGGTACACGAAGTCAGCAGTTGATACGGCTGATATTGATTTGGTGTACTTTGATCCAAACGGGAATGATGAGAAAGCCGACGAGACGTTGTCGAAAAAGCTACTAACAGAAACAGGCCTACCATGGGAAGTCGTGAATGAGGTGTATGCGCACATTTGGAATAACTTGCCGCCGTATCGGTCAACCAAAGACGCGCTCGCTCAATGGCCCGAGACTGCGACCGGGATTGGGGTGAGGCTGGAGAACGGGACATTACAATTGGTCGCTCCGCATGGTATAGATGATCTCGTCCACCTCATAGTTCGGCCAAGCCCGAAATTCCCAGATGGTGAAACACGCGTGGCAGAGCGGGCACGCGAAAAGAAGTGGCAAGAAAAGTGGCCGAAGTTGTGCTTTCTTTCTGCATAATTCCTCAACTATGCCAGACGTACAAACCTTCCACTGTCGAGATTGCGGGCATGATGGCTCAGCAGTAATGGACGAGAAAGAACGTCCGCAAGGGTCTGACCTCATCACGAAGTACTCAGGCTTCTTGGGTGCGCGGGTAATGAAGTTCGCGAACATCCTCATCGAGCCAACCAAGCGTTGTGAGCGGTGCAAGAGCAAGAAGCTTACTCGTCTCCCATAGCCACTTGAAGTAAAGAAAAACCGTCATCCAAAAGGGGTGACGGTTTTCACATAAGGTACGGTCGCAGTGCGCGACTACGGGAAGCATGGCGGAGACGCTTGATGGCCTTCTCCTTAATCTGACGCACGCGCTCTCGGGTGAGCGAGTAGCGAACCCCAATCTCTTCGAGGGTATGCCGTTTCTCGTGGTCGAGTCCGAAGTAGAGTTTGATCACCTCGGCCTCACGAGCAGTGAGCGTATCCAGAGTTTGCTCGATGAGCTCTTTCAATTCACGCGCATGCAATATTTCATCGGCTGCGGGTGTGTGCTTATCTTTCAGGGAATCGTTGAGTGAACTGTCATTCGTTTCACTGTAGGGGGCATCGAGCGAAGGGTTCACACCTTGAATGACTATGGCTTCGCTCACCGTGTGTTCCGTGTAATTCAGTTCAATGGCGATCTCGTCCGGGGACGGTTGCCGCCCGAGTCCCTGCTCCAGACGGGCGGATGCCTTATTCGTTTTGTTCACCGCCTCCACACGGCTCAACGGCAGACGGTAAATTCGACTCTGCTCGGCGAGCGCATACAGGATTGCCTGGCGGATCCACCACACCGCGTAGCTAATGAACTTGTACCCAAGCGCCCCGTCGAAGCGTTTGGCCGCCTTGATGAGACCTAGGTTACCCTCGTTAATGAGGTCAGCTAAAGTCATGCCCTGGTTCTGGTACTTTATGGCGACAAACACCACAAAGCGTAGATTTGCCTTGGTGAGTTTTTCCAAGGCCAACTTGTCACCTTTCTTAATGCGCCGGGCGAGCCGTACTTCTTCGTGAGCCGGGAGCGGATGCGAGTTTTCGATCTGTCGCATGTATATCTCTAGTGACCGTTCGTCATCAGACCCAATCGGGAGTTTGCTCACGCAACTCACCTCCTTCCGAATTGTTAAAAGTTTGTTTGTTTCAGCCGCTGACTATACCAGAGGGGTTGTGGGATGTCAAAAAAAGTGGTGCTGGGTTGACTGACAACCGCAATCATCGTACACTGCGCACGCAATCGAAGTTCTTTTCGTCGTCTATTCGGACGCACCGGGGTGGCCATGGTGTAGTGGTAACACAGAGGCTTGTGGAGCCTTTATCTCGGGTTCGATCCCCGATGGCCACCCCAGTTTGTCTGAAGAATATTTTTTTCGTCATCCATCGTCGTTTCGGCGGGTTTCGGCTACAATAGATGCAGCTATGGCAGATACTTCCCTATTTCCGAATAGCGTCCAGAAGTTGGTGCAGTCGTATGAGCAGCCTTTGCCGAACCTGGAGGCGCCCCCAGGCGTGCCCGGCATAAAATTGAACGAGGTCATTGGCAAAATGGCCTATTTCTACGAGAAGCTGCGTAATAGCATTGAGTTCAACGAAGAACACCTCCTGCGGCGGAACGCCATCGAACGTATCCTGCGCCGAAGATTCTTGGTTGAGAATCGCGCTCAGGTGAATGCGCGGCTGCTCATCCATGAGCTCATCCGTGGCCGTTACTTACCGAATGATGCGCTTCCCGAAACGCTCGTGGTCGTCGTGCAGAACTACGTGGACCGCTACCTTGCCCTACTCGACCATTTGCAGCTCAAGCGCACGTACCCTGAAGATCGCCGACACATTCGCTGGCTTTTGAGCGTCGCCTCTGCAGACTTAGAAGAACGTCTGTCCCCCAGCACGCGGCAAGATGCGCTTGTAGAGGTTATGTATGCAACCATTCGTAGCAGTTTGGTGCTTCCTGCAAACGTCCCTGCTGGCCAAGAACAGGATGTGCTGGTGTACCTGGCTATTCACCGTGCACTCATCAAAAGTGACGATGCGGTGTTGCGGTACCACCTCTTCAAGTGGGCATATCCACAGTGGGAGAATCCCAACCACGCCGTGACCGAGCAGGTGCGCGAGAAGTTCCCCAAGCTCGTCGAATCTATTGAAGCTAAAATCAACCACCCGCTCTCGGAACGTATACTCGTCATCTGTCGGCGGTACACCATTCCCTTCATCATCCTCGCCGATGTGGTACGGGAGCAGGGCGGTGCCGCGGCTAGGCTCTTGCTGCAGCAACCTGCGGCGTTGCAGGAAGCAGTTGAGGAAGCCATGAAGACGAAATTGAAGACCGCCAGGACACGTCTCCGTCGGACCTCGGTGCGTAGCATTATCTACATTTTCATAACCAAGATGATGCTAGCTTTGTCAATCGAGCTTCCGTATGAGATTTTCGTCCTGCGCGAGCGTGCGCTCCTGCCCATCTACATCAATAGCATTTTCCATCCAATACTCATGTTCACCATTGCCCTGACGGTGAAGCTCCCTGGCAAAGAGAACACCGCCCTGGTGGTACAAGCGGTACAGGAAATTGTGAACCCCAGTGTGCCCCGAGAGATTTTCGGCGCACGTCTTCGCCCCCGTCCCCGCGGGAAGGTGCGGTCATTCTTCTTCTACCTCTTCTACTTCGCGACGTTCGGGGTAACTTTCGGGGCAATCATTTGGGGTCTCATGACGCTGCAATTCAACTGGCTCTCCATCGTCGTCTTCATCTTCTTCCTCTCCGTCATTTCCCTGTTCGGGACGCGGGTGCGGGGTATTGCGCGGGAGCTCACCGTGCGTGACCGGCGAGAGAATCTGTTCCTATTGCTACTTTCCTCGCTATCGCTGTCAATCTTGCGCGTTGGCCAGTGGCTCAGCAAAAAGGTGCCAAAGGTTAACTTCATCGTTTTCTTCCTAGACTTCATCATCGAGGCGCCGTTCAAGATGTTCGTCGAAGCCGTGGATGAGTGGTTCAGCTTCCTCAAGGAGAAGCGCGAAGAGATTTCCTAGCATTCGTCAATTCTTGACAATCTCCTACCGACCTGAAGGGTGATTTGCTATACTCCTACCACTTCATTCTTAACGAATACGCTATGCGTAAGTTAACGTTTGCCAGTAGCATCGGCGCGATTGCGCTGTTTGCCCTTGTTGGCTTTGGCCAACCCGCCAGAGCCACCGAGAAGCTAGAGTTAGAGCCAGTATCGAAGGTGAAGGTTCCTGGGACTTTCGTTACGGGAACATTGACTGCGATGAGTAGCGCGTCAGTGCCGGCGACGCTCACGGTGAAAGCTGGGGCGACCATTTACACGGCAGAGGTTACATCCGCGACGACGATTGTTCGGAGGTACAATGGCAGCACCGACCTGGGCGAGTTTCTGGTTGGCGATACCGTTGAAGTACGCGGCACACTCTCGAATGACGTGGCGAATACGATTAGCGCAACGAAGTTAAAAAACGTTTCGATCCAGCGTGTTGGTGGGACGTTTAAGGGGAAAGTTGTTTCTCGGAACTGCGATGCAGGTTACTTTACCTTCAAGCCCGAAGGACGCGATGAGCAGTCGGTATACTTCACCGCGAACACGAAGTTCATTCGCGGGGGTGAGAAGATCAGCTGTGCCAGCCTCGTAGCGAACGAACGGGTAAAGGTCATTGGCCTGTGGCGGAAAGCAGATGCCCGCATTGACGCCGACCGGGTGATCGTCGATATGCGGACGATTAGCGGCACGATCAGCACGATCACGCTGACCAATGGTGGCTTACCCGCAACCTTGGTCATCGATCGGAAGGGGAAGGTTAAGAGCACTGCCTTCCAGGCCGCGACGTCGGAGAGCAGCGAAACTACCACGGAGTCTTGGACGGTGAACATTACCAGCACCACGAAGCTGTACCGTAAGTACATGAAGATTGCGACGATTGAGGAAATGCTCGTTGGCGACAAAGTTGACGTTCGCGGAACAGTAGCTGAAGGGAACGTCATGAATGCCAGAGTGCTTCGCAACAACTCCCTCGTCATCAAGTACGGCGATATGCAGGGCACCGTTCTTTCTGTCGATGCAGATGCGAAAACGTTCGTGCTGCGGACGAAGGAGAAGAAGCTAGGCGACGTTATCGTAACCGTGACCGACGCCACAAAGTATGTGGACGAGAACGGCATGCGTGTATTCACTGACCTCACGGTCGGCGATAAGTTGAAGGTCCTCGGAACTTACAACTCGAGCACCAAGAAGATTGCCGCAACCCGCGTCTTTTTCAAGGAAGCGCAAGAGACACTCTAGAGATTGGTTCGAAGAAAAGCGGCTCCGCGAGGAGCCGCTTTTTGTATTTGTCACTGCGAATCCCTTAGCAGTGAGGTGAAGCAATCCCCCTGATACAACGGGATTGCCACGCCTCTCGATTACTCGAGGCCCGCAATGACAATAATTACCGCGGAATCAGCCGGACCACGCTGGCGCCGAGTACGCGGCCCTTGCTGTAGGTAATCTTCTTAATGGTCTGGCGGCCGTCGCTGTTGGTGAAGGTCATGTCGTAGGTGGCGTTCTTCAACTTACTCGTGGGCACGGTGACGAGCAGGCTCTTGGCGCTCTTCACCTGTACCTTGCTCGCCTTCACTGTGCCGACAGCAGCACTGACCTTGCTGGTAAAGTTTGTGCCGACAATTTCCAGTACCATGCTGCTGCCAGATTTGCTCTTGTACTTCACGCCGCTCACGGTGGGCTTCTTCTTCGCTGTACCCGTGACAGAGAATTTTGTGAGGTGCGTGGTGGTGAGCGTGGCAGTGTTGTCTTTGGTGTCCACTAAACCGGTGGCCCCATCGGTTGACCAGGTCTCGGTCTGCGGGTCCCAGAATTTCGTGGCCAGGCCCTTCTCGCGCAGGCCGCTATTCACCACGGCACTGTCGGTGTAGGGCAACGTTATCGTGGCAGGCTTATCGAGGTTCTTCTTCTCATTGCCCGAGCTGTCGATCGCCTTCACTTCGTAAGCCAGCGACGCAGGCCGGTCAGACGTCGTCGGGTCGATATCAATCGTCGGCGTGACTGTGACGGAGACGGTGCCGCTGGTGCCCAAGGCAAATGGCGGCAAGGATACGGTTGTACCATCGGCCAAGCTAATAGCTAAGCCATCATCCGCACTGGCAGACTTCGTGATCGGCCCGGGAATGGTTATACCCGAATCTTTGAGGGTCAGGTTCACGGTGTTTGCGCCAACCTTGGGGGTAACTTCGGAAACCTCGCTAGTGGTAAGTTTAGTGCCGCTGATATCCGTGACGACTACGTTCCATTTCTCGCCGCTGGTGACGTTCAAACTGTAGGTGCCAGTCGCACTCACCGTGCCCGTGACTTGCGAACCGTCGTTGGAGTAGGCGGTGACCGTGCCGCCCTTTTCGGCCTTTGTACCAAACTTTACCGTACCTTGTAATGTAGCGTTGGTTGCTTCAAATTTGAAATTCGCAGTGGTCGTGCTGCTGCCCGAAACTTTCACGGCCTTGCCGTCGGGTGGTAGCTGGGTCTCGGCCACGGCTGGGGTTTCGCCGACGGTTACCAGGTACGTACCGTCAGGAACTTTGGCGGTGTACACCCCGCTATCATTCGTTTCTACAGTCACGGTCACAATATCGTTTGGGTTGGTGGCGGCATTATTCTCCAACGCCGTGCGGTTATCCAGGGTAACCAAGGCACGTTTTACCACTGCGCCGCTAGTGTCCGTAACGGCACCGGTAACCGTGTTATTCCCTTTGAATACCGTTAGGTTGCGGGCCACGCTCTGGCCGGCGGTCACGGTAACGCTATTTTGTCCGGCGGGTTTGTTTAGCAACGCAGCCGTGAGTTCTGGATTCTCAATGTCGTAGTCGTACAACCACGTTCCCGCAGCCAGCGGCAGGCTATACGTACCATCAGCCGCTACTGTTGTGCTGGTGAAATTCCCGTCAGCGTCCAAGGCCAAAATCTGTATATCCGAACCCGGGCTGGTCACCATTGTACCGTCTTGGAGTTTGAGGGCACCCGTCAGCGTTGCGTCATATGCCCGGAGAGTCAGGTCCTGGGTGGCGGTACTGCCAGCCATGGTGACTTGTTTTTCCGACCCGCCCGCGTAATTAGCGCCTGGTGCGGCTTGCACCCCGACGATTACCTTTGAGCCTGTGACTTCGGTTGAAGCAAAATCGAGGCTGAAAGTGCCGTCAACCACGGGGGCAGACACGCGGACTTTATTATTTATGGTACGGACATAGGCGCTGCCCACAAAGTCTGTGACTTTTGTGCCGGCGCTGTTGAGCACGTTGCCGGTAATCCCACGGTCAATCGTTTTCATCTTAATATTAAGATCGCTCACGGTCTGACCATTGATGACGGTCGCTGTGGCTGGCGCTACTTGGGCGTACTGAGTTTTCCCGGTCGGGGCATTCAGGCCAATACTCCAGGTGCCGGCACCGACGGTAATATCAAAGGCGCCAGTGGGATCGGTATTCACATTCACGCGCTCGCTCCCACCTTCCCGAACTGCCAGCAGCGAAACATTAGAAAGCGCTGCGCCAGAGGTTGAGGTAACTTTACCTTTGAGGTGTGCGCTGTTGACTGATGCGGTAACTGTACCTAAGTCCACGTTCCCGCCTTCGGTCATGACGAAGGTCGTGGCAGCCGGGTCAAAAGACTTGCCTTGCAAATCCGTGTGGAATGCCGAGAGGGAATAAATACCAGGTGTCAGGTACACACTCACCACCGAATCAGCTTGGCGGACTTTGCGCACTGTACCCACGCCGTCGGCGCGGCGGATGTCCACATCTGCCACAAAACTGCTCGTGGTTAGGTTGCTGCCATCGCTATTTAGCAAACGCACGGTGACTTTACCGGTAGCGGGGGTCACCACAAAGTTCAAGGTCTGGGTTTCGGTGGTGCTGTCTGCAGCAAAATCCACGCGGGTCGGTGCGACTTCCGAAATCCAAGTCGGGGTGTATTCCGAAAGGTTGACCACCGGCTGCACAAACCAGGTGCCACCCACCATAGTCCCGCTGTACACCCCACTCGCGTTGGTGCGCACATTCGAGAGTCGGCTCGCCCCGGTTATATTGTACGGGTCGATATTAATGTCGGCATCGGTAATAATTTTACCGGTAGTATCGGTTACCGTACCGGTAATCGTCTTCGACGTTTGGGTGAACGTGAAATTAACCGCTGTTTGCGACGTACCCGAGTAGGTAAAATTATAGGAACCGTTACCCGAACGATTGTAACCGGTGGGGGTACGCGCCTCTACCACGTAAGGAGTACCGTTGGTCAAGTCGTTATTGAAGGCGTAGGTACCATTTGCGGCCGTGGTGGTGTTCACGCTAAAAATTCCGTCCGGTGTATGTAGCTCAATTGTGACGCTTGCCATCGGCGTACCGGTAGTAGTGCTTACCGTGCCAGTCACGACATTCACCACCGCCCGGGCGGGCTGGATGACGCCGGGAAAAGACAAAAGCATGGCAGCAACCATGAGACTGGCTGTACCACGGAGAGATCGTCGGAGCGTGCGGGTACGCATACGCTTTGGGGTTAGTTTGAGAGGTCAATCGAGTATACCACCTGCACCCCTGCAGTGCGCTATACTGCACGCATGCTTCGGAGGAAAGGCACGACACTCATCGAGACGCTCATCGGCATTGCCATCCTGGCATTCGTCATGACCTTTGCGTTCGCGATGTTCTCTTTGAGCACCGAGAAGCTCGCCCGCTCGAAATTTCGTGTACTGGCAACAGCACTGGCCACCGAGCAGGTAGAAATTATTCGGAATGTGCCGTTCGATCAGGTGGGGACTCAAGCGCCGACGTGCGAAGTAACCGGGCCTTTTTTGCGTACCAGTACCGTCACCCGTTCAAACGTCAACTTTACGGTTGACACCTGCGTGAAGTGGGTCGATGACCCGTTCGACAAGCTGGTAAGTGATACGCCCTGGGATACCGTACCGACTGACTACAAGCTTGTAGAAATTTCGGTGAGCTGGCCCGGCGGTGATTCCCCGGTTAAGTTCACCACGACGGTGACGCCGAAGGGTTTGGAAGCGCCGTCAAACACGGGGTCGTTCCTAATCACCGTGTACGATGCGTCGGTGTTGCCTGTTCCCGAGGCAGATGTTACGGTCACGAATACAATATTGGTGCCAGCCGTGAACATCGTTTCGAAAACCGATTTGCAAGGAAAATTGCAGCTTTTGGGTTTGGCGCCGGATGCGGGCAGCAACTATCATATCGTCGTAACTAAGTCTGGCTACACCACGGATCAGACCGAGGCAGCGACTGCCCAGATACCCAACCCAGTTCTACAGGATTTCTCGTTATCCGCCGGGGGCATTGTGGACGTGGCTTTTAAAATTGACCGCGTGAGTAGTCTTGCTTTCACCACGGTCGGCGAAACATGTACGGCCATTCCGAGTGTTAATTTCAACCTCAAGGGGCAGAAATTAAAAGGGAACCCACCGCCAGACCCGGTGCTGAAGTACGATCAGAATTTTACGACCAGCAACCCCCTCGGCCAAGTAACCGCCAGTAACTTGGGGTGGGATCAGTACACATTGCTCTTGAGTGGCACGAGTAGGAACATCGCCGGCATTATTCCTCCAGCGAGCCTCAACGTGCTACCGAACACGAATCCACTTGTACAGCTGGTGCTGACGAGTAGCTACTCGGCTAACTCTCTTTTGGCGAGCGTGAAGGATACAAATACGAATCTGCCCGTGAGCGGTGCGACGATTACTGTTACGGGTGTCGGCACCAAGGTCACTGGCCAAGGGGCTTGGTCGCAGACTGACTGGTCTGGCGGGATAGACCCAGCAGCGCTGTTCACCGACGCGACGAAGACGAAGTTCGCTACCGAGGACGGGAACATCGATTGGCTTACCACACCGGGGCAAACAACGTTGCAGAAGGCCGCCTCAGCAGATACGGTAGTGGAGAGTTTTGACGCAACGACATATAAAGACCCCTCCATGACTGCGGTCTGGGATACTTCTGCCGGTGAAGTCCGCCTCCCGCAAACCAGCGGGCAGTACGACGCGAGTGCAACCGGCCAGAGCCTGAAGCTACCTGTTGTTGCGGGGAAAATTGTTCGGGCTACGCTCACGGCAACGGATCAAACGAACGGCCAGAGTATCCAGTACTTCCTGGCCGCGGATGGCGTTACTTTCGAGGCGGTCACCCCCGGGGTCGCGTACGATTTCGTGGCAACCGGTGACGACCTACGGTTCAAAATCCAGCTCGGGACGACTAATCCGGCCATGACGCCGACCGTTGCTAATATTTCTATAGCAGTAACCGTCGAAGCGTACGCCATTAGCGGTCATCTTACTTCCTCAACCTTCGATACGGGGACGGTTAGTAATTTTATTGATCTTACTTGGAATCCGCAGAGCCAGGGCGGGAATGTTGGGGCAGACCCCGTTCGTTTCCAGCTGGCGACGAATGATGACAACGCCACATGGAATTTTGTTGGATATGACGGCACTGCCGCTACGTACTTCACCACCAGCGGCACAACCGTGCCAGCCGCCCTCCAGGGCAAACGGTACGTGCGATACAAAATGTATTTACAAACGTCAGACCGAAAATTTACTCCAGGCGTCACGGATGTTAGTATCGGGTACACCACGGGCTGTACCCCGCCGGGACAAGCTTACTTCCCTGCCTTGAGTGTTCAGACGTACAGCGTCACCATTACGAAAGCAGGCTACATTGATTTGGTAGTTGACGTCGATGTCAACGGGAACCTGCAGAATACATTTAATCTCACGCCGAACTAACGTATGCTAGGATCACGCCGAAAAAACATAATGAAAAGTGCTGCGGGGTTCACCCTCGTAGAATTACTTATAACCGCAAGCATCCTGGCCATAATTGGAACGTTGCTGGGCGTATTCGCTTCGGCGGGTATTCGCTCTTGGGGCCAGAATCGGGAGCAGGTAGAAGCGCAAGAGAGTGCTCGGGCAGCTTTGGCACGCATGACGAAAACAATCCGGAAAGCAGCCTCGGCGGATAATGGCGCGTATACCATTTCGACCGCAGCAGCGCAGACATTGACCTTCTACGCCAACGTTGACAGCGATACGAACCGCGAGCAGGTGCGCTTCTTCCTGCAAGGGACAAATTTGAAGATTGGTATCATCCAGCCTGTGGGTCAGCCTGCCACGTACCCCGCGGGGAATGAAGCCGTGAGTGTCCTGGCGGGCGGCATTCAGAATAGTGCGAACCCAATTTTCCTCTACTACGATACCAATTACACTGGCACGCAAGCGGCACTCACCCAACCCGTGAACCTGCAGGATGTCCGTTTAGTACACATTACTTTGTCCATTGATACTGACACTACGAAGCCCCCGACGGCAATCGATCTTCAGACCAGCACCTCATTCCGAAACTTGAAGAATAACCTGTAAGCTTTACGAATGAGTATACCAACCCGCCAACCCACAAACTCCCACCAACCAGTTCCCTATCCCAAAGGAACTATGCTTGTAAGTATTCTCGTCGTCACTGGCCTTTTTGTGACCCTAGGCATGCTCGCCCTACAGTTCGTCATCACGCAAAATGCCGCCAGCCGGTTCCGCGTGGATCGGGAGCGCGCCATCCAGATCGCCGAGGCCGGGGTGGACTATTACCGTTGGCATTTGGCACATGTACCAGATGACTATCAGGATGGTACGGGTGCGGCGGGGCCGTATGTACACACTTATAAAGACGCGACCGGCAACACCCTGGGCACGTTCAGCCTGGAAATTACCCCGCCGCCTTCTGGTTCCACGGTGGTGACCATAAAATCCACCGGGCAAATCACTAATCGCCCAACGAGCAGTCGGACTGTTACGGTTCAACAAGGGATACCCTCATTCACCAAGTGGGCTGTAGTGGCGAATGCCGATATCCGCTTTGGCGTGGGCACCGAGGTGTTCGGGCCCATTCATTCTAACGGTGGTATTCGCTTCGACGGCCTGGCACACAACCTGGTCAGCTCGTACCGTTACAGCTACGACGACCCCGATCACACCGGCAGCAATGAACTGGGCGTGCACACGCACGTTACACCCCTCGATGCCATTCCTCCGGTAACGCCACCCGCAACCATTGCGAGTCGGCCGGATGTTTTTGCGGTTGGGCGGCAGGTGCAGGCGAACTTCGTGGATTTCAATAGCATCAGCGTTGACATGCAGGCGATGAAAACAAAAGCCTCGGCCAACGGTATTTACGTTTTGCCCTCAGGCGGGCAGGGTTACCACATTACCTTCCGCCAGGATGGCAAGGTGGACATGCGCATCGTCAATACCCAGTTGCGTTGCCAGTACAGGTCTGGCGCACAATGGCGTGACTATGGGTACTGCTCGAACAATTACAATTTGACCTGCACGCAGAACAGTAACTGCACCAGCGGCGCAACCTGCATCCAGTCCAGTCATTCCATTGGCACCCGCGCGGCGGACCAGGCGGCCTTCACCTACCAGAGTGCCTCATCACTCGGCGTCCCAATCCCAGCGAATGGTCTCATATTCATTGAAGATGACGCCTGGGTAGACGGCGTGGTGCCTAATGGTACGCGTCTTACCCTGGTGGCAGCCAAAGAACCGCTCGCGTCAGGTTTGGCGAATATTTACCTGGACAAAGATTTAACCTATGGCCGTTATTGTAACAATGCCACCCAGAATGCTTGTTCGCTCGATAGCGAATGTACCGGTGGGGCAACGTGCGTGGATGTATCAAATGGTACGTCAGCAGTGGGTCTTATAACCCAGCAAAACATCCTGGTTGGGTACTTCAGCGAGAATAACCTACGCCTAGATGCCGCACTCATCGCGCAGAACGGTCGGGTGGGTCGGCCTAATTTTGGTGCCAGCGGTTCCAGCTATCAACTCTACCCTACGGGTAGTCCGTTGCCGAACGGTGGAGGCGGCGAGAATAGTTGTGATGACTTTAGATCGCGAAGTCTTATTACCACTTTTGGCGCAATTGCCACCAATCAGCGCTACGGTTTTGCCTGGACTGGCGGCAGTTTTTGCAATAGCTCCAGTTCTGGCTACTGTGACCGCACCCTAAACTTTGATGCGAATCTCACGTACGCCCCGCCACCAGATTTTCCCACCACTGGGCAGTACGAAGCCTTGAGTTGGGAGGAGCAGTAGGGGGTTCCACTTGATTGTCATTGCGAGCCCGAGCCCTGCGAGGGTGCGGCAATCCCGTTTGGACAAAGCGCAGTTCCATTTAAACGAGATTGCTTCGTCGTCCGCACCAGTGGGACGTGGCATTGACAGCTGTTACAGCCTGTTATAGGCTATGAATGTTAAGTCTCCTACGCCTGTCCCCTCTGGGGACAGTGTGTAGGATTTCTGTTAGAATGCGATTATGCAACGTGTACAGGTTTAACTTAGAGATATATACGTCAGTTATTTGCATCAACCTATGATAAAACTTCTGGAATGAACGAGGAGCTCGAAAGACAAATACGATTAGAGCAAACAAGAGCGCATTTGGATACTTTTCGACAGCTTGTGGGCATGCGTTCTTCGTTGGTAGCGGTTGTTGCAACTTTGGCAGCGGGCTTACTCGTAGTAGCGACTTTCAATGACCGATTGATTCCTCTAACTGAACTCGTTAGAGTTTCACTCATCATTCTGCTTGCACTTATCGTCGTTGCACTGTGGGATGTACTTTTAGAAATTCATCGAGGGACAAATAAAGTTATAGCAAAACTAGGCGTGCAAGAAAAAGCGAAAAGACTTTTTGCAGAAGGTGACTTCCTTCAGAAGTTTCAGAATATATCGATTTACATTTACATTCCACTAATGACTATAGTGATAATCTTCCTGATATTTTCAATCATTAGGAACTGGTAGTACTGTATTTTCATTCGCTAATCCCCGTAAGAATGCCCCACAAACTCATTATCATCGGTTCCGGCCCAGCAGGCTTATCTGCCGCGCTTTACGCCAGTCGCGCCGAAATGCAACCACTCGTCATTGCCGGTAGCAAGCCTGGTGGACAGTTGATGGACACCACCGAGATTGAGAATTTTCCCGGCGTGCCATCTATGCAAGGGCCAGAGCTCATGCAGGTCATGCGCGGCCAGGCCGAGAAGTTCGGGACGAAGTTCATCGATGGCGACGCAACGAAGGTTGACTTCAGCAGCCGGCCGTTCACCGTGTGGGTTGGCGATCGGCAAGAGCAAGCACAGACCGTCATCATCGCCACCGGTGCCACAGCCCGTTGGCTCAACATTCCCAGCGAGCAGAAGCTGCGCGGCCATGGCGTATCGGCCTGCGCCACGTGCGACGGATTCTTCTTCAAAGGCAAGGACGTTGCCGTCATTGGTGGAGGCGACTCGGCAATGGAAGAAGCAACATTCCTGACGAAGTTCGCCAACCACGTCACCATCCTGCACCGCAAAGATACGTTCAGCGCGAGCAAGATCATGCAGAAGCGCGCTTTCGATAATCCAAAGATTTCCGTCGTCTGGAACACGACAGTTGTAGAAGTATTGGGCGAGGATAAAGTAACCGGTCTTCGTTTGCAGAACGTTCAAACGAACGCGACGGAAGATATGCCGATGGACGGGCTCTTCCTCGCGATTGGCCACATGCCCGCGACAAATATTTTTTCAGGCCAGGTTGAAACCGGTAAAGGCGGCTACATTGTCGTTACCGATTACACCCACACATCTGTGCCGGGCGTGTTTGCAGCGGGTGACGTGCAAGACCCGCGCTACCGCCAAGCGTCCGTGGCTGCCGGCTGGGGTGTCATGGCCATGTTGGATGCGGAGAAGTTCTTGGCTGCCTCGGAGGACTAAGACAACTGAACAAAAAGAAAACGCACCGGTTGGAATACGGTGCGTTTTTGATGAGCGATGTTGGTGTCTACCTCCACGTAAAGTACGTACTGCCCCAGCTGTACCCACCGCCGAAGGCAATTTGCATGATGCGCGTGCCAGGCTTGATGAGCTCGAGCTCCCGTGCCTCGTAGGTGCAAAGGGCTGTGGCTGGGGACGTGGTATTGCCGAAGTGGTCAATGTTGTCGTACCAGATGATCGTGTGGGTTTTCTGTACTGTGCTCTTTCCAAAGGGAATTCCTTCAGGACAGTCCCGTGTCGCCATGCGGAACTCCACGTGCGGGTACTGTTTGGCGAGCCGCTTCACGACCGCCTCGCTCATCCTTTTGTTCGCCTGGTGCGGCGTAATGACATCGACGTCTTCGATGGTGAGGCCGAAGAACTCGAGCGCATCGGGAACGAGTCGGTCATTCACATGCGGGACAATGTCCTCAAATACTGTTCTGCCATCCATGAACATGAGGTGGTCGTCACGTCGCGGATCCAAGTGCTCTGCCAGGAGTGGCACGGCCGATCCGCCCGCGAGCGTCTTAATGCGGTTTTCGTTCACACCATCGATGCCGCCATCACCACCCATGAATACCGGCGGGTTTTTGAACCACGAGTGTTCGGGTGCACACGCTTCGAGCGCGTACGCTGCGCCTGCGTCGCCGAGAATAGCGAATGGTGAACGTGCACGGTGGTGACGACCCGTTGTGCTGCTCATGATGTCTGCCAACGCCACGATGCCACGCTTGCACGTACCGCTCTGGATGAGCGCGCAGCCGACGCTGAGGGCGGCCATCGGGGTGGTGCAGGCGTACGAGACGTCCATGGTTATGCAATTTCGTAACCGCTTGCCGGCAAGACCATTTCGGTACGGCGGGAAGTGCATCTTCCGCAACGCTACAGCCGACGTCGGCGGGGTCTGCGGGTGGTCCGGTGACACGGTACCCAGGATGAAGAATTCCGGCAGCTCCAGACCATCACCGTACGCATCGGTCCATGCTTCGTGCGCAGCGCGCATGGCGTAGTCGCTCGTCGTCTCGCCTGGTTCGGCGAACCGACGTTCCTTAATACCAGTGCGGGAGAGGATCCACTCATCGCTCGTTTCGTACACTTCGCGTTCAGCATCCGTGAGCATAATGCCACTGGCGAGAACACACTCGCGTTCTTCCAGGTACATCCTGGCAATGTCGTCGTTCGTGACGATACGCTTGGGGAGGGCAATGCCCAAACCCGCAATGCGAACTCCTTGCATGTGCTTTCTCCTTTTCAAAGAGGTTTGTGTTTTCTTGTGCCCCCACCCTACCGCCTCGACCTTCGGGCGTCAACTTGCTAGGCTACGACCATGCGGAAGAAACTCATCGCTACTTTCATCCTTTCGCTCGCTGGTATTGCTCTTTCCGGCTACGCGCTCAAGCTCCACTACACCGTGGACCCATCGTCGTTCTGCAACTTCAATGACACGTTGAATTGCGATGTGGTGAACAAGAGCTGGGCCAGTGAAATTGCCGGCGTGCCTGTGGCACTCGTCGGGATACTTGGTTACGGTCTTCTCGCAATTGGGAGCGTCTGGCTGCTCGTAACGCAAAAACTTCGTCAGCTCACGTGGGGTGCCATGGCGCTGGCGAGTATTGGCGCATTGAGCTTCGCGCTCTTCCTCACGGGTGTCGAAACTTTCAGCCTCCGCGCATACTGCATTGTTTGTCTGGCCTCACAAGCAGTCATCCTCGCACTAGCCTGGTTGGTTTGGTCTATCCCAGAAACACGTCAGGGTTTGCGTTCTTGGTTTTTCTCGGCCTCTTCTTCCTGAACTTGGAGCTTGGTGAGACGCATCGTTATCCAGACGACAATTATGGTCACGACGACCGCGTAGGCAAATTTTGCGGTCAGGCCATTTGCCTCGCCAAAAAATTTCACGAAAAGTGCTTTCACGGCTTCATTCCAAGCCA
Source organism: Patescibacteria group bacterium (assembly GCA_038065235.1). Taxonomy (GTDB): domain Bacteria; phylum Patescibacteriota; class Patescibacteriia; order PEXW01; family PEXW01; genus CAIPSZ01. Next base: position 67,805 of record JBBTRK010000006.1, read on the forward strand.
GCGCGGCAATGAGGCCGAGCGCACCGGTGAGTAGGGTAACAATCTGCATCGTAACTTTGCGTTTGAGTTTTTCCATAACCCCAGCATACCAAAAAGTTACGTTGTTGACGAATGATGAAAAAAGTGCTACACTAATATTAGTTAAAAATAAAAACAATATGAAAAAACTTGCCTCCGCATTCCCGCAAGGGCAGATAAGCTTGCTCATGTTGGGCCAAACCATGTACTACGCAAAATCTTCACCCACCCTGGGGCGCCGCATCGCACAGAGTTTTTCTCATCTCTTCACTCGCCGGCCGAAGCGCCGGTGGTAATCCCCTAGCTAGGAGGGCATACGCGTATGATTAAAATCGACGACCTTTTCAAGATTGCGGTCGACAAGCGCGCTTCCGACGTCCATATTGTGGCGAACAAGTCGCCGATTTTACGTATTGATGGTGAGCTAAAAGAAGTGGATGGTATGGCGCCGCTTTCCTCGAAGGATACGCAGGCGTTAGTTTTCTCCATTCTCAATGACCGGCAGAAGCAGAGCTACATTACCGATCGTGAGCTGGATATGAGTTACGAAATTGCTGGCGGCTTCCGGTTCCGCGTTAATTGCCACTGGGAGCGGAACAACGCTGGGCTCGTTGCACGTATCATTTCCCAGCAGATTCCGACGATGGAAGACCTCATGATCCCGCAAGTGGTGTACGACCTCCTGCGCATGAAGCAGGGACTCATCCTCGTCACTGGCCCGACCGGCTGCGGGAAGTCCACCACGCTGGCGGCCATGATTAACTTCATTAACAACGAACGGTCCGAGCACATCATCACCTTGGAAGACCCGATTGAGTTTCTGTATGAGTCAAAGAAATCAATTATCAAGCAGCGCCAATTGGGGACGGATATGAATTCTTTCAGTGATGCACTGAAGCACGTGCTGCGCCAGGACCCAAACGTCATCATGGTCGGCGAAATGCGCGACCTCGAGACGATCGCTGCGACTATTACACTCGCCGAAACTGGTCACCTTGTGCTCGCCACGCTACACACGTTCAACGCCGCCCAGACTGTGGATCGTATCATTGACGTATTCCCGCCGTACCAGCAAGACCAAGTCCGCATCCAGCTGTCGCTCTTCCTCAAGGGCATTATATCCCAGCAGCTCCTGCCACGTGTTAATGGCGGCCGCATTTCCTCACGGGAAATCCTCATCAATACGCCCGCTATCTCTAACCTCATTCGTGAGAACAAGATTGCGCAGGTAAAAACCGTGCTACAGACCTCAGCCGACGATGGCATGGTCACCATGGATCAAGACCTGAAGCGTCTGTTCGAAGCGCATGAAATAACCGAAGACATTGCGAAGACCTATATGCTGAACCCCGAGTCGCTGAAAGAGTAAATCAGATAAGAATAGACTTTGACCGCCGCCTAAACCATAGGCGGCGGTTTTGTAAAGATTTAAAAAAGCGCGGAGTATTTGGACTCTCCGCGCTGGATTGCTGTGTGTGATTTTCAAGTTGAGCGAGTGTACCGTAAGTCCAGATGAACACCGGAACTGCAGTAACCGTTAGGAAGCTCGCCGACCAATCGCGTAATATCACCGGTCGGGATGGTCTCGCGTACGACGGCGTAACCCAGGTGTTCATCAACCACACATTCCACGGTGTAATACCCGGCTGACAACTCCGTAAACGGAATGGGCTGACCAAGGTAGGTGGTACGAATAACATCATCAGCCTTCACTTGAGCGTCTCGACTTTCCTCGACATACCCCTGAATGGAAGCGGTCTTGACTGACAACAAGAGCGCAGCGAAAAGCCCGACTGTCACAAAGTAGTAAATAACTTTGTCTCTTAAATCAGTCCAAAAAATTCTCCGCATGTTTACCTCCTTTCGCGGATGGTTAAAGTACAATCTAACAATTGAGATTATCAGCAATATACTTTTGTGTCAACTCCATAGCCCCACCAGGGCGGCGGTTTTTTGCATATTAATAAAGGTCCGTCAATTATGACGAACCTTTATTAACACGAAGCGATATTTTTCCAGTATTATCCGGTTAAGAACGATATTGTTTTTCTTACCTGTACCTGACAAATACCCCGGAGTAAAGCCAGGAGTTTTCTAGGGTCGCCAGCATAGGCTTGGCAACTGTTCTCCCGGTGTTTCCAAAGGGTTCCATGCCCATTCAGCTCGTATAGAGTTTTCTTTCCATTGGTATGAACCACGGTAGCGAGGAAAGATGGGAGGTCGCACATTGGTGCATAGCACATCTTACTTTGCATCGCTGTAGCTAGAGCGCGAACAAACTCGGCTCTCAATTTTTTGTCGTCAATAGTTACTGGATTGAATCTATCTGTCCTCCCTGGTATAAGTACCTTAATTGTCAAAGACTTAATGCTAGTTCCATCTTGGCGCATGTTTTCTCCTTTTCTTCTGTATTAGTCTTTAGCAAAAGAGCAACAGAATTACCTGGACTGGTAAACAAATTCAATTCGTAATAATAAATCGTTGCGATTTGGACTGGTGCATGCTACGTTGCTCACGCGCGCCCGTAGCTCAATGGATAGAGTACATGGCTTCGGACCATGGGGTTGGGGGTTCGAGTCCCTCCGGGCGCACCAGCTCGTTTCGTGCTCACAGCTTCGCCCGACGCGCATTCGCGCATCGGACTTCGCCGTTCGCACGAAGCCTCGCTTTACCCCAACGACGCGTGCTCACTGCGTTCCGCGCCACGTCGTCGGGGATCCCCATGGGACTCACACCCGTTCGAATCCCAAAAGAAGCACATCGAAGCGGTGTTACGCTCGATATAATTTTACCGTTCTGTATTACGTGGTGGGAGCAGAGGGATTCGAACCCCCGACCGTATCCTTAAGAGGGATCTGCTCTACCAACTGAGCTATGCTCCCACGCGTGAGCATTGTAAACGCATACGCAAACCTTGGCAAGATACAAAAGACCCCAGCACAGCACGTGTTAGGGTCTTCGGAATTACGTTTTCTTCAGCGCGTCTTTCAGCGACTTGCCAGCTTTGAATTTCGGTACGCGTACTGCGGCAATCTGGATTTTCTCGGTTGGTCGTTGCGGGTTCACACCAGTCCGGGCCGAGCGGTCCTTGGCCATGAACGTTCCAAAGCCAGTCAGCGTCACTTCCATCCCAGCCTTTATGGTTTCCGTCACCGTATCTTCGAAGCCTTGGAGGACATCTTCAACCTGCTTCTTGTTCAAGCCAGTCTTCGTGGCGAGAACGTCAATGAGTTCGGCTTTATTCATGAGAGCCACCCCCTTTCGAGAATAACGAATGCTTGCACTTATTATTATACCTCAATTTCACGATCCACGCGTGTGATCGTTCGGGCATGGCCAGCGTCGTCTATGTCGAGCAGGATAGCGTTGAAGACCGCTGGCCCATGCTCGGCAATGGCGTGCGTCTTCTTCTCACCGGTTAGGAAGCGGGGCATGATCGCCTCACGGTCCACGCCAATGATGCCGTTGCGTAGGCCGCACATGCCCGCGTCGGTGACGTAAGCGGTTCCGCCGGGCAGGATGCGGCTGTCTGCCGTAGGCACGTGGGTGTGCGTGCCAATGACCGCGCTCACCCGGCCATCGAGGTGCCAACCCATGGCCACTTTCTCACTCGTGGCTTCGGCGTGCATGTCTAGGATAGTTATGCCGGTTTTTGCCATGAGGAACTCATCTGCAGTTTTAAAAGGTGAGGCAACGGTCTCATCCATGAACGCTTGCCCGACGAGGTTGAGGACGCGAACTTTTTCGTTGCCAACGTCAACCGTCACGTCACCAGAACCCGGAAGGTCCGCGTAGTTTGCGGGTCGAACGAGTTTGGTGTCTGGTTCAGCGAGGAGCATTCGTGCATCATCTTTGCTGACTGTGTGGTTGCCGCCAGTACCAACGTCCACCCCGGCGCGCTGCATTTCGGCCCAGGTCTTCTGTGTAAAACCTTTGCCATGCGCCAGATTTTCCACATTTGCAATAACGAGATCAATTTTCAATTCTTTGCGTAGTGATGGCAAAAGCTGGGCCACGATTGCGCGCCCAGGTTTGCCGACGATATCACCAATGAAAAGTATCTTCACAGCTAAACCTATCTAGCGTACTCGATGATACGCTTCTCGCGGATGACGGTGACTTTAATTTCGCCCGGGTACTGCAGCTCTTTCTCGATGCTGTTCGCCACTTCGCGGGCAAGTTTGATAGCTGCGTAGTCGTCAATTTTCTCCGGCTTCACGAATACGCGGATCTCGCGACCGGCCTGGATGGCGTAGGCTTTTTCCACACCCTCGAAGCTCCCGGCGAGTTTCTCTAGCTCTTCTAAGCGCTGGATGTAATGCTCGATGGAGTCTTTGCGGGCGCCGGGGCGGGAACCCGAGATAGCGTCCGCCGCTTTCACAATGGAACCCTCTATGGTTTTCGGGCTGTCTTCGTGGTGGGAGATGCACTGGTAGGCAATTTCCTCGGGCATCTTAAACTTGCGGCGCAGGATGTCGTAGCCAATTTCGGGGTGGGTGCCCTGGATGTCGTGGTCCAACGCCTTGCCAATGTCGTGCAGAAGGCCGCCCTTCTTGCACACGCTCACGTTGGCGCCGAGCTCTTCGGCCAGCAAGCCGGCGAGCGTAGCAACTTCAATCGAGTGACGCAACACGTTCTGGCCGTAGCTGGTGCGGTACTTCAATCGGCCCAGGAGCTGCAAGAGCTTGGGGTCCATACCCACCACGCCGACTTCGTAGGCCGCTTCCTCACCAGCTTTCTTCATATCCTGAGCGATTTCCTTTTTGGCCTGCTCCACGGTGTCCTCGATGCGTCCGGGGTGGATGCGACCGTCGGCCATGAGCCGGTCGAGCGTGCGCTTGGCCACTTGACGGCGGACCGGCGAGAAACCAGAAACGACGATTGATTCGGGTGTTTCATCGACGATTATTTCCACACCGGTCATGAGCTCTAAGGCTTTAATGTTCCGGCCTTCCTTGCCAATGATTCGGCCTTTCATTTCCTCGTTCGGCAAGTTGACGATGGTTGTCGTGGTTTCGGCCGTGTGCGGGGAGGCCACGCGCTGGATGGCTAAGCTAATGAGGCTCTTGGCCTTCCGGTCAATTTCTTCCCCGGATTCTTCTTGAAATTTTCGGATGCGGTCGGTGAGCTCATCTTTCATGTCCCGCTCGGTGGCTTCCATTAGCACGCGCTTGGCTTCTTCTTTCGTGAGTTCGGCGATCTTCTCCAGCTTGGCCACCTGCTGTTCACGAATTTGTTCCAGCTCTTTGCGGACGTTCTCAAGGCGGTTCTCTTTCTCCTGCACTTGCTGTTGGCTTTTCTCAATCTGCAAGAGCTTGCTGTCGAACTGGCTCTCGCGCTGCTCGAGGCGAGATTGCTGGTGCTGCATTTCTTTGCGGCGGTCGCTTTCATCGCGCTTGGCCTCATCAATAACCTTCAAAGCCTTTTCTTTGGCCTTGAATAAGAATTCTTGCTCTTGTTTCTTTGCTTCTTCCAGCGCCTTTTGGAGCTTCGCCTCGGCGCCTTCAATCTGCTTACCAGCCCAAACTTTACGGGCGAAGTAGCCGACCAGTATCCCGCCGAGCGTCCCGACGGGCAGGAATCCTAACCAAAACCAAATTGGGAGTGTATTGCTGATTGCAGACATAGGAGTGTGTGGTTGGGTATGACATAGGTGAGGTGCTACTGCCCGCCTGCGTCCCGCAAGGCGGGACTTCGGTGGGTAAACGGGTTATTTTCGTAGCTTTGTGACTCTACCACAAGGTTTTCTAGACCGCAAAGGTCAGGGGAATTTGCTTGGGAATGTGCAGGTAGGCAGATTTCGGTGAATTGTGGTACATTTGCGCCGGAGGCGCACCCGCCTTTGGCGGGCGTACCCTAAATTAATTAAAAAAACTATGTATCTCGTCCCTACGGTTATCGAAAAGTCTCAATTTGGTGAACGTGCCTACGACATTTACTCGCGTCTGCTCAAGGACCGCATCATCTTTTTGGGTGATGGCATTGATGACGGGATGGCAAACACCGTCATTGCCCAGCTCTTGTTACTCGAGAGTCAGGACCGTGAGAAGGATATTAAGATCTACATCAATTCTCCGGGTGGGGCTGTCACTTCGGGCATGGCAATTTATGACACCATGCAGTACGTGAAGCCAGACGTGAGCACGATCTGCGTAGGCATGGCCGCGAGTATGGCAGCCGTCCTCCTCGCCGGCGGTAAGAAGGGGAAACGCTTTGCCCTACCGAACGCGGAGATCCTCATCCACCAGGTCATGGGTGGCACCGAAGGCCAAGCGTCAGACATCAAAATCCGCGCCGAACATATTTTGAAGATTAAGGACCGGCTGAATATCATCCTCGCCAAGCATACTGGCCAGAGTTTGAAGACTATTGAGAACGACACGGACCGCGACAACTTCATGACTGCCGAAGAGTCCCGCAAGTACGGGATCGTCGACAAGATCATCACGAAGACGGCGTAATTTTCAAACTTTTACCGTATGTCATGCCGGACACCGATCCGGCATCTTGCGGTTGTACCATTGAGCGACCTGATGGTTGTTGTGTTAGTCGTATGCAATAACGGTAATGCAACCCTTTCTGCCACCAGAAAGGGTTGCGCCCAAAGAGTGTTGGGGGCCTGCTACGTGCTCGTATCCTAGGAAGACTTCACACTGGGTGGAAAGGCACGGAGCAGTCCCCCAAACCCCACTGTGCTAACTGTCATTATCACTTTTCACTTTAGAAGACCGGGGGGCTTGGGGGCGTAACCGCGTACGAGGAACTACGATTAGAGGGTTGCTCAAGAATGAGCATGTGAAGCCCCCAACGTTCTTTTGGTTACACCTTTTCTGACGCCAGAAAAGGTGAATGACCGTGATTCGACAATAGTAACCGTACGAACGTTTGGTCGTTCACCTGTATCACGGCAAGATCCCGGATCGGTGTCCGGGATGACAAGTCACAAACCTGGCATGACAAAAAAATTATTCCGCCTCAATCCGCCAACCGTGGGCAGTTTGCACCAAGTGGCCGGGTACGCTGAAGCCCGCAGCTTTCTTGTGCCCGCCGCCACCGAATTGCTTGGCCATGGCCGCGACGTCCACGTCCGGTTCGGTCGTCCGCAAGCTGCCTTTTACCTGGCCGTCTTGTTCTTTGAGTACCATAATGACCTTGGCGTCCTGCAGGGCGTTGAGGAAATTGGAGATACCTTCAGTGTCTTCCTCCGTCGCCTCGCACTCCAGTAGATCTGCCTGGGTGATGACTGTGCTGACAACGCCATTCGCATGGCGCGTGAGCCTGTCCAATGCTCGGCCCCAGAGCTTGAGCGTGGTCACGGTTTTATTCCGCACGGTGTTGTTCGTGATGGCGTTGAATTTTGCTCCGCGTTTGAGCAAGGCACCGGAAATTTCCATAGCCTCGTGCGTGGTAGCGAGGTTGGAGAAGCCACCCGTGTCGGTGAGGATGCCGGTGAGTAGGCAGGTGGACATGTCGCGACTGACGTGGCCACCGACGTGGGTGAAGAAACGGTACACTACTTCGCAGGCAGACGACGCGGTGGCATCCACCACATTCATGTCGCCGAAGTGCGGGTTGGTGCCATGGTGGTCGATGTTCACGATGGTTGGTTTCCCCTTTAGCTTCGCGAGCAACGCCTCTGCGCCTGCGTACGACAAGCTCGAAGAGTCGAGCGCAATGACGAGGTCGAACGGGATTTCCTGCAGCTCATCCTCGGTGCTCTTCACGTGCTGCCAGAGCGGCAGGTACTGGTAGTGCGGCGGCACCGGGTGGAGGCAGAAGATGTGGAAGTGCTTGCCCTCATCCCGCAGCCAGTTGGCCATGGCTAAGTTCGCGCCCAGCGTGTCGCCGTCAGGCTTTTGGTGGGCAATGAGCAGGATCTCCTTGGCGCCTTTTATAGCGTCTGCGATCTTGGTAAATGTGGCGAGGTGGTCGGACATAGAGTGAATCACGCACTATACGATGCCTGGTCTCGTGCGTCAAGGCCTGCCCGCTCAATCTGTTGACTTATTGGCGTGTATGATGAAAGATGGAGGCAAATTAACTTCGTATTACACTGCAACCTTAACAAATTGGAGGTACACAATGAAGCCTGTACACAAAGGCATGCTCGCCACGTTCTTTGGCGTACTATTCGGTAGTCTCGTAGCGCTGGCTCTCCAGCAGGTTTGGATGCTCGGCGCACTCATCGGCGGCATTGCCTCAGCTGGTATATCCGCATATATCCTCTTCAACGCGAAGGAATTCCTAGTGGCTATTCCTATGGCGTGGAGTAAGGCCATTCATTGGCGTCCGAGTAAGGAGACCATTGCCTTGTTTCAGTTTTTTGGACCGTTCTTATCTATAGGCTGCGTCTCGGCTCTCAGTTGGTTGCCCGTAATCCTGCTTAACTCAAGTGTAACGGGGACTGTTTTCATATTTATGGTCACCGGGATGAGCATAGTATCGTTTTTTGGGTTTATTTCCCAGTATTCAGCAGGTAGAGAGTTTTTATTAACACGGGAAACAGAAAAAATCATTTGGCGAGATTTGGGTAAGCTACTCATATGGCTAAGCCCACTGGTAGTTTTTGCGATTCTGTATTACGTCCCGGCTATGTTTCGATTGATATTCCAGACGGCATTACCGGTTGTTGGTCGGTTTGCGAAAGAGCTCTTCATCCTCGTCCACTGCCGTGACCGGGCTATGTGTATGGTGGACTCCTCGCTCGGCATGGTTGTTGCTTTCCTTGTCCAGCAGCAATTCCTGGGCGGCGGGCCATTGCTCTCCGTTGGAAGTATTCTAGTTGGCGGCTTGGCCGGCACAGTTCTATACTTCTTCAATCGAGAAGTGGTTGCAATCCGGTGGCTCAAAGTTCAACCTAACGGTAGCCACGCGTAACCAGTACACGTACATTCAAAAGCCCGACACTTCGTTGTCGGGCTTTTTCGTTTTGAAAATTATTGTTTACTTTCCGGTTCCGGTGGCATCTCTGCCTTCACCTGGTCGAGGAGCTTTTCAATATCGCCAGAGGCTTTGCCGCGCATCTCAATGCGGAAATGGAGCGTGGGGATGCGGGAAAGGGTGAGCTGCTTCATGAGTTCGTGGTGCAAGAACGGTAAACGTTTGTTGATGAGCGAAAGGACCCCAGCTTCAAATGTATCGGGCAACACCGAGAGGAAGACCGCGCAGTGGCGTATGTCCCCTGTTGTCTCGACGCGGGTGATGCTCACCAAGGCACCTTTCGGAAAGGTGAATTCAGTCAGCAGCAATTCCCCCAGTTTTTGCTGGAGTAAGGCATTCAATTGGTTGACGCGTTTGGAGGGCATAGTGATTCATAGTGTACCCCCTCTCTCGGCCTTCGGCCACTCTCCCCCACAACGGGGGGAGAGCTATATAAAAACCTCCCTCTCCCCTTGCGGGAGAGGGTGCCCACAGGGCGGGTGAGGGGGAATATTAAACCTACGCCTCCAACTTGCGCTTCACCAACTTCTCTTCCACGAAGACTAAGGTGTCGCCTTCGGTGATGCCGGCGAAGCCGGAGAGCTTCAAGCCGCACTCCAGGTTCAAGCCCACTTCACCAACGTTCTGCTTGTTCTGCTGCAGCTGCTCCAGGTTTACCGTGCCCAGCACTTTGCCACCGCGGAACACGCGGACTTTCGCCTTGGCTTTGGCCACGCCTTCCGTCACCTTGGCGCCAGCTATAGCAGTCTTGCCCTCGCTACGGAATACCTTGAGCACGCGCGCCTGGCCGACGGGTTCTTCCACAATGTCCGATCCCACCTTCTCTTCCAAGCCGACTTTGATGTCGTCGAGAAGCTCGTAGATAATGGTGTAGCTCTTTACTTTGGTATTTGCATTCGTCACCAGTTTGGGGCTGACATTCACATTGAAACCCAGCACCCACGCCCCGGCTTGTTCGCCGCGCAATACATCGGCTTCGGTTATGTCACCCAGACCTTGGCCCACAACTTCGGGCCGCACTTCGGGGAAGCTGAATATCTTTAAGCTCTCGATAATAGCTTCCATCGAGCCAACCTTGTCTGCTTTCAGGAAGATGGGGAGCTTCGTCACGGTAATACCTTCAGCAGTTTTGCCCGCGATGACCGATGCAGTCTTCGCTGATTCGCGCGCCTTCATCTGCATGAGGCGTAAACCCGATTCCTGCTGCTTCATCATTTTCCGTGCAGCTTTCTCATCGTCGGGCGACTCGAGAATATCTCCGACAGACGGCGCGGCTTTGAGGCCAAGGATCACGACCGGCATAGATGGGCCAGCTTCGGCAACGACCTGGCCGTTCCAGTTTTTTAAGTTGCGCGTCTTGCCCACCACCGGGCCAGCGACGACGAAGTCACCCTGGTGGAGCGTCCCGTTCTGAATCAGCACAGTGGCAACCGGACCCTCACCTTGGTCGACGTGCGATTCGATAACCGTGGCGACGAGCTTGCCTTCTGGATTGGAGAGTAACTTCTCTTTCTCGACGTCGGCGACGAGGTTGATTGCTGCGAGTAGGTCTGGAATCCCTGTACCAGTCTTTGCCGAGACTGCGATGGTCATAACCTTGCCGCCCCAATCTTCGGGTTGCAGGTTAATGGCAGCGAGGTCGGTCTTCACTTTCTCCTCGCTCGCGCCGTCTTTGTCAATTTTGGTAATGGCGACGATGAAGGGCACCTTGGTGCGTTCCACGATGTTCAGTACCTCACGCGTCTGCGGCTTAATGCCATCGTCTGCCGCGATGACCACAATGGCGATGTCCGCGACGTTCGCGCCGCGCGACCGCATGGCCGTGAACGCTTCGTGGCCAGGGGTGTCGATGAAGGTAATGAGCTTGCCTTCGTGCACCACCTGGTACGCCCCGATGTGCTGGGTGATGCCGCCGTGCTCCTTGTCTGCCACCTTGGTTGTGCGAATCGTGTCTAGCAAGCTGGTCTTGCCGTGGTCCACGTGCCCCATGACCACCACGACGGGCGGGCGTGGCGTTGTCTTGCCCGTATCATTTGCAATCATCTGCACGACCTTGTCCGCCAAATCAGACTCGCGCTCGCTGGTCGTCACCTCTTTCTGCCGCGTGACGTTGGCGCCGAAGTCTGAGCCGACAATTGCCGCGGTGTCAAAGTCAATTTCTTCATTCAGCGTGGCGAGGATGCCGTTCTTCATGAGGTGGGAGATAACCAGCGGCGCCGGTTTGCCCAGGCGCGCGGCAAACTCCCGCACGCTCAAGCGTGAGGGGATTTCCACTGGGCCAGTAACTTGTGTCTTCTCGGCGATAGCGATTTCATCCACTTCCTTCTCTGGTTCGAAGAGCGCGGGTTCATCCTTGTGTTTTTTAATAATTCCCTGTGCCACGACGTCAGAAACTTTGTGCGCTTTGGAGCCAATGCCAAACCCTAACCGGGGCAGGGCTTGTCGAAGGTCTTGGACCGGGATACGAAGGCGTCGGGCGAGCTCAGTGACATTCATAGAAGTGCGGTGATTCTACGGAAAATCAGCCTTTCCGTCAACCCAGCACCACTTCGCAAACTGACGTAGGTACAGCTCTCGCAGATTTTCACGACGAAACGCAAATGACGAATATTCATGAATTGTGCGAAGTGGTGCTGGGTCAATGGCAGAGGAGAGAAAACCCCGCGTCTGTGGCGGGGTTTTGAAGGTTAGTAGCGGCGGTGCGCTGAGGCGTGGCTCAGGAAGAGCTGTGCTCGTCGAGCAGAACTCATCGATCGGCCATCTGACTGGCAGTTGGCGTAGTGCGTGTCCCAGTGTTTGAGAGCGATGTTCTTGCCGCAGCAGTCGCACTCGCGGCAGCATCCACGGCAGTTATTCGCGTTGGGAGTGCTATGGCATTCGCAGCGGCACTCATCTGCGGTATGGTTTTTGGGCATTGACCCTCCTTGGTTTGCCACCACGCTAGCACGATAAAAAACCACCGGCAAGGTGGCGTGTTGCCTACTAATGACGAAGTGCTAGGCGAACTTCCGGTGCTTGCCCACAATGATCTTTAGTTTTTTCGGGACAATTTCAACTGTTGCTGGAGTTTTTATAATCGTCTCCCCGTCCGACATAATTGGGAGGCTATCAGAACCACTTCGAATAGTCAGTTTTTTAAATGGGAAGACGCTGGCGTTGGAGTAGGAGCTGCGGCCGAAGAATCGCTTCTGTGCTTCTGGTCTAACAATGACATCGAGGTGGCCATCGCGAGGGTTACTCTCTTCACTAAAGTTCGTAATGTCGATGGTCGATGGGGTGAGGGCTGAGACTTGGAATTTGTTGTCACACTCTAACGTCACATTCGATCCTGAAGGGATATAGAGTTTCGAAAGAAAGTACCGATTGTTAACTTTACCTAAATCAAGTGTCGCGGTTATTCGTGCTGAGAGTATGTCGCAGGCTGCTGTGCCGTTCGGTATACCAAGAGCGGTGGCAATTGTATTCTTTTCGCCAATCGGAATTATGCCAATCATGACATCAGCATCAGCTAGCGTGGACATTGCATCGTTGATGATTTTATCTGAGCCAATGAGCACGACCGTTTCACTATGGTTTCGTAATGCGTCGTTAATAATTTCTTTTAGGCTCTTCAGAATTGTGAGTTTCTCAATCCTGCCTGAAATTTCTAACTCAATTAGCCGCGACTCGATGCGCGCGAGTTCGTTCTCGTACTTTTTTGAATTAATTCCAGCCTCAACAATGTACGTGTACATGCAGCAAGAAGAAATGTCTTATGCTTCGATCTTTGCGCCAGCAGTCATGACGCATTTCCCATTAAGAGTTGCACCTTCTTCAACCGTAAGAGACGATGTTTCAATATTTCCGCTAAGTTTTGCAGTAGCAGTCAAAGTTAATTTGCCAGATATTTTTACATTCCCATGAAGCTCACCAGCTAGGTGGACATCTTGCGCTTCAACATTTGCTTTCACAATTGCGCCCGAACCAATTATCACGTTATGCTTTGTCTTCAGCGTGCCTTGGAGTTGGCCTTCGACAATGACATTGCCTTCACCAACGAAATTCCCCTCAACTTTCACGGCCGCCCCAATGACCGTATCTCCCTGCTTTCCTGTGCTACCATCAGATTTGAACATAGCCATACATTTGTAGGATATTGTGAGTGCACCTATTGTACTCGTTCCGCAGATTCCGAGCAAAGCCAATTGAACCCTAACATATCTTTCGCTACACTCATTGAGCTCAATATATGGATACACCAAAACAACTAAATGACCCATTCGTAAAGAAGGATTTGCGTATGCTCGGATTAACCCTACTAGGGATAGCAATCCTATTTGCAGTAACGGCGTATTTAAACAGTAAAACAACAATAATAGCAAAAATTTCAAATTCTATATATTTAGCGACACTAAATACAAAGTAAAATTAGCGATAATGCCCCTGTAGCTCAATGGATAGAGCAATCCCGTCCTAAGGGAAAGATGGGGGTTCGATTCCCTCTCGGGGCACCACTCGACTCGACCCGATTACAGGTCTCACTCGTGGTCTCCGACCACTTTATATGAGTGAAAAAACACCTTTCGAGTCGAGTGTCCCGAGCTTGTCGAGGGACTGATGTAATTGTTCCACGTGGAACATCTTGAATAATTGAACAATCGGGCTTGGCTGGCGGGGAACATTTTGAAAACTAGCTAATATACATGGGCCTGTGGTTTCCGGCAAAGCCGGATCCGGCTTTGCCGGACAGCTGTAGACCTGCCCGCCTATGCCTGATGGGGATATCGTATAGTGGTAATATGCGGCATTCGCATTGCTGAGACCCGGGTTCGATTCCCGGTATCTCCACCAAGCATAGGCAAGAGCAGGTCTAATGTTCCACGTGGAACAATTGAGGAATAAGTGCTAATATAAGACGAATTTATAACGAAATCGTTTGAAGGGCCGTTAGCTCTCGCCCGCTAGCGCCTAAGCGCAAGCGATGGCGAGCGGGCAGCTGGTAGAATGGAAAAGTCGCCTGGGGGCCTCTAGCTCATTTGGTAGAGCGCTTCCATGGCATGGAAGAGGCGAGGGGTTCGATCCCCCTGAGGTCCACCAGGCGACTTTTCCATCAGTCCCGCCTTGGCCGGAAGGTCATCGGTTCAAGTCCGTTAAGATCCACCAAGTACATTCGATTGGCTAGCAAAAAGACGTCCAAACATGGACGTCTTTTTG
>JBBTRK010000007.1:0-57314 GCA_038065235.1 Patescibacteria group bacterium
TGAAAGGACCGCCTGCAAGGCGGGGGTTTTGCTCCCAAAGAGGGACAATAAAAAAACAGAGCACAATTATGGTAGTGCTCTGCAATGTTTTCTATCCTCCCAATTTTATTGGTGAGCAAGGTTAACGCCCATGCGCGCTGCCTTGCTTCCCAAAATTATCGTGAAGTCACCGTGTTTGTGGAGAAGATTCCCGAGATAATCTTCAAACTTGCCATGCACCGGTCGTTGGTCATCATCGACGAAGACCAGGTTACAGCACTGGCAGGCATGCAGTTTTTTCTCTCGGTCATCGTTATCAACAAGAACCGAGCCAATGAATACTTTACTCAGTCTGCAGCAATCGTTGCCGACGCATTCACGGATGTCTTTATGAACGCCGTCAGGGGCGGGTTCAGCTGTCGCGCGTAGCGGACGTATCTGATCACAGACATCCCAGAAATTTTCTTTTGTTACAAGAATCATTGGAATCCTCCATGGAAATGATTTTTCGTACATTTTCTGTTTTCTGTGTGGAGGATTTTGCTAAGGGCTGAAAGTCATAAGTCCCTTTCAATGGTTTGGGGTGTGAGGTTAGCGGTTTACCCAGCACCACTTTGGTACTGCCATAGTGGTGCTGGGTTTACATCAATCACAAAGTTCTTTGCCCACGTACGGGAGAAGGTGACCGGTTGGTCAAACGCAAATTGGAAAAGAACGTCGAAATGAGCGAATAGTCCATTCTAGGCTCCGTTGTCGGATCAGTCAAGACACGGTTTTTTCATTGTCATTCTGACCCCGAGTATGCCGAGGGGGAAGAATCTTGCTGTATTTTGTCCTGGCAAGATCCTTCGGCCTGATGGCCTCAGGATGACAATAGAAATAAAAGCATAGTTTTATTCCGGGTGCAGCTGGGCGCGCTTCTGGGCGACCTCTTCAGCGAGGAGTGGGGCAGTGTGGAGCTGTGGGTCGGTCTGCAGGAGGGCTTCGGCAGCGCTCCGGGTCTCTTCCACGAGCTTCTGGTCAGATAGGCGGGCAACCTTGAAGGGCTGGAAACCGCTCTGGACTTGGCCCCAGAGCTCGCCCGGGCCACGCCGGTTGAGGTCTTCCTCGGCCAGGGCAAAGCCATCGGTGAGCGTGGTGAGGACATTGAGCCGGTCCAGCGTTTCTTGGTCTGTCGCCTTCGTGGTGAGGTAGCACACGCTGGCTTTGCTACTACGGCCTATGCGGCCACGGAATTGGTGCAGCTGGGCCAGGCCGAAGCTCTCCGCACCTTCAATGAGCATGACCGTGGCGTTCGGCACGTCGATGCCAACCTCGACGACGGCCGTTGCCACGAGCACGTCGATCGTCCCAGCCGTGAAGTCACTCATGGCTTGCTCTTTCTGCGCGCTCGAGAGCTTGCCGTGCACCAAGCCCACGCAGATACTTGCCAGCGGTCCGTTCTTGAGTCGTTCGTACTCTTCGGTGGCCGACTTCTTGCCCGTGGGGTCGGTTTCAATGCGCGGGCAGATGACAAAGGCTTGTTCACCCGCTTGCACGCGTTCTAAAATTATATGGTAGGCAGTGTCGCGGTTCCGGTCATCGAGTACGCGGGTGGTAATGGGTTTCCGTTCCGTGGGGAGGTGGGGAATGCGGGAGACGGACAAATCACCCCACACGGTGAGCGCGAGTGTGCGCGGGATCGGCGTGGCCGTCAGCGAGAGGAAGTGCGGGATGCTCTGCGTACCGGCCGAGCGGAGCACCTTGCGCTGCTCTACGCCGAAGCGGTGCTGCTCGTCCACCACCACGAGCGCGAGTTTGGAGAATTCGACCTTGCCGGTGATGAGCGTGTGCGTGCCAATAACCAGGTCAACCTCGCCAGCCTTTAAGGTGTGCAGCATTGCAGGTTTGGTGATTGCTTTGTCTGATGTCGAAAACCGACGACTGGCTTGGGTGAAGAGCCCGACGCGCGTGCCGAATGGTTTGAGTAGCTTGGTAATCTTCTCGAAGTGTTGCCGCGCCAAGACCTCGGTCGGTGCCAGGTACGCCGTTTGGCATCCCGCGGCCGCCACGTTGAGAATGGCAATAGCCGCCACGACAGTCTTGCCCGAGCCGACATCACCTTCCACAAGGCGGTTCATGGGGTGGGGCTTATCCATATCCTGCAAAATGTCCCAGGCCGAACGCTTCTGGCCAGGCGTGAGCGTGAAGGGCAAACGTTGGACAAAGGAAATGGTCTTCTCTTGGTTGAAAGGTATATGGACGCTGGGTGACTGCTCTAAGGCCGCGCGCTCTTGCTGCACTGCCAGGTGAACCACCAGGAGCTCTTCAAAGCCCAATCGGTGTCGGCCCAGGCTCACGTCGCCAAAGCTCTTGGGTTCGTGCACAAAGGCTATGGCTTGGCCGAGCGAGAGGAGCTTAGCGTGGCTTACTGTCGAAGCTGGCAGGCGATCAGGGAGCTGGCTCGCCAGAGGGAGAGCCTGGTGCATGAACATCCGCAGCTGCTTCTGCGTCAGACCGTCGGTGAGCGGGTAGATGGGGATGATGCCAGCTGCGTGCAGGGGATTCTCGCGTTTCTCCCAGGTGGGATTTACTAAGGTTGTGCCGAAGTGGTTACTTTCCACTTTGCCTGCGAGCCACAGCACGTCCCCGGGGTGCAGCACTTTCGCAAGGAATGGTTGGTTGAACCACACGACCTTTATGCTGCCCGTGTCATCGGCGACAATTGCTTCCAACACCAACATGCCCCGACGGCGCGCGGCGCGACGGGAGCTAATGATCTGCAGCTTGCCGCGAATTGAGACGGTGCTGTTCCCGCGGACGTCAATGATGCGTTCCACGCGGGTGAGGTCTTCGTAGCGGTAGGGCAGGTGCCACAGCAGGTCTTGGATGGTTTCCAAACCTAGTCGCTTTAGTCGGGTGGCTGCTGTCGATCCTACGCCACCGAGTACCGAAACAGGTGTAGCCAAAGTGAGCATGGGGTAAGTGTACACCATGAACCTCTCACTTCGTTCGGGTTCATGGCAGGCCATTCAAAAAAATAGCCTACACGGAATGCGACGGTACGAAACGAGCTGGCGGTGGGAGGAGGATTCGAACCTCCGAGGGGTATTAGCCCTTCTGGTTTTCAAGACCAGCGCGATAGACCACTCCGCCATCCCACCATGAAGTTGTTGTTTTTCCGGCGGAGCCGGACCCGGCTTCGCCGGGCAAGACTGTCCCTTTCAACCACTCAGGCACGCCTCCGCAAAATTAACGAACCGCCGCGATCGACCACTCCGCCACCCCACCACCACGCTGCGGGACAAGACTGCCGCCATCGTCCGGGGCGCTCCTGATGAGTCATCCCTCATCGATAGTATCGTATTTATTGGGGTACTTCAACCTTCTCAAATAAAGCATTGACTCAGGTGCAATAATCATATATAATCTCATATAGTTATAGTATTATCTAATCAATCTACGTATGGATCGACGAGATCAACGAATAGCAAATATCCCCCAACGGTTCTGGTCGCTCATCAACCAGATTGACCACCTGCAAGGCCAGTGGATTGGCGGAGCGCGGCTCAATCCGCAAGCTTTAGGGAGACTGAAGCGTTCGACGTTGGTAACATCGAGCGGTGCTTCCACGCGCATTGAAGGCGCAAAACTTTCGGATAGTGACGTGGAGAAACTCATGCGCGGGTTGGCCATAACGAAGTTCGCTGACCGTGATAAGGAAGAGGTGCGGGGGTACTACGAACTCCTGGAAAATGTTTTTAATTCCTGGAAACATATTCCCTTCACCGAGAGCACCATCAAGCACTTCCATAAAGAACTATTGAAATACGTCGGCAAGGACGTCCGGCATCGCGGTGAGTACAAGAAAGGTGAAAACCGGGTTGAGATGTTTGATGCGCAGGGGAAATCCCTTGGGATCATGTTCGAAACGACGCCAGCGTATTTGACGCCGAAGCAGATGCAGGAATTGGTGAAATGGACGCAGGTAGCGTTGAAAGACAAGGAGCATCATCCACTCGTTGCCATTGCCAGCTTCATCGTGGAGTTTCTAGCCATCCACCCATTCCAAGATGGGAACGGTCGGCTGGCACGCATCCTAACTAATCTACTTCTACTCAAGAGTGGGTACGCGTACGTGCCATACGTATCCCATGAGAAACTTGTCGAAGACAATAAGGCAGAGTACTATTTGGCACTTCGAAAGAGTCAATCGACCTTTACATCGCCAAGGGAAAATATTAATAGCTGGCTGGAATTTTTCCTAAATGTTTCGCTCAAGCAAGCTCGGCAGGCGATTGAGCTGTTGTCTCGTGAGAATATCGAGAAGCTTCTTTCACCAAAGCAGTTACTGGTGTGGAAACATCTTGAACAGGTACCGGAGTCGACACCCGGCGAGATTGTGAAAGCAACTGGCGTGGCTCGGCCAACCGTATCACAAGCTGTAGACGTACTGTTGCGGCTCAAGCAGGTTGAGCGAATTGGGCAAGGGAGAACGACGAGATATCGGAAAGTATAAGTACACCCGCATGATAGTTAATATCAGCGAGGAACAGCTTCATCTCTATCAGTCACTTTTCCGCGGACGAACGGACGTATATGCGAGGCGTTGGGAAAAGAATGAACGCTCGGGCTATTCCCCGGCGTATCAATTCGACTGGAATACCTTCCTAGCGCACAAGACTCGTGGCGGAACGATGGCGACTTTCGAACAGAAAACGGCATTACCGCTTACACCTGACGTGATCAAGAAGCACCTACTCGGCCAATGTATCGTCGGTATCTACCCGTTGCTCGAAAATAACACTTCATATTTTATCGCTGCTGACTTCGATGGCGAACGGGCTCTTGAGGGCGCGAAGAAGCTAATTGAGACATGCGCCGAATTTAAACTTCCGGGATACCTTGAACGATCCCGTTCTGGTCAGGGCACGCATGTTTGGTTATTCTTTGAAGACGCCTATCTCGCAGTTCGAAGTCGAAGCATCATGCTCGAGTGTATTCGCAGAGCTCTACAATTTTTCGACTTTGATAAAGAGGTGGCTTTTGATCGGCTTTTCCCAAACCAGGATATGCAAAGCGGAAAAGGATTTGGTAACCTTATCGCTCTTCCATTGCAGGGCGTCTCTCTAGAACAAGGGAACACACTTTTCCTAGATCCAGTAACCACAATACCGTATCCGGATCAATGGGCATTCCTCGCCAAAGTAAAACGTATTCCTTCAGCAACATTGGATGCATCTCTCACACAACTAACGAATAATGTTGTTAGCAAAACCTCAACCGGCACAACCTCGCCACGTGGTAAAATCACGCTCCGCCTCGATTCTGGAATTCATATCATGAAATCAACCCTCGACAAAGAAACTGTGAACTTTCTCCGCGAGGAGCTCAACTTCCCGAATCTTGATTATTGGTTAAAGAAGCGACTTGGGAAAAGCGTGTATCAAACAGAAAAGTTTTTTCGGTTGATTGAAGAAGAAGACGAAGACGTTATCCTGCCACGAGGCTTTCTTTCAGAATTGACTGATCATTTTCGGACACGTGGTATCCCATTCGTCATACAAGACCAGCGACCGTCGTTACCGGAGCTAGAGTTTTCATCGGTGATAAAATTACGACCCACACAATCAGAAGTCATTGATCGGGTCATGGAGGTCGAACAAGGTGTTATTGTTGCTCCGGCCGGAAGCGGGAAAACCATCATGGGTCTTGAGCTCATCGCGCGCCGCAAACAACCAGCGCTGATTCTAACGCACCGCAAGCAGATCATGGATCAATGGATTGAGCGTGCTCAGACGTTCCTCGGCATCGCGAAAGCACATGTCGGTCGAATTGATGGCTTAAAGAAAACTATTGGTGAGAAAGTAACAGTCGCCATGATGCAGAGCCTGGTTCGACAGGATGATTTGAAAGATTTTCAGGATCGTTTTGGCACTATCATTGTAGATGAATGTCATCATATCCCAGCCAAAACATTTCGGGAAGTTATTTCACATTTGGATGCGCGTTTCTGCTACGGCCTCACTGCTACACCGAAGCGCAAGCACAATGACGAAAAACTCATCTACCTTTTTATTGGCGGCATCATTGCGGAACTGACCGAGGAGCCTACTACTCCAGACAACACCAATAGTCACAATAATCTGAAACCAGAAAGAATCGTGCATATCCATATAACGGCTCTCGAAATCCCTTTTTCTTTCACGACTGACGACTACCAACTTTTGGCCCGTATCGTTTCATTTGATCAATCCCGCAATCAGCTTATATTGGATGATATTCGTCATTTGGTGGCAGCTGGAAAGAAAACGTTGGTGCTAAGTGAAAGGAAAGAGCATCTCGAAGTATTGAACATGTATCTCAAAGGATCCTCGGAGACAATAATTGTTACCGGCGATGATTCTGTTGCATCCCGAAAGAATAAATTTGTACAGATCGTTTCCGGTCATTATCGGGTTATCTTCGCAACAGGGCAGCTCCTTGGAGAGGGACTGGATCTTCCAGATATTCAAGCTATCGTCCTCGCGTTTCCTCTGGCTTTTGAAGGAAAACTTACACAATACATCGGACGTATCCGTGGCGCTCAGAAGATAGTATATGATTATCACGATGCGAAAACCCCATTCCTTGATCATCAATTCAAAAAACGTAAGAAATTTTACGAAAGAAGTGGATTTACGTTAGCAGGTTCTTACACCAGCAGCGCCCGCGCCAGACGCAAATCCTCATAGGAGTAGGCACCGCCCAGTTCGTGAAAGACCGGCGACAGATGCTCATGGCCGAGTTTTTTAAACGTCGCATGTATTTTTGGCAGTGCGTTTTTCAAAGCTGGTGAAACGTGCGGGTCCAGCTCGGCACGGGTGAGACGCCCGTCAGCGTAGAGCCGAAGGATATGAGAAGTAATGGTGCCCTCGGTTAGCGAGCGGATTTTCGCAATGTCCGGGATGGATTTGCCGCTTTTCACAAGCTCGAGCGTTATTTGGTAGGTTGAACCGCGGGGTGGTTTTTCATGCTCGCTCATAGCAACACCGCCTTCTGGTTTTCCGCCACAGGCAATAATAAACTTATGGACACACTCGGTCTGCTCCGCCTTAGACATTGCCGCATGTGTAGTTTGTGCCTTTGCTGAGCGTTGTTTAAAATCCTGGTCCTGCGCAATAACCTCGGGATGGACTTGAAGCGAGCGCTCATTCCAGCCCAATAGGTGCAGCCCGGCGAGTGACCGAACCCGCGAGAGCGCAACGTAGCCCTGGCCATACTCGAACGCTTGCGAGAGATCCATCACCGCAGCGTCCAGCGTCATACCCTGGCTCTTGTGGATGGTTATTGCCCAGGCGAGTCGGATGGGAATTTGAGAAATCCGGGCGAGCACGCGAAGCCCGTCGGTAATTGTCCATTCCATCGGTTCCGTGTATACACGCCGACCGCGAAGCGTCTTCACAATTGGCATACCCTCATCGGTAAAATTCTGTACTTCGCCCACTGTGCCATTTACAAAACTCCCATCGGGGTTATTCTTGGTGAACATGATGCGAGCACCGACTTTCAGCGAGAGTGTTTCCGGCGAAAGGCAGCCGCGCTTTAATGTGGCTACCAATTTTTCTGATCCACGCGCAATCATACTGTATTGTTTCGCTTTGCCCGGAATTGACGCCAGTCGTTCTTCATTTATCCGGTCCACATCTGCATTGTGGCTGTATAGCCGAGGCAGATCACGCGGGGCACGTTCAGCATCAACGCGACGCGCCGTAAGCGACCCGTGGGTGTGGTCATCGGCTGTACCGGCGCGGACGAGTGCGAGTAGTTTTAGGAATTCGGCATCCTCCTGGCGGTGCTGTTCGGTGAGGTAGCAGACAACTAAATTGGCTGACTCCCATGCTCGTGAACGGAAGGCAAACGGCGCTAATATCTTAGCCGTTGTGTCTTCCTCTAAGTCGAGTTGCGCACCACCACTTTCCTCGCGTGTAACCACGGGCGGTAATTGAAAGAAGTCACCAACGAGGACAACCTGCAGTCCGCCAAAGGGTGTATCCTGCCGCCGCAATTTTCGACAAACGGTTTCCGCCATAGAGAGCGTCTGCGCCGAAAGCATAGACACTTCATCAATGATGAGTACACTCGTGTTCCGAACACGCCGTACGACGCGTTCGTTATCGGCTAGCGCACTGAGGTCGTGCGATGAAATGGATTTCTTTATGCCGATCCCGCACCACGAATGGATCGTCATCCCGCCGATGTGGGTAGCCGCAATGCCGGTGGAGGCAGTAATCGCAGGTGTCACGCCGTGCTCGCGCAACCAGCGCACGTAACTGTTAACCGTGTAGGTTTTTCCGCTTCCAGGCTCACCGGTGAGGAAAACATTGGCGCCAGTTTGGAGAATATCCAGTGCAATCTGTTGTTTCATGGTGACATACTATCACGTATGAAAAAACTTGCTATGTTTCGGCTGCACACAGTAAATTTTCCACGTGAAACAGACCCAACGATGACTTAGGGCATGTGGGCCTGCCCGCCATGCCGAGCAAGGCGAGGCAGGCGGGTCACCCGATACTAAAACCTCTTGGCGGAGAGGGAGAGATTCGAACTCTCGATAGGGTTTTAACACCCTATAACAGGTTAGCAACCTGCCGCCTTTCACGGCTTCGCCGGATCCCGCTCCGCGGGACAGCCACCCACCGCCCTTTTGGGCGGGGCCCCGCCGTGTGCGTTCCACGGCGGTGGTCGGCCTGCTTTATCTAGCGGCCTGTGGCGGAGGGAGTGGGATTCGAACCCACGATAGGGTTTTAACACCCTATAACAGGTTAGCAACCTGCCGCCTTCAGCCACTCGGCCATCCCTCCCTCACAGACCGCTAATTAATTTTTTAAAACTGTTACCACCCTTATATTTTTTTATTTCTCGCTCACGTTTCCAAGCACTGACTTTATCAGGTAATTCTTCAGTATGGACAACGGTCCACTTGCCACCATTTTTCGTTGAGATGTTTCGACCGCTGTTGTGACGTAGGAGTCGCTCTTGGAGGTCCTCTGTATACCCAACGTAATATCGTTGCGTCGAGGAATTTTGGATAATATATACAGTAAACATAGCATTTTTAGCCACCCACCGCCGGTGGCGGGGCCCCGCTGCAAGCAGTGGTCGGCCCACCGCTCCAGGGAATGCCGCAGAAACGTCAACGTGCTATACTTTCCCACGTATGGATCAGAGTAGCAGCGAGCAAACAACCGCACAACCCCAAGTCCTCTTGAAGTGGATTTTCCCCTCGTTCCAGCGGCACGAGCGGGGTCTCACCTGGTATATTAGTGCCGGTGCCATTGCCATCGCCATCTTCGCGTACTCACTTGTCCAGAAGAACTTTTTGTTCTCAATCATCATCATCCTTATTGCCATCGTTGTCGTGGCGAAAGATTTCCTAAGCCCGCACCAAGTGGAGTTCATCGTCGACGAAGATGGAGTGACCATAGGTGACCGAACCTACCGCTTCCGCGAATTCGCCATGTTCTGGTTGGCCTACGAACCGCCCCAGGTGAAAATGCTCTATCTCGAGTTCAAGAGTGGTGTCCGTCCGTCGTACCCCATCCCGTTAGTCAATGAAAATCCACTTCGAATTCGTGCTGTCTTACAAAAGTACATTCGGGAGGACCTAGAGCGGGAAGCCGAAGACCTTACAGACCGTCTCGGGCGCATGTTTAAACTCTAGTTTGCTTGCCAACCGCGTGGCAGGTATGGTACGCATATTTGGTGCGCGCTCGTAGCTCAGCTGGATAGAGCGCAAGCTTGCGGAGCTTGAGGTCGCAGGTTCAACTCCTGCCGAGCGCACCATGCACCACTCACGACGCACCGTCCAATAGGCCGGTGCTGTTCGGGTGCATGGCGCGCCATCATTGTAGAAAGCTCTTGGTGCATGCCCTGTACCCGACGAGCGGAAGCGAGGAGTGGTTCAGGGCAGTTCATTTCGCGGTCATAATTCCGCGTGACGCGTTTTCGCGTATCCCACTCCATGCTCATTGTTGCGGAGAAAATGTGGTATAATATGATCTATGGAATTTATATCATTTATCGGTGTAGTAATTATCTTGGTCGTGGTATCGAATCTTCGTGGTCGGGTACAAACACTGGAGAAATATGTAAAAAGTGGCGCACCCCAGCATATTCCCACACAAGGAAATCCAATTCATCCGAAACAGCTTGTGTCACAGCAACCAGTTTCACCTAGCCCACTGCATGAGTATATTACTCAGCGATTGCAGCAGGGTGCCAGTAGAGAAGATATTGCACATTCCCTCATGGCGAACGGTTGGCAAGGGGCCGATGTTGAAAGAGCGCTACATGCAGTACTTCCATCAGCGCAGTTCGGTAAACCCGTCGCCACGCACCCGCTGAGCGGGCCGACCCTTATTGATACGTTCGTCGCGTGGTTGAAAGAAGATTGGTTAATGAAGCTCGGTGCTCTCCTTTTACTCATCGGGTTCGGTTGGCTTGCATCCTATGCCTTTCTCAATAATTGGATTGGGCCAATGGGCCGCATAGCACTTGGATTAGTTGCTGGTGCCCTCTTCATGGTGCTTGGATTTTGGAGAATTCGAAAATACCTTAGCCAGGGGAGCATCTTCCTTGTTCTCGGCTCGACAATAATTTTACTCACCATATTCGCCGCTCGTGAAATTTACGATTTCTTCACTCCACTCACTGGTCTCTCAGTAATGTTTCTCAGCACTGCCTTTGTTGCACTTGCGAGCGTGAAGTACAACAGTCGAGCACTCGCTTTCGTGAGTCTGCTTCTCGCAGGGATTGCACCACTACTCACGAATACACCAACAACAAACTATGTTGGCTTATTCGCATATTTGCTCATTGTCATTCTTGGCGCAATTTGGATTGTGGTTCTCACCGGCAAGCATGAACTGACACTGGCTGCGCTCTTACTGGTAACATTCTATAGCTTTCCGCATTTCTTCTCTACGACGATCGCAGATAGAGGAATACTACTGTTCTTCGTATACGCATTCGTTGCGGTATTCTTCTTAACCAACACCATAGGTATTTTGAAGTCGAAAGATAAAGATATTTTTCCTGATCTCGTCACCGCTGCGTGCAATGGGCTCTTCCTACTCGTTTGGATAATGGTAGCCGCACAAGACGAATGGAAAAGTATGATACTCGTGGCTTGGATTGTTGTCTTCGCGGTCGGAGCGTACCTCGTCTTTCGATCTACGCATAGGCGAGAACCGTTCTACATTTACGTTTGTGTCTGTATTGCGCTGTTGGCTGCGGCAACATCAGCCGAGCTCCAAGGCGCCACGCTCACCATTGCGTACACTCTTGAGAGTGGAATTATTGCCCTGGTTGCATTTTCAGTATTTCGCGATACCAAGATTACCGAACGAATCAGCTTGCTTCTGGTTGGGCCGGTACTGTTATCTTTTGCTAGTTTTACTGCGCGCACGTGGTCGACAAGCGTATTGAATAGCGATTTCTTTGTGCTCCTCATTTTGTCGGTAACCTTCTTTGGGCTTGGCTTCGTTTTCTCACGCAGTGTTCTCAATACTGAAGAGCAGAAGCGCAAACAACTCTCCACGGTCTTGTACATTGTTGGTTCAATATATGCCTACGTGCTGCTCTGGCTGTCTCTCCATGCAGCACTGACGAATGACAATTCAGCAGTGATGGTTGCACTCGTAGTCTATATTATCATTGGCCTCGTGTGTTATTTCTCAGGCCTAACGAGGAACAGAAAAGTTCTTCGACTCTATGGGAGTGCGCTTATTGGTTTTGTGGTTGGCAGATTGCTGCTCGTTGATATATGGAAAATGGAGTTGGCAATTCGCATTGTCCTTTTCTTCCTCATTGGAGCCTTACTGGTGAGCACTGCATTTCTGGGAAAAAAAGAAAACGGTTCACGTAATAACACATTGTAGAATCATGAAACTCAAGACCATATTTTTTGTACTTGTACTCTTTTGTGTCGTCTCAAGTGCAAGTGCACAAGAGTTGTCGCAAAGTACAATTTCTTCGGTTAAGAGCGCGTACCGTTTTCTGAAAGACGTTCGGAGTATTGCAGTCCGCGTGCCAACGGTTGTTGAGATTCCTATCGTTGACGAATTCATTGAACGTACAGATTTTGCTGTTCTCGATACGACTGTCAATACCTTTGAACCACATTTTTTCAAGCAAGAAACGCTGGTAAACACCGTGTTGGTTGAAGTGAGTACGAATCCGATTAGTGCTAGTGCCAGCCGTCTGAATGACAATGATACTCAGACGTATGCCGATTTTTTGTTGCCCGACGATACACTCGGAGTTGCGCAAATTACCCTCTTAAGCAAAAATTCTATTACGTCATCTTCCCTCACAACACTGCTTGGTGACAATGTTGCGTTACCAAATTCTATCGAAATTCACGCTTTTGTTGAAGACCAAGACACTATCGTTGTTGCAAAACGTGGAATGGATCAACAAACCATTCGTTTTCCGCAAACGACATCACCGAGGTGGGTTATTACTTTGCGTTTCAGTCAGCCCCTACGCATTACCGAACTTCAATTACACCAAGATAACGCAACACTATCCAGCACTCGTACGCTCCGATTTCTGGCACAACCTGCTCACTCGTACCAAATATATTTTGACCCCGATAGATCAGTAACCCCTCCAGTTGGGGAAGCGGGTAATTTAGTTTCTTCGAAAGACGTTCTCGTACAGCCAGCTATTACCTCAAAGAGTAACCCACAGTATCGTATTGCGGACGTCGATAGTGATGGTATACCCGACATTCGTGATAACTGTGTCTCTGTTGCGAACGCTGATCAGCAAGATACTAATACCAACGGCAGAGGCGATGTATGCGACGATTTTGATCAAGATGGGCTAATCAATTCGCAAGATAATTGCCCCAATAATCCAAATCAGTTACAGACAGATACTGACAGCGATGGTATAGGGGATGTGTGTGATAGCGAAGAAAGCAGAATAACAGAACGCAATACTTGGATCCCGTGGGTTGGGATAGTTTTTGCGGTGTTGGTCGTCATTATTCTCCTGGTGCTAACGGTAAAATCAACGCATGTATCAAAACAGGGAGATAATGAGTAGCTGTATACTTCTCCCATAAGATTGCAATTCATTTGTGGGGATATTTTACCCACCCCGCGCCATGGTGGCTAGTTAATGTGTTTGCTACACGCACTAAACCGTAATACCATTGAGGTAACCCAGAATTGATTTTGGATTATGAAGCTGCTTAATGGCATTGGCCTTGGTACATTTCCGTTCGCCAGCCCCTTCACTCCCGTAGATGGAAAGACAGCAGGGAGTATCCTCGATGCCTATCTGAACGGTGGCGGGCGGTACATTGATACCGCGCCCACGTACGGACTCGGTAAGGTGGAAGAGCAACTCGGCGAGCTACTCACGAAGTACCCACGCGATCGTTTCTTCATTAACACCAGCTG
Organism: Patescibacteria group bacterium; assembly: GCA_038065235.1. Classification (GTDB taxonomy): domain Bacteria; phylum Patescibacteriota; class Patescibacteriia; order PEXW01; family PEXW01; genus CAIPSZ01. The sequence goes on from JBBTRK010000007.1 coordinate 13,413, forward strand.
CGGCCATGCCCGCGAAGGGGATACTTTAAGGTTATCTGGGAAATACAAAGATGTGATTCATGAATGTGACGAAAGTCTACGTCGGCTCAAGCTCGACTACGTAGATCTATACATCTCTCACGTACCTGACCCAGCGACCCCCTTTGCTGAGACAATACATGCTTTGAAGGATCTGAAACGGGTGGGGAAGGCAAAGCGCATTGGCGTGTCGAACGTCAGTCTGGAACAGCTTCAGGAGTACAACGCCAGTGGTGCAGTGGAGTTTGCGCAGAACCGATTCAGCCTCATCAACCAGGACTTATCAGCAGAGTTCCAAGCGTACTGCCAAGCGCACAATATCGGTGTTGTTGCTTACCAGGTTCTCGACCGTGGTCTCCTCACCGAAGGCGTGTTGAAAAAAATAGAGATGAGGTCAGATGACCTCCGCCGCAGGAAGCCAGAATTTCGAGAGAACGTTGTACACGAGATAAGACAGTGGGTCGGAGCCTCCCTGCGACCCATTGCAGAGTCCGCAGGAGTCAGCATTACTACACTTGTTATCTGGTGGGCTTTGCAGCAACCTGCAATTGCGCTCTGTCAGTGCGGCGCAACGAGCCTCGAGCAGGTGCGGCACATACTAGCGGCATCCAATTTTACTGGCTCCCTAGAGCTCAAGACCACTATCGATAACGCCTACGCCACGCTCGAATCGAAAATTCGCAATGAGCATAAGTCCAGCGTACGGGAGTTCACCGGTCTTGCCACCTACAATGTGTACGCTGGTAGTCCAACAGGGAAGTAAAATCGACTCATGAAGAATACCGCTGAGTTGTGTCACGGTGTCCGGGCACTCATCATGAGAGGTGGTCGGGTACTGGTACTCCGTCGTGCAGTCGATGACCCGGATGAGCCAGGCAGTTGGGACCTCCTAGGTGGTGCGCTCCGACCAGGAGAATCGACGCAAGTCGGCATGATACGGGAAGTACGTGAGGAGACGGGCATTGCAGCAAACCAACTCAGTATCGACGTTGGCTTCCAGGTCATACACCCTGAATATAAAGGTAAGCACCTTACTATCGCCGTGTTTACCTGCGAGAGCAAAACCCAACAGCTGCACCTGAGTAAGGAGCACGACAGCTACCAATGGATACTCCCCCGTGACCTACACAAACTCCCATTAGGAGTGATGCTCAGTGCACTCGCCACACAATTTTCCAGTCTAGCCGGTAGACATTCCTAACTAATTTCCATAAGATGAGTCAAGGAATTAAACATGTTGAGATCGCAGTCTCAGATTTGCAAAAGTCTCTGAGCTTTTATGACGCACTCTTCGAAATTATTGGTTGGCAAAAGGCCAAGAACAACGGATTCGTTAGTGGCAATACGAAAGTGTATGTGAAGCAGTGGGATTTTCCACGTGGCAATACCCTTGGGGTACGCCATCTTTGTTTCTGGGCTGATTCCCGAGCAGTGGTAGATAAAGTTGGTGTGTACGTACAGGGTGCGGGGGTGAAAATGATCCGCGGTCCGCTTCTTGTGGTCGAATATTCGCCTGATTACTACACCGTCGATTTCTTCGACCCGGATGGGTATATGTTGGAAGTAGCGCATACACCAGCGCAAAGTGGGGACGAACAAACTTTTGAAACCTAAGCTATACTGACGGCATGATTGAAGCAATAGGCATCCTGCTCGTACTGTTCGTGCTCCCCGTCGCGCTCTGGTATTTCAAGGTCATTCCGTTTCGGTACCGATTCCACACCCTCGCGGTCGTTGGAGCCTGCATTGTAGCGATCGTTGTCATCAGGGGCTGGGGCAAGCACACACTTGGGCTTCAGTGGAACGTCCTTAGGGACTATGCCGTTCCGTATACGCTCTTTACGCTTTTCGCTGGGTTCGCACTGTATATCTTTGCAAAACTCTTGAAACACACAGGTAGCGAGCGCTGGTGGCAAAAGAGCCACTTCCTCTACGGGTTTGTCCTGTTCAGTGCGCTGCAGGAGTTCGTGTTTCGCGGGTTCCTCATACCCGAACTGCAATCCATAATATCGGTTACGTGGCTCGTCATCCTTGTGAATGCCCTGCTCTTCACCTGGATGCACGTCATTTACTCAGATGATAGCAAAGCGCTGCTTATGATTTTCTTCGGGGGCATTGGCTTTGCTGCTATGTACGTGTTTTTCCCGAGTCTCATTCTGGTTTCCATCTCGCACATGGTTCTGAACTTCATTGCTGTGTACTTTGGCTTTTTCACGCAGGAGCGGGTGCGTGCTCGTCGTTTCTCGAAACATTTGTAGGGATATCAAAGCGTGGGTTCGACGATTGACATTGTGCCAAAGGAGCTCTAGGCTCTGCCTACACAAACGGAACACAAACGAGAGGAATGCCATGGGTAAAGTTTCAGAACGTTCACTGCGTCTTGCACACTTCGAGATCAGCTGGTGGCAAGCTCACCATCGAAAACAGAAAGACGTGCTGCTCAAAACAATGGCGCAGCTCTACGAATTGCAGTTTGGTATTAGCTACCAGCAAGCGCTCGCCGCAGTGCGGAAGCGAGTAGAGGCGGCAGGCTGGCACGATAGAGCTGAAGCTGCGGAAGACGCAGGGAATCAGAAGAAAGCAGACCTTTACTGGGAAAAGGTCGAAGGTTGCTTGCAAGAGCACTTCCAGCTTCTTCAAGAAGTATGCTAGGAAAGTACAGGGACGATCAACAATCGTTCCTGTTTTTACTTTTTAAGACGTTCTAATTACCCACCCCGCGCCACTGTTACGCCAAAAATCGGCACGGCGGTGACTTTGCGTAACGCTTTGGCTGCTTCTACAAAAGTTGTGCCGGTGGTGGTTACGTCGTCAATGAGGATGATACGCTTTGCATCAACTTGGTCAGCGACGAATGCATCTTTTAAGTTTGTCCGGCGTTCGTCAGCGTCGCACTCCACTTGGGGTTTGGTGTTGCGAACGCGATGAAGTATTTGCATCAGTGGTACACTCGTTGCCTTGCTGAGTTTCTGTGCCAGGAGTTCACTCTGGTTGAAGCCCCGCTTCCGCTCGCGGCGGGTGTGCAGGGGGATAGCAACAATCACGTCACCAGGTTGGAGTAGTGGACGTACCGATTCGGTTAGTAATTCTGCCAGTGGTTTTGCAGCATCGCGAATGCTGTTGTACTTCAGGTCATGGATGAGTTTTTGAATTACTGGCTGTTCATATTCAGCACACGTCACCGTTGACTGCAATGGGTTTGGTCCGGGTGTAATTTGAAGTTTACGTTCAACTGTTGCCCAGCATTCCGCGCACACCACCGCGCCAATTTTTTTGCAGTCCACGCAGCGGTGTGGAGCCAAGGCGTCTAGCAAAAAGCGGCCGATCACCGCAAGTTGCGGGATCCCGCCAACGGCGGTGACGCGGCGGGCGACGGTAAGGAAAGCAGAACTCATGTGCTTAGCGAATGGTAAATCCAGCTTTCACCGCGTTCACGGTGATGGTGGCGCCCCGTTTGAACTTTTTCTCCAGGATGGCGCGGGCCAGGGGATTCTCCACTTCATCCTGGATAATCTTCCGAATTGCCCTCGCCCCTTGCTCTGGCGAGAAGCCCAGCTCGGCAATGCGCTTGATAGCCGCAGGGGTTACCAACAGTTTGTAGCTCTGCGCGGCCGCAAGCGTCTGCAGCTCGGCAATTTGAATCTGCACTATGCGCTTCACATCTTTGGCGGTCAGCGGGCGGAAGACGATGACTTTATCAATACGGTTGAGGAATTCCGGGCGGAACTGGTCTTGGAGCTGGTTCGTCACTTCATGTTTGATATCCTCGAACTTCTCATCCGCGGCTTTCTTGGCGTCGGTGGAGACTTGGTCAAAGCCGAGCTTGGCCGTCTGGTTGAGGCTCTCCAAGCCGACGTTGCTGGTGAATATGATGATGGTGTTCTTGAAGTTCACCTGCTTGCCGCTGCCGTCGGTCAGGTGGCCGTCTTCCAGCACTTGCAGGAGCAGGTTGAACACGTCGGGGTGGGCTTTCTCTACCTCGTCGAAGAGTACTACCGAGTAGGGCTTGCGGCGCACGGGTTCGGTGAGCTTGTTGCCTTCTTTGTATCCCACGTAACCGGCGGGGGCGCCAATGAGCTTGGTGACGTTGAAGCTCTCGCCAAACTCGCTCATGTCGATGCGGATGAGCGCGTTCTCATCTTCAAAAATTTCTCGAGCCAGAACTTTGGCCATTTCGGTCTTGCCCACCCCCGACGGACCCATGAAAATGAAAGAGCCAATGGGCCGGTTATGATTGCGCAGCCCCACCCGGGAGCGGCGGATGGCATCGGCAATGGCGTGGGCGGCTTCATCCTGGCCCACGACGTGGGTTTTCAGCTGCGATTCCAGCTTCAGCAAGCGGTCGCGCTCGTCGCTTACCAGGTCGCGGAGGGGGACGTTGGTCATGCGGCTCACCACGTCGGCAATGTCTTTACGCGTAATGGTCGCTAGCTTCTTGCGGTTCACGGGCACCAAGCTCGCCAGCTGCTGGATTTTTTCTTGCACTTGCTCGGCCGCGGTCTTAAAGCTAAGTGCTTCCTCAAAGTGCTCGTTGAGTACAGCATTTTCTTTCTGTGTGTCCAAATCTTCCAGCTGTTTCTCCAGTGCGCGTTGCTTCTTCGCTTCGGTCGAGCTGCCTTGCTCTACCTTCCGCTTGGCGGCTGCTTCGTCGATGAGGTCTATGGCTTTATCGGGCAGGAACTTATCTTGGATGTACCGTTCGGAGAGCTCAACCGCAGCCTGAATTGCTTCGTGGGTTATGGCGATGCGGTGGAACTTTTCGTAGTTCGGTCGCAAGCCTTCCAGAATCTGCTCGGTCTCTTGCAGGCTTGGCTCGGGAACCACAATGGGTTGAAAGCGGCGCTCCAGGGCGGCGTCCGACTCAATGTGCTTGCGGTATTCATCCAAGGTCGTGGCGCCAATCACGCGCAGCTCGCCGCGCGCCAAGGCTGGCTTCAAGATGTTCGCCGCATCCATGCTACCCGCGGCCGAGCCCGCGCCGATGATGGTGTGAATCTCGTCAATGAAGACAATGATGTTGGGATCGGCCGTGATCTCTTCAATAATCTGTTTCAGGCGGGATTCAAACTCACCGCGGTACATAGTGCCGGCAACGATGAGCGAAAGATCCAGGCGAAGAATGCGCTTGCCTTGTAAGGCGTCAGGCACATTTCCCTCCACCACCTTCTTCGCCAAGCCTTCGACAATAGCGGTCTTGCCCACGCCGGGGTCGCCGAGGAGCACGGGGTTGTTCTTGGTGCGGCGCGAGAGAATGTGGATGAGTCGTTCAATTTCCCCTTTGCGGCCAATGACCGGGTCAATGTTCGCCTGCAGCTTGGCGTTCGTCAAATCCGTGGCGAAGAAGTCCAAGGCCGGGGTTTTACTCTGCTTCTTCTTACTGCCCTTCTCCTTCTCGTCCTTCACGTCTTCGAAGAGTTCGGTTATGTCGGGGAGTTTCGTCGTGGAGCGAAGCACCAGCACCACTTGGCCGAGCATTTCGCTGGCATCAATGTTCTGGTCGTGCCACATCTTCTGCACGAACGGCGTCTGCAGCTTGAGCAAGCCGTAGAGCAAGTGCTCGGTGCCAATGTAGCGGTGGTGGTACTTGGCTGCAATCACGCCGCTCTTTTCCACTGCCGCTTTCCCTTCCAGCGAGAGGGTCGGCTTGGCGAGCGTCGTGCGTATGGTTATGAGGTCGGCTTCGCTATCCCGCAGCTGGATGCTCTGGCGGACGGCGTCCAGGTTGAAGTTAACTTTCTGCAGGATTTCGTAGGCAATAGAGCCCTTCTGCACGCCCAAAGCGTACAGCAAATGCTCCGGGCCAATTGCTTTGGCGCGGTTGCCGGCAGCGAAGTTAGTGGCCTTGGCGAGCACCTCGCGCAAGTGGGTGGTGAACTTGTTGAGGATTGGTTGCATAGGTTCTGCAAATACTACCACCAATAGTACACCTGGTCAACGTCGGTATTTCAGCACAAAAGTAAAAGACCACGACGATTTAAGAAGTGGCCTTTCAAAAGAACAAAACGCTCTTTTATTTCTCTATGAGCCTTCAGTGCTACGCAGGCTCAAAACTTTTGATTTTTATTTTCAGGTACTTATGCAGTACCCTACATGTAGATACGTGAGATGAAACTCACTCCTACGCAATCAGTATAGCGCAAAAAAGTCGTTTTGTCAACAAAAATTGTCATCCTGAACTCGTTTCAGGATCTCTGGGCCCAGAGATGCCGGATGTGCTCTCCGGCATGACACGGGAGTCACATCCCCCTTAATATTTTGATGCGCTCCTCAATTGGCGGGTGGGTGGAGAACATTTTCCCAAAGCCTTTGCCATGTGCCGCCCCAAACGGGTTGGCAATATACAGCGGAGCCGTGGAGTTGTTGGCCGTTGCCATCTTGCCATCCTGGGCGGCAATTTTTTCTAAAGCGCGCGCCAGGCCTTCGGGGTAGCGGGTAAGCTGCGCCCCGCTAGCATCGGCCAAAAACTCCCGCTTGCGCGAGACAGCCAGCTGGATGAGCAAGGCGGCAATGGGCGCGAGTATGGACAAGATAATGCCGACGAGCATGAAGATACCTTGCGCGCCACCCTTGCCACCCCCCGAGCGGCGGCCGCCAAAGAAGTTGAAGCGAATAAACCAGTGCGCCAGCAGGCTGATGATACCGACGAGCACCGCGACCAGCGTCATGAAGCGTACGTCGTAATTCCCAACGTGGGAGAGCTCGTGGGCAATAACGCCTTCCAGTTCTTCGTTCTCCAGTTTCTCTAAGGCGCCAGTCGTCACGGCAATAGACGCGTGCTGGGGGTCACGGCCCGTGGCGAACGCGTTAATTACCTCATCCTGCATGACGTACACCTTAGGGCTAGGCAGACCCGCCGTGATGGCTAAGTTTTCCACAATGCGCACCAGGTAGGGGTTCTGCTCCTTGGTCACTGCCACAGCGCCAGCAGTCCACAGGGCAACCTTGTCACCGCTAAAGTAGCCCACCAAGGTCATACCAACCGAGAAGGCGATTGCCAAGACGAGCACTCCTGGCCCAGCCGCGTAGGCTTTGGAGAAGACGTACCCAAGCGCGACGATGATGATTACGAATGTAACGATGAGCAAAATGCTTCGGCGTTTGTTTGAGGAAATCTGGGTGTAGGTAGTCATAGGGATGGGGGGAACTAAGAACCAAGAACAGAAGAACTAAGAACTGGGAACGGGGGAAATCTAACTTTTCATTGAATGTCGGAATCCGACGATTTGTTTAGCAATTTGTTCAGCTTCGCTTAATAGGTTTGCATGTTTACTCGTCGATAAATATTTCTCATCGAGAGCAATATCAAGGCATGCGACGACTTCTTCAAGTGAACCCAATGCCATTGTCAGGAAGCGCGCAAAATCTTTATCCGAATGTCGATTTGAACCTTCTGCAACATTGAGGAGTATGGAATTTGCCGCTCGACGGATTTGGTCGGTGAGTGCAAAACGCTCATCTTTTGGAAAATCTGCACTCGTCTTGTAGACCAGTGAACGAAAAATTCGGGCGACTTTGTAGACTGGAAACTCTCGAAATCGAAACAGCATTTCTGGTTCTCCGTTCTTAGTTCTGTGTTCTCCGTTCTTCCGTTAAAACTTCACTGCCACCGGCTTGCTGGCCGCAGCTTTCTCGCTCTCCTCAAGCTGGAAGAACTCGCGCTTGGCAAAGTGGAACCAGTTGGCAATCATGTTCGTGGGCACGGTCTCGATCTTGGTATTCAAATCGCGGACGTTGCCGTTGTAGAAGCGGCGGCTGGCCTGGATCTTATTCTCGGTGTCACTGAGCTCATCCTGCAGCTTGGCGAAGTTCTCGTTGGCCTTCAGGTTTGGGTAGTTCTCCGAAACCGCAAACAAGCTCTTGAGTGTCTGGGAGAGCATGTTTTCGGCTTGGGCTTTATCGGCAATACCCGTAGCACCCATGGCTGCAGCGCGTGCCTGGGTGACGTTCTCTAGCACACCTTTCTCGTGCAGCGCGTAGCCCTTTACCGTCTCGATGAGGTTGGGGATGAGGTCGTAGCGGCGCTTCATCTGCACGTCAATGTCAGACCAGGCTTCTTCAGCTTGATTTTTTAGTTTGATGAGACCGTTGTAGCCAGTCCATAGCCACAGCAGGCCGATGATGATGAGGATGAGGAGGATCCAGAGGACTGCCATATGTATTGTGGTTAGCGGTAGATGAGAAGACTGACTTTTGATGCTTGTACTCGGGTGGTAGAGGTATCTTTAGTACGAATCACAACTGTTGCACCGGTCTTCAGGTCGCTCTTGCTGATGACGACGCCGTCGCCTAAGCCTTGCTTGGGGACATTTCGGTAATCCAGCTTCCGCAGGCTGGTGGAATTGCTAATGATTGCCGTCACGGTTTTTGTGGTTTCGCCCGTGCCCGTACTTAGCTCTATGCTATCCCCGAGCACTTGCTTTACCGTACCCACGATTGAAGCTTCTTTGGCTGAATCTTGGGCTTGCCCTGTAGTGGTTTCGTTGGCTGTTACGTTGGTGTTTGTCGATTCAATATTTGTCTTTGTTACTCCACTGTGACCATACCAGTACCCTGCAAAGCCGAACAGCGCTAGCAGCACGAAGACGACAGCTGTGCCGAGGATGGCTTTCTGGCGGGGGGATTGCAGTATTGGGGTAGGGGTTGTGGGCATAAGTTTTATCCTGCTTATTTTTGGTGCTAGCCAGGATTTTGCCAAAGTTGTATACTATTTACACTACACGTAGAGTATAGTCCAACGTGGCAGCCCTAGCAAACCTAGGTTAAACCCCTTATGAAAAAAGCAAAAACGTCTCGCCAACCCCTTGCCCCCCGGTGGATTCCCCTAAGCGTGGTTGGGGCAATTTTGGTGTTTACGGGTTTTGCCGGGTACCAGGTGGTTTCTGCGGCTTTTACCAATCCAGGTTGTGACCCTACGGCTGTTAACGGCCCAGCTCAGTGCAACACCGCCGCGCCACTATTACTAAGCCCGACCGATAAAAACACAGCGCAAATAGTTGAAACACCGCTGCAGATTGGGTTAACGGGATCTGGGAGTAAAGATTTACTGCTTTACGGTAATGTCACCCTCTCGGAATCAGGGAAAATGATTCAGACTGCCACGGGTTACACCGGCACGGCCATTGACTTATTTACGAGTGCTTCTACACCGGCACTGAAAGTTAACAATATCGGTATAGGTGCTGGTATTCAGGCAACGGCGATGAGCGGCAACGCCATTTACGCTTCAAGCGCAGGTAGTGGCAACGCCGCTTTATTAGAAGGTCCGGTGGTGTACAGGACTGGAGCTAATACTGCAACACTTAAAGTAGACTCTGACGGCAACCTTAACATTCAAACCTCGGTTACTACTAAAGGTTTGACCGTGAATAGTGCGCCAGTTGGAGGGAGCTCCAAAAGTGTAACTGACACTGCCACGGGTTCCCAAACAAAGTCTGTTGACCTTAAACCAAGCTTCGGTACCGGCAATGCGTACACGCTCACAGGCGCACAAGTACTGTATTGGGATACAACGCAGACCGGCAACAATAAGGATTGGAAGCCTATGCCCGCCGCGAACGTGACGTACAATGAATGTGTGAATGGCGTGTTTACTGCTGGGCTCACCCTGGTGAACCCAATAGCCAACGCCGTTAACTATCGGATATTTATTACCTACACCACAGCGACTGTGGGCTGCCCGGGTGCAGATACAACGCCGCCGGCCATTACTAACGTTGGCGGTGTAGGAGTAGCAGCAAATTGGTGGGTTGGGGGGGCAACAACAGCATCCCCGATAGCGCTTAAGGCAACTATAAATGACGCTGGCGGGGTGGATAATACAGTTAATTTTGTAAAGTTTAAACTTGATGGAGTGAATATTAATACTACAGCTCCGGCAAAAGCTGGTAACACGTATACCATCTCGCCGAATTGGACACCTGCCTTCGCAAATAATACAACCTCACCTCCCGTCGGCGCCACCAGCCCCCGAAACATCACAGTGTACGCTTGTGATATTTACAGCAACTGCGCTGAATCGACTTCCCTACCCCTGCAAGTGACGGTTAATCAAAATTACGAGCCTTGCCAGCTCACCCGATGCTTACAAGGCAGCGCAACACCATCGTGCGGTTGCGGAGATGGCATTTGCCGTGGAATAGATGCGCTTTGTCCCGCAGGATAAATTACGGTGTGTTTTTACTAGTATAGGAAAAGAGATACGATTCATCTTCGAACTTTGATCTCTGCACGGTAGCAAACCAGGTTGCTGACTGTGCTTCTGATATTTGTACAGCAGTTGGGATTGGCAAAGGGTATTGCGCAGAGGCTTGTGATTGCATTTGTCAGGGCACTTGCTAGTTGGCGGAGCCAGGCGGGAGCAATCCCGTTGTATTAAGAACCAACATATTAAACACGCTGACCTTGAAGTTCGGCGGGATTGCCGCACCCTCGCAAGGCTCGGGCTCGCAATGACAATGGGGCAATCCCGTTTAACTTCGAGACCAGTTTTTTATATTGGTGCTTGATAAACGGGATTACCACCCCGCCTCGGTCTGCTGCCCTCGGCACCCCTCCTCAATCGAGGAGGGGAGTCGCATACAAAGAGGCTAATATATTGACTCTCCCCCTTAGCCAAGGGGGAGCAACAATAAATTTCTCTCCACCAACTCAGGGGGTAATTGGATTCAAATTACCACCCCGTCTCCACCTTTGCATGGTTATTATTATCCCCTCCTTTAAAAGGAGGGGTAGGGGTGGTCACTTTCCTTCCGCCGACGCAGAGGGTAGTTCTGGTAGTTATTTTGTGTACCCATACGTTTGATATTCACTGTTTTTCGGCGCGTTGACCCGTGGTACACTTACCATATATGGTTGGCACAAATGGCAAAAAAACAATGACCCCAGTGCCCACGAAGATCGCGGTTTTTCGCGGAAAGGAAGTCCGAAAAACCATTCACCAAGATGAGTGGTGGTTTGTGGTGGAAGACGTTGTCACCGTCTTGACCGACTCCAGCGACCCCAAGCAGTACATCAACCGTATGCGTCAGCGGGATCCCGAGCTCGCCAAAGGGTGGGTACAATTTGTACATACCCTTGCCATTGTCACCCCTGGCGGCTCTCAACAGATGAACTGTGCCAACACCGAAGGTATCTTCCGCATCATCCAGTCTGTCCCATCCCCGAAGGCCGAGCCGTTCAAGCGGTGGCTAGCGAAGGTTGGGTACGAGCGGATTCAGGAGATAGAAGATCCAGAAATCGCAACAAAGCGTACCCGCGCCCTGTACAAGGCCAAGGGTTACCCGGATGACTGGATTGAGAAACGCATGCGCGGCATTGCTATCCGCGAGGAGCTCACGGATGAGTGGCAGCAGCGTGGGGTGAAAGAAGATACCGAGTACTCAATCCTCACTGCGGAAATATCAAAAGCCACCTTCGGCATGACCCCGACCGAGTACAAGGCATTCAAAGGTCTCAACCGGCAGAACCTGCGTGACCATATGAACGACCTAGAGCTTATTTTCTCCATGCTTGGCGAGGCGGCAACGACGGAGATCGCACGGCACAAAGATTCTCAAGGTTTCGACGAAAATCGTGAGGCAGCCCGCAAGGGCGGTACCATTGCAGGTGGAGCCAGGAAAAAACTTGAGAAGGAATCCGGCAAACGTGTTTCCACCAAGCAGAACTACCTGAAGGATCCGAAAGCGAAGAAGCGGATCACGAATCGTTAGTTTATTCCCGCTGAACCTCGAGACCAGCTCGTACGTATTGTCATTGCGAGCAGCAGCGAAGCAATCCCGCTGAACTTCGAGACCAGTTTTTTATATTGGTGCTTGATAAACGGGATTACCACCCCGCCTCGGTCTGCTGCCCTCGGCACCCCTCCTCAATCGAGGAGGGGAGTCGCATACAAAGAGGCTAATATATTGACTCTCCCCCTTAGCCAAGGGGGAGCAACAAAAAATTTCTCTCAGCCAACTCAAGGGGGTAATTCTCCTGTTACATTAGACGCGGTTGATTTTTGGCAATAAATATAAGATAATTAGCTCATGGCTAAAGAATTACGCCTGCCAGAATCGGATTTTCTCCTCTACACCACGCCCGCAGGCGACGTGCGAGTGGACGTATTGTTTTCGGACGAATCAGTCTGGCTGACGCAAAAGCGTATGGCCGAGCTTTTTGAGACTACGCCGCAAAATATTACCATTCATTTGAAAAACCTCTACGCAGAGGGTGAAATAAGCGAAGCATCAACTTGTAAGGAATTTTTACAAGTTCAGAAAGAAGGTCCCAGGGAGATAGAGCGAAAAACCTTATTTTATAAACTCGAAGCCATCATTTCGGTTGGGTATCGAGTGAACTCTGAAAAGGCCGTTCGTTTTCGTCAATGGGCGACTAAAACCTTACGCGAATTTGTTATAAAAGGTTTTGTTTTGGATGATGAACGACTAAAAAATGGGGTGCATTTTGGAAAGGATTATTTTGATGATTTGTTGGAACGTATTCGTGAGATACGTATTAGTGAACGCAGGTTGTACCAAAAAATTGGAGATATTTACGAAACCGCTGCCGATTATGACGGCACAAGCGAAGCGACAAAAAAGTTTTTTGCTTTTGTGCAGAATAAATTGCACTTTGCGGTTACCGGAAAAACTGCCGCAGAAATTGTCCGCTATAGATCAGATAGTGGCAAAAAACACATGGGGCTTACTTCTTGGCGGCAAAGCCCTAAAGGCAAGATTATTAAGATTGATATTGGGGTAGCAAAAAATTACCTCAACGAAAAAGAATTAGGGAGCCTACGGCGAATAGTCTCCGCCTTTCTTGACCTTGCGGAAGATCGGGCAACCCGTGGCATAGTAACTACTATGTCACAATGGGCTGAATTTATTGATAAGTATTTGAGCCTGGGTAGCTATAAAGTTTTACAAGGAGCAGGGGGTATTTCTCATGAAAAAGCAATTGCACATGCTGAAAAGGAATTTATAAAGTACCGAATAATACAGGATCGTGCCTTTGTCTCCGACTTTGACCGTGAAACGCAGAAGTACCTCAAAGTTTCCAAGTCCGCTAAACCAAAGAGGCGAAAATTATAATTTAGATTTTCTCCACCAACTCAGGGGGTAATTAGTTTCAAATTACCACCCCGTCTCGGTCTGTTGACCTCGACTCCGGGGTGCTTCCGATGGGTCGCACCCGCCTTCGACCCCCTCCTCCGAGAGGAGGGGTGATTAATTGACTTTTTGGGTTTTTGGTGGTACAATATAGTTGCTTGTACGATACAAAAAAATGAAAAGCCACGCGCCCAAACCCCTGCGAAGCACTTCGAAGGCCAGAGCCTGGTACGGCTTTGCGCTCGTGTTTGGGATTGGGATTTTGCTGTTACCTGGGCTTGCAAAGGCCGCGCTTACTAGCCCAGTGCCAGTGGTGACGGGGAGTGGGTATGGCAAAGCCGATAGCTTAGGGTTGCGGCAAGAGACAATCATTGGTGAAGATGGAAAAGCGTTTACCTATGGCCAATCCTGGAACCGCCGCATTGTGTACATGGAGCCGCCAGGGGGCAAGAAGCTGCTCGTTGCTGCGGTTGTCAATACGAGCGATACCATCAGTGGCTGTAGCGGGACTAAGCCTAAGTGCAGGCTGGAGTTTCGAGTGAGTGAGAATAACGGGCTCACCTGGTCGCAGGCGCTTCTGGGGCCAAAGCTGTATCTCGAGATTGTAGGGCCGAAGTTCGACTACACCATTTACCCAGACCCGAATGGGAATGACTTGTGGGTTTCGTATACTGATTCGGTGTTGACGTCGACGTATAGTGTTTATGGGGTAGTTAATGAGCAAGATTTTACCAACAGTAAAATTCAGAAACTTACGTTAGATAGCACGACAAAACTTGCCTGGGCACTTGGTGCTTCCGAGCGGCCAAACTATACCTTGAGCAATACTGGTGTTACTTTCACGGATTATGTATCACCCACTGCAGTGGGTATTCAAGTCACCGGAAGTATATCCCGGGTTTGGGCGGCAATTTCAGCAGTAACTACTAATGCGGATCCATATGTTGTTACACGGGATGCTTTCTTAGTGTATAAAAATACTTCTACATTTGGGGATAATAATCCCTGGATACTCTCCTATTATTACAGTAGGAATAATTTGTTCGCTACTAATCCGCCCACGCCTGGTTATACTAAATATGCATCTGAGTTTGGTGCAAGCGCAAAGATTTCTTTTCTTCCACTTGGGGCCAATAAGCAGCCCCTAATTGTTATGAATATCGCGCGGAGAAATGTAGATTGCAAAACACTTGAGGAAGGTTTTCTCCCTTTGGCTCAGGTACGTGGCCTTCGCTTTCTCGTACCTAGTAACGGTGATGGTGATTACTCAACTTGGAATCCAATAATGGTATCTGCAAGTTACCCATTTTATTACAAATCGACTGTTAATGGCACCGATTGCCTGCCTTCTACTCCAGTTGATCCAGTGAGAGATCTTATAACAACATCTGGTGGGGAATACCGTTTTGATTTTTCGGCCGCCGCGATGCCGGTTACCGGCAATGCAAACAAGGGTAGGGTAGTGTTGGCTTATGAAGGTGGGGTGGACACCAATGGGGGAGATCACACAGACGAAATACGTGTCGCAACTTGTGATGTGACTATCGATGGGTCGTTTGAAGCAGCGGATGTCAGTTGCCCAATTATTGACAAGCAAATTGCTACAGGATTTGGCAGTCCGTCTGTCGGTTTTTACGAAGGCGTGCCCTGGGTTGCATACTCGCATCATGTGAATACCACCCAGAGCAAATTACATTTTTCAAAAGAAACCCTCTATAACACACCAAGCACGTGGGATTGGGCTGAGCAAGCTGGGGTGAGTTATGCCACTAATACAATCATGCCGAGTGTTCCAGCGTATATACCGAGCGCGTCGGCGGTAACGACGAATTCTGGGTACATACCAACGATTTGGTCCGAAAAAAATGGTAAGCGTATTGCTTTTGCTGCAAACACTGGCGGTGCGCTCATCGGCACCAACCCGCCGTACACGTCCAATCCGATCTGGGGCTATGGCTGGTCGTCAAATTTTGGGTGGTTGAGTCTAAACTGCATAAACAAGCCGAACCAAGACTGCACGAATCTTTTCGGCACTGGTATTGGGACGACGCCGCATGGCGACGAGCTCCCAGTGGCGGGTGAGTTAGCTCAGCTGCAAAATGTTGCCGGCCTCTCGCCCACATCCGATAAAACTTTCCCAATTGGCGGCTACGCGTGGTCCAGCAACGCCGGCTTCTTGAGCCTGGAGCGGCGAGATAGTATTTGCTCTGCGGCCAACTGCCCATCACCAAATTCAAACCCAAACGGAAACCCGCCGGGGTTGGCCTACAACAACTACGCTCCGTCAGGTGCGGTTGACCCAAATGTCCCAATAGCCAAGTACGATACTGCGTCCCAGCACGTTTATGGCTGGGGCCGATTCCTGAATCTATGCAACTACGACAGCCTGAACAAACGTTGCAAAGACAAAGACAACGGCTGGGTTAGGTTGCGGGGGTATTACAAGATCGAGGCGAATAACGCAGCGTTGGGTACAAACTACAACGCTGGTACAACGACGCTAACTTTAGTAGTAAATGGCGGCAATGCTTTTTATAGTAGTGGTACTAATGCGGGTGTTGCTACTATTGGCGCGGAAAATTTTACGTACACGCGTAGCGGAGATGTGCTCACCATTACGCCATCTTTACAGCAGAACTACGCAGCTGGCACGCTAGCCTACAATGTCACGGGGAATGAATACGGCCTAGACGCCTTTTGGACCGGCGACCATTACGAACTAGCAGGCTGGGCCTGGAGCAACGACTATGGCTGGATCCGCTTCAACCCCCTTATCTTCGTTGGGTTCTCGTGGTTAGAGACGTTATTTGGAAATGTGTACAGCGGTGGCGATATTGCGGTGCCGAGCCCTAAGAATCTTTCGAAGGTGCGTCATAAAACCTGTGGTGTGAATGGAAATGAAGATTGTTACGTGGGTACCTACCGCATAGAAGCTGGCGGCAGCATCGCAGGTTTCTCGTACGCCGGCACTGGTGATTTGGTTGATCCGGCGGACAGCGCGGGCGGGAGTATTCTAAAACCTGGTGTTTCTCCAACGACGCACACATGCGATCCATCTAATAATCCGACAAAAACGTATGCGCCTGAGTATTGTGTTTTACAAGGTGACAATACAGTGCTAAACCCCTTACTCGAACGTTCGTGGGCTACACCGGCGGCTCCACCATTCGGTTTCCCCACCGTGGGCAGCACCACCACGTCGTATCGCAACGCCTTGGGCAAGCTGGATGTCGGCGGGCTGACGAAAATTATTGGTACGGCAAAAGAATATACGGGAAAGATTAACAGCAGAACCTTCCTGACAAAGCCCAACCGCTTTGGGAACACCGTGTACAAAACGTCGTCAGCCACCTCGGTACCGACATGGACCATCAACGAGCTTTCCGGCTGGGTGAATCAAACTTGGGATTCGGAAGTCCCAGTATTCCCACTGAACGTGACGACTGCAGAAGCTGGTAGTCAAATAGCCCCGCTGCGAAGTCAGGTGGTACACGTGCAAGGGAACCTTACCGTGGATGGCAAGGAGGCCACTTATGTCAATAATGTTGGTGATTTTACCACCGGCACGGCTACGTTAACTGTATCGGGTATCTCTTCACCTGAAACATTTCCAACCCAGGCTACAGTTGGAAGTAAAACCGTTGGGTGTGCAGGCTGTGCAATCGTTATTGATCAAGGGCAAGATACAGAAGAATATTTCTCCTACACGGAGTATAACATTAATACCAAGGTTTTCAGCGGTGTCCGTAGGCTGATAACTTGCGCTGGGACAACGATGTGTAAGACTCACACGGCGAATGTATCAAAAGTCCGTTGGGTGTGGCGGTTGCCGTACGGTGATAATGGCACAACCAACACCGCCCAGAGCACGACAATTGTAGTAGACGGGAACCTGGAAATTAATTATAATATAATCGCTGCTGATCGAACGAAAGATGCGGATATTTCCGCAACGACCCAGACGAACCCCGCCCCCGATACCATCCGTGACTTGCCGACAATTGCCTTCGTGGTTAAAGGGAACGTCATCATTGACCCGCAGGTGAACAAACTCACAGGTGCATTCATAGTGACGAGCCGGAATACGACACCAGATCCTGATAGCGTCGTCAGCGGCACGATTATGCCCAATCCCGATTCCAAATGCACCTCCCAGTATCTCGGTTGCGGCGGAGTATTCAAAACCGGGAATGACAATATCTCTTCTATCTGCACGTCGGCATCGCCAAAATGCCGCCCGCTGACGATTACCGGCTTGCTGTTTGCTCGCCGTTTCGCCTTTGAACGCATTGGCAGCCTGCAAAAGAACGATACCCCAGCCGAACGGGTGATTGCAGACGAGCGGCTGTTCCTAAACCCACCCCCGGGCCTGGCAGACGTGACCAAAGCCCTGCCGAACCCGACCCGAACGCTCCCCTAAATTCCTCCCCATGGCCTTCTTTTCTTCCAAGCAGAGCTACGTCGGCATCGACATTGGTGGTTCATCCATCAAGGCCGTGGAATTGCGGTCAGATAATGGCCGGCCGACGTTGGTGACCTACGGTTTTGCCGAGAAGCGCAGCGACCTGTTGAAGAACAGCGTGGCCGAGGAAATGCGCGCAATTGTGGAGGCGATTAAGCAAATTGTGAAGTCGGCACGCATTACCACGCGGCTCGCCGTAACAGCCTTGCCGAGTTTCACGGTGTTCAGTTCGATTATTTCCCTGCCGCAGATGTCGAAGAAAGATTTGATGTCCGCGGTTAAGTGGGAGGCCAAGAAATTTGTACCCATGCCGGTGGATGAGATGATTTTAGACTGGGAAGTGCTGAAGGAAGATAGCCTGGCCGCCAAAGTCGCGGGGGCGAATGTGGCGAAGCCGGTTGACCCAAAGGCTGAGCCAGCCGCGCCGGCCAAAGACTTGAAAGTGCTGCTGACGGCGGCGCCGAAGAACCTGGTGCAGCGTTACATGGATATTTTCAAAGCCGCTGATTTGCAGCTAATCGCCCTGGAAACCGAGGCTTTTTCTTTGGAGCGCTCGCTTATTGGCCATGATAAGGCGCCGATTATGATTGTGGATATTGGCGCCGTCGCCACAGATATTGTGGTCTTCAGCGAGGGCATTCCCATGCTCACGCGGTCCATTGATGTGGGCGGCGATACCATAACCAAGACCATTGCCAGCACCTTGCGGGTGAGCACCGAGCGGGCCGAGCAGTTTAAGCGCGACTTCTTCATCGCCACGCAGGGCACGCCAGACAGCAATATCCCGAAGGCAATTGAATTCGTGGTGAATTCAATTACTAATGAAATTCGATACGTGCTGAATCTCTACCAGAACCAGGGTACAGGCCGCAGCATTGAGAAGCTCATCCTGGGCGGTGGCTCGGCGTTCCTGACGAACCTGCCCGAGTATTTCACTAAACTCCTAAACATCCAGACCTACATCGGCGATCCCTGGGCCCGCGTCTCGTACCCCATTGAGCTCAAGCCGGTGTGGAACGAGATTGGTCCGCGTTTCGGCGTGGCCGTTGGTCTGGGACTGCGCCAGCTGGGTAGCTAATGCCATATCATGGACTCCACCATTAACCTCCTGCCCGAGAAGGACAAACAGCTGAAACGGGATGGGCACCGTAAGCCGATGGCGGAAATGGTCGAAATGACCAAGCCGCAGGATCGGGTATTTCAGGAACGCGTGGTGCGCATGGAAGGCGTGCTGGCGTTCTTCAAGAACATATTCCGTCGGGCGCCAAAGCTCCCTCAGCCGAAGATCGCGGTTGTTATTCCACCTGCGCCGCCGAAGCCATTTGCAGCTGCTCCAAAATCAGCGGCACCAGTGACGAAGCTCGAGACTATGCAAGATCGGCTGCCAAAGATTCCACAGGCACCGAAACCTTCGGTGGCGCCGCCAACTGGAAGTTTTTTTTCAAACCTTTTCAGCAAGAAAGCGAAATCGTCATTACCCATTGGGAACCGCCCTGCTCTGGCTGTCCCCATGCTGTCCCCGACGCCAAAAATTATTCCACCCCCTGCGCCAGTTCGTCGTGCTGCATCGTGGGCGCCGCCGCCTCCACCCCCGGTAGTAGTGAAAGCAGCCGTGCCGCATGTATCATTGCCCCCCACACCCGCTCCTGCGAAAGCCCCACTTGGAGCTGCGGCATTCCCGCCCCCTCCTCCACGTGTGCCGGGTCTGCCTCCCCGTGTCGTCACCGAAGCCCAGCCTCTGCAGGGTGTCTCGATGAACGTCAATTTGGTTCCCGAGCAGTACCAACCCGAAGCGTCAGCGAAAGATCGAATTTTTGCGGGGTCATTTGTCGGCGGGGCGGTTCTGCTGGTTGCGTTAGCGACTTTGGGTCTGTTCTTCTACCAGCAGCGGTTGCAGAGCAAGGTGCAGGCTATTGACGATGAGACAATCCAGGTTAACGGTGAAATATCTATTCGAGAGCGCGATGATTTAACTGACGCTTTGGTAATGCAGCAGCGCACCAGTGATGTGAAACGCGTGCTTGACCAGCACGTATATTGGGATGTTTTCTTTGAGAAGCTAGAGGGCGTGACGCTGCCAACGGTTGCGTACTCAACTATGTCCGTCGACGTTGCTGGCAGCGTGACGCTCGCGGCACAGGCGAAAACTTACAATGACGTTGGCGCCCAGCTCCTAACCTACCAGCGCGCCAAAGATTTTATTACCGACGTAACCATTTCGGCCGCCACAAAAACAAGTGCCTCGTCTGGCTCGGCGCAAAACAACACCCCGCCGGGGCAGCCTGCTCAGGCACCGCAAAGTCTCGTGTCATTCTCGGTTTCCATGCGGGTCGATCCCGCCCTTTTCTACCGACGGTAGTATGCATTTTAAACTCTCTGCCAGCATCCGGTTCATTCAGCGCCACATCTTTGCCGTGGGGATTATTGTGGCCGGGCTTGTGATCCTGTTTGGGTACCTTTTCTTTGTTGCGCCGCGGCTGCGCAATGTGAAGAACCTTGGGGGGCTCAGCTACAACCAGAAGGTAAAAACCCTCGAGACCCAGAAGAAATACCGAGATGATCTGCAGACGCTGCATATTCGTCTGCAAGATATTTCTTACACCGACATTGCGCGGCTGAATAAAGTTATACCAAAAGGGAAAGATATTCCAGGTATCTTTCGGCAGATGCAGGCATTCGCCGTGGAAGCTAAGATGGAACTTCTGTCGGTAGCAGTTTCTGATGGGGCGGCTTTGCCCGCCGGCAGCGATGGGAAGGGCTCGGCGAACCTCCGAACCCTTACGGTTTCGGTGGTGCTCGGGGGCGCACTGGACTACCAGGGCCTAAAGGAGTTTTTAAATACGGTTTCTCGCCAAGCCCCCATACTAGACCTGACGGCCATTTCGAATTCCGCGGCGGGGTCGGCGACGCCTACAACGTACAGTTTTTCATTCCGTAGCTACTACGTGACCCAGTAAACCCTCATGCTCGTCCAACGGCAAACGCCAAAACGATTACGGAAACTCCTCATTGGGGGTGGGGTCATTCTCGTGCCTATCCTGGGGTACATTGCGTACCTTAATTTTTTCAGTTCACCCCCCGCGGCAGATATGGTTGGTACGGTCGTGCAGAAAATTGTGCCAGCCGACTTTGGGCAGAAATTTTTTCGTGACCCACGCTTCAATGCACTCGTACCGAAGCAGGGCACTGCGCTCATCACCCAGTCGGCCGTCACGGTTCCCAGCGATGTGCTGCCGGCACCCCAAGCCGTCCAGGTTTTTGACATGCAGACCGGTGGCACGGTGCTTTTCACCTGGAAGAAGCCCGAGGGGACAGGAACAGCCACGGGTATACGCTTGAATCTTGTGACGGGTGAGAATCAAACTAACATCGTGACACTCCCTGCCACGGCTACGTCGTTTCAGTACCGGGGCGCAACTGATGGTGCGCAGACGACCTACGAGCTTCACTACATTGCCCAGGTCGGGGTGGAGGATTCCCCGGCCGTGCAAGCTCGTCCTGGTGCAACGGGTGGGCCGCTCACAGTCGCCGCAGCCACCAACGATGGCGTTAAGCTTACCTGGACCAAGCCAACCAGAGAATTTGAAGCGGCCGAAGTGTACCGCTCGACGACCGTCGGCGACCTGGGGTTGCGCCTGGCTCGCCTCGGTGCCGAGGAAACGTCGTACGAAGATATTACCGGCCGACCGAATCTCTACTTCTACCTCATCCGGTGGGTAACCAGCAGCGTTGCCGGGCAGACTTGGCAAGGGCAGGTGGCCAGCTCGGATCGTGAGGCACCGGCACCACCCCAGGCTATTACTGCTGCATACGAGGATAGCACCGTTGATCAGCCGTTTGTACGATTGACCTGGTCGCCCTCGCCCTCACCGGATGTAATTTCGTACGAAATTTTTCGGTCCACTAGTGCCATGAGCCTAGGGGCAAAAATTGGCGAGAAAGCGGTTGATGCTATTGCATCCATTGAAGCAATTGCGGCTAATCCCCAAATCGCTAAGGACTGTGCGAAGCAGTATTGTTTGGAAGACGCCAGCTTCGCGAAGGACAGTGCGGTGGTGAAGGGTATTCCATACTACTACACCGCGCTGGCAATCGATGGGGCAGGGAATCGGTCCTCGCTTCAAGATCTTGGGGTGTCGGGGCGGCCCAACCCTTTTATTCCCCTATGACCGCAATGCTAAAACAGTCACCGCTCCGCGATATAGCGGCCGTGTTGCTGGAACGCAAGGTGATTACCCGAGACCAGTACGCGCTTGCCGAGAAAGAAGCGCAATCTAAACGCGTTCCCACAACCACAATCCTGGAGCAGCAAGGCTACGTTCGGGATGAAGACCTAGCCAAAGCGCGGGCCGAAGTTTTTCAAATTCCGTACATTGACTTGCAAGGCAGGGTTATTTCTCCAGACCTGCTGAATATCATTCCCCGTGATTTGGCGCGGAACTACCAGATGGTCGCTTTTGCCAAAGACGGCCCGGCCTTGAGCGTGGCGCTGGTTGACCCCACGAACTTTCGGGCGCTGGAGGCGGTAGAATTCCTGGCTCGCACCAGCAACTTCACCATTAGCTACTTCATTACGTCGGCCACGGCGCTTAGTAGCATTCTTAAGCAGTACGCCAGCCTCACCGCCGAGGTGCAGGAAGCGCTAGAATCAGCTGCTCCACGGGAGAAGCCGGTGAGCACCAGCTCGCTGGATGATATTAGCCTGGAGGACAAAGGTATCGAGGAGGTCATTAAGACGGCGCCAGTCTCGAAGATGGTGGCGGTTATTCTGCGCCACGCCATTGAAGGTTCCGCCTCCGACATCCACATTGAGCCCACAGCAGAAGGCTCACGCGTGCGCTACCGGGTCGATGGTATTTTGCACACCACCATTAAGCTTCCGCCTTACGTGCATGCCGCTATTGTAGCTCGCATTAAGGTTATATCGAACCTTAAACTGGATGAGACCCGCTTGCCGCAGGATGGCCGGTTTCACACGGAAGTTGACGGGAAGTCTATTGACCTCCGCGTCTCCACCCTGCCGCTGATGAACAACGAAAAGGTGGTTATGCGTATCCTCGACTCATCGGCGAAGAAGCTGAACCTAGATGACCTGGGGTTCATTGCCCGGGAGAAGGAAGTGCTGGTGAAGTCTTTGGAATCGACGCAAGGCATGGTCTTAAGCACTGGCCCAACTGGGTCTGGTAAATCGACGACGCTGTACACTCTCCTAGGTATGATTAACGCCGAGGATATTAACATTGTCACCCTAGAAGACCCGGTGGAGTACCATATGGAAGGCGTGAACCAGAGCCAGGTGAACGCCGAGGTTGGTTTGAGTTTCGCCAATGGCCTCCGCTCTATCCTGCGCCAAGACCCCGATGTAATCATGGTTGGTGAAATCCGCGATACCGAGACGGCCGAGCTCGCCGTCAATGCCGCGCTCACCGGCCACTTGGTATTCTCTACACTCCACACCAATGATGCCTTTGGCGCAATCCCACGCTTAGAAGATATGAAAGTGGAACCCTTCCTCATTTCCTCCTCGCTCTCTACTATCATTGCCCAGCGCTTGGTGCGCCGCATCTGCCAGTACTGCAAGGAGCCGCAAGATATCCCCGAGGCAACAGTTAAAGAGGTGCGAGCGATTCTAGAGAAAGCACCGCAAGAAGCTTTCCCTAAAGATTTCAGTCTTGATAAGCTCAATTTTTCTCACGGCAAGGGTTGCACCCGCTGTAACAACTCGGGGTACAAAGGCCGGCTCGTCGTTGCCGAGGTTATAGAGGTCACCGAGAAGATGCAGGATATTATTACCTCCGGTTCAAAAATAGCGGATATTAAAGCCGAAGCCAAACGTCAGGGCGTGCTCACGATGAAAGAAGATGGTTTTTTGAAAGCCGCCATTGGCATGACCACGATTGAAGAAGTGCTCCGCGCTACTCAAGAGTAATTTATTCACTTACCTTACCGTATGCCCGTACCCGCACCGAAGAAAGTGCTCACCCGTCCAACTGCTGACCGCCCGAAGAAGCCTGCCTCGCCGACGGCTAAGAAAACCATTCTCCTGGTGGAGGATGACACCTTCCTCGCGGGCATGTATGTGACCAAGCTAGAATTGGAAGGCTTCCGCGTGGTGCTGGCCAGTGACGGTGAGCAGGCTGTGATAATGGCCAAGAAGGAAATTCCCCAACTCATGCTGCTAGATATAGTCCTGCCGAAGAAGAGTGGTTTCGACGTGCTGAAAGAGGTGCAAGCAGACCCATCTACAAAAGGCATACCGGTTATTCTCCTCACCAACCTCGGCCAGAAAGAAGACGTGAAAAAAGGTATTCAGCTTGGTGCCACCGACTACCTCATCAAAGCGCATTTCATGCCCTCGGAAGTCGTTTCGAAAGTGAAGCGGCTGGTGAAGTAATTTTATGTGTCGTCCTGAACTTGTTTCAGGACCCCGTCTAAAATAAACGGGATGCCGAAACGAGTTCGGCATGACAGCATTGCAATCTTCTATGTTAACTTCCGAACAACAAGCTATCACTAGCATATTAATCCAGGCGACGCAGTATCGTGCTTCGGATGTGCATTTAATCCCCGGCAGCCCGCCGGTTTTTCGCGTTGACGGCAAGCTCACCACGGTGAACCAAGAGGTCATTATGAGCGCCGACCTTTTGCGCACGTACGTTGAAACAATTCTTACCCCGGCGCAGCACGAGCGGTTGGAACGGGACCGCGACTTGCGGGTAACTATAACCCTAGAGAACAAACTGCGCTTCCGGCTGATTGTGCAGTACCAGAAGGGCAACCTCTCGCTCGATCTGCGCTACATTCCAGATACGATTCCGACGATTGCCGAGCTTGGCTTGTCACCTTATGTTGAGACATTCAGCCGCAGCAGCCACGGTTTTGTGCTCATCATTGGGCCGTACGGCTCTGGTCGCTCTACCACGCTGGCTGCCATGGTGAATGCCATAAATCAGAAGCGGGCAGCGCACGTGGTTACCATTGAGCGCCCGATAGAGTACCTTTACGCCAGCGAAAAGAGTATTGTGGAGCAACGAGAAGTTGGAATCGATGTGGAGAGCGTGGCCCACGGCATTGCTATGGCAGACCGGGAAGACGTAGATGTGCTGGCAATTGGTGAACTGGATGATGCCGAAGATATGCGAGCCTGTGTGAAGGCAATTCACAGCGGGCGGTTGGTTCTTTCAACTTTGACCGCCGACTCCTCGACCCAGGCCATTGAGTTACTCGTCAGTGCTTTCCCGGCCGATGAGCAGCCCTGGGCACGCAAGCACCTGGCCGATACGCTCGTGGGTATTCTTAATCAACGGTTGATTCCTCGCGTTGGGGGTGGCCGCATATTGGTGAGTGGCATTCTTACCCCATCCACTGGTCTTCGGGCACTCATTCGAGATGGCCAGTTCTTGCAGCTTTCTAACGCTATTCAGACGGCGCGGGAGGAAGGCACTTTTTCCCTAGACCGAACCCTAGCCGAGCTCGTTAGGAACGGGGATATTCAACTTGCCGATGCCGAAGCAGTGGCCGTGGATGCCACCATTCTTCGAACCGTCGCCACCCGAGCGTAACCTATGGCAATTTACGACTACCGCGCAAAGAATATTGGAGGTCAAACTGTGGAAGGTGCCGTCGTGGCACCGTCCGAGTCTGTTGCCTACGATACGCTGCGTGAAAAGCAACTAACCATTGTCACCCTGCGCGAGCGAGCGAAGAGCGCGAAGTTCTTCAGCACGGACATGTTCAGCCGGGTTTCGGTTAAAGAGCAGGTCATTTTTGCGCGGCAGCTCTCGGTGATGATTTCGGCCAACGTGCCTATTGTGCGGGCGCTGCGCATCTTGGTGCGGCAGACCAAGAATGTGCACTTCAAAATGATTCTCTCCGACATTCTGGACGAGGTAGACGGCGGCGCCAAGCTCTCGGCCGCCCTGGCACGTTACCCCAACGTGTTCAACACCTTCTTCGTATCCATGATCCGGTCTGGGGAAACCACAGGGAAGTTAGATGACGTGCTGGTTTACCTTGCCGATCAGCGCGAGAAAGACTATAACATCACCAGCCGCGTCCGGGGTGCGTTCATCTACCCGGCCGTGGTACTCTTCGCCGTCGTGGCGGTAGGCGTGGTCATGGTGGTCTTCGTGCTGCCAAAGCTGCTAGAAATATTTACCGAAGGTGGAGCGACGCTGCCGCTCTCTACCCGAATACTCATTGGGGTTAGCAATTTTGTGCGTCACAAGTGGTACGTTGTCGTCTTAGCACTCGTGGCCGCAGTAGTTGGCTTTATCTACTGGCGAAAGTCCCCAAGTGGCCAGCGGGTACTGGATATTGTGAAGATTCGCATTCCTATTGGCGGCAGGATATTTACCATGATCTACCTCACCCGTCTCTCTCGGTCCCTATCCACACTCCTCTCCTCGGGTGTGCCAATTTCCCAGGCGTTGGCAATTACCTCCGAAATCGTCGGCAACCACGTGTATGCGGACATTCTGGACCAGACCATCCGCGAGGTTGAGGATGGTAACTCTGTCACCACGGTTTTCCTTAAGAGTAAGCAGGTGCCGCTAATGTTGGCCCAGATGATGAGCGTGGGCGAGCAGTCTGGCCGACTGGACCAGGTGCTGCTAAAGGTGGCGCAGTTCTACGAGAACGAGCTGGATGCCCTGGTGCGCAACCTCGTTGCCCTCATCGAGCCGGTCATTCTGCTGCTTATGGGCGTAGGCGTTGGCTTTATGGTGTCTTCAATTTTGCTGCCAATTTACAACGTCAGTAACGCGATTAATTAGACCTTATTGTCATTGCGAGCCCCGAGTCCGGCGAGGGGCGCGGCAATCTCGCTGAACTTCGAGGTCAGCTTGTTTAATATGTTGGTTCTTGTTACAACGGGATTGCTTCGTCGCTGCTGCTCCTCGCAATGACAGAAAAGGGGAGAGGGAGACGGTAATATATCCCTCTCCTCTGGTAGGAGAGGGTGGCCGAAGGCCGGGAGAGGAGGGAGTGCCCGCCCGACTGCTAACGCCTGAGCGTAGAGATGGCGGGGAATATACGAAATAATAATTGGGGTCTTTGTTTGCCTCCCCTCCTCGGTTTAGGAGGGGTGCCCTGAGTGAGCAGCAGCGAGTCGAAGGGCGGGGTGGTAACCCTGTGCAATCCCTTTGACAAACGAATTTGCCCGCGTTACCATGGTGTTCCTATGCCGAAGGATATCCCCAGTCAGACCGACAAACGCCTTGACGTCTTGGAAACCAAGATGGATTCCTTGGTGACTAAAACCGAATTTCGAGGACTTGAAACCAAGGTAGATAACCTTGAAACCAAGGTAGATAACCTTGGAATTAGGGTTGGTGGTTTAGAAACCAAGGTTGATAACCTCGAAACCAAGGTAGATAATATGGTGACTCGGGATGAATTTAATACCACCATGGACGAAGTGCTCACTATCGTCCGCCGTCTCGATCAAGAGCGTGTCTTTACCATTGAGTGGGTACGCCGCATTGAAGCAGATGTTGAGCGGGTTAAGCACCA
Organism: Patescibacteria group bacterium; assembly: GCA_038065235.1. Classification (GTDB taxonomy): domain Bacteria; phylum Patescibacteriota; class Patescibacteriia; order PEXW01; family PEXW01; genus CAIPSZ01. Next base: position 40,497 of record JBBTRK010000007.1, read on the forward strand.
TCTGCACCTGGTATAGAGGTAGCCTGGGTCATACCACCCCGCCCTTCGGGCACCCCTCCTCTCAGAGGAGGGGATATTGCTAAAACTCCTCCCCTTGAAAAGGGGAGGGGAGTTTCTGCACAGTATTCTTCCTCCACCCCCCCCAACCTTCCCCAACCCCCCAAAACGTGCTATACTCTTATCATCTTGTCGTGGCTTAGTGGGACGTTCAGAATCGGTGGTTCAGTACTGATCACTGATCCCTCAATGGACGCACACTTCGCCGCATAAAAGCGAAGGGAGGTGACAGACATGACAAACCGAAAAGGTTTTACGCTCATCGAACTGTTGGTGGTTATCGCCATCATCGGTATCTTGTCTGCCGTCGGCCTCATTGCCCTCAATGGTGCACGTGAGAAAGCTCGCGACAGCCAACGCAAGAGCGACCTCGGCCAGATGCGTACGGGTTTGGCGTTGTATTACGATACGAACAACAACTATCCGAACTCGCTTTCAGACTTTGGCAATGGTCACGTGACTGGCGCTGCCATTGCAGCCTATGGATCCACAACCAATGCTGCGGGCACAGCAGTGGTTATTACCCAATCTGGTGTCCGCATTGACAACAATGGCGGAGCCACAACAGGGTTAATGTATGATACGTTAGTTGCTAATCAGAAATACATTTCCAGGCTTGCACCTGCGCCAGCATCGGGTAACTATGGGTTTAGCCAGATATATGTGTATTTCTCGTGTGTAGGCGCTACTAGCGCTGTACAGACCGCCACAGCTACTGGCGAAGCGAATTATGTGATTGTTTCAGAACTTGAACGTCCAGTACTTACATCGGCTCCGTGGTTAGTTGTAAACGCAATCAACGGTACCCAATTAGAAACAGTACCATCAGTCACACCATGTAACTAGTACTGAACAGCACAGCATAAAGAGCGCCAAGGGCGCTCTTTTGCTATACTGTAGGTACATCATAATTATTCTATGCCAAGATACCTAGCTCAACGGAAGGGATTTACACTAATCGAATTGTTGGTGGTTATTGCCATCATCGGTATCCTATCAGCAATTGGTTTAATCGCCCTTAACGGCACACGAGAGAAAGCCAGGGACGTGACTCGTAAGAGTGACATTAAGCAGCTTTCAACCGGATTAGCTCTTTACTACGACTCAAAGGACAGCACCTATCCAGATTCCTCCTTAGCCGGTGTAGATACCTGGAACACTGGAGCCACGCAGGAAGGTGAGCGGGCTGATGCAAGTGGCTGCCCAGCATGTATTCTGTTCACCGATCTAGTTGGGCAGTCGAACTTCATCGCCCATCTGCCGCCCACCCCTACCATTGGTTTGACGGACATTCAGCAGCAGTACTGGTACGTGTCGTGCGTTGGCAGCGGTGATCCCGCACAGACGAAAGCAACCGCCTACGCGTTGGTGACGGGCTTGGAACGACCTTCAAATCTTGCAATGTCGCTGTGGGTGTTCCGTTCTACCGAATCTTTTGCCCAGGAAGAACCTGGAAATCTGACTACGCCCTGTAACTAGACTAGTATGATGACCTACCTCCGTTACTGGGCAGTGGTGGGGTTTTTGCTGTTGGGTGTGGCAATTACGGCGGGTCTGCCGGACTTTAGTAATAAGTGGTCGCACGTGGTGGTTGGTTTTTTTGTTCTTCCGTTGGTGTGGTCTTTGCACTACGTGCGCAAGCAAAAATGGACGTTCTATGACCCTGCAACGTGGGCAGGAGTGCTTCTTTTCGTCGCGCTCGCGGGCGCGCTAATGGCCGGGAATGCCTATGCCGGCATGCTGGGGTGGTTCGGACTCACCGTCGGCGTGGTGGTTTTCCTCGGTGTTCGGTCACTTACCGCCGAACACCAGCCAGTTTTCCACATTGGTTTGGTGAGCATTGGCGTGCTGTGGGTGGGTTGGTCGCTTTTGGCCACGAAGACTAGCTTAGCGTTGCCCTGGGTACCGGTGTTGGCAAAAGATCCGGTTACTTTGGTGGCACTTGCTATTTTACCTTTGGCTGCGGGAATCATGATGTTCAAACGGCAAACGCTGTGGAAGAACGTACTGCTGGTTATTGGATGTGCGGTGCTCGTGGTGCCTTTCGCACTGCCAAGTTTTTACACCCGAGTGCGTCAAGATTGGCAAACGACGGCAGCACTCGCGCCAGCATACGTAAATATTGCCAAGTCACATTTTTTGCTGGGTGTTGGTAGCGGCAACAGTCAATATTTATATCCAAATGCCGCGACTAACCGGGCGCTTTTACCTGATCGGCCGCCCAGTAGCGTGTTGGATGTGGTAACTAGCTATGGGGTCATTAGCACACTGTTATTTGTAGCCCTACTAGTGACGTCACTATTTGGGCTGCGCCAGCAGTCACGTAAAACGCGGTATGTCTTGGTGCTGGCAATTGTCGTGACCCAGGCCTTGTGCTGGGTGGCGAACCTGTGGCAGTACCCAGCGCTCTGGTTGAGCTGGTGGGTGTTGCTGGGATTGTGTGCATCACCCGTTACGACGAGCGAGGTGCAGGATGCGGGCACGCGCCGGTTTTTTCGGTACACTGTGCTCACCATCAGCGCGCTTATTGCTCTGCAGGCAATTGTTATGGGACTAGGTTTGAATCGCTTTGCGGCCGCTGAACGCGCGGCTCTATCTGCCGATACAAAGAATGCAGCAAAGCTGTATGCGGTGTCGCTTCGTTTTGATCCTGACCCAGAGCAGCGGCGGGCGTATGCGGAGTCGCTGTGGTTGAATACGTACCAGAACAAGAATCTTGCCGAAGCTGAACGTCAAGCGCGGCTGGCCTACCAGTGGAACCGTAATGACGCTTTCGCTCGGCAGATTGCCGCCCGGGTGGCATACTCCCAAAGCAATTATAATGACGCGGAACGGCTTTACCTCGAGACGCTTGATCGCGACCCATATTTTTCGCTCGACGTTTATGTAGCCCTTGCCGATGTATACAAGAAGCAAGGGAAGACCACGGAGGAGCGTGACATAATTCAAGAAGGTCTAAAGCAATACCCAGACTCACCTACACTTAGCGATGTTGCGAACCCGGTATGCCTGACGCAACTGCAACAAATGCAGAAGCGATTCGATGCAATCCCTAAGCAGAAGTAGACTTTTCGTGTATACTCCAGACATGAAACAGAGGGGAGTTTCCATGATCAGTATCGTCGTTGCCAGCTTAGTCGCACTCGCTGTGCTGTTCTTCGGCGTGCGGCTCATTGGCCAAGAGCGAGCCAAGGCGCGGGATAGCCAGCGCGTGGCCGACATGGCCCGCCTGCAGGTTGGCTTTCTGTTGCTTTTCAACCGGACGTCGAGCTTTGCCCCTGCGGCTGTAAACGGCTGCGACGTGGTGAAGAAGCCTGTTCGAACGTGCAGCCTCAGCCAGGACCTGCCGAGTATTGCCACGTTCCGTGATCCACGCGGTGGTGATTACCTGGTGACAAAAGTCCCCGATGCGACGACCTACCAAATTTCTTTCACTCTGGAGCAGGGGACGACCGGGTTAGCCAAGGGCGCTCACGTGCTTACCCCCGAGGGGATTAGGTAAAAGCATGCAAGCATTTTTCTATTGTCATCCTGAACTAGTTTCAGGATCGCGTTTATATATAGTGGCATGCCTAGAAGTTACTATGTCTACATTCTCATGAACGAAAAAAATACCACGAGTTATATTGGGGTAACAAATAACCTTGAACGTCGATTGTACGAACATCAACATCAGCTCGTACCTGGGTTTACTAAAAAGTACAATGTTCATAAGCTCGTTTATGTCGAAGAGACAAATAGCGCATATTCAGCTATTGCACGAGAGAAGCAGTTGAAGAATTGGCATCGAGAATGGAAATTCAATCTTATAAAACAAGAAAATCCTACACTAACTGATATCTCCGCCTCTTGGTAACGGGATGCCGAAACAAGTTCGGCATGACGAATTTGTATGAACGTTATATTTTCCAACCCATCCGTCATCCTGAATTCATCTGTCATCCCGAACTTGTTTCGGGATCGCTTTGTTACAGTGAGATGCCGAAATAAATTCGGCATGACAGAATAAGTACCATGCCCCTAATCCTCCCCCTCTTCGCGTTTATCTTCGGCACTGCCATTGGCAGCTTCTTGAACGTGGTGGCAATTCGGCTGCCCAAACGGCGGAAGTTCTTGCAGCTGAATCAGCGCTCCAAGTGCCCGAACTGCCGGCACGTGCTGCATACGCCAGACCTTGTACCCATTGTGAGCTACCTCAGCCTTCGGGGGCGGTGCCGGTATTGCCGCAAACCCATTAGCCCGCAGTACATGCTGCTGGAGCTCATCACCGGTGTCACGTTCGCCCTGCTGGTGTGGCAGTACGGTGTCAGTGGAACGACGTTTGTGGGTCTCATCGGCGCCAGCTTTCTCATTGCCCTGGGCACCATTGATGCGCGACTCAAAATTGTACCAGACAATTTAAGCCTGCCCGCAATCCTGGTCACTTTCTTGGCGCAGGTGTTGGTCATTTCAGATTTTGGCGTCAACGGTTTCAATGCGGCAATGCTTCGTAGCCTTTGTGGCCTCGTCATTGGTGCCATCATTGGTGTGCTCTGGTTCTGGCTGCAATGGGTTGTGTCTCGTGGCAAGTGGGTAGGCACCGGGGATATCCGCCTAGGCGCGCTGCTCGGTGTCTTCCTGGGTATGCCCCTAGCCCTCGTCGCCCTTTTCTTGGCCTACATTACGGGGAGCATTTGGGCGGTGGCACTCTTGGCCAGGCGCAAGGTCAAGTTTAGCAGCGCCATTCCCTTTGGTGCTTTCTTGGCTTTGGCCGGGGTCATTGCCTTCATTTTCGGGCCAGCCGTGGTATCCTGGTACCAGCAATTTATTGGCCTATGAGAATGAGAAAAGGGTATACACTTATTGAAATTATCGTTGCGATTAGCATAATTATGCTCGTCCTGACTTTAGTTATGGCAAACTCCAGACGGGGCGGTAACGACAGCGTCCTCGCGCGGGAGACCAACTTGCTCATGTCCCGATTGCGGTACGCGCAAGAGCTCACGGCATCTGGGTCAATTTTGCGGTACCAGGGGGGTGCTTACAGCGGCGCGTCGTGCCTTACCAATAATCAGTGTAATTTTAAGTGTACTTTAAGTAAAAATGTTGCTGACTCATGCGGCACTTATGACGGGCCTGATGACGGTACCGAACCGGATTTAATCAATCCGGTTACAAGTTGCCAATGTTGTCCAGTGAGTGGTGTGGCTCCGGGCAACTGTGAGAATGGAAAAGAAACCCCGCAAGGGGGGTTTGCAGTTGGTTTTAGTTGCCGTAGTGACTACGGCGGTGTACAAGCGCAACTTGGAAGCGAAAGCTACTACCTCGTAGCTGATAGAATAAAGTGCGTGGGTAAAAGGTTAGATGAAAATGGTAATCAAATGTACGATAATGGAAATCCTATCATAGGTTCGTGTTGGCCCCCTGTTGATACGGCCTGGAATTACAACGCGTTTAATGAAGACTCCGATGGCATTATTTCTTTGTATTATTGGGGAGCCAAAGGTGATACCGTAAAAGAAAAATACACCGTCGATACCACTATCGAAATTAAAGACCTCCGGGTGACGTATACCAGTGTTTTTCAAGCAGGTTCTATGCCTGCAGCACGAAACAGTTTTACGTGTACTGACTCGTCAGGAAATCCAACTAAATCACCTTGGGGAGGGCTTTACGTACCAGGTGTACCAGATAATGGCGCTACGAACTGGTATTATAAATCGATTGTCTCCGATTCATTTCCGATACAAGCAACGGTTCGTTTCATGCCGCCCGATGGCCGAATTATAGATGTCAATGACAATATTTACTCATACGCACCGAAGGCTGTTGGTGGTGCGGACATGGAGAATCCCGTGAAATCTGTGGAGATAATGCTGAAGCTCAAGAACCGCAGCACTGACTGCCGGGTAGTCACCGTCACCCGTGCCGGTCTTATCTCCCAACGTGTCGATGCCGACTGCGACTTTGCCACATAAAATACCATCGAAACAGAAACTGGGTTCACCCAGCACCACTTTTAGACTTACGAAAAGTGGTGCTGGGTTTACCCTTGTGGAGACGCTGGTGGCAGTGGGGGTGTTTGCCATCCTCATGGGGCTGGTAATTACCAACTACCGGCGGGGGAATGACGACAGCATTCTTTCGCGGGAGGCAGCGCTGCTGATGGCGCAGTTACGAGTGGCCCAGGAGCAAACCGCGGCCGGGCGGGTTACGCCTTATTGCCATCCTGGGAACTCTGATACACCGTGTGTCGGTTGTGCTGAAGAACAAACCTGCACCCAATCCTCCCCGTCGGGTGGGTATGGAGTATTTTTTAGTTGCAGTACTGACACCACAGGTGATAATCACTGGCCAGACCGGGACCACTACTTTACGTTTGGTGACCGGGTGCAGTGCCAGAAAAATTGCTTCCCGTTTATTTATGACGACGCTGCACACTGGGATAGTAACGTGCCTGCGTTTAGGAAAATTGATGCCGCTAGTGATCACCTCTTTAGCAGTGGGGGTCTGAGCCCTGGGCCATATGGCGACACCATAGCCAGTCAAAATACTTTTGATTCGAAGGTAAAAATCATAGACTTGCAGCTTATTGAATCTGGGGTCAATGGCGGCAAGGCGACCTGCGTCTCACTATCACCTTGGATAGGAAAGCAACCATTACCAGGAGACGCTGTGCCAGCTGGGTACCCCCTGCAAGCCACTATTCATTTCCCTGCCCCAGATGGGCGGCAGGTTGTGATAAGTGATAATATAAGTACCAAGACCCCCACGTCGGTTATAGGGTTTACGGGTGACCAACCCTGGAAAGAAGCTAATATTATGCTCGCCCTGAAAGCCCGTCCCAGCACCGATTGCCGAGTCGTGCGGGTTACCAAAGACGGCATCATTAGCCAAAGCACCGATGCGGACTGCCAATTCTAAAAAACGTTCGGGAACCGTGCTGCTAGAGGCGGTAATTGCCATTGGCGTCATTCTGGTTGGCGTGGTGGGCTCTTTGGTTTTGTTGAACACCAGCATTACCCTGGGCCGGGCAAACCAGGACAAAATTGTGGCTCAGAATTTGGCGCGGGAAGGCGTGGAGCTGGCCTACAGCTTGCGCAATTCCGGCTCTCTGCGCCACGTGGATGACCCCGCGACAACGTGGGCGAGTTACATTACGAATGCCGCGCTAAAGAGTGGCAGCACCGAATTTTGTAATAAGTACGACCTTGGAGATATGGTAACGGACATCAGCACAGGGTTTCGAGTCTGCAAGCAGAGTAGTTCGACCCAGATACCTGATGACCAGTGCCCCAATGGCGGCACTGATAATGGTAGCAACGCTCAAGATGAATTAGAGTGTGACAAAATCGCTCTAGCAAACTACCTGTACGAAGGCTGGGCAATGCCACCTGGGTGTGCTGGTAATGTTGGTGGTGCTGGCCACTTAAGTGCTGCTCCAGCCAATTGCGATTACGACAACCAGGGAGAGCTGACGCCGGACATCTCGGATTTGACCGCGCTCATTGATTTTTTGTTCTTGCAGTCATATCAATTTAACTACGGCTACCCGGCCGTCGCGGCAACCGGTAGCACTGTTGATGGGAGTATTGTTTATTATAATCCGGGAAATAACTTTAACAGTACGTACGGACAGTATACTGGCTCGTCGCTATGGTGGGCAGACGATAAGGCAAAGGTGAAGCAGAGTGTTGATGGAACATTTGTGCAGTATGTAACGGTTACCGATGCCACAAGCACAAAGTTCTACCGCGTGGTGAGCATGCAGCCAATTTGTCGGGGAAGTAAGAGCGATGTCGTGCAACCAGATGTTGTGGCGAGCCCAACCTCTGGTTTTAACTGTGTGGACTATGCAAAAACCGCCTCGCCAAATGGTTTGGCTTGGGCAGAAATTGATGCCGGTACTATGCAAATGGTCGGCGTGCTGGTAACCAGCGAGGTGCGGTGGCCCACCCCAGAGAGCCAAACCAAAGTGAAATACCAAGAATTCTTGTATGATTGGATTACCCTCTAGTATGCAGCGTCGAGGATTTACACTTATCGAAGTCGTTGTTGCTGTCGCGGTTTTTACCATGACCGCGCTCATGGCCGTGAATCTTTTCTTGGTATTTATTCAGCAGCAGCGGCGCACGCTTAACCAGCAGGAGTTGCAGAACGATGCCCGAGCGGTGATTGAGCAGATTACCAAGGATGTGCGCGAGGGGAGCATAGACTACGCGTATTACTCGACAAATTTTGCCGGTGACCAAACTAAGCTCTTTTCAGCACTGGGGGGGACAAACAATGATTGTTTGGTCCTGCGAAATTCTCTGAATGAACAAATTCGTTACCAGTTGAATGGTACAATAATACAGCGGACGATGCCCGCAAGTACGGATACCGCCAAATCCTGTACTGACTTATCGCTGACCTGGGAGCCAATTTCGCCAACTAGCCTTAGCGTTGATAGCTTTTCGTTTTCCATCTCGCCCTCGGAAGATCCGTTTGCTGGGCAGTCGGCTCTGAAGTGTGACACTACTACAGCCGGCGAGCCAAATGATGACGCATGTCTGTCTCGGTGGGGTACCACTTGCGCGGTGCCAAACTCATTACCTTCCACTTGTATCAACAAGCGAAATACTGCATGTTACTGCTTCCCCCAGAAGTTTGGGAATGTTGCCCCGCTTCACCCGCGGGTTACATTTAGCCTTAATCTTACCCGCACATCGAACAACCAAACGGTGAGCCAGGTTTTTCAGACCGCTGTTGCGAGCCGAATTTTTAAGAATATTGATAGTCTAAACACCTATGTCCCGTAGAAACCACAAACCGAAAAAGGGCATTACCCTAATACTCGCCATCATGATTATGTCGGCAGTGGTGGCCATTGGCATTACCATGAGCACGGTGTTGATATTTCAGGTGCGCCTTAACCAGGTGACTAAAGAAGGGCACCAAGGGTACTACGCCACCGAGTCGGGCATGGAGCTGGGCTTGAATAAACTCAATACCCTAAAGTCTGGTCTTTTGAGTTCTGCTGTTACCGAGCTCACGTCAGCCACGCTACCAGACGGTGCCGATACCGAATACACCTCGTACTTCAAACCCACCGGTGGGTTACTCAAGGCCAGTGCCCAGTCTAGCGGCGCCACCACCCACCCAATCGTGAAAGAGAACCAAAGTATTTTTATAGAGCTGTATAATGTCGACAGTTCACTTATCGTTCCGAACCCTTATAATACTCCTGAGCTTTGCGTTTTTGCAGAAGGAAGCGGCGATGAGGTTTTGGAAGTGAGTTGGGTTGGTTGGGATGCAACTCTCAATCTTTCCCGATCGCAAAAGATTTTTGTAAGCTCGAGCAAGTTCACTTCTATAGCTACACCTTGCATCAGTACTATTAGTGGGAGTAAGGGTTTTCCCGTGCCGCTCACGCAGTTCTATCCGCATTTTCCTGGTGCACCTTTCGCGGGTTTCCGCATTCGCATAACCCCTTTGAATCTGACAGAGCCAGCTAATGGTGACGTGAAAAACCTGGCCGTGTATACGGCTCCTACGACAGCTTCGCAAATCCAGCTGAAGTCGGTTAGCACCTCCGCCGGGCAGAAGCAGGCATTGGTCGCGATTTTCCCGTGGTCATTGCCACTCTCTTCGCTCTTCGACTTTGTCATCTTTAGCGAGATGTCGCTTGAAAAAAAGGTGCCAATTACGATTGCGCAAGATCTGAAGCGGTTCGGACCGTACAGCACTATCACGGATTCCGGTGTATCTACACCGCAAACTCCTTTCACAACCTCCCCTGCATGTAGCTCGGCACCATGTACCTACTACATACGCCTCATTGCCGCTAATTCAAGTGGCTGGCAGAATGAATCTACCATGAGTATCAGTACCACAGGGAACGGTAGTAACCCACCTGTAACTACACTGAATGCTGCGAGTTGTATTCTAAAAATTCCTTACGTTTTCTCACTTGCTTCCCCACCAGATAAAGTGACGTTCACTAACCTTCCAGCGGCTTTGACCCAGTACGAATTCCTCACCCGCCCGGCGTTTAGCACGGCGGACGAAAACTACTGTCCGTAGTCATTGTCATTGCGAGCCCGAGCCTTGCGAGGGTGCGGCAATCTCGTTGAACTTCGAGTCCAGCTTGAATTCATCTGTCATCCTGAACTTGGTTCAGGATCTCGTTAATATAAAGTGAGATGCCGAAACAAGTTCGGCATGACAAATATGTATATACACTCCTCGCAATGACACTGGGGATGGGTTTACCGCGGCAAGTTCACCCGTGATTGTTTGATTTCTGCGCTAATCTCCGTCCCCATCACGGTCACTTTTAGCCAGTGGAAGTTCTCTTTCACCAGACCGCCGAAGGCTGACTGGATGGGTTGGCCACCCCCGCCCGAAATGGTCACTGGCACGGTTTGGGTAGCCCGGTTTGTGGCGTCGGTTTGCGTGACCATGGTGAAATCCATGGCAGTGTGGATGTGACCGGTGAAGATGTGCTGAACTGGGAACTTCGCCAGGATAGCGAGGAAGCGCTCATTCGTTCCCCGAGACGCTCGGGTTTCGTCATCGCCGAAGAAGTCTGCCAAGGGGTAGGCGAAGGGGCGATGATAGGCGAGGATGGTGAGTGAGTCAGCAAGTCGGCGAGTCTGCCAGTCAGCTAAATCGCGCTCCAGCCACGCCAACTCATCAGCCGGGAAACCAATTTTTCGGTCGGCATTATCCAGGAGGACGAGGTGGAGGTTCTGGATATCGATGCTGCGGGGGAGCGCGCCAAAGGTAGCTTGGAATGCTTTGCGGTTGCTATCGTCTTTGATGTCGTGGTTGCCGGGGACGGCGTAGACGGGAATAGTGAGGCCGAGCTCGGTATGGAGGGCTTGGAGGGCTGCCAGTTCGGTGGCCCCACCACGGTTCGTCGTATCGCCAACGTGCAGAAGGAACTGCACATTTCGATCCGCTGCAATTTGCTTGATGAGGTCACGGTAGTCGGGGTTGTCACCTTCGTTATCACCCACGACGGCAAAGGTCACCGTTTGCTCACGGCGCACCGTTGAACCGGGGATGAGCGTTGCGACTGTTTGATTCGGTGCGCCAACGTGCTGGTACCACAGCACCAGGCCGGCGAGGCCGCCGGTCAACGCCAGCACGACGATGAGGTATACTTTACGCATGGTTTCTGTAGCATACCTTGGGTGGTACATATTTAGAACAGGCACCTCCCTCTCCTCTGGCAGGAGAGGGTGCCCCGAGTACGTCGAGGGGCGGGAGAGGAGGAAAAACGCTCAATGCGTAATTCTTTAACTTCAGTCGCCCGATCATTACGGAAGAGGGAAACACCTTCTGAAAATCGTTTATGGCAGCAGCTCCGAGCAAAGCGGTGTCTTGGATTTAAGTTTTATCGTCAGTATCCTATTGATCATTACGTTGCTGACCTCTGTTGTCCGCAAAGAAGGTTAATAATTGAAGTTGATGGAGGCGGACATGATGAACCAAAACAACACACGAAAGATCACATTAGAGATGCATATATGGAGAGTATCGGTTTTCGAACCCTACGATTTTGGAGTAACAATGTTGAAAATAACTTGCAAGGAGTAATGGAAGAAATTCAACGAGCCTTACTAGCCCCTCTCCCTCGTTCCCTCTCCCGCAAAGGGGAGAGGGAGGAGGAATAAACCAGTGCCCTTCTCCCATGAATGGGGTAAGGAATATATACTTACTGTATGACGAAAGCTGAAGCCAAAATCCGCATCGTTAAGCTCCGGGAGCAGATAGACCACTATCGCTACCAGTACCACGTGCTGGATCGGTCAGAAATTTCGGATGCCGCGCAGGACTCCCTGAAGCACGAGCTACAGGAGCTGGAAACCCAGTTTCCCGATTTCGTCACTCCTGATTCACCGACCCAGCGCGTGGGCGGAGAGCCGTTGGCCAAGTTCCAGAAAGCCCCACACGACGTACCCATGCTCTCGCTGAACGATGTTTTTGTGTTTGAGGAAGTTGTGGATTGGCAGAAGCGTGTGGCAAAACTTCTCCCACCTGGTACCAAGCCGACGTACTTTGCCGAACTGAAAGTTGACGGCCTAGCCTTGAGCCTGACGTATCGTGATGGTGTGCTCGTCCGCGCCGCGACACGCGGTGATGGCCGCATCGGCGAAGACGTGACTATGAACACCAAGACCATTGAGGCAATTCCACTGCGATTACGGAAAGTATCCAAAGCACTGCCCAGAGATATTGAAGTCCGTGGCGAGGCGTACATGCCGAAAAAAGTATTCGACCAACTCAATGTTGCCCTGCAGAAGCGCGGCGAGCAGTCTTTTGCCAACCCGCGTAATGCCGCAGCCGGCGCTATTAGACAGCTCGACCCGAAAGTGACATCATCCCGTAAACTCTCGTTCTTGGCGTACGACCTGGTCACCGACGTGGGCTTAAGTACGCACGAGGCTGTTCATACACTCTTAGCCGACCTTGGTTTTCAGAGCGGCAAGCACAACCGGCTCTGTCGCACGATCGCTGACATCGAAACGTACCACAACGATATTGCCAAGCTCCGTGCCCGCCTCCCGTTCTGGATGGACGGGAATGTCATTGGCATAAACGAGCTGGCAACGTTCAAGCAGCTCGGCATAATTGGCAAGACGCCACGCGGGGCAATTGCGTACAAGTACCCAGCTGAGCAAGCGGCCACCATCGTCGAGGATATCCAGGTGCAGGTCGGCCGCACGGGCGCGCTCACCCCAGTAGCACACCTGCGGCCGACGCTGGTGGCCGGTTCAACCGTTTCCCGTGCCACGCTGCATAACCTGGACGAAATTCGCCGGCTAGATGTCCGCATTGGTGACACGGTTATTTTGGAGAAAGCTGGCGACGTCATTCCCGATGTGGTGCAGGTGCTGCCGAAGTTCCGTACAGGCAAGGAGAAAACTTTTGCAATGCCAAAGACCTGTCCGGCGTGCGGCTCTAAGGTTGTCCACCCGGAAGGTGAAGTTGCCTACTACTGCACGAACAAGCACTGCTTTGCCCAGCGCATGGAGGAGCTGCAGCACTTTGTCTCCAAGAACGCGCTGAACATTGACGGCCTGGGGCCGAAAATTCTGGAGCAGCTGTGGAATGCAGATTTGCTCCGCACCCCAGCTGACCTTTTTGACCTAACGGAGAAGGAGCTAGCGCCCCTGGAGAGGTTCGCCGAGAAGTCCGCAGAAAATCTTGTGGCAAGTATCCAAGCTGTTCGTCATGGCGTGGAGCTCTGGCGGTTCCTCAACGCGCTCGGCATACGGCACGTGGGCGAGCAGACCAGCCACGACCTGGCTGAGCACTTCGGCACGTTCGCGAAGATTCGGTCAGCGTCGCTCGAGAGATTCCTTACGGTGCATGACGTCGGCGAGACCGTGGCGCAGAGCTTGCATGATTACTTCGCTGATCGGGAAACGCAGAAGCACCTCGACCAGCTCCTCGACCGTGTCACCGTCAAAGCTGAAACTAAGCACGTCGGGCGTGGGCCGCTCGCTGGGAAGAGCATAGTCGTAACTGGCTCACTTAAACACTTCAGCCGCGATGAAGCGAAAGAAGTAATTCGGCAAGCCGGTGGGAAGTGGGTGAGTAGCGTTTCCAAGAAAACCGATTTCGTCGTCGTGGGTGAGGATCCTGGCTCGAAAGCCAGCAAAGCGGCTCAGCTCGGTGTCCGTATCCTGGATGAATCAGCTTTCCGAAAACTGCTACAATAGCCCTATGCACCTCTCTGATGAAGACATCGCGCACTTAGGGAAGCTCGCCCGTTTGGACCTCACTCCAGGCCAGCGACACACGTTCGCCGAGCAACTTTCGGATGTGCTCGATTATCTAGACCAAATAAACCAGGGAGATGCGGGTCAGGTTGCTGCGCACTTGCCACGGCGTTCCGTGACACCATTAGATTTGCGTGCAGACACCACATCACCATCAGCGAGTGCCGATCTCACTGCGCAAGCACCGCACCGTGAGGGCAGACTCGTTGCCTCACCACCTACTATTTAGTATGGACGTGAAGCACCTATCAATCGTCGAGCTCCACGCGGCATACAGCAAGCGGGAGTTGAGCGTGGAAGCAGTGACCAGCGCCTACCTAGACAGCATTACGAAACGTGATGGGTCTCTGCACGCGTACCTCACCGTGCTGGGTGAAGCGGCGATGTCTCAGGCCGACGTGCTGGATGAGCGGCTCCGAAAAGGGGAGAAGCCAACAGGCCTCTTCGGCGTTCCCATCGCTATTAAAGACAATATGTGTTTGGCTGGGACGCGCACCACTGCCGCGTCGAAAATCCTTGATTCCTACATTGCCCCCTACACCGCCACTGCCGTGCAAAAAGTGACAGACAGCGGCGCGGTTATCTTGGGCAAGACCAACCTGGATGAATTTGCCATGGGCTCCTCAACCGAAAATTCCGCTTACCAGCAAACCGCAAACCCGTGGGACACGACGCGTGTTCCCGGCGGCTCGTCGGGTGGTTCGGCCGTGGCGGTGGCCAGCCAGCAAGCGCTTGTCTCCCTTGGGTCAGATACGGGCGGCTCTATCCGGCAACCCGCTAGTTTGTGCGGCGTGGTTGGGTTGAAGCCAACCTATGGTCGGGTCTCACGACATGGGCTTATTGCGCTTTCCTCGTCACTCGACCAGATTGGGCCTTTTGCCCGAAATGTTTCAGACGCGTTCAGCGTATATCAGGCAATCGTTGGCCGTGATGCATACGACGCAACGACTCTGGAGGAAGCAGCGGTAAACCATACGGTGCTTGCAAAGGGTATTTCTGGTTTGCGCATTGGCTATTTAGAAGAAGCCATGCTCGAGGGCATGGACGAAGAGGTCATAGCCCGAGTCAAGGAAGCCTTAGCGTTCATGGAGAAAGCCGGGGCAAAAATTGTACCCCTGACCATCCCCTCGGCGAAGCTCTCCCTGGCGTTGTACTACGTCATTGTTACCAGCGAAGTGTCTTCGAACCTCGCCCGCTACGACGGGCTTCGGTATGGCGTGGCTCAGTCACCCGTCGGGCCGACATTTGAGAAGTTCACCACCGCAAACCGCAGCCACGGCCTCGGCCAGGAAGCGCAGCGGCGAAGCATTCTGGGCACGTACACGCTCTCCAAAGGGTACGCTGAAAAGTACTACAACCGGTCGCACGAGCTCATGGACGTGGTGGCACAGGACTTCGCCGCAGCGTTCCGTAACGTGGACGTAATTTTTGGTCCCACGACCCCGACCGTGGCGTTCAAGCTGGGGGAGAAGTTCAACGATCCGCTCACCATGTACCTCTCGGACATATTCACCGTCCCGGCGAACATCGCCAACTTACCTGCAATTTCCATCCCGATTGGCTTTGCCCACAAGCTGCCGGTCGGTGGCCAGTTCATTGGCCCGCGGTTTGGGGAAGGCGCCATCTTCCAGGCCGCAGCTGGCTACGAAGCCGAGAGCGGGTATATGAACCTTTTAGCCGAGGGATTGGCGTAATTGCATGAGGGAAAAACCCATGGTAGGGTAAACCTATGGCAACCCCGAAACCCATTGTCGCGCTCATCGAAGACGATCCGCTGATCGCCGAGATGTACACGACTAAGTTCACTAAAGAAGGCTACGACATTAGGCACGCCGCGGATGGGGCTGAGGGTTTAGCAATGGTTAAGAAGCAGAAGCCAGATATCATCCTGCTCGACATCATCATGCCAAAAATGGACGGTTTTCAAGTACTCACCGAGCTTCGGAAAGATGCGAGCTTCAAGAATACGCCAGTCATCATGCTCACTAATCTTGGCCAGGAAGAAGACGTGAAAAAAGGCCGTGAGCTCGGGGCAACCGACTATTTCATCAAGACCAACTTCACCCCCGCGGCAATCGTGGACAAGGTGAAAGGTATTCTCAAAGGGTAATCCATTTCTCTATGGCAACTCCACACCCACGTGAAGAGCGGACGCTCGTTCTGGTCAAGCCAGACGGCGTGAAGCGTGGCCTTATTGGCGACACAATCCATCGCTTTGAGCAGCGGGGTTTGAAGGTCATTGCCCTGAAGATGATTTGGGCGACACGCGAAGAGATGGATAACCACTACCCCAAGGATGTTGCCTGGACAAGCCGGGTGGGGGAAAAGACGGCGAAGACCTACGAGAAATACGGCTACGATCTTGAAGGCGAGTTAGGAACGACTGACCTTCTGAAGATTGGCACAATGGTGCGCGGTTGGCTGCTGGATTTTATGATCTCTGGCCCGGTGGTGAAAATGGTCGTGCAGGGTGTTCACGCCGTGGATATGGTGCGGAAGATTGCTGGTATGACCATGCCCTACATGGCAGATATGGGTACCATTCGCGGCGACTACTCGGTGGATTCCGCAGCTGCGGCGAACAAGGAGAAGCGCTCGGTGCACAACATCATCCACGCTTCCGAGACGCCAGCAGAAGCCAAGCACGAAATTGCAAACTGGTTTACCGAAGACGAGATTCACGCCTACAAGCGCATGGAGGAAGATCTGCAGTTCTAAGCTAGGAATAAAAAAAGAGTGTGATTATGTCACACTCTTCATGTAGTCATTTGGCGGTACGCTTAGCTGCTAAACGGCGACCGGCCGCAATTTTTACAAATAAATTTTAGGATGAATACTCGTGAGCCACAGAATGGGCATCGCGTAAAAAATGATCGTAATGCTCGCATAACCAAACTCCTTTCTGTTTTTGTGATTGGTAAATCTAGCAGCTTGCGTCAATTTTGTCAAGCCGTCCTCTTAGATAATAATAAAGGTTACCAAGAACCTCACGGATAGATAATAAATG
>JBBTRK010000008.1:0-27811 GCA_038065235.1 Patescibacteria group bacterium
GCTAAAGTATGGCACAATTCGGGGATTTCAAGCACTATTCTTTTCCATTATGCCAGATTTTCCATTGACACGCCAGGTCTTTTTGCGTAGGGTAGGTGCACAAAATAGTCAATTGAAAATTGAAAGGAGTGAACGTGCATAGTACCTATTTTCTTGGGTATCCAGTCAAACTTTCGGTTTTGGGGCAGGAGGTTGTGCATGATGTCATTGCGCGTCCGTTCTACCATACTCGGGTGTACGTCATTGTCGAAGCGCAGAGTTGGCCAACACACGTTGGCAAGCTCACCATGCCACGCTGGCCATTACTCGCCGAACGACGAGCGTTCAAAGACAAGAAGCGTTTGTCGTTTCAAGCGACAGACGTTTCCTACCCAGTATTCGAAGACCTATATGAACTGCACCGAGCGCTGAGCCATGTACTGGATCGGTATGAGATGAATGAGGTTCCGCGCCTAACGACCGCGCTTGGGTACTGCCAGGCGCTCCATGGTGTGGTCTTGGGTTTACGGAAAGATAATTTTCAAGAACTCATTGGTCGCATCGAGTCGCTCGTCGACCAGGTCGTTGGCGCCATTGGCTTGCAGGTGAAGAACGAAGCAAAGCAATCTGCGCTCGACCGTCTCATCGTGACGCGGAAAGGCGTGGACTCGCTCAACCGAGTGAACAGCAGCGCGTCGTGCTTACGGATGCTCGCCGCGGTGGGGAATCTCATCCACCGTGAATCGAGCGTAGTCGACATTGCTGAAATCTACGCTGGGCGCCGCCAAGCCGTGCGGCTTGGCCTTGCGATGTTCGAGACGCAAGTGCTGATAGTCGAGGATTTCCTCAATCAAATCTTGGCGCATTGGCATATCGTTCGTACTCGGCGGCGGGAGCTCACTGCCGAGCAGCTTGACCAATTCGTTCGGGCTCTGGACTCAATTTCGGTCAAGCCGTTCAGCGCAACATTCCAGCACGTGGTACGCGAATTCGTTACCGCGGCTCGGTACATCCGTGCAGATCGTCTGGACCAAGCCAGGACGCTGCTGACCACAGCACTAGCAAGCCTGCGTCTGCGTCGGTTACGCGTGCAATTGGAAGTTGTGCACTACAGTATTTCTAGTGCCACGCATGATCCCATACAGCGGCAGCACGCTACCCGGATTGCTAAAGAAGCACAGTTCGACCTCATACCGCTCGTGCAAGAGCTTTCGGCAATTGACCCGCTGGGGATGGTTGATTTCTCCAGTCCTTCGACGTTGGCTACGCTCGCGACAGTCCAAGCCGCGCTGAGTGCCGGGAATTGCAAAGAAGCAGTTGAGCACTTTCGGTACGCGCTTCGAACTATCTAGCATTAGGTTGACAACCATGAAGTGACCAGGTAATCTCTGGCAACACCAGCGGCAAAAGCGAAATTTCCACTTAAGTTTGTAAGAGTTTCTTCGGTGGGAAGTAGTAGTCAACCGCTGGTATAAAATACACCGCAGGTATAGCTCAGCGGTAGAGCAACGGGATCTATTCTCGTGTGTCTCCAGTTCGAATCTGGATACCTGCTCTCTATGGTAAGGACGTCTCCCTGAGACGTCCTTTTTGCTATTGACGTAGATTCGTCGAGGTGGTACTACAGGAGCACAAACAAAAAACCCAAACAGACAAAGGAGTATAGAATGCACGTTTTATCATCGTTCATGGACAAGTCAGTCGTCGATTATGACGATCCTGCGAATTGGTCGATTGATAATGAATACTTCAATCGACATCCGTTGATCACCCGCGCACACTTTCCTATTGATAGGAGTGGTTCGCGTAAGGTTACGTATCGCCTCGTCGATCCAGAACGCATGCTCACAACCGCGGAAGTGCTTGAGGGGATCGGTAAGATAGAGTTTTTCAAACTCCGTCGCCCGAATCTTGCGGAGACACGCGTGTTCCATCAAAAGTTCCCAAAATGGTGGGCGGATAAGCCGGTGCTAAGCTTGTGCGGGGCCTGCCATGAACAGGGCGGACACCCCTTCATCGCCTATGCCCAAGGTGAGGGAGAACGGTTTAACCTGTTCTTCAACTGGATGGGTTTCAAGCTTATGCCATCCGGCGTGATTCTCGCTATTGCTGAATAAGCTTCTTGTTAGGCGCTCTACTTGTGGGGCGCCTATTTTCTTGTCCAAAAGCCCAAAAAACCGTACAGTACAGGTACTATGCCAGTTACCATGGACACCCTGGTTTCGTTCGCCAAGCGCCGCGGTTTCATTTTCCCCACTGCCGAAGTGTACGGCGGCCTAGGCGGTTTTTGGGACTTCGGGCCGCTGGGCGTGGAGCTGAAGAACAACATCAAGCGGGAGTGGTGGAAGCGTTTCGTGCAGCAGCGCAGCGATGTGGTGGGACTGGATTCGTCCATTGTTACCAACCCAAAAGTTTTTGAACAGAGCGGACACTTGGTGAACTTTCATGATGCACTGGTGGAGTGCAAGAAGTGTCACCAACGCTTCAAGGCGGATGATGTTGGTAAAACATGTACGAATTGCGGCGGGAAGGAATTTACCAAGCCGGCCAATTTTAACTTGATGTTTAAGACGTTCATCGGCTCCACTGAAGAAAGTGCAACCACCGCCTACCTCCGGCCCGAGACAGCACAAGGGATTTTCGTGAACTTCCAGAACGTGCAGCAGAGCATGCGCCTCAAGCTACCGTTCGGCATTGGCCAGATTGGCAAAGCCTTCCGCAACGAAATTACCCCCGGCAACTTCATCTTCCGCTCGCGCGAGTTCGAGCAGATGGAGCTGGAGTACTTCTGCAAGCCTGGCGAGGATGACCAGTGGTTTGATTACTGGCGCAAGGAATCCATGCAGTGGTTCCTAGACTTGGGCATGAAGAAAGAGAATATCCGCTTCACCGACCAGCCCAAAGCCGAGCTTGCACATTATTCCAAGGCAACGACCGATATTGAATATCATTTTCCATTTTCCGGCGGAGCCGGATCCGGCCCTGCCGGAGAAAAAGGTTGGTCAGAGCTCATGGGTGTAGCCAACCGCACAGACTTTGACCTGAAGGCCCACGGTCAAACCTTCCGCGATGAAGAAGCGAAAGGAGATATCACGCCGTTCTGCATCGAGCCGTCGGCGGGCGTGGACCGTGCCGCGCTCGCGTTCCTCATTGACGCGTACGATGAAGTGGAAGGTGGCCGCTCCACCACCACCGAAGCGAACAAGGAGAAGGAAGTCGTGCTACGGCTGAACAAGCACCTCGCGCCAATCAAGGTCGCAATTCTACCGCTCTCCAAAAAAGAACCACTCGCTACCAAAGCCAAAGAAGTGCAGTCGCTCATCAATAAAGATTTTACAACGTGGTACGACGACACGCAGTCCATTGGCCGCCGCTACCGCCGCCAGGATGAAATTGGCACGCCGTACTGTGTAACCATTGACTTTGAAACCGTGGAGAAGGATAATGCCGTCACTGTCCGCGACCGGGACACCATGGAGCAGGAGCGGGTGCTAATAACTGAACTTCATTCTTACATAACCAAGCAATTCTCCTAATATCATTGCGAGCCCGAAGGGCGTGGCAATCCCGCTGTGTACAGCAAGATTGCTTCGTCGCTGGTGCTCCTCGCAATGACAATGAAAAAAGTATATGACCAAAACCCTCCGCACTGGCATCCTCCTCGCTCTCGGCACTGCAGCGATCTCTGGCGTCTCGAACTTTGTGGCCAAGCTTAGCGTCACGGTGGTGAAGAACGCCACGGTATTCACCTTCCTGAAGAACGCAATCGTGGGTCTCCTCATCATTGGCCTCGTCGTACTGTTCGTGAAGTGGAAGGAACTGCGCGAGCTCAAACGCACCGATTGGTACAAGCTTATTGCTATCGCGGTAGTTGGCGGCAGCGTGCCGTTCCTATTGTTTTTCAACGGCCTTACGCAGACCACAGCCGTGCACGCCAGCGTGATCCATAAAACGTTGTTCGTGTGGGTTGCAGTGCTTGCTTGGTTTAGCCTCAAAGAAAAATTTTTGTACTGGCATGGTGTGGCAATCGCTCTCCTCCTCGGTGGTACGTTTGCTTTGGGTGGACTCAATAACTTTCACATGGGCAAAGGGGAATGGATGGTACTCGGCGCGACGTTACTTTGGGCAGTGGAAAATGTGATTGCAAAGAAGGCGCTCGCAAACCTTTCAACGCTTACCGTCGTTGCCGCGCGCATGTTCCTGGGTTCGTTGGTCTTACTTGGCGTGGTTATTGCCCAAGGCAAATTGAGTATGGTTAGCGCGCTTAACTTTACGCAGTGGGGCTGGGTCGTGCTGCCGAGCTTGCTCCTTTTCGGTTACGTCCTCACCTGGTACAGCGCGCTCAAGCGTGCACCCGCCTCGCTCGTCGCCAGTTTGCTCGTGCCGGCAACCTTCATCACTGCACTGCTCTCGGGCACGTTCCACAAAGCACCTATGACTGGGAAGCAGTGGTTTTCGGGCGCGCTCGTGACAGCTGGCGTCGCGCTCTTCATATGGGCAACACGCCGCGCCGCAAACGTTACGGTTCAACCGAATGCTCAACCCGCAACCACTCGTCGCGACGCGTGACGGCGTAACGCGGGCAGCGCGTTACGGCTTTGGCCCGAACCGCCTGCACCTCTGCGGCCCAGATGCCAACCGAGAAGTTTTTGCGCACCTCGAAGCCGGCTCAACTGATCCGGGCTTGCAGTACCTCATGCAGGGCTTCAAGACCTTGTACCCGTACCTGCAGGAGATTGCGCACTCCAATGGCATCGTCGACCCATTCGATGATCGCGTGGTGGAGGCGTACTGGGTGGGGAATGCCTTGCTCGAGACCATCCCGCAGCAACGTTTCTACCGCCACCTGCGGGATACGCTCGATCTGAAGCGGAAGTACAAGACGCGCGAGTTCGACCAGCTCATTGCAAAGCTCGGCCAGGGCGCGCGTATGCACCACAACGTCCACGTGCTCAACGCGTACAAGCGGACGGGCCACGACGCCAAGCTGCACACCCTAGAGAGCATGGACTCGTGCCGGGTGAGCTGGGGTACGGTAGCTACCCTCGATGGTCCATCCGTGACTGTGCAACGCCAGCCCTTGGCCCAGCACGAGAAGAAGCTCTTGCTCGGGCCGGCCGTGAGCGTAAAACTCCGCCGTCGGTTAGAGGAAGACGGCTCACTGGATGAGATGAAGGTCGGCGACATTGTCACTCTTCACTGGGGGGTGATTTGTGAGGTCATTCCACCAGCGAGTCTGCTATTTCTCAAGCACTACACCGACCTTGCGCTTCGCCTGACTAACCCAACGCTCTAGCCATGGATGTCTGGGTCTTCGGCAACATTGACTTGGCAGAAGATAGTTTGCCATTGAAAATTTTGCCCCAGCTGCAACGCCAGCGGCCAGACCTCGTGTTCCGCGTGCGTGACCCCATGGAGGAGTGGGATGATGTACCAGATCCGCTCGTCGTCGTGGACACAGTGAAAGGCCTCAACACCGTAACCGTGCTCAAGGATTTAGAATTCTTCGATGCTGCACCGCGGGTGAGTATGCACGACCTGGACTTGCTCAGCCAGCTGCAGTTCCTGAAGAAAGTCGGTAAACTCGGCCACGTGATTGTGGTTGGGGTACCTTCTACACTCCAACCCGACGAGGCAATCAGGCAGATCGCAGCTGCACTCCCGAAAGTTTGAGCGTGAGGAAGTGCGAGGCGCAGCTCATGCACGGATCGTAGGCCCGAATGAGCTTCTCAATCTCGTGCTGGATTTGGTCTGCCGTTGGGTCTTTCGGCAGGAGTTCTTCCACCAGGCGGGCCATGTCCTGCTCGATGTTGATTTGGTTCTGGCCGGTGGGCACAATGATGTCACCGTCGATAATTTTTCCGTCAGCCCCAATGCTCACCTTATGGTAGAGCGTGCCGCGCGGCGCTTCGATGACGCCAATGCCCGTGCCCGATGGGTGTGCGGCGGGAACCAGCGGTTCTTTCTTGAATTTCGTCGATTGCAGGATGTCAATTGATTCATCGACGCAGTGGAGAAGCTCGATGGCTTGTGCCAGGTTGTTGTCGTAGATGTTCGTCGAGGGGAAGCGCGTGAGGACGGTGGGGACGCTCGCCTTGGTCTTGGGGTTGAGTGTGTCTTTGGAAAGGTTGATACGGGCCAGGGCGCCGACCATGAAGGACGCGCCTTTGAATGCGTAGCCCGACGCCTGGGAGTAGGGGATGACGACGTGCTCTAGGTGGTCGCGGTAGTCTGCCTCCGAAATGTAGTCGCCTCGGTCGCTTATGATATGGCCATCGAGGTAGCTGAACGGATTAGCGACAAGCGCCATGAAGTGCGTCTTGCGATCGAAATGGAATTCGGACTTCGCGAACCGATCGATCGTCCGCAGCACAGCCGGTCGGACGTGCTCCAGTGTATGAATGAGCTCTTCGACTTGTGCCGGTGTGGGGACGTTGAGAAAGCCACCGATCATGGGATTAATGGCGTGGACGCTGCGGCCAGCAATGACAATGGAGAGGAGATTCCCCGCCGCCTTAATGTCGAATGCATCGTGAAGGATTTGGTGCTGCTCGGGATCGTTCTCATCGAAACTGAGGAAGTTATCCTTACCCCACATATCTGGCAGGACGAAGAGGTACAGGTGCAGGGCATGGTCGCGGATGTTCAAGCCCGCCATGGTGAGTTTTTTCATGGCCATGCTCTGCGCTGTGGGCACAATGCCTAAGGCATGCTCGCACGCCTCGATGCTGCAGATGAGGTGGGCGTTGGAGCACGTGCCGCAGATACGCGCTAACAGTGCCGGTACAGATTTGTACGGCTTGCCCCGAATGGCCTGGGTGTAGAAGCGTTTGGATTCGGTAATCCCGAACTTGCAGGACTGCACCTTGCCGCCGCGAATCTGCACATCAAGGACGGCGGCACCTTCCACTTTCGTTAATTCTTTCGTCAGTGAGAGGTCAACGGTGTGCATAGCGCCTAGGTGACGATGCCGAACTTCTTCAAGGCCAGATCGATGATGGCCAGGAATTTCTTCTCATCCATTGGGCAGCCGGGGACTATGGCGTCTACAGTTATTGCTTCAGCGAGTTTCTGGCCCTTGGGTAGGAATTCGAATTTCTCGACCAGCGGCTGAATTGCCTCCTGCTGCTCGGCAGTGAAGGTGTTGCGCTGGGTGGAGGGCAAGCCAGTGCAGGCGCAGGCGCCAATGGCCACCACCATGGTCGCGAGCTTCCGGATTTCCTTGGCTTTCGCCACGTGCGACGGGGTATTAAGCGCACCCTCAATGAACGCCACGTCCATCTGGTCCATGACGTTGTTCGCCTGCAGCACGCGGGCGTGGCGGAAGTCGATGAGCTTCTTCCACGTCTGCCAGCGCTCGTTCATGAGCTCGGTGAAAATAACGGTGCTATCTTCGCAGCAGCTGAACGTGAACCAACCAACGCGGAGTTTCTTCTGCGGGGCTGGCGCGGGGGTGTTAGGCATGCAGGAAGTATAGCAGCTTCTCATCCGTCATTGCGAGCGCAGCGAAGCAATCTTTTTTCTTTGTCATGCCGGACACCGATCCGGCCTGCCTACCGGTAGGCAGGGATCTTGCTGTTGTTTAGGTGAACGACCAGATGTTTATACCGTTACAATTGTCGAATCACGGCATGTCACCTTTTCTGGCGTCAGAAAAGGTGACCCAAAAGAACGTTGGGGGCTCCACATGCTCATTCTGTAGCAATCTTCGGTGAGTATTTACTAGGTACGCGGTTTCGCCCCCAAACCCCCGGACTACTAAATTATCCTTACTTTTTAAAAGGAAGAGAGTCTAGAGTTCAGGTATTTTGCCTCCCCTCCTCGGTTGAGGAGGGGTGCCGAGGTTAGCAGACCGAGGCGGGGTGGTAATTCGTTTGCATTGTTGGTCATGGTAAAGTGAAGCTATGCCCCTCATCGACACGCACTGCCACCTCAACTTCAACGCATACAAGGATGACCTCGACGCGGTCATCAAGCGTACGTTGGATGCGGATATGCGTGTCATTAATATTGGTACGCAGCGGGACACGAGCAAGGTCGCCGTAGACTTGGCGCAGAAATATTCAGGTAAACTTTTTGCCTCCGTGGCCATCCACCCCGTGCACTTGCACAGCCAGCACGTGGATGAAGAAGAATCATCGTTCAACACCCGTGAAGAGCAGTTTGACCACGCGTACTATAAACATCTTGCAATGCAGCCCGGCGTCGTCGCAATCGGCGAGTGCGGGTTAGATTATTTTCGCATTCCGGATGGGGTAGATGAAAAAATATTCAAGCAAAAGCAGAAAGATGTTTTCCTGCAGCATATCCAGCTAGCTCAAGAAGTGGACAAGCCGCTCATCCTGCACGTGCGCGCCAGCAAAGACAATCCGCAAGGTGCGTATCTGGATTTGCTAGAAGTTATGCAACACGCCAACTACACCCGCGGCGTGGTGCACTGCTACACCGGCGATCTCGACACGGCGAAGAAATTCCTCGATGCGGGATGCCTGCTCTCGTTCACCGGCATCATTACGTTTCCGAATGCCAAGCAGCTCCTCGATATTGTAAAATTTACACCGCTCGACAGGCTCATGGTAGAGACGGACGCACCGTACCTGGCGCCCCAGCAGTTTCGCGGCAAACGCAACGAGCCGCTGTACGTGCAGTACGTGGCGCAGAAAATTTCCGAGGTGAAAGGCCTGCAGGTGAGCGTGGTGGAAGAGCAAACCACGGTGAATGCGGAGAATTTCTTCGCGCTCCCGTAAAAAAGACCGCGCTCCAGGTGGAACGCGGTGAAGGTTGGTTTGGTAGGAGAACCCTACCGGTGTCCGTTCCCATGGTGGGGGCCGGATTTCACTTTACTGCCGCAATCAGTGCGGCTGCCGCGAAACGAGGGTTTGCCCCCTCGAGTATCGGCGATGATCTCTGGTTTGAGAGGTACCCCATCTTTCCCCCGAGTCGGTTGCGTGTTCGGGATAGGGTGATCAGTACTGAAACTGAACAAACCAGTCGTCATACGAACTCCATTTCTTGCGCCCTTCCTGGACGCGGTTTTTTGGTGAGGTTTTTGGTTTCGGAAGGCTCCATAGTACCGAATTGCACGAGAGAGTCAAGCCCAGCTTTCCCCGAGGCAGGGGGTAGGGTAGAATGCCCATATGGAAATCATCGCCATTGTTCTCACCATACTCGTACTCGTCGGTATTGGTTTGCTGTACGCCCGCATGGGTAAGGGCGGGACTAACGCAGACCCGCAAATGCACGAAAAGCTCATCCGGATGGAAGAGCGCTTGCAGCAACTCAACGAGAAGAGCACGGAGCAGACCCGCGTGCTGGATGCCAAGCTGGGCGAATCCACCAAAGCCCTGCAGCAGCAGTTTGGCCAGTCTACCAAGATTGTGCAGGATGTTACCGAAAAGCTGACCAAACTGGACGAGACCAACCGACAAGTGCTCAACTTCAGCGACCAGCTCCGTAATTTGCAGGATATTCTGCAAAACCCCAAGC
This sequence comes from Patescibacteria group bacterium, assembly GCA_038065235.1. Lineage (GTDB taxonomy): Bacteria > Patescibacteriota > Patescibacteriia > PEXW01 > PEXW01 > CAIPSZ01. Next base: position 9,466 of record JBBTRK010000008.1, read on the forward strand.
AGCGCGGCATACTCGGTGAGTACTTTTTGGATAGCTTGCTCAAGAACGTGCTGCCGCCGGGCAGCTACCAGATGCAGTACAAGTTCAAAGACGGCGAGATTGTAGACGCCGTGGTGAAGATTAAAGACCGGCTGGTACCCATCGATTCCAAGTTCAGCCTGGAGAATTACAACCGCATGGCCGCCACGCACGTGGAGAGCGAGAAGAAGATATTAGAAAAAGCGTTCGTCAACGACCTGAAGGTTCGCATTCAAGAAACTGCCAAGTACATAAGGCCCAGTGAAGACACCATGGATTTTGCCTTCATGTTTATTCCGTCCGAAGCCATTTACTACGACTTGCTGGTGAATAAAGTTGGGGCGCTTACGGAAGATACCGAAAATCTCATCCAGCGCGCGGCCAACAAGTACCACGTCATCATTGTCTCGCCCACGTCGTTCCTGGCCTATTTGCAAACCGTTCTGGAAGGCTTGCGCGCTATGCAAATTGAAGAGTCAGCCAAAGAAATTCGGAAAAACGTGGAGCAGCTGGGCAAGCATATTTCGGCTTATGATGCGTACATGCTCAAGCTCGGCAATAACCTCGGTACTACGGTAAATGCCTACAACACGGCGTATAAAGAGTTTAAGAAGGTGGACAAAGACGTTTTTAAAATTGCCGATGTCGGTGGCAAGATTGAACCACTGGAATTAGAAAAGCCGAAAGGGGAGTAACGCACTATGCACACCTACCTCCGTAAAAATATTGGCTGGTACAACAAGTGGCACGAGCACTGGGCGCATGGGCCGACTCACTGGGTAATATTCACCAGTGCGGTTTTTGTGGCCATACTGCTTATTACCTATGTGTCGAACGCGGGTAGTGGAGCCGGGGTAGTCGCATCGTAAATCGGGTACGGGTTGGTAGTATCCCGGTAACCCCTGGGTGCTTTTTGCTACCCTTGACAAAGTTGCCATATTCGGTAGCATGAGAACTTCCTTGAAATAGTACTTTGTAAAAAATCATAGAACCCGGAGGTTTGCATGGATCATGGACGAGCGCTGACCGAGCAAGAACTATGTACGGTGCAACGTTGGAAGACCCAGGGCGTCCTGGTAAAGGTAGACAGTGCCAAGGTATTAGGCCGGACGCATAATGGCGCAATATTGCTGTGCTGCGGTGATGCCGACCATTCGTGGGATGTACTCACCCACATTGTCAATAAGCTCGGATGCACCGAACGGCTCCACCTGCAATGTTTCAATGGTGGTGCCTTACGAGTCAATCCGAATGTACCTATTCCGAAGAAGTATCGGATTGATGCGCAGCTCATGGAAGGTATCCAGGTCAGTCGCGATTTGAAGAAGATCGAAACCCTGTTCCTGGCGAGCCATGCACCCTGTGGGATGGCCGGACTCTGTCGCTTGAGTATCGAGGATGTGCTCTGGCACACCATTGAGGCAGCGGATATTATTTCCGCAACAACCGGTTGGTCACGAAAGGACATCATTCTCCTTTTCCATGTACACAAAGGAAATGGAATTAAAAACACCTATTTCGTAGAAGCCAAAACCAAAGAGGCAGTGTACAGAATTGCTGCCTAGTCATTTCCGACCGACGTACACCACCGTCGGTCATTTTTTATGCATTGACATTTTACGGTTTTACTCATACACTACTTTTCTGTATTCCATTTTTGCATTACCTATGTCATCCATCATCGACTTCCTCATCCAGCGGAACCGCGAACAGAGCGCTATCTACTCCAGTTCGGATGTAACACTGGCGCGCCGACAGTACCGCGAAATTCACCCGACCGAAATTGCCGCACTCAAGTGCATGGACGGGCGCTTGAACTTGCCCTTTATTACCCACACGCCGGTCGGCATCATCCAGCCGTTCCGCAATATCGGCGGGCAGTTCGATTTGGGCTGGCCGTTTTTTGGCGAGCTCGTCAACGACTGGGTACGGTATGCTATAAGTCGTGGGCGGAACTGTGTCATCCTAGTGACGTACCACTGGTCGGCGGGGGAGAAGCATCGGGGTTGTAAGGGTTTTGCGTACGATACCCATGCTGCCCGTGTGTATACCGAAAAACTCCGTGGTCAAGTAGAGACAGTTTTCGGTACGGCCCATACGGTGGTGTATCCAATCCAAGTGGGTATCGAAACCGACAGTGATGCTCTGGTACTCCATGGGGTCAACGCTCAGGTGCTCGACCTTGCCACTGTGGATAAAACGCTGACGGATGAGGCGCTCCGCGTGCAGCTCCAACAGCTGTACCCAGATATGCAATGGCAGATGTTGAATGACCTTCTACCACTCCTGCGCGGCAACCTGGAGCACATCGCCCAAATCCGCGCGGCCAATCGACCGATTGCCGAGGCCGAACATAAAGAGCAAATTTTAGCCATTGGCCGTGGATTTGATTGGCTGCATCTGCCGAACAAGGCGCTTATCATTGGGCCGTTTAGTTACAACTTGGGCCAACCTCTTGCAACCGCAGCGAAAATCCTCCTTGATAACCTGCAGGCTGGCCGCATTCCAAAAGCCGAGGGCGTTGCTTTGCTCACTTCTGGCGCCTACCGGGATGAAGCCGGCCCCGAGAAGCATCTGGCAGTAGAGAAGGCGAAGTCTCTTTCCCTTTTTGCCCAGGAGACCATCCGCGCTGAGGTTCCAGAACTCATGCCCAACCTCCACGTCCTGGCCGGTATTTTAAACATGAATACCCGTTTGTTTACCCCGCTTTCGGATCAAACGAAGAAGTAAGGTTTTCCACAGCTGGAATTTCACAGCTACCTTGCATTGCTGCAGGATGGTGCGCTTTCGATGGAGAAGCGAAAATTGTAGGCTGGAAGTCCAGGGCAGGAGTGGTAGAATAAGGTCATGGAAGCCCAGAAGTTACGGCACAAATTGCGAAAAATCTAGGAGGTCTCTTTCCCGCGTTCCCGCGGGATTTTTTGAAAGACAAAGCTCACTGACAACTCAAGTAACCACCAAACTCAAACAAGGAGGTATGCCTTCACACACCATGAAGAAATGATCGAACGCAGTCGATCCGAAGTCGTTTTTACTGGTGATCAAGTACTGGTGAACGGTACTTCATTCCCACAGAATACGGGTGTTCAAAAACTGCGGAATCCATACACCCTCATGGGTGCTCAGTATAAAACCGAAGAAGAATATTGGTTAGCAGTGCTCTTGACCAACCAAGGAATTACTTTTTACTACGAGTTGGTGAATTTTCCTGGTTGGATTCCTGACTTTGTTCTGAAGGTGCCCCACAAGTGGAATGGCGAACCGTACAAGGGTTCCCGTGTTTGGGGCATTGAAGTGAAAGGCCAAAGCCCCCTCCGCCCAAAATGGATTGAACAATCCCTTGGTTTGTGGAAAGCTTTCAAGATACCAATACTCGTTCTATCCCGTTCGGATATTCGGCCATACTACCTACGGCAACGCCTGCCTTTGCAACTCATTGCCTGCCACTCCTAAAAACTCTGCCCGCCGTACATATACGACGGGCTTTTCTTTTTTAGAGCCTGTGTTAGGATGCGGTCAACAAACAGAACTTTGACAAACCCTAATCGGCAAAACCACAAGGAGGTTTCTATGCCCAACACCCACGCGGGGACATACGATCCGCGTCGGACATCTATACAGTTTTACGGTAACTGCGTTGAAGTGAATGGCCAGCAATACTACACCAAACGCCGCGAAGGTCAGGCGAAGCAAATTGACCACCATGGTTTGCGGTTTGAATCGAAGAGTGAGATTCATGTCGCCGAACTCCTCACACGGCAGGGGATTGGCTACCGTCACCATGTACGGTTTCCGCTCCTGACGTCAATTCAGACCCCCGACAGTATTATCAATGTGTTTAGCCCAGATTTTCTTTTCGACAAGCCGTATCTTTGGCCAGATGAAGAGTGCCCCACTACCCATCACTGGCTCATCCATGGTTTGGAACTGAAAGGCCGCAGCGAGGATAAGCTCCCGCACCAAATTTGTCGGCAACTTGCAGACAACCATAATGTACACATTTTTCTACTTCATAAGAAGGATGTCATGCGTTTCAAACGTGCAGGCGCGCTACCGCTTGAATTGTATAACCCACCAGAAGATCAGTTGCAGTCGCAACACATGTCCGAGAACGCAATAAGCGTGCCCAGTTACTAAAAAAGCCCTTCCCGCCCGTCACACGCTGTGGCGGGCTTTTCTTTTAATATCAAAATGTCGTTGGCGGAGAGGGAGGGAGTCGAACCCTCGATACCTTGCGGTATACCCGCTTTCCAAGCGAGCGCACTAGGCCACTATGCGACCTCTCCACTGAAGAGCGAATGTAGCATAGCGAAGGCAAAAGGCAAATACAATTGCTATACTCTTTGTATGACTCGTTGTCCCTGGCCCGGCGAAGATACATTTACAACCTCGTAAAGCAAAAAGAGTCCCGCAGCTGCGGGACTCTTTTTGCGAACTTTGGCTACGCTATCTCAAGTTTTTTATCAAGCACAGAAAGAATTTTCTGTACCGTGCTAAGTGTTACATTACTATTCCCACTCTCCACTCTGGCGATCTGGCTTTGTGGCATGCCCGCTTTTTTTGCAAGTTGAGCTTGGGTTAATCCGCGCTTCTTTCTCGATTCAGAAAGTTTGATAGCAATATCGAGCATATCAGAAGCTTCACGGTAATATTCCTTGTATCGTTTATCTTTCTTATATTTAGCAAACACACTTGTTGGCCTTCCTTTCATATCGTTGTATTAATTGTAGAGTTGTTTTAATCCATGCACGAGAAAGTCGTGATATTCGGTCAGAACCTTTGCCAGGATGTGTGATGGAATTTTGTCTTGTTTCTTGGTGAAGCCATCGAGTAGAATAATGCTTTGACCCGTGTGAATGAAGTAGAATACCCGATTGCCTAATTTCGTTCGCAACTCCCAGATTTTCCCGACTACTTTTTTTGCGTGGGGGAAGGGCAGCTTCCCTTCTCGGGCAATAAGCTTGTTGATGTAGGCTTCAATGTAGGCGGCAGCCCTTGGATCGTTAAGGCTTTTGATATACTCGTGGACAGGGGATTTTCCATTACTTCGAATGTACAAGTACGCCTGGTACGGCATGTGCACTATAGGTAAAAGGAAGAAGCATAAAAGTACTATATATCATATATAATATACTGTCAAGTAGACGTTATATGCTAAGATTGTTCTATGCCAAATCGCTGCCCCTGGCCTGGTGAAGATCCGTTGATGATTCGCTACCATGACCGGGAGTGGGGCATGCCGTTGCGCAACGACCGCAAGCTATTTGAGTTCATGGTGCTGGATGCGTTCCAGGCCGGTTTGAGTTGGCGCACGGTGCTGCACAAGCGGAAGAACTTCGAAAAAGCTTTTGATAACTTTGATCCAGCTATAATTGCAAAGTACACGCCGGTCAAGATTCGAAAGCTCCTCAACGACGCGGGTATTATCCGTAATCGCCTGAAGATAAACGGCACAGTGAAGAATGCGAAAGCCTACGTGGCACTCAAGCAGAAGCACGGGAGTTTTTCGAAGTACCTCTGGCAATTCACTGGTGGCAAGCCCAAAGTCAATCATTGGAAAACCGAGAAGCAAATTCCCGCCCGGAGTAAGGAGTCAGATGCAATGAGTGTAGCCCTGAAGGAAGCGGGCTTCACATTTGTGGGCTCAACCATTTGCTACGCCTTCATGCAAGCCGCGGGAATGGTGAATGACCACCTGGTGACGTGCCCACGCTACAAGCAGGTAGAATAATGGTATGCAGAAACTTTGGTTTAAAGCAAAAAAATACGGTTGGGGCTGGTACCCAGTCACCTGGCAAGGATGGGTGGCGATGCTGCTGTATATCCTGATTATTCTGTGGAGCGCATTCACCTCGTTCGATTCCCAGACACAAGATGTCACACCCCCACAGGTGCGGCGCTTCATTGGCATTGACCTGGTGGCGACTGTCCTCCTGGTCATCCTCGCCTGGCGCACCGGGGAGAAGCCCCGCTGGCGATGGGGGAAGTAGCGGGTACCCGCAATGACTTGACCATCCGACAGCTTTGCTGCAAGCTGGGAGGGCGCACAGATTCATACATTACCCGATCAAACATGAGCCAGAGTAGCACGGTCACATTACAACGCCCCAATTCCTTGGGTATTTTCCTGTATGCCAACCTTTAACCACTCCCCAATCGAAGAGATTAAGGCCAAGCTCGACATTGCCGATATCGTTGGCGAGTACGTGCCATTGAAGCCCGCGGGCCCCGACCGGCTGAAGGCGCGCTGTCCGTTCCACAGCGAGAAGACGCCTAGCTTCATGGTTTCACGGGAACGGCAGATATACCATTGTTTCGGCTGTGGTGAAGGCGGTGACCTCATTAGCTTCGTCCAGAAGTTGGAAGGCTTGGAGTTCCCAGATGCGTTACGCTTCCTCGCCAAGAAAGCGAACATTGAGCTGCCCAGCTACGATCCGAAACTTAATAGTGAGCGTACCGGTATTCTCGAAGCGCTCAACTTGGCGGCGTCGTTCTACCATGAGGTACTGCTCCGTGCGTCGACAGCCGAGGCAGCGCGCCGGTACTTAGCGAATGACCGCGAGCTTACCGAAGAGACGCTCGAGCGATTCACCATTGGCTACGCACCAGAATCGTGGGATAGCGTGACGCTCGCCTTACGCAAGCGCGGCGTATCCGAAGCACATCTCGTCGCCTCGGGTCTCGTCGTTCGGCGGGACAAGGGGAGTGGCGTATACGACCGTTTCCGGAACCGCATCATGTTCCCCATCCACGACCCGCACGGTAGTGTGATTGGGTTCGGTGGTCGGGCGCTTTCGCCTGATGAACCCGCGAAGTACATCAACACCCCGCAGACCTTGGTGTACAACAAGAGCACCGTGCTTTACGGCTTGGACTTGGCGAAGGCCGAGGTACGGAAGCAGAAAGTAGCAGTCGTCGTGGAAGGTTATATGGATTGTATTGCCTCACACCAAGCTGGGGTAACGAATGTCGTCGCCTCATCTGGCACGGCGCTTACTGAAGGCCAGGTGCTGCTGCTCAAACGCTATGCCCCGACTGCCGCCCTCGCTTTTGACATGGACCCAGCCGGGGAAACCGCGGCGAAGCGGGGGATTGCCGTGGCGTGGAAGGAAGGGTTGGACGTGAAGGTTATTAGCTTGCCGTTCGGCAAAGACCCAGACGAGTGCATCCGGCAAGAACCCGCTGCCTGGACCACGGCAATTGCGAACGCGCAACCAATCCTGGATTTCTACTTCAGCCGTACACTCGACACACGTGACCGAACCAAGGTGCAGGACAAGAAAGAAGCGGCAAAGATTCTTTTGCCCATTCTCATGCACGTCGCAGACTCTATTGAACAGACGCACTACCTGCAGAAGTTCAGTCAGTGGCTGAACGTCGACGAGCACATCCTGCGGCAGAAGCTTACCGTCCCGCGCGGCGACAGGGCCTTGCCTGCGGTCCCACCCCCAATGGTCGACCGACGGGAACGCTTGAGCCAAAGACTCCTCGGTGTGTTGCAGCTAGAGCCCTCGGCGCTCTCCGCCGTGGCAGGCCTCATGAAACCCGAGGCACTCACCCAGCCGTGGCAAAACCTTTACAAATTCGTCCTCGTCCAGTATAGTAGCGACCACACCCCGAGTGCCGATGCGTGGCGGCAATCCGCTGCGCAGGCCGATCCATCGCTCGCGGATGCCTTCGCCATCGCCTCGCTTGCAGTCAGCGACCTAACGGACGCGACCCCTGTCGAGCGCCACCGTGAAGTGCATGCCGTGGTTACGGAGTTAGCGCGGCTCTGGCTCTCCCATGAGCTCCGCCAACTCACCGTCGCCCTGCAGCAAGCCGAAGCATCCAAAGATGCCAAAGCCGTGCAAGAGCTTTCCAACAGCTTCACCGCGCTGACCGCACAACTGCGTCAGCTGTAACGTTGCTGGGTTCGGTACAGCCTCTGGCCGGAGATTTTTGCCCATGCCGCATAAGAAAAAAGCGAAGAAGCCTGCCCGCCGAAGTGGCGACGCAGGCGGGAAGGTCATCGCCAAACGGTCACGTCCGGCTGCGAAGCACCGCACCCCGAAGAAGCACGGTTCACCTCGTGCTCCACGCATGAAGTTTGCGTTTCCCGCTGCCGCTGGCGACATCATGCTAAAAAAGGCGAAGCAACGCGGTTTCATTACCGAAGGCGAGTTACTCTACGCATTTCCAGATTTGGAAGATTACCTACAAGACTTCGAAGACTTCCTGGCCACGCTAGAGAAGCTAGGTTTGCGGTTGGTCGAGAACACGAACATCCTCGGTGATATAGAGGATACATCGGCGACCCTGACGAAGAAAGAGAAGAAGGCTAAGGAGAAAGAGAAAGAAGTTGACATGAGTCGCCTCGATCTTTCGGATATCTCAGGTGACTCTATTCAAATGTATTTGCGGGAGATTGGGAAAGTACCCTTGCTGCGGCCAGGAGAGGAAATTACCTTAGCCAAGCGCAAAGAAGCTGGCGATGTGGAAGCCGAGAAGAAGCTGGTCGAAGCGAACTTGCGTCTCGTCGTTTCCATTGCGAAGAAGTTCACTGGCCGTTCACTTTCCCTACTCGATCTCATCCAAGAGGGGAATATTGGGCTATTCCGTGCCGTGGAAAAATTTGACTACCGCAAGGGGTACAAGTTTTCCACCTACGCCACCTGGTGGATCCGCCAGGCAATTACCCGCGCGCTCGCCGACCAGTCTCGCACCATTCGCATCCCGGTACACATGGTAGAGACCATCAACAAGTTCCAGCAGATTGAGCGGCAGCTCATCCAAGACCTGGGCCGTGAACCGCTGCCCGAAGAAATTGCTGCTGAAATGGGAGAGACCATAGAGAAGATTCACCACATCATAAAGATTTCGCAAGAGACAGTGTCTCTCGAAACCAGCGTCGGCGAGGACGACGAAGACTCAACGCTCGGCGACTTCATCGAAGACCAGAAGACCATTAGCCCCGACCGCGCCGCGGCCATGCAGCTGCTCAAAGACCACGTGCGCGACATTCTGGAAACGCTTTCCCCACGTGAACAGAAGATTCTAGAAATGCGCTTCGGCTTGCACGATGGCGTGGCGCACACCTTGGAAGAAGTCGGCCAGGAATTCGGCGTCACCCGCGAGCGCATTCGGCAAATTGAAGCCAAAGCCTTGGAGCGAATCAAAGAGCACGAGGTGATGAAGAAGCTGAAAGATTACTAACTTGCCGAGAAATAACAGTATGGTATGGTGAGAGTCCAAAAAAGTTCGTTCCACATTCTGGCATTCCGGAGTAGCTCAATGGTAGAGCAACCGGCTGTGGCCACACGAGTACACCGATGACCGACACCCGCACCTACAAGAGTCGTGCCGCCTACCTCATCCGCGCCGTTACCCAGCGCCGCAAGAAATTGCGAGCTATGGCCATTGCGCGTCTGGGCGGGCAGTGCGCAATTTGCGGGTATGCAAAAGTAGCAGAAGCACTGGAGTTCCACCATCGATTCGGCCGAAAAGACTTTGGCATTTCCGAAAAGGGGATGACCCGAAGCTGGGCACGGATCGAAAAAGAACTCACGAAGTGCGTGCTGCTGTGCGCGAACTGCCATCGGGAAGTACACCACGGTCTAACGCAGCTTCCTGCGGTAACGTAGGAATGATAACGAGGTGAATTGTCCCGCCAAAAGCGGGATCCCGTCTGTCTCAAATTGAGATGTGCGGGATCTGGAAGCCCCACCCCATCCATTGATGGGCGGGTAATCAGCAGCCAAGCCCTGCTTCAACGCGGGGAAGGTTCAGAGACTAGGGTTTTACCCGTACCTCTGCCACAGCGGCAGGGGGAAGCGCCTCGGTCCCGTTTGCGCGGGATATGATATAGTCCACCCCGCTCAGAAACGAGCGGACACGTGTAACCGGTTGGTTCCCGGTCCGAATCCGGGCTCCGGAGCCAAAATGTGGAACGAATGTAGCGTGGAGGATTGGGTCGTCCCGCCAAGGCGGGATCCCCGGAGCCAACATCGCAGTTTTACAGATGCGCTCGTCATTAAAGCATAATTCTGAATGAATACGAAAAGAATACTCATCGTTGTTGCAAGCTTTGTAGCCATTTTTGCATTCCTGCAATTGCAAAGACCAAGGACAATCCCAATTGCAAAGGCGGCAGTGACGCCAATCCTCGACTGTACCAACTGGCAAACCCTCCATCCGGACTGGTTCTACTGTCAGGACTTTGAAAACGGCGATGGCGGCTTAGGAAACTTCGAAATCGCCAGGAGCAACGGCGTGCGCTGCAATAGCGCGGGGCAGAATTCTTCGTGCGCGTACAGTAACATTGTCCGGGATAACTACGGGATTCCACCTTACCCCGATGTCACCTCGTATCCTGCCAAGACGCAGACATTTTTCGTAAAGTACTCGGTGAAAGTACCAGAGAATTTTTTCACTGGCCCGGGGAGCCATGGGTACTACCTCCATGGCACGGGCGGGGCGGCGGTTATTGACCCGTGGCCTGGGTACGGCGCCATGAATAACATTGAGTGGGATGAGTATACCCGACTATTACTCCGGGGTTCTGGCTACCAGCGTACCAGCACGTCCTTTGAAGGGTTCGTGCCCAAGCAGCGTGGCCAGTGGCACACCTACCAGATTATGATTGTTCCTTCGCAGCAAGACCCGAGCGTGGGGAGAATGAAAGTCTGGATTGATGGCGAGCTCGCGAACGACACGAAGACCGACACGCTGCCGAGCTACAGCGACTTCACTATTAGCAACTACTGGCACAGTAACGAGTACATTACCAAAGATACGCTCAACAATCTGTTTGAGTCCTACACCGCACCTCTCCACCCCGCCTTTGAAATTCTGTTTGACAACCTTGTCCTCTCGAATAAATTCATTGAGGATGCAACTAATACCTTCACGCTTGAGCGGGTAAAGTACAATACTTTCTCTGCCGGATCGTTCAAGGTGAATTTCGACACGACGCTGCCGGCAACAGGGAAGGTTGAGTGGGGGCAGACGACAAGTTACGGCAGCCAGGCGCAAGAGAGTAGCGCCGCGTACGTTCATTCCTTGACGCTGACCAACTTGCAGCCGAGTACGCTATACCATCTCCGCCTTTCAGCTACGGATGCCAACAACCGCACGACCGAGACGCTTACCACCTTTACCACTACTGCCGGGAATGTGATGCCACAATTTTCATTTTCTGGTTGGCAAGGTGAGGTGTACCAGAATAAGACTTTTGCTGGAAACCCGGTATTCTCCAAAAACTTCAATGACCTTTCGTACGTCTCGTGGTCTGGGCAAGATTCCGATGATCTTATCCGGACCGACCTGAGCATGGCGGTACGGTACACCAAGACCCAGACTTTCACGGCTGGCGACTACACCGTGCGGGCCGCGGCGTGGGACGGGATTCGCGTCTTCGTTGATGGCCAGTCTAAAGTGGACGCGCCTGGGGCGACGGGCGGGTACATGCGACGGCGAGATTTTAACATAAATTTAAGCGCCGGCAGCCATACCATTATTGTTGAGCACATCATGGATCGCAAACCCTGCCCCGACTGGGAGTGCAAGCAGAGAAAGCAATTAAACTTCGCTATTGTCCCAGTGGATACCACGGCGCCAAAAATAATTTCACAAGCAATCTACAACCTGCCCGAGGCGAGCACCCCAACCCGACCATATTTTAGCGGGAAGTGCGATGAAGACTGCAAAGCTACTATTGATTTTGGGTTGACCGCGGCGTACGGGAGTCAGCTCGACGCCACGGCTGGCGATGGGCAAGGCACAGCCATAACTATGTTACCGGCCGCCCTGTTTCCAATTTTATCGCTTGGGCAAACCTACCACTACCGTGTGACCGTATCTGATAACGCAGGCAACCAGCGCGTGTACTCTGACCAGACATTTGTGGTAGGCGACACTGTCCCGCCGCAGCAAATCATCACGCTTCGACTAACGAGGACGAATAGCACAACACTTCGGCTTACCTTCACCGCCCCGGGTAACAGTGGACGGTACGGCCAAGCGGCAAGCTATGACGTGCGCTACGCCACCAGCCCGCTGACAATCTACACGTGGCCTTCGGCAACAAAGGTGGCCTCACTCCCCGCGCCGCAGACCGGCGAGACAGCCGAAGGAATAAACGTACCGAGCATGCCTAGCGGGCAGACGTACTATTTCGGCATCACGGCGACTGACGCGGCTGGGAATACCAGCCTCCTCTCCAATATCGCTTCCAACCCCCAGGGCGCAGAGGTAATCGACATGGATGGGGATGGCTATGGCGTTGGGTCGACACTCGGTTCAGATTGCAATGACTACAATAGCAGCAAGCACGCCGTGAACCGCGACGATACAAGCGGGTACTGTGTCGGCAGTGTGGTAGCAAGCACCCCAACGTCCACCAACGGCGGGTCCACATCTACTAATGGCGGATCCACGCCCACAAATGTATTACCCGTATCTCCTAATGGCGTGCCTACTGCTTTGAATGTTGTGCCTCCGCCACCCATTGGCGCACCGACGATAACCTTGAAGGGGAGCAGCATCATTGCTTTTGCGCCTGGCTCGAAATTTATAGATCCTGGATACACTGCCACCGATGCTGTTGATGGAAATCTCACGGCCCAGGTGAAGCGAAGCGGTGCAGTGATCATGACCAAAGTTGGGCGGTACACGTTGACATACACGGTGACGGATAGTAGTGGCCTTCAAGGGAAGGTTTCTCGTATTGTCGTCATTACGCCGACACTCGCCCCGGTGCCGTTCAGCAATCGGACATTCACGTTGCAGGTGGGGAAGAGAAAGATAAAAATCCGGCCGTTCCCGAATTACCGTGGGGCAGTAATTGCAAGGAAAGCTGTGGTAAATACGCGCACTGATCCTTTCTACCTATTTCTTACCACTGGCGTGACGAGACGGCCGGAGCTCGTGGTGTACAATAGTCAGGGCAAACTCGTGAAGCGCGTGAGTCTTGCGAGTATTGCAACGACGGGTTTGAACGTGCAGCTTGCCGTGAATCCCGCAACCACCTCGATTTTCATTGGTTTGGCACCGAAAGTCACTGGCCTGTCCGTAACCACGTACAACCTGAATGCGAAGGGGCTTACCAGCCTTGGCACGGCGAGAACTGCAACGGGGAAAGTCACCCTCGTCTTCCGCTATTTAAAAACGTACATGCAGGAATTCGCCCTCGTCACCATGACGAAAGGTAGTACAAAAATTGTACCGAAGGTCTGGTGGTACAGCTCGTCACGCAAGAAGTTTCAGCAGGATAAGAAGTATCCGTCCGCATTACTCCAGTGGACGAAGACCGACGTCACACTCAAGCGGTAGGCGGGATAGTTGACGCCCGCCCGGCTAAGCGGTAGGGTATTGGCATGCAGCATTCCTTCGCCAATAATAATCAGCTGAATACCTAATCGCCCTTGGCGTGCGCTGCGTGCTGTACTAAAGTCGCTCCCGCCAACACGGCGGGTGTTTTCATATATTCCGGGGTAGTTCAATTGGTAGAACGCTGCACTGTTAATGCAGAAGTTGGAGGTTCGATCCCTCCCTCCGGAGCCAACATAGAGTAACGCAGGGTGAATACATATATACTTTGCTTGGAAGCTTTTCGTGCTAGAGTGCATTTATGACTAAACCATCACTGAATTCGGGCTTTTCTGGCCTTGGCATCGCCCCCAGCCTACTCGATACACTAGACCGACTGAAGTTCACTGTACCCACGCCCGTCCAACTTCGCTCAATCCCCATTGGCATTGAGGGGAAAGATTTGATCGCAATTGCACAGACCGGCACTGGCAAGACGCTCGCATTCGGCATTCCCATGATCCAGCGTCTAGCACAAATAAAAGGCCGGGGACTCGTCATCCTGCCCACGCGCGAGCTAGCTCTGCAAGTTGAAGAATCGCTAATATCACTCGGTCGTTCTGTGAATCTTCGTACAGTGGTGCTAATCGGTGGCGCATCTATGGAGCGCCAGCGCCAAGGCTTGCATCGTAAGCCGCACATCATCATCGCCACGCCCGGCCGACTGCTAGATCATCTGGAGCAGCGCACCGTTACGCTCGATAGCATTTCCATTCTCGTGCTGGATGAAGCCGACCGAATGCTTGATATGGGTTTTGCGCCACAGATTAAAAAAATTCTTGCGGTTCTTCCTAAGGATCGTCAAACCATGCTTTTCTCGGCAACCATGCCAACGTCCATAATGGAAATAGCGCACAAGCACATGGCCTTGCCCATCCACGTAGAGATCGCGCGTTCTGGCACTGCCGTAGAAAAAGTAACTCAAGAACTTTTCTTTGTTGATCGAGAATCCAAACCCCGCTTACTCGAAGCACTCCTGCAGCAGTACCCCGGGTCGGTCCTGGTTTTTATGCGCACCAAGCACGGCGCGCGGAAGCTTGCCCGGCACATTCAGGACATGGGGCATATGGCCGCAGACATTCACTCGGACCGCAGCTTGGCACAGCGCCGCGCGGCTTTAGATGGTTTCAAGTCGGGGAAGTACCGCGTCCTCGTTGCCACAGACATTGCCGCGCGCGGGATCGACGTGACGGGTATTGAGCTGGTCGTGAATTTTGATTTACCAATGAATGCCGAAGATTACGTCCACCGCATTGGCCGCACCGCTCGAGCGGGCCGCACGGGTCGGGCAATATCGTTTGCTACGTTCGACCAGCGTCGCGACGTGCGTGACATTGAACGTCTTATTCGTACTGCCCTGCCAGTAAAGACATTACCCACACTTCCGCCAGCTCGGCTCATCCGGCATCAGGAGGAAGACGTGCAGCCGAAGCGTAATTTCTCCCAGCGGCCGCCGCACGCAGGAAACTCCCGCGCGCCGTTCGGTCAACGTCCGCAAGGTGGTCGCCCTCCCCGACGTGGACGGTTCGGCGGACCCCGTCGTGGTCGGTAGAGGAACATCTTTACTTTTGGTACAGTTTGATCTACCCTAGAGAGCAAAGCAACCTGTTCTTTTAAGAAAGGAGATAGCCATGAACGCCCCGTCAGGGAGCGATTTTCAGCAACGTGCGTACGTCCAGATCGATCTCATCTTGAGTCCTCTGAACATGTGGTACACCGGAATATGGCTCTGCCGGCCACCGACGCCGAATGATGCGGCCTGGTACTGGGTCCTCTGCGGCGCGGCGAAACGCTTCCAAGAAGAGTGGGATGCCCGGCACCCCAAATCGGAGAATGCATACTAAATACTGCATTCTCCATTTTAATTTTCTTGTTTTTCGATTGGTGGTCTCGGCGTAGCAGAGGTTGTACACTGTATCCATGCCTGACGCTCCTATACCGCTTTCCGGGTTGACGACTGCCGAGGCGAATACTCGGCTGCTAAAATTTGGTCCGAATTCCGTATCATCAAAAGCGAAGTTGCGGCCGATTGTGGCGTTCGTGAAGAAGTTCAACAGCCCGCTGCTGATTATCCTGATGGGCGCATCGGTTATTTCCTTCTTCACCGGCAACCAGACGAGCGCCATTATCCTCATCTGCATGGTGTTTTTGTCTGTCATTCTAGACTTCGTGAACACCTTCCGGTCAGAGAAAGCTGTTGATGCGCTCATCGCCCGGGTCATTACCACTGCCACGGTCATCCGCGACGGGAAGCGGCAAGAGGTGAACCTAACCACGATTGTGCCTGGCGATTTAGTGTTCCTTTCGGCTGGGGATGTCATCCCGGCAGATTGCCGCGTCATGGATGGTAATGACTTCTTCGTGAACCAATCGGTTATGACCGGCGAGTCCTTGCCAGTTGAGAAGTCTCACCTCCAGCAGTCGTCGAAGGAAGAAATCAACGCGGAAGCCAGCGACATTGTGCTCATGGGTACGAGCGTGGTAACGGGGTACGCAACTGTAGAAGCCTTACGAACCGGCAAGCAGACCGAGTTTGGGAAAATTGCCGAGCGGTTAACCGAAGCCGATCCCGAAACTGACTTCGACCGCGGGATCCGGAAGTTCAGCAGCTTCATCATGAAGCTAACTATTATTATGGTGGTCTTCGTCTTCGCGGCGAACACCATTAGCGGGCGAGGTTTCTTGGAATCGTTCGTTTTTGCCATTGCTATCGCGGTCGGGCTCACGCCCGAGCTCCTGCCAGTTATCATGTCGGTCTCCCTGAGCCGAGGCGCAGTGCGCATGGCGAAGACCGGGGTTATTGTGAAGCACCTGCCCGCGATTCAGAATTTCGGCCGCATGAGCGTGCTCTGCACGGATAAGACTGGCACACTCACCGAGAATCGGATTGTCGTGGTGCAGTTCGTCGACACGTACGGGAAGGTTACCGAAGACGTATTACGCTACGCCTACTACAACAGTGCTTTCCACACCGGTGTGCCGAACCCGCTCGACCAAGCGGTGCGAGATTTTAAGAAATGGGACGTCGGGCAGTTGACGAAAATTGATGAAGTCCCGTTCGACTTTGAGCGGCGCCGGGAATCCGTGGTTGTGGATGAGGGTGCGAAGCGGCTGCTCATAACTAAAGGTGCGCCCGAAGCAGTGTACGGTATTTGCGAGTCGTACCTCCACGATGGGCAGCTACATCCTGCCGATGACGCATTCCACACCCAAGCACAGGCTGAATTTACTCGGCTGAGCCAAGAAGGTTTTAAGGTGCTCGCCGTATGCTTCCGCGACGTGCCGAAGCGGCTGGGCACGTACGAAAAGAACGAAGAGCAGGGGATGACCTTCCTGGGGTACGTGGCATTCATGGATCCGGCTAAAGAGACAGTGAAGGAGACGCTCGACGAGCTGGAGCTCTTGGGCGTGGAAATAAAAATTCTCACTGGTGATAATGAGCTCTTGACCCAGAAAGTGTGCCGAGATATCCAGCTGGTGGTGAAGGGGACGATTACCGGCGAGCAAATTCGTAAACTCTCGACTTTAGAATTCCGAAAAGTCGTCTCCGCCACGACGATTTTTGCCCGTATCACGCCCGAGCAGAAGGAGCGTATCATCCGTACCCTGCAAGATGTCGGGCACGTCGTCGGGTACCTTGGTGACGGAATTAACGACGCACCAGCCCTGAAAGCCGCGGACGTGGGCGTGTCGGTGAATAACGCCGTGGATGTGGCCAAGGAAACTGCAGACATAATTCTCTTGAAGAAAAGCCTCCGCGTGCTGAAGGCTGGTATCATCGAAGGCCGAAAGACGTTTCGGAACACGCTTAAGTACATCCTCATGGGCATGAGCTCCAACTTCGGCAACATGTTCTCGATGATGGTTGCCTCGGCATTCCTGCCATTCCTACCTATGCTGCCAACTCAAGTACTGCTCAATAACTTTTTGTACGACACGTCGCAGCTCTCCCTCTCTTCCGACCACGTCGACGAGAGTGACGTAGTGAAGCCCACGGGCTGGGACATGAAGTTCATCCGTAAGTACATGCTCGTCTTCGGCCCCATTAGTTCGCTCTTCGACTTTGCGACGTTCGGACTTATGTTTATGCTCTTCCGCAATTCCGAGCACCAATTCCAAACCGGGTGGTTCATGGAGTCCATAGCCACCCAGGTGTTCGTCATCTACATCATCCGGACGAAGAAAATTCCGTTCTTGCAGAGCAGCCCGAGCCGGCTCCTGCTCTTCAATACGCTCCTCATTGTCACCATTGCTTGGCTGATGCCGCTCTTGCCATTCGCACGGTTCTTCAACCTTCAGCCGCTGCCGTTGTGGGTTGTGGGTACCCTGTTCAGCTTCGTCATCCTCTACCTGCTCCTTGTGGAAGTGGTGAAGCGCTGGTTCTTCCGACGGGAAGCAAAGCTTGCACTCGTCACAACTTCGTAATATTGCATTCACCTTATGCACTGGATTACCTACGCCCTTCTCTCTGCCGTTTTTGCCGCGCTGGTTGGCATATTCGGGAAGGTTGGTATCAAGGGTATCGATAGCACCTTGGCCACCAGCGTCCGGGCCGTGGTCATGGCCGTTTTCCTGGTGCTGGTTTCACTCTTCCTCGGCAAAGCAAAACTCCTGCACACCATTGAGAATCGCGTGTTGCTCTTCATCGTGCTGTCGGGCGTGTCTGGGGCAATCTCGTGGCTCTTTTACTTCTTCGCGCTCAAGACCGGTCCCGTCTCTGGCGTGGCCGCGCTGGATAGGTTGAGTGTGGTGTTTGTCCTCATCCTGGCCGCGCTCTTCCTGGGCGAGCACCTTACCTGGAAGACTGGTCTCGGTGGCGCACTAATTACCGCGGGTGCTGTGCTGATGACGCTGAAATAGAAGGCGGAAGCTGTAGAGCTGTAAGCTATAGGATATATGCAAAAGAAGCCTCGCAGGTGCGAAGCATATTTATTGTCCCTCTTTGGGAGCAAAACCCCCGCCTTGCAGGCGGTCCTTTCAA
>JBBTRK010000009.1:0-33526 GCA_038065235.1 Patescibacteria group bacterium
TGATTCAGGAGGTTCTGGCTAAACCTAAGCACTAGAATCTTCCATTACACCGAAAATCTGTTAACCACTAGATAAAATCATCTACTCTGTCATTCCGACCAGTAGGGAGGAATCTCGTATTTTATGCTTTGAAATTCGAGATCCCTCGGGGGAACCTCGGGATGACAGGAAAACTTAAACTTCTGTTGCCTTTTCTACGCGCACCACCCCGCCGGGTTCCAGGATGGCAATGTCGCGCCGCGCGAGCTGGCCGGTGAGCAGCGCATTCGCCAGGGCGTTATCCACGTGCTCCTGTAACGCACGACGCAAGGGGCGGGCGCCGAACCGCGGGTCAAAGCCCTTCTGCGCTAGCTCCATGATTGCTGGGTCAGACACGCGCAGCTGAATCCCCTTCTCTTTCAGAATCCCGCCGAGCTTACCGAGCATGAGTTTGGTTATGGCAATGACCTGTTCGAAGTCGAGCGGCTTGAAGACAATGATACCGTCGAAACGGTTGAGGAACTCTGGCCGAAAATACTTGCCGAGCTCTTCGGAAACTAAACGTTCTTTAATATGCTCGAGCGGTTCATTCGCCTGGATGCCGGCCTGGATCACCGGCGTACCGGCATTTGATGTAGCAATGAGAATGACGTTCGTGAAATCTACGGTTCGACCTGTGCTGTCGGTCAGTCGGCCATCATCCATAACTTGCAGAAAGACGTTGAGTATGTCTGGATGCGCTTTCTCCAGCTCATCGAGGAGAACCAGGCTGAATGGATTCTTTCGGATAGCTTCGGTAAGGAAGCCGCCTTCATTACTCTCCGCACTGCCAATGAGCCGGCCGAGACTGGATTGGAGTTGATACTCGGACATGTCAAGACGAATCATGGTTTGCTCATCACCGAAGTACACTTCCGCGACGGCTTTGGCGAGTTCGGTTTTCCCTACACCGGTCGGCCCCAGGAAGAGGAAATTCGCAATCGGCCGTTTGGCGTCGCGCAATTCAGCCCGCGCCCGGCGCAAGGCAGCAGACACTGCCTTCACCGCTTCTTCCTGGCCAATGACGCGCTCGTGGATTTTCTCTTCCAGGTGTAGGAGTTTCTGCGTCTCGGCTTCGGTAACCTGCGTCACCGGAATGCTCGTGCGCTCGGCGACAATTGCCGCAACATCTTCCCCGCCAATGATACTCCCCTTCCCGCGCGTCTTGTGCACGAAGACCGCAGCTTCTTCAGCCAAGCTCACGGCTTTCTCGGGGAGGTAACGGTCGTGGATGTAACGCTGCGAGAGGGTGACCGCTTTCTCAATAGCGTCATAGCTGAACAGCACCTGCTGCTTGTACTCAATTGCTCCTGCCTTGCCTTCCAGAATTTGGATGCCACCGTTCGTATCGACTTCGTTCACGGGCACGCGCTGGTACACCGACCCCAGGCTCGATTTCTCTACGTACCGATGCTCATCCACTGGGTTGGTGGTGGCAATACTCAAGAATGCCTGGTGCCCCAAGGCTTGCCCCAGCATCTCGGCCAGATCCAGACGGCTGCTGCCTTCGGTCGTTAAACCCATTAAATTTTGAATGTTGTCGATGTAGAGCACAATATTACCGGAGCGTACGACTTCGTTCATGATGATATTGAAACGCTCTTCCAATTCACCCTGCCGACCGGCTGAGCCGACCATCGACGCCACCGAAAGGCTGACCAGGCGTTTATCCTGTAAGACAACAGGCACGTCGTCT
Organism: Patescibacteria group bacterium; assembly: GCA_038065235.1. Lineage (GTDB taxonomy): Bacteria > Patescibacteriota > Patescibacteriia > PEXW01 > PEXW01 > CAIPSZ01. The sequence continues at coordinate 1,715 of JBBTRK010000009.1, forward strand.
GCCACCATGCGGTACGCCAGACCATCTATGATAGAGGTCTTGCCAACGCCCTGCAGACCGACGAGCAGCGGGTTGGCTCGGCCGCTTTCGTACACGCGGAAGATTTCTTCAAACTCTTTCTCCCGGCCAATGCAGTGGCTCAACGAACCCACACGCGCCAGCTGCGTGAGGTCACGACTGAACTGGTCCAGCATGGGCGTGGCAATTGCGGTGAACGCCCGGTTCATCCCGCCCTTGCCCCGGAAGCGCGCTTGCTGTCGCCAACGCTGATAGCCTTTGGTGAGCTGCCGGTTGATACTAATCCACGCCACGACGTTACGGAGCTTCTGCTCGTCAATGGCCAGGTCGGCCAGGATGTCGGCAATCGCAGGATCGTGCCCAACAGCCACGATGAGCTCGGGCACGTCGACGACCGGCTGGCTGGCGAGAACGGCTTCCAGGTACGCTCGCAATAACGCATTGGTGAAGTCGCTACCGAGTCGGGGTGACTTTTCGGTCTGGGGAATATGGCTCAAGGCACGACTCACCCGATCGCTCAGGCTCTTGCTGCTCACCCCAAGCCGGCCAAAGACCACTTGCGTATCGTGTAGGGCGAAAAGTGCGGCGAAAAGGTGGAGCGGAACAACTTCGGCATGCTGGAAGCGCTCGGCAAATAGCCACGCCCCTTCAATGGCTCGGTGCGCCGTGTCGAGGAATGCACCAGAAATTTCTTGCACGTTCAGTTGCTGACGGATGAGATCCTGCCAGGCCAGTGCGGGTGCGGGGACAGCCAAGAGATCGCTCTCCCGGTGCACCACGAGCACGCGTTGCTGGCGGGCTTTCACTAACCGCGAGATGACGATGAGATCACCGATGAAAGAAAGAGCAATAATAAAGTGGATGGTGCTCCGTCGCCCCAAAAATGCAGTAATACTTGTGAGGTCGAAGCTCACCTTCTGCTCGACGACCTGCCACGCCAGCAAGCCGAGGCCAATAAACCCAAGCGCGATAAGCACAGCATTGAAGCCGCGGTGCAACCCACGCTGCAGCTTCTCCTCGGCAATGTGCCAGCGGTCCACCTTCCGATCCCACACAAACGTGCGGCCCATGAGCCACATGGCAGACCGCTTACCGCCACAGCCCGGGCATGGCTCCACGCCCGACCCGCAGGTTGGACACTGGACAATTCGGTACGGAGAAGATGCTTTTGCCATGCTACAAGGTGGGCCAGGGCAAACTGATGAGCTGACGGAGGAAGAAGTACACGACACCAAGAGGCAGCGCGAGATAACCCAAGAAGAATAGTGTGTACGCAACGAGGGTGATGACGAGCACAACGGTGAGTGCCAGACCGACGATGAGACGGACGAAAAAACTTATCGCTCGCCCGCTGCGCGAGTAGTCGCCGTACATAGGCACGAACAAATTCTGGAACCACACCTTCGGGCTCCAGCGACTGCGATTGATGTACTCACCCATGCGCGAGAGTGTGAACCCACCGACTCGGACGAGCCCTTTGCCGTACCACCACGCCGGGAAGAAGAGTACATCAACGATGAGCTCTTTGAAGACGAATCGTGTTGCGCTGCGGGCGAGGGTTTCAGCCATATGGAAAGTATAGCAAAGTAACGGCAAACAACCCCACCAGTTTTGATGGTGGAGCTAAAGGATGCCTCCCCTCCTCGATTGAGGAGGGGTGTCCCGCAGCAGCGGGACGGGGTGGTAATTCTGTGTCGCCCTGGAGACCGAGCTGAATTACCCCCTGCGTTGGTGGAAGGGAATCTTCTACTGCTCCCCCTTGGTCAAGGGGGAGAGACAGACGTACATTTTAAGCAGTTACCACCTTACCCCGCCGGTGCCGCGACGACTAAACCCTTCCCTTGCGCCGCGACGTCGCCTGGTAGGTCGCTGGTCACAATCGCCTTTTCCACACGAAGGTCTTGCTCGGTGAATGCGTCCCGGGCCGTGACCACGGTCTGATTGAGGAGGATGATGAGCTGCCCAACTTCTGTGACCGCTGGGGTGACGCTCACATCAAAGGTTGCTTCTAAACCAGCGAAGAGGCTGCCGGTTCCAGGCGGGACACGGTTGATGCGCCAGGATACTTCACGGGTCACAGGATCGTACGCTACGGCCGAGCCAGCGGTTACGGTCTGCTTACCGAGCCACGTGACGTTGCTGGGTAACGTCGCTATGGCAACGACTTGTGAAACCTCGTTCGTTGGGTTGGTGAGCGCCCAGCTCAAGCGGTACGTGGTCACCTGGCCAACTTGCGGCGGCAGCGGGCCAGTGCCCACGGGAATCTGCTCATCCGTGTAGTACCGCCCTTCGGGTTCAACGTTGAGCTTGGTCGTCACTTTCGTCGCCAGCGGCGCGGCTTGCGTCTCCACATTCTTCTCATTCACATCGGCTATGCTGCCCACGGAAATGCGTGCGGTTGTGGTGATGACGAAATTCCGATCACCTTGTGCGGTTATCGCTGGTCCAGATTTCATGGGAACGCGGAGGAGAACATCTTTCGTTGCGCCACCGGCAACCACTGCGAATGCTGGAATTTCCTTCTTCGTCCAGGTCAGCGTACGGCCATTCAACTTCCCATTCTGTATATCGGAACGATTATCAAGATCGAGAATAGCCACATCCTGGCCATCAGCATTCTTCTGGTTAAACTCAACCGTGAGGCTCACGTCCTTCATCTCACTATCGCTCTCGTTCTTATAGGTGAAAACGTAGTTGAGCGTATCGCCCCAACTTATAACCGTGCCCGCACCAGGATTCGTGATCGCCGTGTTCAGCGACAATCCAGCCTTCACGATCGTGCCGATGCCGCTGGCCTCGGCCTGAGCCTGAAAACCCGTCGCGGTGTCACGACCGGCGCGGAACTTAAACTCTGGCGTATCTCCCACATTACCCGTGAGCACGCCCGTGATAGTGACCTTCACCTTCTTCCCCGCGCCAATGGTGGCGAACGCCCACACCGTATTGCTGTCTGCGGGTTTCGGGTCAGCACTAGTGAACGTGAAACCTTCGGGGTACTCGACGACGAGTTTCACCTGCTCCAGCGTATCGGAACCTACATTCTCCAGTGTGACCGGGATGGCAACCGGTCGGCCGGGAGGTAGCCGAACTGGCACCTCGGGCTTTAACGTGAGGACAGACTTATTAATAGTAACCGTCACGTCAGACGTTTTCTGAAACTCCGTGTTGAAATTGGATGGTGTATAGGTAACCATGAATGAGAACTTCTGAACATCAGCCTGGTTGCCAATGAGCCGACCAGAGATTGTAACAGTCGTACCCCCGCCCTGCTTGATCGTGCCCAGTGACCAGGCGTTGTTGAACTCGTTCGATGCCGCTGGCGTGCTGGTACGGAAGGTGAAGCCTTCGGGTGCCGTGTAGGTGAGTTCAGCGTTCCGCAAATCTATACGTTCCTGGTTCTTCACGGTTATGGTAACGGCTACGTCATCGCCCGAGGCGACTTCGACCGGGGCTTGGGCGGTGAGGGCGACTTGCTCACTAAACTTTGTTCCCCGCCCGAAGATTATGTACCCGGCAACAGCCGCTGCTGCCAGGATACCAATGACGATGAAGGTAATGAGGAGTTTCTTCGAACGCTTCGTCGTGCGCTTAATACGGGAAACGTCATCGCCCTTCGGTGCATCGTCGGGGTCGTTGTAGATTTCGCTGAGGACGTCATCGCGTAAAGTCCGCTGCGCTTTCTTGGTGCGTGGCGTTTCTTTCGGCGTATCTTCAGAAACATCAGCTTCTGACGAACCAGGAGTTATACCATCGTCTTCGGTTTCGGATTCATCGACCGCGGGCTGCTCGACAATTTCATCAACGTCTTCTTCTTTTGCCTTCACGCGGCGGATGGGAACGCGGCGAGTGCTTCCCGTGTCGGATGATTTTGCTTTTGCCATGGTACTGCTCAGTATACGGGGCTTTTGATGATCGCTCAACATGTATCTTGAAACCATGAGACATTACGGACCTGCTCACATAGCCAGAGTGCATCCCCATGCCGCAGTAACCCCAAATAGGACTGCACCGTTGCCTCCTCGGAATGGTCACGAAGGTGCCGGAACATCCGCTGCTTCGTTGCCGTCCGCAGCACGCGGTGGTTAGAAAAGTGCACCCAACCCAGGAAGTCCACACCACTGGCCAAGGTCTGGATGGTCACTTTGCGCGGGTGGAGCGACAGCCGCAACTCCTCGTGGAGAAAATTGGCAAGCTGTGGCACGAGGCTCTTGAGCCACGCACGGTCGTCCGACAGAATAGCAAAATCATCGGCATACCGGACATAGCATTTCGCGCGCAGCTGGTGCTTCACGAACTGGTCGAATGGCGTCAGGTACACGTTCACGAAGAGCTGCGAGGTAAGATTACCGAGTGGTAAGCCCACGCCAGCAGTCCACGAGAAACTAGAAATGATTTCGTGAAGCAATGCTAACATCCTCGCGTCAGGAATGCGCTCAGCCAGAAGCCGTAACAAGATGGCGTGGTGCACCAGCCGGTCCCTGACGGTTGCTTTATGTATGTCCCGCGGTTTGGGGTCACTAATGCGGAAGTGCGTGTACGGACCGTGGCGGTACGTGCCCTGTGCTAACTCATGGTGTAATGCTAGAACATTATCCATCAACCGAAGGCCGAACGCCTGCACGTCGGGTTTGTTGCGCTTCCCCGGCAAAAATTCCTGCCAGGCAGCCAGCAGGTTCTCCACCGACGTGATATCCTCCAGGGTATGACGCAACCGGATGGGCTCACTCCTCGAGGCTACCCCCCCCCGACTGCTTCCGCTCCTCGAGCGGCTGAAAAAGACGTACCGTCATTGGTATGCATTCTACCATGCGCTACCGAAGCTCCACCGGTACTCGCTGGGCATCAAAGTTGACACACTTTTCGTGGACACCATCGAGGCCATTGCCTGGGCCAGCTTTTTGCCACGCGAAGAGAAGACGCCGATTATCCGGCTGGCCACCCGCAAAGTGGACACACTGAAGGTTCTCCTCATGGTCTTGTGGGAGAACCAATCGCTGAAAGACAAGCATTTCATTTCCCTCTCCACCGAACTCGAGGAAATTGGCCGCATGCTCGGCGGCTGGCTGGGGCAGCTCAAAAAACAAAACTCTCCGGGCGCGTAGACCGGAGAGAAATGAAGAAAGTTGCGAGGACTGCGGAAGGGTTACCAGCGTTCCAGTCATTGTCGAGCCAGTTGTAGTTCCAGTTCCACGAACCGTCGTCGCTCCGATAGAGGTAGAGGACGTGCCGGTTGCCGTTCGGGTTCCGCAGAAGCGTGCAGGGCGCCGTCCGTGACACCACCCTTCGAATACTCTCAGGGTTGAATAGTTTTCGCGATAAGAAATCGCCTAGCGCCCCACACCAAGTTACTTCATTTTTTGTAAAGCGTACTAGTGCCACGCTGTGCCTAATCGTAATCAAGCACATTCTGGACAAAAGCACCGCTGGATTCGGCAGCCAGGAACCATGATACCCAGCGTATTCGCCTAGTTCCATGGGTATAGTAACAAAAAAAATACCCCGCAGCCATCATTCGCAGTGTGCGAAGAGGGATGCGGGGTTCTGTACTTTGACCCAAGGGCTAAATCCAAAGGGTCTAAGGTCAGAATTCTAAAGGAAATACAAAGTGCAAAGTGCTAACTTGCGAGGACTGCGGAAGGGTTACCAGCGTACCAGTCATCGTCGAGCCAGAAGAAGACCCAGTACCACGAACCGTGGCCGCCCCGATAGAGGTAGAGGACGCGCCGGTCGCCGAGCGGGATCCGCAGAATGATTCCCCAGAAGGAGAGAGAAGTAATGCCTTGAGTGTCATAGAGCCAGCGCAGAGTTTTCTGACCTTTCTCCTCGTAGAGAGCCAGGAAGTCCTGCTCGTCGTACTGAATGTCAGCGGGGTTAGCCTTGATGCGCTTGAGGCGTTCTTCGCCGTTGATAAAGGATTCCCCTGCCTTCAGGTAATCCTTCCGAATAATCTTCCCGGCATCCAGGTTGCTCCCGGACCGCTGCCCGACGCGCTCATCAATCGTCCAGCCTTTCCCCATAAACTTCGCGGGGTCAAAGCGCTTGCGTTCAAGGATGTGCGCTATGGGCACGATCTCCGAAAATCCACGGACGACGTTCCGAATCCCAGACAAGTCCTTGATCTGGCCGAGCTTCGTGAGATCATCTGCCGTAAAATCCGCTTGCTCCAGTTTTTCCACCAACTGATGGACCTGGCCTTCTGAGTAGGAAGACATGTCTTCCTCCTTTCCTGGTACATGTACCAGTGTTTTTCGGTTTATAGTGGGCGTTATTGCCCACGTTTATCAAGTGTTTGTTACTCTATGCTAACAGAGCAGGATAGCGGAAAAATGGAATTCTGTCAACCCAGCACCACTTTTCCCAACCTAAAAGTGGTGCGGGGTCAACCCAGCGCTCGCGCAAACTGGACGAAACGTTCAGCTGGCAAACGCCGCTCCAGCACGTGGTCCATAGCCAACCGCGTGAGGTCTGCCACCGTCCGCTCCACGTCGCGCTCTGGCGGGAACGCTGGTAGCTCTGGCCAGGCCGAACGCACAAACTGCCGAATGCTGTTGCGAACTGGTACAGAAACTTTCTTTGCCGCCGGGTCTGCCGTCGCGCACTCCGACCCCAGGAAACCACCGAGTAAAGCGGAGAAGCGGACGCCATCGCTTGGAAGTGCCTGCCGACAGTGTACGCAGCGTTCAAGCTCGGGGCTGTGGCCGCTGCGATCCAGCACGTGCCACGCCACCCACATACGGAAGCGGCTGTGGTCGTCTGCCTCACCGTTAAGGTGTTCCAACGTGCCAATGGCTTCTTGCAAAAACGATGCCAGTGACGGGTCTGGCGCATCGGGCTTGGTGATGGCGTCGACGAGTGACAAGGTGAAACCGAGGCTTGCTAAGTGCGCGAGACTCGCCATTGTCGCCACCGGGTAGTGGTCGCGCTCGACGGCAGTAATTGTCTCCCCGGTCTTGCCCTGTGCCAAAGTTACGCGCACGGTCGCGCCCGGTTCCAGGTGGCCGCCGAGCTTGGCCTTGCCCTTGCGAATGCCCCGGCCGAAAACTTCCAACTTCCCCCGCTCGTGGGTGAAGATGGTGTAGAGTCGGCTATCCTCTCGCACGTCCCGTCGGTTCAGTACGACGCCAGTGACGTCGAGTAGACTCATGGAGTGCGAATGCCGAACGTAATGCGGCTCCCGGCGATGATGAGCTCCTTCTTATGAGTGACCTTATCCACCACACCAGCCTCAATGACTCGGGCGTGCGTTAGCTCACGGAGCTCGGCGGCATGATCGGTGAACGCGTGCTGCAAGGTCAAGTCATCAGTCATCCACTCCACGTCAACCAGGTCTTTCATCGTGAGGCCAGCGGCTTTGCGCAGGTCGTTGATGTGGCGAGCGAGTTCACGCACCAAACCTTTATGCTTCAGGTCTTCGTCAATCGTCGTGTGCAAGGCAATAATTAGACTGCTCTTCTCCTTGCGCACCCAGCCTTCCCCGGACGGCACGTCTTTGCCAGACTCACACGCCTCCACATTCAACTCTTCTTTTAAGACCTCTTGAAGTTCAGGATGAATCTGCGCGTTTATGAACATACGGCCAAGCGGCTGACGTACCTTGAGTTCCTGCTCTTTTCGGATGGCATGGCCGAGCTCCACGGCATCACGAACGCGCTGCATTTCGATAAGTAGACTTGCATCAATTTTTCCTGCTGCAGGCCATGGTGCCAGGTGAACGCTCTTCGGATCTTGCATGACGCGCAAATCCTGGTACACCTGCTCGCTCAAGAACGGGGCGAACGGTGCCAGCAGTGTCGCGGTGGTGCGGATAACATGGTGGAGCGTCGCGGCCGCCTGTGGTGAAGCATTCGCGCCGCCGCGCAGTCGCTCACGGCTGCGGCGCAGGTACCAGGTTGAAAGGTCGGTGATAAGTTCCTGCACGCTACGGCCCGCAGTCGTCACGTCGTAGGCATCGAGCTTCTCGGTGACAGTCTGCGCTGTTTGCGCTAGGCGTGCCAGAATCCACTGGTCCAAGATGTGCGTTGGCTCACCGAGCTCTGTAGTGCGGTCGTTCGAGGTGGTGTGCGTCTGGTAGAACGTGACGACGTTCCAAAAAATAAGCAGAGTCTTCTTCACGACCTCATCGACACCCTTCACATCGAAGTTTTTAGGATCTCCGGCTTGGCTCATGGTGAAGAAATGCAAACGCAGGGCGTCGGCACCGTACTGGTCAATAACTGCTGACGGCTCGACAACATTGCCCTTGGACTTGGACATCTTCTGGCCTTTCGCATCCAGGATGTGCCCCAGGGAAATGACGTTCTTGTACGGCGTGCCTTTGCCGAGGAGCGTCGAAATAGTGAGTAACGTATAGAACCACCCGCGCGTCTGGTCAATGGCTTCACAAATAAAGTCCGCTGGGAAATCCGTCTTCAGGCGGTCTTCATTCTCGAACGGGTAGTGCCACTGGGCAAAGGGCATAGCGCCCGAGTCGAACCACACGTCCATCACTTCGGGCACGCGGTGCATGGTGCCTTCACATTTCTCGCACTTCAACGTGACGTCGTCTATGAATGGCCGGTGGGGGTCAAATTGCGTTGGTACCTTCAGGCTCTCAGCCTCACCCTTCTTGGGGTAGGGCGTATCCGCGTACTGGCTCTCCGACACATCAGAATACGACCACTTCAGAATCCACAACGGGTCTCCGTGCGAAACAACGAGCACGCGCTTGCCCGGGTACGTACGAATTGCCCGTTGCACAGCTCGCTGCATCCGCTCGCGAACCTGGTAGTAATTCTCACCCCCGCCTAAATGGTAGTTCAATGGAACTGGGTCTGGGAGATCTCTACAAACGTCAAGGACAAGCCGTCCTTCCCAGTCTGGGGTCTGTATCTCTCGCAAATCTGGATCGTACGTTACGGGCGCGCCAGTTACGTCGCTGACAATCTTCGCCGTCTCCCGCGTCCGCTCGAAATCCGAGGCCACAATGACGTCAACTTTGCCCTGCAATGTTTGCGCGGTCTTCTTCACCTGCGTCGCACCTTCGGGCGTGAGGCCATGCAAGTGACTCTCAGCGAAATTCCCCTGGATTATTGAAGGCTTGTTCTTCTTGGAGAAACCATGGCGCAGCATGAGGACGTCCACCTTCTGTGTTGGAAGCTGCAGGTCACCGAAGCTCCCCACCACGCGCTGATCCTTGCACTGCTCACACTCCCAAATTGGCAAGGGCGTGCCCCAGTAGCGCTCGCGGGAGATGGCCCAGTCCTTTGCCTCCTTCAGCCACTCGCCGAAGCGCCCATCTTTGAGGTACGACGGGAACCAGTTGATTTGGTTATTATTCGCGATGAGCTTGTCACGCAGAGTAGACACCTTGATGAACCAACTATTCTTGGCGTAGTAGAGCAGGGGCGTGCTGCAGCGCCAGCAGAACGGGTAGTCGTGCGTGTACGGCTCCACCTTGTGCAGCAAGCCGCGCTCCTGCAAGTCGGTGATGATCTCCGTCTCGACGGTCTTGCTCTTCACGAACTTCCCGGCCCACTTGCTAACTGACGGCAAGAATTTGCCGGTAAGATCGACGGTGTGGTGCGCGGGTAAGCCCGCGGCCATACCAAGTTTGTAGTCATCCTCGCCGTACATGACGGCCGTGTGCACCACCCCGGTGCCATCAGTCGTGGTGACGAAGTCTGCGGCTAGGATGGTCCACGCGGTTTTCGATTCGCCGCGGTCTACCGCACCCGGGAAGAGCGGTTCGTAGGTCGTGCCAATGAGCTGCTCACCTTTCAAATCTTCCAGCACCTTCAGGTCGTCGCCGAGGACGTGCGCCCGCTCTTTGGCAATAATGAGATAGGCACCGTCGTGCTTCACCAGCTGGTAAGCAATATCCTTGCCGATAGCCAGCGCGACGTTACCGGGCAAGGTCCACGGCGTCGTCGTCCAGGAGAGTACAAAGACGTCTTCCTTCTTACTGATGAGGTTCTGCAAGGTCTTGATGCTGCTACTCGTGACTTTGAACTTCACGTACAGGGAGTTTTCTACGACGCTCTTGTAGCCTTGCGCCACCTCGTGGGAGGACAGCGCAGTCTCGCAGCGCGGGCAGTGCAGCACCACCTTGTGGCCCTTGTACACCAAGCCAGCATCCCAAATCTGCTTGAACACCCACCAGACGCTCTCCACGTAACTCGGCTCGTAGGTGATGTACGGATTCGCCATATCCAGCCAGAAGCCGATACGCTTCGTCATGTCCTCGAACTCCTGCCGGTGCTCCATGACACTGGTCTTGCATGCCGCGTTGAACTGCTCAATGCTGGCGCGCTTGTCACCCGGGACAATGTTCTCAATCTGCTGTTTGCCCGAGATGCCCAGTGCTTTCTCTACCTGCAGCTCAACAGGCAAGCCGTGCGTGTCCCAGCCGGCTTTCCGCTCCACGAAGAATCCAGCCATGGTCTTGTACCGAACAATGACGTCTTTGTACACCCGTGCGAGCACGTGGTGGATGCCAGGCTGCCCATTGGCCGTCGGCGGCCCTTCGAAGAAAATGAAGCGCTTGCCGTTCTTCGTCTGCGTCAGGGACTTCTGAAAAATTTTCTCTTTCGTCCACAATTGCAAAACCGCTTCCTCGATTGCCGGGAAGGGCGTTGGCCGTGTACCCGACCCCGAGCTTGACGAGGGGGAGTGGTTCACGGGAGAGACGGCGCGGGTGGGTTGCTGCTTCGACGTACCGTTCGGTTCGTGCCGTGAACCACTCGCTCCGCCGGCTTTGCGGCGGCTCGGGTTCACGGTTGAATACAATTTATTCGCCATAGACAAGATGACTGTGCGGGGGTGAGTGTACGATATTCAAACGTGCTTGGCAAGCGTGCAGGAAAGAAAAAACCGCTCTTAGGTAGAGCGGTTGTGGTTCCGGAGTTCATCGATAGAATATACCCCGGTCATCCAGAGTATACCTTGCACAAAGCCCAGCCAACGGAACGCTGTGTCGAAGGCGCCCTGCTGGGCAAATTCCCGAATTGACGAGAGCATCCAGTGTGCGTGCTCAAGCCCGCGACGAGGGGTCATGAGCACGTTGTTCGTCGAGTGCTCGACAGGGGGAATGGACAATTCTTTCAGTTGCTTTTCGTACACTTCGACAACCCGCAAGATGTGTACCGCATCCATACGACCTCCTTTGGTTTGCAACTATCCTGCACTACTTAACCATGAAAGTCAAAAGCCGAGGGGGGCATTCCGCACCCTCGGCTTTTAAACGTATATTCGGATACCTACTTCTTCCTCGCCTTCTTTTCGGCTTGCCCAATCGCAATGGTCGTTTTGATAACCGTATCTGGATTGAGGGAGATGCTATCAATCCCCTCCTGGGCCAGGAACTGGGCAAAGTCTGGGAAGTCGCTCGGTGCTTGACCGCAAATGCCGATCTTGCGCTTGTAGAGTTTGGCGCCGCGGATGACCGTGCGAATGAGCTCTTTCACACCCGCGTTGCGCTCGTCGTAGACGTGCGCCACCAAAGCCGAGTCACGATCTACGCCCAGCGTCAGCTGCGTCAGGTCATTGCTGCCAATGCTGAAGCCGTCAAAAATCTTGCTAAACTCTTTCACTAAAATGACGTTGTTCGGGATCTCGCACATCACGTACACTTCTAGACCATCCTTGTGCTGCACCAGGCCGTACTTCTTCATGGTGGCAATAACCTTCTTACCCTCTTCCACCGTGCGACAGAACGGCACCATGACTTTTAGGTTCTTCAGGCCCATGACGTCGCGGACTTTCTTGAGTGCCAAACACTCCAGCTTAAAGGCCGGTTCATATTTCGGATCGTAGTACCGTGATGCACCGCGCCAGCCAATCATTGGGTTCCCTTCAATGGGCTCGAAGTCCTGACCGCCCACGAGGTTGGCGTACTCATTGGTCTTGAAGTCCGAGAGGCGGATGATGACATCCTTGGGGTAGAAAGCGGCGGCAATACGGCCCACACCCTCGGCGAGCTTGTCGACGAAGTACTGCGGCTTGTTCTTGTACCCGTACGTCAGGTCTTCAATCTGCTCACGCACGTGGCTGTCCTTCACCTTGCCAAAGTTAAGTAAGGCCATGGGGTGCACCTTAATGTAGTCGTTAATGACGAACTCCTCACGCGCCAGGCCCACGCCGTCGTTCGGGATGAAGCTATCGGCGAAGGCTGACTCAGGATTCCCGACGTTCATCATGACTTTAGTCTTCGGCCGCTTCAGCGACTTCAGGTCTGTGCGCTTAATGCTGAACGGGAGCTTGCCTGCATATACGTAGCCTTTCTCTCCTTCCGCGCAAGACACCGTAACCATCCCGGCCTTGGCCAAATCTTCGGTACCGGTTCCGGTACCGACAATGCACGGCACGCCGAGCTCGCGAGAAATAATTGCCGCGTGGCAGGTGCGGCCACCCGAGTTCGTTACAATCCCACCGGCCATTTTCATAATCGGCTCCCAATCGGGGTCAGTCATTTCGGTCACCAATATTTCCCCGGCCTTAAACTTGCTAATATCTTTTACACTCTCAATGACGTGCACCAGGCCCGTACCAATCTTGGCGCCAATAGAACCGCCTTGCGTCAGAACCTTGCCGCGTTTCGCTAAGACGTAGGATTCCAGCACATTTGGGTTGCGCCGACTGGTCACCGTCTCGGGCCGCGCTTGCACTATGAAAAGCTGGCCTGTCTCGCCATCCTTGGCCCACTCCATATCCATGGGCTTAAAGTGGCCGGCTTTCTTGGAGTAATAATTTTCAATAACAACTGCCCACTTAGCGAGCTTTAAAATTTCTGGCTCGCTGATGGCAAATTTTTTGCGGTCTGGCAGGGAGACACGAATATTCTTCACCGACTTTACTCCGCCCGGCGCGTAAACTAGCTTCATTTCTTTGCTCCCAACTTTTTTACCGACAATTGGCTTGTACCCCTGGTTCAACGTCGGTTTGTGCACATAGTACTCATCGGGGGTCACCGAGCCTTGCACGATATTCTCGCCCAAACCGTATGAAGCGTTGATCATCACGGCATCTTTGAAGCCCGATTCCGTGTCGATGGAGAACATGACACCACTGGCCGCCAGATCCGAGCGCACCATCTTCTGCACGCCAATGGAAAGCGACACCTTAAAGTCATCAAAATTCTTCTCGTGCCGGTAGCTAATGGCCCGGTTGGTGAAGAGCGACGCGAAACACGCTTTGCAGGATTCGATGAGCTGGTGGTCGCCATGAACATTCAAGAAGGTCTCTTGCTGGCCAGCGAACGAGGCGTCGGCCAGGTCTTCAGCTGTCGCGCTGGAACGCACTGCCGTGTCGACGTTCTTCACCCCGTTCTCTTTGGAGAGCCGGTGATAGGCAGTGACAATTTCTTGCCGAAGATCTTCAGGGAACTCGGCGTGACTAATTATTTCCCGCACGCGGCGGCCATGGTCGTACAAATTCTTTAAGTCATGAACCTTCAGATCTTTCATTACATCTTTGATGTCATCTTTAATTTTCGCCTTCTTCAGCAGATACTGGTACGCGTTGGCGGTAATGGCAAAACCGTTCGGGATTTTCACGCCCTTGCTCGTGAGCTCGCGATACATTTCCCCTAAGCTTGCGTTCTTGCCGCCGACGAGCGGCACATCGGCAATGCTAATTTCGTCGAACCACAAAATAAAACGCTTACGCTTTTCGGCGGCGGTCGGCATTCGCTTCGGCATATGGTGTCAGTTTAAAAATGGTGACAAGCTGAAAGAATTGTAGCATAAAAATCGTCGTTTGTCCATCGCTCTGTCATTGCGAGCCCCGAGTACACGAGGGGCGTGGCAATCCCGTCTTAACAGATACCAATTTCTTTGTTCAACGGGATTGCTTCGCCTGGGCTCGCAATGACAATAAATTAAATTTTGTACTTCTCTAACCAATCGCCAATAATGGGCAGCTTGTAACTGTTGCTGACAAATGCTTGGTAGAAACCATAAACCTCGAAAAGCGCAATGATGAAACCGATAAGAGATTGCGCTGGTTGTTGAAGCCGGTATTCTGCGTCTTCTGGGTGAATGGATCCATGGAAAAAGTATACAAGATCACATTGACAGCACAAGCAAGAGTGCTATCCTGCACAATCACCAAACACACACCAACATTCAAGGAGGAATATGGGTACTTTGCCAACTGACCAGGGATACGAGCACCTACTTATTAAGAAAGGTCGGGCTGACAAGAGCTTGCAGCACCGTGATGCGTGCCATGATCGCCACGTAGTAGCAGATACTTTCCAGGATGACTACAGGCTGGCACAAAAACCGTATGAATGGGTAACTGAGGCGGCCAACACTCTCTACAGCAAACTTCCAGATTCAGACTGGGAGCGCAATATCGAAGATTTGCGCCAGGCTTGGGAAAATGCAGTTCATATTCATGTCAAAACTGCCGAACGAGAAATAGCCAAGGCTATTGTCGATCACGCGTGCCTCGGTGCTACCCCGCCGACCGTCGGCATGTACATTATTGGTACCGGCGACGTAAAACTCCTCGCCTGCCCGCTCCCATTCTGTTTTGGCGAGTGCGTGCCCTACCAACCAGTGGAGCCAGGAACTTTTCGTACCACGATGCTCGAACGGTTCAAGCGCGTGCCACCTATCAATGGGTGCAATCATCGAATTCCTGTCCCCCAGACTGCGCGTATTATACTGGGTAACTACCTAGACATATACAAGCGTAGACGTTAAAACCATTACCGTACCTTTGCCCGTCTTCAGTAGAAGGCGGGCTTTTTCTTTCTATGCAACCTCCCCTAAGTCCCCTCCTTACGAAAGGAGAAAGTATTTTTAGAAATCCGGGGGCATGGGGGTATAACTGCAAGATGCCGGACGTGCTCTCCGGCATGACAAAGGAGAGTCTTACAACTCTCCTTTTACATCTTCCAAATATTTTAGTAGTCCATCCCGCCGCCCATGCCGCCCATACCGGGCATTCCGCCTGGCATACCGGAACCTGCGCCATCCTTCTTCTCCGGCAGGTCAGTGACGACCGCTTCGGTGGTGAGGAGCATTGCGGCAATCGACGCAGCGTTCTGGAGCGCGAAACGCGTGACCTTCGTCGGGTCGACGATACCCGCGGCGACCAAGTCTTCGTACTTGTCTTCGGCTGCGTTGTAGCCGTGGCCACCCTTCAGCTTCTTCACCTCTTCAGCGATAACCGAGCCATCCTTACCCGCGTTCTGCGCAATCTGGCGAACTGGTTCTTCCAGCGCACGCTTCAAAATTTGCACGCCGACCTTCTGGTCACCTTCCAAGTGAAGGCTATCGAGCACGTGGGCCGCTCGGACGAGGGCCACGCCGCCGCCCGGAACAATCCCCTCTTCCACGGCTGCGCGCGTGGCGTGCAGAGCATCTTCGATACGGTGCTTCTTCTCTTTCATTTCTGTTTCGGTCGCGGCGCCAACTTTAATGACGGCCACGCCGCCGGAGAGCTTACCCAGACGTTCCTGGAGCTTCTCTTTGTCAAAGTCACTGGTGGTGGTCTTAATCTCCGCTTTCAACTGGCTAATGCGCTCTTCAATGAGCTTCTTGTCGCCGCGGCCTTCCACAATGGTGGTGTTCTCTTTGCTGGCAATGACCTTGCGAGCCGTACCGAGCACGTCCAGACCGGCATTCTCGAGCTTCAAACCAATGTCCTCGCTGACCACGCGGCCACCGGTGATGATGGCGATATCTTGCAGCATGTCCTTACGGCGGTCGCCGAAGCCCGGGGCTTTCACGGCCAGCACGTTGAACGTGCCGCGCAGCTTGTTCACCACGAACGTCGCCAAGGCTTCACCTTCAACGTCATCCGCGATGATGACGAGCTCTTTCTTCCCGCTCTGGGCCACCTTCTCGAGCAGAGGCAGAATGTCGGCGAGCGCAGAAATTTTCTTATCGGTAATGAGGATGTGCGCGTCCTGGTACACGGCTTCCATACGCTCGGCGTTGTTAATCATGTACGGCGATACGTAGCCGCGGTCAAATTGCATGCCTTCGACAACCTCTTTCGAAAGGCCAAAAGTCTGCGACTCGTCCACGGTGACCACGCCATCCTTGCCGACCTTCTCCATGACTTCAGCAATAAGCTTGCCGACTTCAGGATCAGCTGCGGAGATCGACGCGACCTGTGCAACTTCCGCAGTACTCTTCACGGGCTTGGAAATCTTGTGGAGTTCGTCAACCACTGCTTTCACGCCCTTCTCTATACCGTGGCGCATGACCATGGGATTCGCGCCGGCAGCGAGCACACGAAAGCCGTCGGTAATCATCTGCTGGGCGAGAAGTGTTGCAGTCGTGGTACCGTCGCCAGCCACGTCGTTGGTCTTGGAGGCAACTTCCTGCACCAACTGGGCACCGACGTTCTCAAACTTGTCTTCTAAATCAATTTCCTTGGCAATGGTCACGCCATCGTTGGTGATGGTTGGCGAACCGTAGCCCTTATCCAGCACGACGTTGCGGCCCTTCGGCCCCAAGGTAATCTTCACGGCATTCGCGAGTTTGTCCACGCCTCGCTTGATTGCGGCGCGGGCCTGTTCGTCGAAGAGTATTTGCTTTGGCATAGGTGTAGGGGTGAAGAATTACTTAATTAGAATTGCTAGCACATCCTCATCCTTGAGGATCTTGTACTCCGTGTCTTCAACGTCGACTTCGTCGCCCGAATACTTGCCGAACAGCACAACGTCACCTAGCTTGAGGCCAAGCTTGGCAATCTTCTCACCCGTGCCAATGGCGATGACTTCGCCTTGCTCTTTCTTCTCCTTATCCACGGTGTCGGGCAGCACGATGCCGGACTTAGTCACTTCTTCCTGCGTGGCGGGCTTCACCACAATCCTATCGCCCAGGGGTTTGAGCTGCATATACAGTCAGGGGGGTTAAAAATGTTGAAATGTATGAGGTTTTAATGGCAGGATTAGCACTGACGACAAAGGAGTGCTAACACCCTGGTAGAGCGAATAGTAACAGGAAAAAAAGGGGTGTCAACCCCGCACCACGAATTGGTATAAAGTTGTACGGACTCAAGGGATGTGCGACACACACTCGATATGCTAGATTCATGAAGCTAATCCCACAATCGTTCATTCACAACACATTGGAGGTTTCCCATGGCAACACGCCACAAGCGGTTTTCGATTGGGAAGTTCCTCTTCCTGGTCGCGCTGCAATTTACGATTTTGCTTCTTGGCATACGGCTGCTCTTCCCAAAACTTTGGGCGGTGCAGACGGACTTCGGTGTTACCTCTTGCCTGCTCCTCGGGCTCATCTTCGTCTGCATGTTGGTGATCAACACCTTCTTCGAATGGGCATTCCACATCTTCGTACTGCACTATACAATCTTTCCTTGGTTCAAACACCTCAATCAGCAACACACCCTGCACCATGCACTCACCACCATCAAGCTGGTGAAGGGACGCACTATCCTCAACGAGTACCCAATCGACAAGGAAGAGAAATATGAAGCTTCGTCATTCCCATGGTACGCCTTAGCCGGTTTCTGGGCATTCTTTAGCCTGCTGCTCATTCCGGTGCAATTGTTCTTGCTGCCAAATTCCCCCGTACTCTTGGGTGGGTATGCCGCCGTCACGTTTTCGATGATCAGCTACGAAGTATTCCACGCCATGGAACACTTCCCCTACGAGTGGTGGGAACATGCCGTGCAGCATTCACGGTTACGAAAGTACTGGAAGAAAATCTATGCCTTCCACCATTTTCACCACTACAACATATTTACCAACGAAGCCATTAGCGGTTTCTTCGGCCTCCCGCTTGCCGATTGGGTCTTTGGCACCTACCACATGCCGAAAGAACTTTTGCTCTCGGGCCGTGTCGCGACGATTGCCGAAACGAAAGTAAAACCGCCTCGACGATTCGTTGTATGGCTAATGAACTGGGCACGCAAGCGTCAGTCCAAACTCCGTTTGCAAAAAAAAATCTAACTTGCCCCTTCAGCAGAACAAGGAGTATCCCCTACTCCTTGTTTTTATTCGTTCAACCTACTCCCCACCCCCAGCACGAACCATAACAACCCCGCGCCGACGGGCAGTGTCCACAGGTAGTGGTCGAACAGGCCAATGACCAGCAGGCAGCACAACGAGGCGAGGCCAACGATGGCTTTCCAATTTTTCGTGTGGAAGAGTTGTGCGAGTGATGCACGGAGTGCGAGGAGTAAAAGCGTGAGAAAAACCAAACCGCCGAGAAACCCGAGTTCCGCGACGCTCAGGAGGTAAATGTTATGCACGGGCTGATAATCAAAGACGCTTGGCCGGTTGCGGTTGAGCCGGTCGTACACCGCAACGACCATGTTGCCGTAACCGACGCCACGCAAGGGCTCCAGCTTGATGAGGTCGTACGCATCGGTGAAGAGCTGACGCCGGACAGAAATGGACTGCTGTTCGAGTCTGCCTTCAGCCTCTGCCCGCGTCATGAACGCTGCGGGCATTGCGAGCACGACGAAGGTTGCAACGACTGCCATGAAGAAT
This sequence comes from Patescibacteria group bacterium, assembly GCA_038065235.1. GTDB lineage: Bacteria > Patescibacteriota > Patescibacteriia > PEXW01 > PEXW01 > CAIPSZ01. The sequence goes on from JBBTRK010000009.1 coordinate 20,187, forward strand.
GTCCACTTCGCCCACAACTGCCAGCCCCATTGCCACTTCAGGGCGAGCAGAGCGACGAGTGTGACGAGCCACCCCACGCTAAAACCCAGCCACGCCGAACGAGAAAAGGTGAGGAGCAAACCGATGGTAAGAATAGTGAGCACGGCAAGGAGCCCAGCGATTCGCCAGGCTTGCCGCACGTACCACTGCTTCCCTTCCAGGTGGCGCCGGACATTCTCACGCGTCCATCGGGAAAATCCTGCATGCACCTCATCGTACACGCGCAGGTAGAAACCAAACGCCACGAGGAGCGCTACGCTAAGGTACCCACCGAGGATGTTCGGGTGTGGCAAGCTCCCGTACGCGCGGAGCAAACGCATGCCGCTCGCCTCCACGACTGCGATGCCTGCGCTCGCGGAATCGTGCGTGGCGAGGCCCAACCAACTCGATGCGGGACTGCTCTGCAGGAGGAACTGGCCAATGCCGAAGAGTGCTTGCAACACCGCACCCCCAAGGAAACACGTGAGGATGAAACGGAGGTATACCCACGGCTGCTGAACGAGCCACCAGAGGAGGATAGCAATGAGGAACGTCCGCACGCTGTACAGCACGACCTCAGTGCGATTGGCAAAAATTGCGGAAGAGCCAATGATAATGAGGAGTGCAGCAATTGCCGTCCAGAGGTTCTTCGAACCGCTTGCACGTTTACTAATAAGTAGTGCCCCGAAGGCAATGGCGAGCAGGAGGATGTCTGTGGCATACAAGCTCAACGTCCCATACTCAATTGGTTGCACGCCAAGTTGGGGTTGCGCCAGAATTAGCCGCGTCTGCCACGGTAGCAAGGCGACGTACACGCCGAGGCCGAGCCCGAGGAAGCGTTCGAACTTGCTCATATACCTAAACTCGCCAGCCGCGCCGCAAAGGATTGCGCGTACTCCTGCCGGCGGTCGTTGTCGTGGAACTTCAACATGTGGTCATTCAGCACGACACGGGTGTCCTGGTTCGCGAGCGACCGAAGGTTTGGGGCAAGCGCACGCCGCTGCAGACGTTCGGCTATGCGCTCGAATGCAAGTGGACGAACGAGCGGAGCGAAGATTCTCGCAGTGAGAGACTGATGTACATACCTTTGCTGCGCGAGGTCACGCGGTGCAGCGTTCGGCAGGGCGTTCTGCACCCATGCGTTGGCCTGCCAGAGTGCCGTGCGGAAGTTGCTCGGATCGTACAGCGGGATGAGCGTTGCCACCCACATGGTTAAGTACGGGTCCACGCTCAGACGAAGTGCGGAGAGATCGAGTGCGTCTTCCGTTATGAAGAATGACAAGCAGAGCTTATCGGCGCGGTTCCCAGGCATAGGCCGGAGTTTTCGAAATTTTGCCCAGCCAGCGGCGAACAAACGTGCAACCCAGACGTGGTTGCGCTGCACAACGATGAAGAAGTCTATGTCACTCTCGGCGCGCGCATTGGCGAAGCCGAGCGAGTTGCAGGCGAACACGGCACGGATGAACGGGATACGTACGAGGGTGCGTGTGAAGCGTTCGGCGCGGTCTAGCTTATCCAGTGCCAAGCGGTACCGCTCCTGCCGGTCGTTGATGATTGCCGAGCGGTTGCGGAGAAAAATGAAACCTGATGCATGTTCAAGCTTTTCCTTCAAAATAACACTTGTCTCGAGAGCATTGGCTACATCAATTAGGCTCCACTTATTGTCATTGCGAGGAGTCCCGCTACTGTCGGGATGACGCGGCAATCCCGCTGTAGCATCGAGATTGCTCCCGCCTGCCTCGCCTGAGCGAGTTCGGCGGGCAGGTCGTCCCGCTACTGCGGGACTCGCAATGACAGAGGCAAACAGCCACTTCCAGATTTCCCAGCTGGTGAGCGGGTAGCTGAAAAGGTCGAAGTAGATGACGGTGCGCAGGATGGCATTCTCGAGTGGCTGCATACCTGTATGCTACCGTCGGTGGTGGCCAGGAGCAAATGCTTGACAGGGAAAAGCTATCTGGTATACTCCTGCAACATAAAAATGAGCTATTCCAGCTCTCGTTGCACATTTTTGACCATAAGAATAGGAGGCCACCCCCGTGTTGGTTCTTACACGAAAGTTGGGGGAATCGATAGCAATTGGTGATGATATTAAAATCACCATACTCGGCATCCATGGCCGTCAAACCCGTATAGGCATTGAAGCCCCAAAAATGGTGAGCATTCACCGAGAAGAAATTGCCTTGAGAATCCGGGCAGAAGCGGCTATAGCCGAAAAAAACAACAAAGAGAAAAAATTTATTTTCTTCTAGTTTATAGGTCTCTGCTCAACAGAGACCTATTTTATTACACGACGTGCTTCAAATATTGGCCCGTGTAGCTTGCCTTCACCTTGGCCACGTCGCGCGGTCGGCCTTCGGCCACAAGCTTGCCGCCCTTGTCGCCCCCGCCGGGACCCAGGTCCACAATCCAATCCGCACTCTTGATGACTTCGAGGTTGTGTTCAATGACGAGCACGCTGTTGCCTTTGTCCACCAGCTGGTTGAGAACGCCGAGCAGGCGCTTCACGTCATCGACGTGCAAGCCGGTCGTCGGTTCGTCCAAAATGTAGAGCGTGCGGCCAGTGGCACGACGCGAAAGTTCGGTTGCTAATTTCACGCGTTGAGCTTCCCCACCCGAGAGCGTCGTGGCACTCTGCCCCAGGTGGATGTAGCCGAGGCCAACATCCATGAGCGTCTGAAGCTTAGCTTTTATGGCAGGAATATTGCGGAAGAACTCCACGGCTTCTTCCACGGTCATGCCGAGCACGTCGGCAATGGTTTTGCCCTTGTACAGAATTTCGAGAACTTGGCTCGAGTAGCGTTTGCCGTGGCACTCCTCGCACTCCACGTACACGTCAGGCAAGAAGTGCATCTCGATACGGACGAGGCCGTCGCCTTCGCACGCCTCGCACCGACCACCAGGGACGTTGAAGCTGAACCGGCCGGGCCCGAAGCCGCGAGCTTTCGCCTCGGGCATTTGCGTGAAGAGGTCACGGATCGGGGTGAACACGCCAGTGTAGGTTGCAGGGTTTGAACGCGGTGTGCGACCGATTGGTGACTGGTCAATGGTAATAACTTTATCTAAATGTTCCATGCCGGTGATCGCCTCATGCTTGCCCGGCAGGTCTTTGGCATTGTAGAACTCTTGCGCCAACGCACGGGAAAGAATGTCGGTGATGAGCGTGGACTTGCCACTGCCGGAAACACCGGTGATGCACACGAACATGCCGAGTGGGAGCTTCACTATTAATTTCTGTAAGTTAAACTCGTTCGCACCCTTTATGGTAAGTATTTTCCCATTCCCTCTGCGGTAGTGCTTGGGGTTGGGAATGAACTTCTTACCCGAGAGGTACTGGCCGGTGAGCGACCGTGGATTACGAGCAATCTCCTTGGGGCTCCCCTGTGCTACCACGACGCCGCCGTGCTCGCCCGCACCCGGGCCAATGTCGACGACGTGGTCTGCCGCGCGAATGGTTTCTTCATCATGCTCCACCACGAGGACGGTGTTGCCGAGGTCGCGGAGGGCTTTCAGCGTCTCGATGAGCTTGGCGTTATCGCGTTGGTGCAGGCCAATAGATGGCTCGTCCAAAATGTACAGGACGCCGACGAGCGAGCTGCCAATTTGCGTGGCGAGGCTAATGCGCTGCGATTCGCCACCCGAGAGCGTCGAAGCCGCACGATCCAAGGTGAGGTAGTCTAGTCCGACATTTTGGAGGAAGCCAATGCGCGCGCGGATCTCTTTTAAAATCTGCTTGGCAATGGTCGCTTCCCGATCGGTTAGCGACTTGGGCTTGGCAATGCTATCGAAGAATACGCCGGCTTGCTCCACCGTGCTCGCCGTCACTTCAGAAATATTCTTGCCCGTAACGGTCACGCCGAGCGCGTCAGGCTTCAGGCGCTTGCCTTTGCAGGTCGGGCACGGCCACACGCGCATGTACCGTTCAATTTCCGTGCGTATATAGTCCGAATCTGTCTCTTTATAGCGACGCATCAGGTTAGGAATCACACCTTCGTACGCGGTCATGAACGCGCGCACTTTTCCTGCACCAGAGTTGTTGTTCACGTCGTACTCTCGGTCCCCCGTCCCGAAGAGCACCGCGTCAATGGCCTTCTTCGGCAAACTCTTCACCGGCATGCGCAGGCTGAAGCCTTGTTCCCGCGCCACCGCCTCAACGACGCGCATGTACCAGGTTTGGTTCGATGCACTCCGTGACCATGGTCGAATGGCCCCTTCGGCAATGGAAAGTTTCGGGTTCGGGATAACGAGCTCGGGGTCAATCTCGAGCTTCGTGCCGAGGCCGGTGCAGTCTGGGCAGGCACCGTGCGGGTTGTTGAACGAGAAGTTCCGCGGCTCGATGGGTGGCAGGCTGGTGCCGTCGTGCGGGCAGGCGTAGTGCTGACTGAATAAGGTGTCAGTCCCTTTTTTTCCATCGGCCGACAATTTGGAAACAATAATCAACCCTTTTCCTAACCGGCCGGCGGCTTCCAAGGATTCGGTCAGACGTTGTTTATCTAACTCTGTTCCAAGCGTCAGCCGGTCAATGACGATATCGATACTGTGCTTCTTTTTCTTATCCAGCTCCAGAGATTCAGCTTCATCCAAGGGCGTGACAATGCCGTCCAACCGCACGCGTACGTAGCCCGCCTTCCGTACTTCGGCGAAGACGTGCTTGTGCTCCCCTTTCATGTCCCGCACCTTGGGCGCCAGGATGAGAATGGGCGTGTTGGCAGGCCAGGCAAGTACCTGCTTACGAATTTGCTCCGTGGTCTGGCGTTGCACTTCGCGACCGCAGACCGGGCAGTGCGGAATGCCAACGCGGGCGTACAGTAGGCGGAGGTAATCGTAAATTTCGGTGACAGTGCCCACGGTGGAACGCGGGTTGTGGGTTACGGACTTCTGGTCAATGGCGATTGCTGGTGATAAGCCGTCGATTTGATCCACGTCGGGCTTATCCATGAGCCCCAAGAACTGCCGCGCGTAGGCCGAGAGGGATTCCACATACCGGCGCTGACCCTCGGCGTATATGGTGTCGAACGCCAAGCTGGATTTGCCCGAGCCGGACAAACCCGTAAAGACGACAAATTTGTTCCGCGGGATATCCAGGGAGACGTTCTTGAGATTGTGGACGCGTGCCCCGCGAATTCTTATGATATCTGCCATCGGAAAGAAAAATACGGCAACAGAGTGCGAGCAGTGTATCACCAGTGTCAAGAGGGGTCAAGGGATAGGTTAGGCACGGTAGCTATGGTTGTTCCGTTCGCGACCTATCAGTCATCAAGTTTGCATGGTCAATCACGGATTGTTTGCCCTTTCTGGCAGCAGAAAGGGCACAAAGACTGCTGGGGGCCTGCGACGGAACACGGGAAGCACAATAGCAGTTCTATCTCATCCTTCCGGCGCAGTCCCCCAGGCCCCGGCCTACTAACGGAATGACAACGTTCTAACCCTTTAGAAGTCCGGGGGCTTGGGGGCGAAACCGCGTACGAGGAAATACGATTGGAGGGTTGATCAAGAATGAGCATGTGGAGCCCCCAACGCTCTTTTGCCACCTTTTCTGGCGTCAGAAAAGGTGGATTATCGTGATTCAACTACACTCACCGTACGAACGTCTGGTCGTCATCCAGAAAATCGAAAAATTCTTACCTCGACGTGCTCGCAATAATATTTAAGAGAAAGGTATACTCCCTACATGTCCCCTGCCCTCCGCCGCCAGCTGCAAACCTTACCGGCCAAGCCCGGCGTCTACACCTTCTTCGATGCGAAAGGTGATGTGCTGTATGTGGGGAAAGCGACGAGCCTGAAGTCGCGCGTGTCATCGTACTTCACCAAATCGAATGGCCTCTCCCCGGCCAAGAAGATCATGGTGAGCAGGATTGTTCGGCTAGAGACCATCGTGACAATCAACGAACTCGAGGCGCTCATGCTGGAGACGACACGGATCAAGAGCCTGCATCCGCCGTTTAACATTGTCATGCGGGATGATAAGTACTTCTTGTTTATTAAGGTAGCGCTCAAAGAGGATTACCCCTCGGTGACCACAGTCCGACGCTTAAGCAAAGACGGCTCGCGCTACTTTGGTCCGTACGTCTCGGCATCCGGGGTGTACACTACGCTCAAACTGCTCAAGAAAATCTTTGCCTACAAAAATTGCAGCAACCCGCCAAACAAGCCCTGCTTCGAGTACCACCTGCACCGCTGCTTGGGCCACGGCACGAACCAAACGAGCAGAGAAGCGTACCGAAAGCTCATTACCGACCTAATGCATTTCCTTCGCGGTGACACCAAGGATGTACGCAAAGAACTTGAAAAGCAGATGGAGGTCGCCAGCACAAACCGACAGTTTGAAAAAGCCGCCGTGGCGCGCGATCGGGCGTTCGCCATCAACAAGCTCATGCAGCAGCAAAATGCCATTATGCCCGCGGCCGTGAATGTGGATTGCATTGGTTACGCAACTGTGGGCAGCCTGGCGGCAATAAATCGTCTGCTTATTCGCAATGGGAAAATACTGGACCGGCAGGTCTTCCTCCTGCAGCACGTACAGGATGAGCAACCGCATGACGTGCTCGCTAGCTTCATGGAACAATTCTACAGCCAGGTGACCGACCCGCCCGAAAAAATCGCCCTGCCGTTTTCGTTGAACCTCTCCCCTGCCTTCCATGTCGCAGTAGATGCGAAAACGTTTATCCCGCAGCGCGGCCGGTTGAAGAAACTCATGAAGGTGAGTGAGCTCAACGCGGCAGAATTCTTACGCCAGCAGAAAGCCAGTTTTGAAAAAGACGACGTCCGTTTGTTGAAGGGTTTACGCGAACTCGCCGCGGCGCTTAATTTGGAAAACCCGCCAAAACGCATCGAGGCCTTTGATGTGGCAAACGTTCAAGGTGAGCACGCCACGGGGAGCATGGTGACCTTTGTACATGGCCGGCCCGAGAAAAAGTGGTACCGCCGGTTCACCATCAAGACGGTGCAAGGCGCCAACGACCCAGCCATGATGGCGGAAATGGTGGTCCGTAGGTTTGGGCACTCCCCCTCTGTCATTGCGAGTCCCGTAGCAGCGGGACGAAGCAATCCCGCTGATTCAACGGGATTGCCGCGTCCCCCTCGACAAGCTCGGGGTCCTCGCAATGACAATAGCAAACCCTCCTGGCCACTCCCCGACCTCATTATTTTGGATGGCGGCGCGGGCCAGCTCGGCGTGGTTACACGGGCGCTGGGGAAAATCCATGTGCCGGTTGTTGCCCTGGCGAAAGGTGGCCACGCCCACGAGCCGCAGCAAGGTGACCGCGAACGGATTTTCCGCATTGGCAAACCCCCAGTAAAATTACCAAACCCGTCAGATGGTTTGTTCCTCATTGAACGTATCCGCGACGAAGCGCACCGCTTTACCATTGCCGGCTACCGGGGCAAGCACTGCAAAGCCAGCATCGGCTCGGCACTTGATGCTATTGCCGGCGTCGGCCCGACCATGAAGAAGAAGCTACTGAAGGCTTTTGGTTCAGTCGCGAAAATCCGTCAGGCAACCGAAGCGGATATTGCCAAAGTGGTTGGACTGAAACTGGCGGAGAAAATCCTGGCTAATCTATAACATCTCTTTACTGTCATGCCGAACTTGTTTCGGCATCTCATCCCCCTCTCTCGCCCTTCGGGCACTCTCTCCCCAAGGTGAGAGAGTAATGTGTACATTCCCCATTCGTATTTCGTACCTTCGTATACCTTTTCGTAATTCGTAACGTATGACCGACCTCGAAAAACGCCTAGAACTCAAAACTAAGCGCCGCGAGAAAAAAAAGACTCCCAAGATGGCTGTCCAGGGCAAGCGGGTGTTTCAGATTGTTGCCTTACACGCAAAACGGAAGAAGAAAGCCTAAGGCCTCTTCCCTTCTGTCATTGCGAGCCCCACACCAGTGGGGCGTGGCAATCTTGCCGTACTTGAGGAGAACGAGATTGCTTCGTCATTGCTGTTCCTCGCAATGACAATGTGCCTACACCCTACTTCGTGAAGGTGAAAGTGGAGAGGATGAGCTGAAATGTCGCGTTGATTGTTGCTGAACCTTCAATGTAGTAGAGCTGGTAGATGCTCCCATTCTTCGTCAGTTGATAGCTCTTCTTGGTCTGCCCAGCGAAAGCCTCTGTACAATTCACTTCCGTCCAGGTCACTCCATTCACCGTTGTCTGCTTGTCCGTTAGGCAGCCGTCTGGGAAACCCCGCTTGTAGCTCGAGAGGAATGCGGTGAGGTCCGCATCATTCTTCTTCACGTACACGCCAAACGGACCAGCGGAAGGTTCAGCTGGCGTGTTACCAATCGTAACGACACTCTTAATTGAAGTGTTCTGCGGTTCAATCGGCCAATCAGAAGGATACTTAATTGTGTACCCGAAGTCTGTATTCGTGTACAGCTTCCATGACGTGGTGCTGACTGTGCTATTCGTGTTTCCGGCAGTGCCGGACCCGGCTCCGCCGGGCGCGCTACTGTTCGCATTCACCGTGGCATTCATATTCACCCGAACGTTCGTGTTACCCGTTGTGACGGTAACCCCGGTGGTGGAGCGACACGTGCACGAACCTGCCCCGCCAATTGTGCTCACGCCGCAGGTCGGCTGGTAGTTCGGATCCCCGCCGCAGTACGAGATGCAGTCTGCATCGCTGTTACAGGTGAGCTGCAACGCTGCGTTCGTATTTCCGCCAGAGGCGGACCCGCCTTTGGCGGGCGTCGTGGCAATTTGCGATTTAAACTCTCCTCGGAAAAACAATACCCCGCCCACAACCGTCCCAACAACCACAAGACCCAAGAGAACGCCGAGCACGACTGCGATACCTTTTGGTTGTTGCATATGGCTACAGTATTGCACGCACAGATGATAGTTGACAAATCCTGAGTAATCTTGTAGTCTGCACCGTACGTATATGAACTGGCAGCGCATCCTCTCGATTACCGAGATAACCACAGCCGCACTCCTCACCCTCGCCATCTTGCTCCAAGCAAAAGGCGCGGGCTTAGGCGCGGTGTTCGGCGGTGAAGGCAACGTCTACCGCACGAAGCGCGGGGCAGAGCGCGTGCTCTTCATTTCGACTATTATCCTCGGCGTCCTATTCGCCGGGGCCGCACTCGCCACGCTCATTATCGGTACGAAAAGCTCATAAGTATTTGTGCGTAATCCCCTCTCGTTCCTGATTCCCATTGGGCGGAAAATAACTTCCCGTTTCACCCGTCGGTCCACATCTGCACCGGCTATTTCGGTTGACGCCGATCACGCCTTGGTCCAGAACCTCAACGACTCCCGCTGGCCGAGCTGGGCACAGTTCTCGTACATCTTCCGTTACCTCGGCAAGCGCGAAGGCGTTGTCTTCCGCATCGCCATCGTTCTGCTCTTCACATCAGCAGCGGTACTCGTCGTCCGCTACATTGGGCGGCACTGGATTCCCGAACCAACTATTGGTGGCAACCATACGGAAGCAATTATCGGCGCCCCGCGCTTCCTCAACCCAGTGCTCGCAAGCTCGGACGTCGACGTCAGCCTCACGCCATTGGTGTTCAGCGGCCTCCTCCGAATGACGACGGATGGCACGTACGTCAATGACCTCGCCACAGAATTGACGGTAAGCAAGGATGGGATTACCTACACCGCCAAGCTAAAACCCGGGCTGCAGTGGCACGACGGGGAGAAGCTCACGGCCGAGGATGTCCGCTTCACCTTTGAGATGCTGCAGGACCCGAACGTGGCGAGCCCGCGCTACACCGAGGTCCGTGGGGTGAAAGTAGACGCACCAGACGATGGCACAATTACCTTCACGCTCGAGAGCGCAAATCCAGCATTCCGAAACGTACTCGCTGTGGGTATTCTGCCGGCGCACATCTGGAGCGATATCCCGCCCTCAGCCTTGAGCACCACGGACTTCAACTTGAAACCAATTGGCAGCGGCTCGTTTATGTTCAAAGAGATCTGGAAGAAGGGAAAAACCGGCGGGGTGACGAATATAATCCTCGAACGTTTCCCAAACGCTCCGACGCAAGCACGGCTCGATGTGCTGCAGCTTCGGTTCGTAGACGATACGGCCGCAGGCGTAGACGCCCTGGGCAGCGGGCAAGCAGATGGGCTCCGGCTGGTGAACACCGAGCAAATGGCAAAAGCGGAAAAAATTCGTGGCGCGAAGTCTACGCTGCAGCCGCTGCCCCAGGTTGTCGCCGTGTACTTCAACGTGAAGCATGCGCTCTTCGCCCGCCAAGAAGTGCGGCTCGCTTTACGCGCCGCAACAGACCAAGCGCAGGTCATCGAGCAGGCACGACCTGATGCACCAGTAGCGAATGGCGCACTGCTCCCCGGTATGGCTGGCGCTCCGTCGAGTGCTCCAGCTGCGCGCGTGCAGGACCTCACCGCCGCAACGAAGCTCCTCACTGATGCAGGCTGGGCAAAGGACGGCACAACGTACAAGCGGAAAGACCAGACACTGAGCTTCACCTTGGCCGTACCAGATGTGAAAGAGTACACCGAGGCTGCAAACGCCCTCGCCCAACAGTGGAAAGCATTCGGCGCTGACGTGAAGGTGCAAGCCGTGGATACGTCAGTCATCAATAAGGATGTTATCAAGAGCCGGTCGTTCGATGCCATCCTCTACTCGGATCGCTACGATGGTAGCTTCGACCTGTACCCATTCTGGCACTCCACGCAGAGCTTCGACCCCGGCCTGAACCTGACGAGCTACTACAGCAAAGACCTTGACACGCTCCTCACCGATGCACGGCAGCCAACCCTCACCGCTGAGAAGCGCGCAGAGGTGTACCAGAAGGTCGACGCAATTTTGATGAAAGATGCACCAGCGATATTCTTCTACCAATCGTTCGCGCTCATCGTGCAGAAAGATAACCTTCGGTCGACAACCCCTATGTCTTTAATGGAAGCAACGAACCGCTTCCTCGATGTGACCGACTGGTACGTGAAGACCAATCGAGTCTGGCACTGGAATCCCTGAGGCTAGAAGCTAGGGGAAAATGAGAAGGGTAGGTATATTACAACTATGGGCGAGTGGCGGAACTGGTAGACGCACTGGCTTCAGGAGCCAGCGACCGCAAGGTCATGGAGGTTCGAGTCCTCTCTCGCCCACCAGTTGAGGTTTCCGGCGAAGCCGGATCCGGCTCTGCCGGACAAGTCTCCCCCGCGGCACCATGAACCACTCACTTCGTTCGGGTTCATGGCGAGCCAGCTAAATCTCGCCAAGATCCGAATGTGAGCGAGTGTAAGTTAAGTGGTTCATGCCGTGTACCCGAATTCCGCATAGCGGAATGAGTGGTTCACGGCAAGCCCCTCAAAAAATACAAAAAGTTCATCGCAGAATCCCTGCATCTCTCGTTCCTGAATTACCTTTAACCAAATGTCAAAACGACATCGAAATCGACCAGCTCCCACGAACCAAACACGGTTCGCCCCACCCCAACCCAACGTCACCCTCCCGCCGAAGGACACGTTGCGCATTATTCCCATCGGCGGCAACGAAGAAGTCGGCCGCAACTGCACCGTCTTCGAGTACAACCAAGACATCATCATCCTCGACATGGGCGTACAATTCCCCGAGGAAGACATGCCAGGTGTGGACTACATCATCCCGAACCTCTCCTACCTGCAAGGGAAGGAGAACCGAATTCGCGGAGTCATCTTCAGCCACGGCCACTTGGATCACATTGGCGCATCTGGCCTGCTCCTTGAGAAGCTCGGTTACCCCCTGGTCGTCGGCCGCCCGCTGACGCTCGCCATGGTGAAGCATCGCATGGAAGACGCCCAGAAAGGCGCCGCCAAGCGCCTGCGCTCAATTGTCATCAAGAACGTAACAGACAAAGTCCGCCTCGGTGGCTTCCAGATTAGCTTCTTCCCCGTTGACCACTCCATCATGGATGCGGTCGGCGTAGTCATCCAGACCCCACATGGCACGGTCATCCACCCCGGTGACTGGACGTACGAAGTGGACCCGGTGAACCGCCGGAAGATTGAATACTCTGCATTACGCAATTTACCCAAGCCAACCATTCTCATGCTCGAGTCGCTCGGCTCGCTGAGCAGCAAGGAGCGCGTGCCCGAGCGCGTCATGTACGCCAATCTGGAGAAGCTCATTCACGAAGCTCCGGGTCGCATCATCATTGGCACGTTCTCTAGCCAGTTGGAGCGCATCAAGCATGTCTTGGAATTTGCCCAGAAACTTGGCAAGAAGGTGGCACTGGATGGCTTTAGCATGAAGAACAACGTCGAGATTGCCAAAGAACTTGGCTACATAGTGGTGAAGAAGGAGCTCATGATTCCGATTGATAAAATTCACGACTATCCTGACCGCAAGGTTATTGTGCTGTGCACCGGCGCGCAAGGCGAGAACAACGCCGCGCTCTCCCGCATCGTCAACGGCGACCACCGCTCGGTGAAGATCCGCAAGACGGATACCATTGTTTTCTCCTCGTCCGTCATCCCGGGCAACGAGCGCACCATCCAGCGGCTCAAGGACAACCTCTACCGCCTCTCGGACAACGTCATCCACAGCGATATCATGGACGTCCACTCCAGCGGCCACAGCACCGCCACGGACATGCTCGCCGTGCTGCACCAGATCCACCCCACGTACTTCCTGCCCGTATACGCCAACCACTACTTCCTCAAGGAAGCGCAGAAGCTGGCCGTGCGCGAAGGCTTCCCCAAGGATCGCACGTTCGTGCTGGACAACGGCAACGTCCTGGAATTCACCAAGGGCAAACCCAAGCTCCTGCCCCAGAAAGTTCGCACCGACTACGTGTTCGTGGATGGCCTCGGCGTGGGTGACGTTTCGAATGTCGTGCTGCGCGACCGGCAAACCCTGGCCAGCGACGGCATGGTCATTGTCATTACGACGGTAGATCGGCGAACGGGTCAGCTCTTGGGTGAACCAAACATCGTCACTAATGGTTTTGTATACGCCAAGACCAACGTCCGCCTGATTGATGAGATTAAGAAAAAAGTAAAGACCTTGCTCAAGGACGTCGACTCGCGCACGCAGGCGAACGAAGGCTACCTAAGCACCCGTATCCGCGACAACCTGGGCACGTTCCTATTCCAAAAGACCGAACGCCGACCCATGATTATCCCGGTGATATTGGACGTCTAGTTGTCATCCTGAAGCCAGCAGGCTGAAGGATCCTGCTGCTGAGTAAACAGCGGCAAGATTCTTCACCCCTCGTGTACTCGGGGTTCAGAATGACAAAGGGATATATTGGTCATCAGCCTTCACGCCCCCGCTCTCCTGGCAGGGGTTTTGGTTTTTCGGTGCGCTTGACGAACTAGCGTGATAGATAATAATAAACGGTTACCATAATCTCAGGAGCTTCTTGGGTTGC
>JBBTRK010000010.1:0-43750 GCA_038065235.1 Patescibacteria group bacterium
CAACCCAAGAAGCTCCTGAGATTATGGTAACCGTTTATTATTATCTATCACGGCCGTTGCAGCACTTACTTCTCCCAGGGGAATTCCGGATTTCCGAAGTGGCCGTTCTCTGCCGTCTTTTTGTAGATGGGCTTGCGCAGGTCGAGCTTCTCGATGATTGCCTTCGGTGTGAAGTCGAACTCTTTCTCGATGAGCGGGCGGAGATCCTCCTTGGCGTCGCTCTCCACGTCAATCATCACCGGTTCGGCGCGGCCAATAGCGTAAGCCACGCGCACGGTCGCCTTGTGGCAGAGTTCGCGCTTCACCAGCTGGCGGGCGACGTAGCGACAGAAGTACGCCGCCGAGCGGTCGACTTTCGATGGGTCCTTGCCGCTGAAGGCACCGCCGCCGTGGGGGATGAGGCCGCCGTACGTGTCGACCATGATTTTTCGCCCGGTGAGACCGGTATCTGCAAAGAAGCCGCCTTGGACAAAGCGGCCGGTTGGGTTAACCAAAATTTCAATACCCGCGAGGTCACCGAACATCGGCTTGAAGAGGTGCTCTGTGAGTTGGGCTTTAATCTCCGCTTGTTCGATGCTTTCCGCGTGCTGGCAAGAGACGAGGATGGTCTTGAGGTCCCCGTTCGAGTACGTCACTTGCGATTTGCCGTCAGGTTTTAGCCACTCGAATCCAGGTTTCGTCCGGAGCGCCGTGAGCCCACGGGTAAGCGCGTGCGCCGAAACGACCTGGCGGGGGAGCATCTCCTTGGTTTCATCAGTCGCAAAGCCGTACATCATGCCTTGGTCGCCAGCGCCGCCGGTGTCTACACCCTGGGCAATGTCGGGGGACTGCGGGACGACGTTCACGATCATCTTCAGTTCCTCGGTGTAGCCAATTTCTTTGTACAAGTCAGCCGCGAGCTTGGCATGGTCTACCGTGCCATGGGAGGTTGCTTCCCCACCGATGAAGAGAATGCCGTGCGAGCCCATGCTGTTCACGGCCACGCGGGACATGGGATCTTGCACTAGGTAGGCATCTACTATGGCGTCCGAGATTTGGTCGCAGATCTTATCTGGGTGGCCGATGGTAACTGACTCTGTGGTTGTAAGCATACATCGAACGTTAATAAAGAGACCTTCCGCGAACACGGAAGGCAGTTAATGGTAACTGTGTATCTTCCCTTGCGGGCTCGAAGTAGCACTTATGTCCTTTTACGGACGAGTTGCCGGCTGGATAATATCGGGCGAGGTCCCTCTCCAGCACTCTTGATACGCGGATTGTGGAAGCAGTGTAGCAAGTGTAGAAAAACTCGCAAGTCTTTCTTTTTTTAGGATCTTTGACTACACTACGTCTGCTCAGAAGACATCGTCGGGGTGTGGCGCAGTTGGTAGCGCGCTTGCATGGGGTGCAAGAGGCCGTGGGTTCAAATCCCGCCACCCCGACCAATCATCAACAATAAAGAAACCCGAGTCATGGCGACTAGGGTTCTTTCAAGGTTCAGTTTTTAATTGGGTACTTGCCGAATTCGGCTGTCGGCATTGCCCGTATACGTTCACTGAGCAAAATCGCAGCGGGTGAGGTAGTTGGGATGACGATTTTCACCGGACACTTGTGGATCGCATCATTAGTTGGCGCCCCAGCGTCGAGCTCAGCGTAGCTTGTGCAGAATTTTACAATGAGCATTTCGGCAAACGTGTGCGGGGTATAGCCCGTGAATTTAGGCGGGCGACCATCTTCCGATACGTACGCGAATGCAAACGCGACGGTCTCAATGAAATCTTTACCAGATTGCTCAACCCGGGGGGTCAAGGTTCTGCCTACTGCTGAGGTCATTGCTTGTAGCACGCTACGAGCAACATTCTCGCGGAAGGCCTTCGGCTTCAGTTTATTCACCGAAGTTGAAACGTCAGCGCTGAATTTCTCATTGTCCGAAAGCATGTTCCAGACTCTCGTGACCAACAACGCGAAAGCTTCTTTCCCTAGCATGTTTGTTTCCTCCTTGATTATTTATTTTCAATCTTGCAAACGAGTTTCGCATATAGGGTTATGGTTGTCAATCCCGCACCACTTTTCACACGTGGAAAAGTGGTGCGGGATCAATCGTGGTAGCATAAGCATATGGAACGTGAACGCATTACCGCTGTTGGGAAGCTCACTGTACACTCCCTTGAAGCTGGATCAGGAGATCCAATGGTGTTCTTACACGGCTGGAGCCAGCATGCGGCGAGCAGCGAGCATATTCGAGCCATGCTTGGCCATCGGTACCATGTCCTCGCACCGTCGCATATTGGGTTCGGGAAGTCGTCTGCACTACCGCACGATGCATTCAGCATTGCCGACTTCGGGCATACGTACGCAGCATGGTTAGTGCAACGCCAGCTCACGAACGTGACGCTCGTCGGTCATTCATTGGGCGGCGCAATTGCCCAAGTCATTGCTGCGGTGGCACCGGCGAGCACGGTTAAGCGTCTCATACTCATCGATACGCTTGGGGTCACCTTCCAACGCTCGGAAATGCAGTGGACGTGGTTGTGGTTGCAGAAAGAAGTTCGCAATTTGATGACGGCGCCGAAGCGACACGCGCGGTTCTTGGTTAGGCCGTTCATCACGCACCTGCTCACCCGTCCGCGCAACCTCTTCACGCTCTCTACGCTCTCCAAGCAGCTCGACGTGCAGGAGTACGCCAAGCAAATCCGCGTGCCTACGGAAATTATCTGGGGAGATAAAGACACTTTCGTACCTCGCAGTGTCGGCGAGCAGCTGCACCAACTTATACCTCAATCGAAGATCGTCACCATTCCTGGCGGTCACGACTGGCCGTTACTGGAGCCAGAGAAGCTCCTGCCGTTTGTAGAATAAGAAAAGCGCCAGACATAAGCCCGGCGCTGTAGTTTTAGATGTACCCGTGTATTATTCCGTGTAGAAAAGCCAGGGTATCCCAGAAGGCAAATCTTACAAAGTGTTCAAAGCGTTTTTGTGTTCCATTCGAGCCGTACGGTGACCGAGCCTTTACAACGAACACTTGTATGCCAACTGTGGCAAAGTATTGTTTGAAGATTGCACGGACGCGACGGGCATGCCACTGTTGGGCGACAATAATTACTGAATGTACATTAAGCTTCTGCAGTATGAGTAAGCTCCGCTCCGCATTCATGAGTGTCGTGACGCTTGAGGTCTCCAGTGTAAGAGCCTCGACTGGAACAGTCATTGCTAGTGCTTTGACCATGCGTTCGGCTTCGCACCAGGAACCCAGATCAGCGGGGTCTCGGTAACCACCAACCACGAGCACTCTTGTCGATCGACTTGCCTTGTACAGCGCGGCAACGGTCTCTACAATCGCTGCGCACTGCGGGCTGCACTCGTAAGGTGTTCTGCCAACATCACACCCCACACCGATAATACAATCGACTGAATTTGGTAAAGGATCATCTCGTATTTCCAGTTTTCGTTCCAACCAGTCCCAAAAAGAACTCATTTTTATCCTCCAAATACTTATTTTTTGTGTTCTTCACAGCCTAGGTAGTTCTTGGGGATATGTCAAGGACCGAAACGGCGCGAGGGGTGTACATGGACGTAGAAAAGACCGCTAGCTAAAGCCGGTGGTTTTTCATGTAAAAATGACCCGTCAGGGACGGGCCATGGACATGAAGTGGCGATCTAAACGATCAGGTGGAAATTTGTCGGCAGAATTCTCGTTTGCGTTTATCGCGCTGTTCGAAGAACAGATGGATAGAGAAGGAAATCAAAGATATCGCGCCTAGGACAATCAAAGTTATAGTTGCCCATTGTGGCGTAAGCCAGTCTCCTTCAACATCCCTCTTGAACTGTAGGATCGCAACGCAAGCACATATGATCATGCTCGTGAGCGCCACGGCCAGCCAGAATCCAGATCTTTTAAACATGTGAAACCTCCAATAGCAATATGTGTTTCTATTTTGATAATTAAGAGCTTATTGCTAATTAACATAGATGTCAAGAGCGGGTATGTCAAAGTAAACCTGGCCGGGGAGCAGCTAGGGTAGGCTGTTGTAACTATTTGGACTTACTTCGCTGCCTTCACGCGCCCGTGGGAGCGGATGCAGGACGTGCAAGCAGCAATGCGTTTGCCATCCTTGAACAACGTTTGCACGTTAACGTGCTGCCGCTTGATGGTGGCAATTTTGGAGTGGCTGCGCTGGTTGCCTTTTAGGGAACCGCGGTTGCAGATGGAACAGGTTCGAGCCATAGGGTATAGTGTCAGTGGTGTGCAGGCTACCATTACTTTCTAACTCTGACAAGCCCAGCACCACTTTTCAGTAAAAAGTGGTGCTGGGCAAGCTCCTATGCCATTCCTCAACCTACTCTTCACAGAACCAGCTATCGCCTTCGCTTGGGTTGTCGCCATTGTCATTGCCATTGGCATCCACGAGTTCAGCCACGCCCTGGTCGCGAAGTTACAAGGCGATAGCACGGCCGAGTTGGAAGGCCGGGTTACGCTCAACCCACTCGCGCACCTTGATCCATTCGGTTTCATCGTACTCGTCCTCTTTGGCTTTGGCTGGGGCAAGCCCGTGCCGTTCAACCCCTACAACCTCAAGGCGCGGCGTTGGGGTCCGGCTATTGTTTCGCTTGCTGGGCCAGCCATGAACGTCATTGGGATCATAGTTTTCGGTACTATTTTGGCCATTCTTGCCCGGACAACCACATTACCCTCCGATAATCTCCTGGTGATATTCCTTGAGCTACTGGTTCGTTTCAACATTGTCTTGGCACTTTTCAATCTCCTGCCCATCCCGCCCCTGGACGGCTCGAAGCTCCTAGGTCTCTTACCCGACCAGTTCCGCGGCCTCGTCGAAGGTTTAACCAAGTATGGGTTTATCATTCTCATGTTCGTCATCGTTTTCGGTCAGCCGGTGCTTGGGAAGCTCTTCAACACCATTGAGAATCTCGCTTTCCGGTTCATCCTGCCGAGCTAGGACCGGCGAAGACGCTTGACCCCACACCACTTTTTCAAGCCCAAAAGTGGTGTGGGGTTGACGCCAGCATGCCGGCGTGGTACATTCGCTCCTGCACGAAACGTTTGCAACCCCTAGAAGCTTTGAGCGCACGTGGGGTAAGAACCCACCCTACGGCTTTTCCTCGTTCCCCTATGCCAACCGTAAACCAACTTGTCCGCTTAGGCCGCGTCAGCAACCGCGCCAAATCCAAGACCCCGGCGCTGCAGCCGGTGCTCAACCCGCTGAAACGTCAGCGTAAGAACCTGCCCGAAGGCAGCCCGTTCAAGCGTGGCGTGTGCGTGAAGGTGACCACTACCACCCCGAAGAAACCGAACTCGGCTCTACGGAAGATTGCGCGTGTCCGCCTCTCCAACGGTATGGAAGTGACGGCCTACATTCCGGGCATTGGCCACAACCTCCAGGAGCACTCCATTGTCCTCATCCGTGGTGGCCGCGTGAAAGACTTGCCTGGGGTCCGCTACCACATTGTCCGCGGCGTTTTTGACACGCAGGGCGTGGCCAACCGTCGCCAAGGCCGAAGTCTTTACGGTGCCAAGAAACCTGCATAATGTATGCGTGGTAAACAAGCTCCCAAACGTATTATCGCAGCCGACTCCAAGCTCAACAGCCTGGCGGTTGCCAAGTTCATAAACTTCGTCATGGAGCGGGGCAAGAAGACGGTGGCCCAGAAGATTGTGTACGGTGCACTCGATATCGTCAAAGAGAAGACGGGCAAGGAACCCCTCGAAGCATTCGAGCTCGCTATCCGCAACGTCGCCCCAACCGTGGAAGTGAAGGCCAAGCGCGTGGGAGGCTCTAACTATCAAGTCCCAATGGAAGTCCGCGGTGACCGTCGGCAGGGCTTAGCGTTCCGCTGGATTTTGGCTGCGGCTCGGGGGAAGAAGGGTAAACCCATGGCCGAGAAGCTAGCTACCGAGTTCATGGCCGCCATGAACAACGAAGGTGATGCGGTGAAGAAGAAGCTTGATGTTCACAGGATGGCGGAATCCAATAGGGCTTTTGCCCACTTCGCGTAAACGGCGCTAGCTGCGCGGGTGCTGTCGCACTCGCTTCACGATTTCACACGACCGCGGCGCGTCTGCCGCCGTTTATATAACTAGTTACTTTTCTCCTCTCTATGCCCCGAGAATATTCCCAGGAAAACACGCGAAACATTGGCATTATTGCCCATATTGATGCAGGCAAGACTACCGTGTCTGAGCGGGTGCTTTTCTACACCGGCAAGAAACATAAGATTGGGGAAGTGCACGAAGGCGCCGCCGAAATGGACTGGATGGAGCAAGAGAAAGAGCGTGGCATCACCATCACTGCGGCCGCGACGACGTGTTTTTGGAACGGCAAACGCATCAACCTCATTGATACCCCCGGGCATATCGACTTCACCGTCGAAGTGCAGCGCTCTTTGCGCGTGCTGGATGGTGGCGTGGTCGTCTTCGACGGCGTGGCGGGCGTCGAGTCACAATCCGAGACGGTCTGGCACCAGGCCGAGAAGTTCGGCGTGCCGCGCATCTGCTTCATCAACAAGATGGACCGCATGGGTGCAGATTTTTACTACGACCTAAAGAGCATTCACGAGCGGCTCACGACGCGCGCGCACCCTTTACAGCTGCCCATTGGCGCGGCCGAAACGTTCCAGGGCGTCATCGATCTATTCACCCGCAAGGCGTACTTCTACAAGGATGATCTTGGCCAAGAAATTGAAATTACCGACGTGCCAGCTGACATGAAAGAGAAAGTCGAAGAGTATCGCCACACGCTCATCGAAGCCATCGTCGAGCAAGACGAGAAGATGTTGAGCCAGTACCTGGAAGGCAAAGAACCGTCGCTCGAAGCGCTGAAGGCCACGTTGCACAAGGCTGTTGTTGCAAACGTGCTGGTGCCAGTGCTGTGCGGTTCAGCACTTAAGAACAAAGGTGTACAGCTATTGCTGGATGCGGTTGTTGACTACCTCCCTAACCCTCTCGAAGTACCACCGGTGAAAGGCTTAGACCCCAAGACCAAAGAGGAAATTCTCTGCAAGCCAATCGATGAAGCCCCTTTTGCGGGATTGGTTTTCAAAATTGCCGCTGACCCATTCGTGGGGAAGCTGGCATTCTTCCGGCTCTATTCTGGCGTCGTCACTGCTGGTTCGTACGTGCTGAACACCTTTACCGGGGAAAAAGAGCGCGTCGGCCGAATCGTCCGCCTCCACGCCAACCACCGGGAAGAAGTCCAAGAGGTATACGCGGGGGAAATTGCCGCTATTGTAGGTTTGAAGAGTACCTTCACCGGGCATACCATTTGCGATCCTGCTCACCCGATAATGCTCGAATCCATTACCTTTCCTACCCCGGTTATTGACCTGGCTATTGAGCCAAAGACCAAGGCCGACCAGGAGAAAATGGGCACCGCTATCCAACGTTTGGCTGAGGAAGACCCTACGTTCCGCGTGAAGTTCAACGAGGAAACCAACCAAACTATCATCTCCGGCATGGGTGAACTACACCTCGACATTATCGTGGACCGCATGAAACGGGAGTTCAAGGTGGAAGCCAACGTCGGTAAGCCGCAGGTTGCGTACAAGGAATCGATTACCACCACAGCAGAAGCGGAAGGCAAGTATATCCGCCAAACTGGCGGTCGCGGCCAGTACGGCCACTGCTGGGTGAAAGTGGAACCGAACGAAAAAGGCAAAGGCTACGAGTTCGTCGACGATGTGAAGGGCGGTTCTATCCCACGTGAGTACATTACCCCAATCAACAAGGGCATTGCCGAAGCTTTAGACCGCGGCATTATTGCCGGTTACCCGATGATCGACGTGAAGGCGACGGTCTTCGAAGGCAGCTACCATGAAGTTGACTCTTCGGAAATGGCTTTCAAAATTGCCGGATCCATGGCAGTGCAAGCAGCCTGTAAAAAAGCCAAACCCGTCCTGCTTGAGCCAATCATGAAAGTGGAAGCCGTCACGCCCGAGACCTTCATGGGCGACGTCATTGGCGACCTAAACAGCAAGCGCGCGCAAATTAAAGAAATGCGTGATCGCGGGCAGATGCGCGTCATCAACGCCGACGTGCCGCTCGCCGAAATGTTCGGCTATGCCACGGCGCTCCGTTCTATGAGCCAAGGCCGGGCCTCGTACAGTATGGAGTTTAGCCACTACGCCGAAATTCCTCGCAACGTGGCAGCAGGAATCATTGAGAAATCCACTCTGAAAACAGCCTAAAGCCTAACGGTGCACCCTCCACACCACCTTCTGAGTGCTGGACTTGCCAGAATCTGAAGAGGTTGGTATACTCGCATCTGCACACTTTTTCTTTCATTCGTAAATTTTAGCCATTAATTTTCAACTGTATGGCAGAGCTATTTGACCGCAGTAAGCCACACGTGAACGTCGGAACCATTGGTCACGTTGACCATGGGAAAACCACCCTCACGGCGGCTATTCTTAAGACCCTGTCTGATAATGGCATGAAAGCCCAGCAAAAGGGTGTTGACCAGATCGATAACGCGCCCGAAGAGAAGGCTCGTGGTATTACCATTGCCACCGCGCACGTGGAGTACGAGTCTGAGAAGCGCCACTACGCGCACGTGGACTGCCCAGGCCACGCGGACTACGTTAAGAACATGATTACCGGTGCAGCCCAGATGGATGGCGCCATCCTCGTCGTGTCCGCGGCTGACGGCCCCATGCCCCAGACCCGAGAGCACATCCTGCTCGCCCGCCAGGTGGGCGTGCCGTACATCGTCGTCTTCCTCAACAAGATCGACATGGTTAACGACCCAGAGCTCATCGACCTCGTCGAAGTGGAAATTCGTGACCTCTTGAAGAAGTACGAATTCCCAGGCGATACCACGCCAATCATTCGTGGTTCGGCCATGAAAGCGCTGGAAGGTGACAAGCCATCCCAAGAAGCAATTCTGCAGCTCGTGAAGACGCTCGATGAGTACATCCCCGAGCCGAAGCGTGACCTCGACAAGCCTTTCCTCATGCCGGTGGAAGACGTGTTCTCCATTGAAGGGCGTGGCACGGTTATCACCGGTCGCATCGAGCGCGGTGTGGTGAAGATTAACGAAGAAGTGGAAATTGTCGGTCTAGAGGCAACCGCGAAGACCGTGGTTACGGGTATTGAAATGTTCAATAAATCCCTGAACCAAGGTG
The DNA here is from genome assembly GCA_038065235.1 of Patescibacteria group bacterium. Lineage (GTDB taxonomy): Bacteria > Patescibacteriota > Patescibacteriia > PEXW01 > PEXW01 > CAIPSZ01. Next base: position 9,115 of record JBBTRK010000010.1, read on the forward strand.
AAGCTGGTGACAACGCTGGTTTGCTCTTGCGCGGTACGAAGAAGGAAGACGTGCAGCGTGGTCAGGTTGTTGCCAAGCCAGGAACAATTACCCCGCATACGGAATTTGAGAGCGAGTGCTACATCCTCAGCAAAGAGGAAGGTGGCCGCCACACGCCGTTCCTGAAGGGCTACAAACCCCAGTTCTACATGCGCACCACAGACGTCACCGGCGAGGTTGAGCTCCCCGCTGGTACAGAAATGGTTATGCCTGGCGATACGGTCAAGCTCGTCATCAAGCTCGTTGCCCCAGTGGCTTTGGAAGAGAAGCAGCGCTTCGCTATCCGCGAAGGCGGCCACACGGTCGGCGCCGGCGTCGTAACGAAGATTTTGAAATAACTATGCTTTTCACTTACCCCATCCAGCAGATGCTGGGTGGGGTAAGGTTTCCTCTATTGCACCTTTGCACTTTCCATGACTGACATTAGCCCACAACCCGAAGTAAAGACTGAAGAAGAGATCCACCAACGCATCCGTATTCGGATTCGTGGGTACGATCATAAGATTATTGATCAGTCTATTCGTACGATCATCGAAACGGTGAAGCGTACGGGAGCGACGGTTCGGGGTCCTATCCCGCTGCCAACCGAGCGGAATCGTTTCACGGTTATCCGTTCATCCTTCGTGCACAAGAATTCGCGCGAGCAGTACGAGATGCGCACACACAAACGCTTGCTGGATATCCTTGATCCAACACCCAAGACCGTGGATGCACTCATGAATCTAAATTTGCCTGCTGGGGTTGACGTGGAAATTAAAATGTAGTTCAATGCGGTGAGGCTGACTCCTAACCCCTCGACAAGCTCGGGGCGCTGGGCGCCAACCCGACCGCATCAATCAGGCGGGTCAACAATCCGAGTTTGCAGTAGGTTCTCTGGCTGATAATACTGGTTTCATTGGCTGACGTAAGCCAGAGATAACGACTGACATGTACTGTTCCTCTCATTGGAGGGACGATGTATCTGACAGTCCTGTCAGATTTTTCTTTTTCAGAAAAGAGTTTCCCAGGTATTTGTTCCTATGGCCTTCATACTCGCGAAGAAAATTGGCATGACGCAACGTTTCCATGAGAATGGGAACGTCATCCCGGTCACCCTCGTGGAAGCCGGTCCATGCGTCATCACTCAGGTTAAAACTGTCGACAAAGACGGGTACGTTGCCGTCCAGATCGGCTTCGGCATAGCGAAGCACAGCACCAAAGCCCGCCAAGGACACCTGAAAGATTTACCGGCAGTTCACCACCTCAAGGAAGTTCGTGTGGATGATGCAAAAGACCTTGCTCGCGGTACCACCATTGATGCATCAACGTTTGTCGTTGGGAATGTCGTGCAAGTGACCGGCACTGCCAAGGGCAAAGGTTTTCAGGGCGTGGTTCGTCGGCACCACTTCCGCGGCGGCCCGGCTAGCCACGGCCACAAAGATAACCTCCGCATGCCTGGCTCGGTCGGCGCCACCTTTCCGCAGCATATTATGAAAGGTAAGCGCATGGCTGGCCGCATGGGTGGGCAGAAAACTACCGTAATTAATCTGGACGTCGTTGAAGTAGACAAAGAGCAGAATCTCATCGCGCTTAAAGGTGCAGTACCTGGCAGCCGTGGTTCCCTGCTGCTTATCCAGACCGTGTAATTCTATGACCACCGAGAAGCTCACGCTCAAAGTGTATGACCTCGAAGGCAAGCCGACGAAGGATGTCGTGCTGGACCCGAAAATCTTCGGCGTGAAGACGGATGTGGGGCTACTTCACTTGGTGACCACGGCGTACCAAGCCAACAAGCGCTTGGGTTTGGCACACACGAAGACCAAAGGTGAAGTCCGGGGCGGTGGCCGCAAGCCGTGGAAGCAGAAAGGCACCGGCCAAGCGCGTCAGGGTTCCATCCGTAGCCCACAATGGCGCGGCGGTGGCATAACTTTCGGCCCGCGCACCGGGCGCAACCACACCAAGATTCTTACCCAGAAGGTGAAGTGCAAGGCACTCGCCATGGCGCTCTCCACACTCGTCGATAAACACCACCTCATCCTCATCGAGCAGTTCCCCAGTGACGGCAAGACCAAGCCAGTGGCTCAGCTCCTGAAGAAACTCAACGCCAACCGCCGCTCGCTCATTGCCCCGGCCAGCCACGATAGCTTGCTCGTTCGCGCCACCCGCAACATGCAAGATGTCGACGTGCTTCGCGCTGACAGCTTGAACACCTACGACGTCCTCCGCACCCGCCACCTCGTCCTGCCTGTTGCAAGCCTCGAGGTAATCGCCAAGACGTTCTTCACCAAGAAGTAATTTATGGGCCTTTTCGACCGACTCCGCAAGAAGCACGAAGACGTGGGCAAGGATAAGAAGCCCGCGAATCCGACTGACGCTGCCCCCAAGGCTGCCGCGGTGAAGCCTGTTGACACGAAGCCAGAGGAGAAGAAAGTTGCGAAGCCCCGCGTCTTGAAGACGGATACCAAGCACGCCTACCGCACGCTTCTGCGCCCTGTGCTCACCGAGAAATCGACACGGCTGACGAGCCTTAACCAGTATGTCTTCGCAGTCCCGACCAGCTCGAGTAAGATTGAAGTCCGCGACGCCGTGTTCGCTGCCTACGGCATCCGGCCAATCCACGTGACCACGACCAACGTGCACGGCAAAGCGGTTCGCTTCGGTCGCGTCTCGGGCACACAGAAGAACTGGAAGAAGGCTACTGTTACGCTCCCGGCTGGCAAGACTATCGACGTTTCTAACTAAGTATGGCATTCACCCTCTACAAACCGACAACTCCTGGACGCCGCCACGCTGGTGTGAGCGGTTGGAAAACCGAAGTCACGAAGCGCATGCCCGAGAAGTCTTTGCTCTCGATTCGGAAGCGCACCGGTGGCCGAAACAACCAAGGTAAAATCACCACGCGGCATCGCGGCGGCGGTGCCAAGCGCATGATGCGCGCCTTGGATATTTTCCAAGACAAGCTCGATGTACCGGGTACTGTGCTGGGCATTGAGTACGACCCGAACCGCACAGCCTACCTTGCGCTTTTGCAGTACCCCGACGGTGAGAAAAGGTACATCATTGCCCCAGTTGGTCTGAAGCCCGGCGCCCAGGTGGTAAGCGCGACGAAGCGGGTTGAGGTTACCACGGGCAACCGCATGCCGCTGAAAGATATTCCGGTTGGTACGGCTGTCCACGCGCTAGAAATTCAACCAGGCCGCGGCGGCATTACCGTTCGCTCCGCAGGCTCAGCCGCAACCATCATGGCTGTGGAAGGGGATATGGCTCAGGTAAAACTACCATCCGGCGAGATTCGCGCAATTCCTAGTCACGCCCGTGCCTCGCTCGGTCAAGTTTCGAACAACGACCACAACAATGTCCGTCTCGGCAAAGCTGGCCGCGTCATCCTAAAAGGTTTCCGCCCAACCGTCCGCGGGAAGGCTATGAACCCGGTCGACCACCCACACGGTGGCGGCGAAGGCAACCAACCAATTGGTATGAAGCACCCCAAGACCCCCTGGGGGAAGAACGCAATTGGCGTTAAGACCCGCAAGGCTGGCCGTTACTCCGATGCTTTCATTCTCAAACGCCGCCCGAAGAAGGCTGACTAAAACTCTATGTCACGATCTCTCAAGAAAGGCCCATTCACCCATCCAAAACTCCTGAAGAAACTCGGGAAGCTTCGCATCGGCGACAAGACGGTCATTAAAACCTGGTCACGTGCGTCGGTTATCACCCCCGAAATGATTGGCTTCACCTTTGGCGTTCACAATGGCAAGAACCACATTAACGTGACTGTTTCGGAGAACATGGTTGGTCACCGCCTGGGTGAATTTTCCCCAACCCGCAAGTTTGTCCGCCATGGTGGCCGCATGCAGAAGGATGCCGAAATGGCTGCCGCTGCTGCTGCAACTGCGGCCACACAAGCTGCCTCCGCTACTCCTGCAAAGTAAGATTTTATGGTGACTTCTGCTACACTCCGAAACGTTCGCATCTCTCCCCGTAAGGTACGCCTGGTGGCTGACCTCATCCGTGGTAAGAGTGTCGACGAGGTGACGATCATTCTCACTCATTTGCCAAAGGGCAGCGCTTTGCCACTCCTCATTCTACTCCGCTCTGCAGTGGCGAATGCCAAACAACGCGGCAAGGATGATACCGCCCTCTTGCGCATAAGTAAGATTACCGTGGATATGGCACCCCGCTTGAAGCGTTTCATGCCGCACGCCATGGGCCGCGCCACAACCATTCTGAAGCACGCGTCGCACATTACCCTCACACTGGACGAGCACACCCCGAAGGTGAAGAAGGTTAAGCAGAAGAAGACCGTGGCGAAGTGGGACACGAAGGTAGCACCTGCGAAGGCAGCCGAGAAGCCGATTGAGAAGAAATCCGAAACTCCCGCACCGAAAGCTTAATGCATCCCTATGGGCAATAAAGTTCACCCAATTGCACACCGCCTCGGCATCACGACCGAATGGACGTCGAAGTGGTTTGCGAAGCGCGGCTACCACGCTATTCTGAAGCAGGATTTGGACGTCCGCAATTACCTCCGCAAAAAGCTTCGTGCTGCCGGCATTGCTCGGATTGAAATTGAGCGCTCGGGGAATAATGCGGTGACGGTAACTATAATTACGGCAAAGCCTGGCATCGTCATTGGTCGGGGTGGCTCGGGCGTGGAAGACTTGAAAGCTTCCATCGCCAAGTTTTTTCCGCCGAAGACCAAGTACAAGATTAACATTCAAGAAGTAGCGAACCCTGGGCTCGTGGCGCAGCTGGTCGTGCAGAACATGATTGAGCAGCTCGAGCGTCGCCTGCCTTTCCGCCGCATCTTGAAGCAATCGGTTGAGCAGGTGAAGAAGTCCGGTGGCCAAGGTGTGCGCGTGATGGTTGCGGGCCGGTTGAATGGCGCAGACATTGCCCGTACCGAAGCCCTCACCTGGGGTAAGCTCCCATTGCAGACACTGCGCGCAGACGTGGACTACGGTCGTGGGGCAGCAGCGACAACCTACGGCGCCATTGGGGTGAAAGTCTGGATCTACCGTGGTGACATTTTCGAAAAGAAAGAAGCGAAACCCGTTTAACCTATGTTCACGCCTAAGAAAGTAAAGCACCGAAAGCACCACCGCGGACACATCCGCGGGAATGCCACGCAGAAAATCCATGTGAGTTTCGGGGCCTTCGGTTTGAAAGCAATGGAATCTGGCTGGATCTCGGCGCGTCAAATTGAAGCCTCGCGTCGTGCCATCACACGCTTCCTCCACCGGGGTGGGAAAGTGTGGATCCGCATCTTCCCAGATAAGCCAATCACCATCAAGGGTTCGGAAATACGCATGGGTGGTGGCAAAGGCCCAGTTGACCACTACGTCGCTGCAATAAAACCAGGTACAGTTATCTTCGAAGTCGACGGTATTCCCGAGGTGAGTGCGCGCCAGGCCATGCGACTTGCTGCCTACAAACTCTCGGTGAAGACTAAGTTTGTCACCAAAGCTCAGACCCTGTAAGCTCCTATGGAACTCAAAGATCTAATCCAGAAGAACCCTAGCGAACTCAGCGTCCTCCTCGCAGAGGCCCGTGAACGTCTGCGTGACCTTCGGTTCCGCGTCTCGCAAGAAGCTCACAAGGATGTCCGTGAGATCCGTGAGGTTCGTATAGCTATCGCTCGAATCCTGACTTTGCTAACGAAGAAAGACAAGCAACCTTCCTAACGCACCCTATGTCTACCGCAACCAAGCCAGCCCAGCGCACGTTCACCGGCACCGTCGTCTCTACTAAGATGACGAAAACAATCGTGGTGCGCGTGGACCGCACACTCGTGCACCCGAAGTACGGCAAGCGCTACCGTGTCAGCCGCAAGTACCCGGTACACACCGAGACCGGTACATTCCAGGTTGGGCAGAAGGTGAACTTCGTCGAATGTCGTCCAATTTCTCGCACCGTTCGCTGGCGTATAGCATCCTAGTATGGTTCAACTTCGTTCACGAATGGTATCCGCAGACAACACCGGCGCACGCGAGCTGGAAGTTATTACTGTGCTGGGCGGGTACAAGAAGCACTACGGGCAGATTGGCGACGTCGTGCGTGCCGTGGTGAAGGTTGCAATTCCGCACGCGGGCGTGAAGAAGAGTGAAATTCACCACGTCGTCATTGTCCGCCAGCGAAAAGAAATTCGCCGCGCCGATGGCACCTATATTCGCTTCGACGATAACGCCTGCGTCATTATTGATCCGAAGTCCAAAGACCCTAAAGGCACGCGCATCTTCGGTCCCGTGGCGCGCGAGTTGAAGGCCCGTGGGTTCACCAAGCTCATCTCTCTCGCTCCCGAAGTCCTCTAAATCGTATGAATCTGAAGACCGGCGACAATGTGACGATAACCAGCGGCCGCGACCGCGGCAAAAAGGGGAAAATCCTCCAGGTTTTTCCGAGCAAAGCGTTGGTCGTCGTGGATGGTGCCAACGAGCGCACGCGGCACATCCGCTCCCGTCGCAGCAATGACAAAGGCCAGAAGATTTCTTTCTTTGCCCCACTCCACGCCTCGAACGTCATGCTCAGTTGTGAGAAGTGTGGCAAGCCCCGTCGGGCCAAGAGCGTTATCGCGAGCGACGGCAAGAAGCAACGCGTGTGCGCCAAGTGCCAAACACCCTTCACCGTATGATCCCAGCCTCTCCTCGACTCCTCGAAAAGTACCGTAGCCAGGTTATCCCTGCGCTCGGCAAGGCATTGCAGGTTACAAACCCGCACGCTGTGCCTCGCGTGACGAAAGTCACTTTGAACATTGGCTACGGGAACGGCATAAAAGATCCGAAGCTTCAGGAAACCGTAGTTTCAACGATAACCCGCATAACCGGGCAGAAGCCGGTGCTGACCAAAGCGAAGAAGTCTATCTCGGCCTTCAAAATTCGGCAGGGGATGACGGTCGGCGCCAAAGTCACCTTGCGCGGCCGTCGGATGTACGAGTTCCTCGACAAGCTCATCAACGTTGCCCTGCCTCGTGTCCGTGACTTCCGCGGGATTTCTCCCAAGGCATTCGATGCACAGGGGAACTACTCGCTCGGCTTCAAAGAGCACCTGTCTTTTCCCGAAATTCGGTCAGATGAGGTTGAGAAAATTCATGGCTTGGAAGTTGTCCTGACGATGACTGCAGGGAACCCAAAGAACGGGCGGCTGCTTATGGAGCAACTTGGTTTCCCCTTCCGTGCCGCGGGTGACGAGGATGAAGTCGTAACGAAAATTTCTAACAAAGACGCCAAGAAGCGCGTACCCAAGAAGAACTAATTCAGCCTATGGCAACCTCCGGACAAATTGCGAAGTCGAAACGAACGCCGAAGTTTAGCAGCCGCATCGTGCGGCGCTGCTGGCGCTGTGGCCGGGCACATGGCTATATGAAGAAATTTGACCTTTGTCGTATATGCTTGCGCGAGCTGGCGAACAAAGGTGATATTCCTGGCCTGCGAAAGGCTAGCTGGTAATTCTTTACTGATTCCTATGGACCCAATCTCAGACATGCTCACTCGGATTCGGAACGCTGGCCTTGCCCGGCTCCGAACCGTCATCATCCCCCAATCGAAGCTCCGCTTCGCCTTGGCCTCGCTCCTCGTGCGCGAAGGCTACCTCGCAGCTGCCCTTCCCGCCCCCGATCAACGGACGTTCACCGTCACCCTGAAGTACAATCCTGATGGCACCAGTTTCATCCAGGAACTTACTCGCCAATCAAAGCCCGGCCGTCGGCTGTACGTATCCGTGGGGGCAATCCCGCGCGTGAAGAACGGCATTGGCATTGCGATTCTCTCAACTCCTCGTGGAGTACTTACCGACCGTGAAGCGCGTAAGACGCACGTCGGCGGCGAGTTGCTCTGCACTATTGCGTAATTTATGTCTCGTATTGGCAAACTTCCAATTCCGATCGTGGCTGGGGTGACCGTTACGGTCAAAGCCCCAGACGTGAAAGTGAAAGGCCCGAAAGGCGAGATTGCCCTTCGGTTGCACCATCGTGTGAATGTGGCGGTTGACGAGAAAACGGTTACCGTAAGCGTGCCGTCACCAGATAACCGCAATGATCGAGCGCTCTGGGGTCTTGGCCGGCAGCTATTGGCTAACGCTGTCCAGGGGGTCTCCACCGGCTTCGAGAAGCGCCTAGAAATTACCGGGGTTGGCTTTAAGGCCGCACTGCAGGGTACAAACCTATTTCTCAATCTTGGTTTTTCTCACCCCATCACTTTTACCCCGCCGGTCGGTATCACCCTCGCAGTAGAGAAAAATGTTATAGTCGTGCAGGGGGTAGACAAACAGGTTGTCGGCGAAGTTGCTGCAACCATCCGCCGCTTGAAACCCCCAGAACCGTACAAGGGCAAAGGCATTAAGTACGTGGGTGAAGTTATTCGTCGCAAGGCTGGCAAGGTGGTTAAAGCCGCCGGCGCAAAGTAATTCTATGGCATTCCTCTCTCGCACAACTCGTCGCCAGCACCGTCACCGTCGCGTACGGAGTAAGGTCGTGGGTACGACTGCCCGGCCACGCCTCGCCGTCTTCCGCAGTGCCAAGCACATTACCGCACAGATTATTGATGACACCGTCGGCAAAACGTTAGTGAGTGTGACAGACAAGCAACTCCCTTCGACTGTGAAAGCAACGAAGGAGCAAACGCAGAAAGTTGCCGTGGCTGAAGCGGTGGGCAAACTCATTGCCGAGAAGGCGCACACCAAGAAAATTTCCTCTGTCGTCTTCGATGCTGCAGGCTACCGCTACCATGGCCGTGTGAAAGCACTGGCTGATGGGGCACGCGCCGGCGGTCTCGTGTTCTAACCAACTCCCTATGCCCCCAGGCCGCATTCAATCCGGACCCCGTCGAGATCGCAAGCCGCGAGAGAAGTCGGAATTTGATCAGAAGACCATTGACCTCGCCCGCGTGACGCGTGTCGTCGCTGGCGGCAAGCGCATGCGCTTCCGGGCCTGCGTGGTCATTGGTGATCGGAAGGGTCGCGTGGGAATGGGCTTGGCCAAAGGCGTGGACGTGCAAGGCTCTATTGAGAAAGCCGTCACTTCTGCCAAGAAGCATCTCATTACCATTGTAACCGAGCGGGGAACAATCCCCCATGCCGTGAATGTGAAGTTCCGCGCCGCACGTATCCTCCTGAAACCAGCTCCGACTGGGTCTGGAGTTATCGCCGGGGGCGCTGCTCGCTCTGTGCTCGACCTCGCTGGCATCAAGGATGTTGTCAGTAAAATGCTTGGCTCGAAGAATAAGATTAATAACGTCCAAGCTGTTCTCCTGGCGCTCAGTAAACTTCAGCCGCGGAAGAAGCGCGACGAGAAATCTTCAGTTTCCTAAAGTTCCCCCTCACTCTACTCGTATGCCTGTTGGCCTCAATACCCTCAAACCAAATCCTGGGAGCACGACCCGCACTGTCCGCGTTGGGCGTGGTAACGCGTCTGGACACGGAACCTTCAGTGGTCGTGGTATCAAAGGCCAGCGCGCACGAAGCGGTGGCCGCAAGCACGGCCGTAAGCGCGGTCTAAAAATGATGCTCTTGCAGCTGCCAAAGTCCCGCGGCTTTCAGAGCCTTGAGGGCAAAGCCTCGGTGGTGAACCTCGGTGAGCTTGGGGTGTTCCCAACCGGTGCTATCGTCACCCCAGAGCTCTTAGTGAAGAAGGGGTTGATTCGGGATGGCAAGTACGTCAAAATCCTTGGAAATGGTAAACTTAGCAATGCCCTGAAGATTCACGCCAATGCCTTCTCGGCTTCGGCAAAAACCGCAATTGAAGCAGCGGGTGGCACATGCACGGTGCTGGCAGTACACGAACAACCTATCCCCAAACGGCAGTTAGCAAAACGTAACGCGAAACAATGATCGAAAGACTTCGTCAGCTCTGGCGCGTGCGTGAACTTCGGAACACGCTTCTCTTCGTGTTTGCGATGCTCGTCATTTTTCGAATACTGGCGCACATCCCGATTCCCGGTGTTGACCCCTCAGGCTTGAAGCAAGTTCTGGCCGGTAACCCACTCCTCGGGCTCCTCAACCTCTTCTCGGGTGGTGGTTTACAGAACTTCTCCATTGTCATGCTCGGGGTTGGGCCATACATTACAGCCTCCATCATTATGCAACTGCTGACGATGATCGTCCCGCGGTTGGAAGCTATGCAGAAAGAAGGGGAGCAAGGACAGAACCGCATCAACCAGTACACCCGCTACATCACGGTACCGCTAGCTATTCTGCAAGGCTTCAGCACGCTCGCGTTTCTCAATAGCCAGGGTGGGGCGCAAATTCTGGGTGCGCTCACCGTTTTCCAAAAAGTCACCGCTATTGCGGCAGTTGTCGGTGGCACCATGCTGCTGATGTGGATTGGCGAAATAATTAATGAGCGCAAAATTGGTAATGGCATTTCGCTACTCATCTTCGCGGGTATTGTGGCTCAGCTTCCTCAGTCAGTGCAGCAGAATTTGGCAGTTATCGATAAGACCCAGATATTCACTTACGCTATGTACGCGCTTATCGCTATTGTCACTATCGCCGGCGTGGTATTCGTCACCGAGGGACAGAGGAATATTCCCGTGACGTACGCCAAGCGTCTCATTGGCACGCAGTCGGTTGGCGGGGCAGGCGTGAACACCCACCTCCCGTTACGCGTGAACCAAGCTGGGGTCATCCCAATCATCTTCGCCGTTTCCATAATCCTTGTGCCACCATTGATTGCCCAGTTTTTCGTGACGAACAGCATTCCCTGGGTTGCCCACATGGCCGTGTGGGTGCGTGATACATTCCAGAATCAAACGTTCTACGGTTTGGCGTACTTCATCCTCGTAGTCGCCTTCACCTACTTCTACACGGCAGTCGTATTTCAGCCCAACCAGATTGCAGAGAATTTACAGAAGCAGGGTGGTTTCATCCCCGGTATTCGGCCCGGGCAGCCCACGGCACACTACCTCAGCTTCGTCTCCAGCCGGATCATCCTGGGGGGTGCGCTCTTCCTGGGTGTTATCGCCGTGCTGCCGACAATTATGCAGTCAGCCACGAATTCTCAAAATCTCGCAATAGGCGGCACCAGCTTGCTCATTGTGGTTTCCGTCGTGCTGGAGAGCGTGAAGCAAGTTCAAGCACAGCTGGTGATGCGAGATTACGAAGCTTTTTACAAGTAAGTTCCTTCTCACACCGTTCGTCTGGTATAGTGTAGTCGTCACGACATGCACCTGTCCCACCCTCGTCCGCTCAATCTCGTCCTCGTTGGCCCGCCCGGTTCTGGGAAGGGTACGCAAGCACAGCTCCTAGAGGAGCGTTTTTCGTTGTACCATCTTGCCACCGGTGACCTCATACGCTCAATCCGCGCGCACGCTGGCGCAGACGATACGCTCGCCAATGAGGTGAAAGCACGGTACGACGCAGGTATTCCCCAGCCCGATGCGGTGGTTGTGAAAATTGTGGATCGTGAGCTCGCACGGCTCCACCGAAAAACCGGATTTATTTTTGACGCTTTCCCGCTCTCGGTTCCTCAGGCAATTGAACTAGAACGGATGATCGAGCGTTACGATATGCGTACACCCCTGGCCATTTCAATTGACGTTACAGAAGCTGAGGCCGTGCGACGCCTCACCCTGCGGAAGTTCTGCCCTGCTGACCAGCACGTGTACCACCCGCAGGATGCCGCGTATGTGGCCAATAAATGCTCTGTGTGCGGCGGGTCACTCATGCAACGGCCAGATGACACCGTTGCGTTGGCGAAGAAGCGCTACCTGACGTACGCGGATCGGATTATGAAGATGAAGGATTTCTATCGTGATCACGGCCGGCTTCTTGAAGTGAGTGGTGAACAGCCCATTCAAGACGTCTACCGCGAAGTGCTTCAAGCCCTGGTCCCATACTTATGACTAAAATTACTTCAGCCACAGATCTCGCTGCCCTACGGGAAGGCGGGAAAATTTTAGCGCAAACCTTGCATCTCCTCGCTGAGAAAGCGATTCCGGGTATTCGTGCCGCAGACCTCGATGCACTTGCAGAAGCGACGATCCGTGCAGCTGGAGGTACGCCAGCGTTCAAAGGGTACCAAGGGTTCCCCGCCACAGTTTGCATCTCTATAAATAGCGAAGTTGTCCACGGAATACCAGGTGAGAAAGTATTGCGGGAGGGCGACGTCGTTGGTCTTGATTGTGGCGTGCGGTACAAAGGCTTTATCACAGACGCTACCGTGACCGTGGGGGTGGGGAAGATTTCGAAAGCAGCACGGAAGCTCATTGACGCAACCGAGCAGTCGTTGTGGGAAGCAGTGAAGGTCATCAGAGCTGGCGTGCATACCGGAGACATAGGCCATGCCGTGCAGTCTTATGTGGAAGCTAAAGGGTACGGCGTTGTCCGGGCGCTCGTTGGACATGGCGTGGGCAAGCAGGTACATGAAGATCCAAAGGTGCCGAACTATGGGGAGCCTGGCACCGGCACGGTTCTGCCAGCTGGGGTGGTTATCGCCCTAGAACCCATGGTCACGGCTGGGCACTGGGATGTCCGTACCGCACCGGATGGCTGGAGTGTGGTTACCGTTGATGGTTCGCTCGCCGCACACTACGAGCACACGCTCGTCGTTACGGAAGACGGTTGCGAGATTATCACTAAGCTATGAAGATTCTTGGCATTGACTGGGGCGAGCGACGGCTCGGCTTTGCCGTGAGCGCCGATGGGAGCTGGGCGTTCCCGCTCCGCGTCGTCACCATTCGCGGGTTTGCCCATGCGGTTGAGGTCATTCGGGAGGTTGCATCTGCCGAAGGGAGCGAGCGTATCGTCCTTGGGCTACCGATTGGCCTGGATGGGAAAGACACGCCGCAGACGAGCCGGGTCCGTGAGGTTGCTGCCGACCTCGGCAATGCCCTCCAGATTCCCATTGACCTAATCGACGAGCGTCTCACGTCGCAATCTGCCCAGCGCGAGCAGCGGGATTCCAGTGCTCGGCCAGCCGCAGACGATGCCCGAGCCGCCGCAGCTATTCTGCAAACCTATCTGGAGCAACACCCCGTATGATTATTCTTGCCGGAGCTCTTGCCTTCGGAGTGGCAGCAGGGCTTACCCCACTTGTCCGTCAGTGGGCGCAGGGGCGTAACATTGTTGACAGCGCGAGTCTTGCGCCAGAACGGAAGATTCACCCCCTGCCCATCCCGCTCGGAGGTGGCTTGGCAATATTCTTGGCATTCACACTCGTCTCGTGGGCAATTGCCTTGCTTACCCCAGATTTATTCGGGGGGTTTTTCTTGCCGAAGTACCTCATTGGTATGACGGTCGCGGGTGGCGTGCTCATGGTCGGCGGCTACCTTGATGACCGCTTCCACTTCACGGCTCGGCGGCAAATTCTATTCCCTATACTTGCGGCACTCGTGGCTATTGCCGTTGGGATTGGCGTAACCTACATCAGCAATCCATTCGGGGGGACTGTAGACCTATCGCATCCGACGTGGCAGATATTCTCGCTAAATGGTCGGTCGTACCGCATTATCCTCTTCGCTGATCTCTTCGCCTTCGCGTGGCTGCTCGCCACAACCTATACGACGAAAATCCTCGATGGTCTGGACGGGCTCGTTGCCGGGGTAACTACGATTGGCGGGATCATCATCGCGGTTTTGAGTCTAACCAAAGAGGTGACGCAACCCGAGACTGCGCTGCTCGCCATTATCCTTGCAGGCGCGGCGGCTGGGTTTTTGGTTTGGAACTGGCACCCGGCGAAGATATTCCTGGGTGAAGGCGGGTCCACGTACACCGGATTCATGTTAGGTGTACTCGCGATTATTGCCGGGGGGAAGATTGCAACGGCGCTCCTCATTCTTGGCATCCCCGCGCTGGATGTGGTATGGGCTGTCTTGCGTCGACTCCTCGGTAAACACAAAGCGACGCAGGCCGACCGGGGTCATCTCCACTTCCGGCTGCTCGACGCGGGGCTAACCGTACGGCAATCTGTTCTCTTGCTCTACACCGTCACGGCTGTCTTCGGCAGCATCACGTTGGTCACGCGTGGAGAGCAGAAGCTCTACGCGCTTCTCGCCCTGGTTGTCGTCATGGTTATTCTGGCTGTCGCGGTGGTGGTCGCTTACCAGCACAAAAAGACACCCACTACTGTAGCGTAGTGGGTGCGTCGTTCAGCGGCGCTGCTTCTGCAGGTACCAAGATCGAAAGTGCTTTGCGACAATCACGACAAGGAGTTCGGGTGTTTTTCCGTACCCACGTACGTGGAGCTTATGACCAGATTTGAAGGCGCGGTTCGCCGACTGCGGGTCGCAGCCCACGATCATAAGGTTGTAGAACCACTGCCCGCGCTGCTCAGCAGTCAGGCCTCGGGCAGCTGCGTGTTCGTAGCAAGCCATTGCGAGCGCCTCTGCTTCTTGGCGAGAAACATCAACGGACTCCATGGCCAGCAGGTGTTCGCCTAGGCCTTCGATGCTGACCTTACCCTCAGTGAGGTACTTCAGGAAGTCGAGGGTGATTTCTAGGAATTTCTCTCTCGGTTCGTCGCAGAGCTTTGGGAGGTAGCTCAATTCTTCTTCAGGTATGGTTTCCAATGATACGAAGAGCGACTCATTACGTTGCGTCATGGGGCATCCTTTCCGTGGTGTGAGGTACAATTTCTTTTCCCAACCGTGCATCATGCGCGGTAGGTCTTTTCTGTTTGATGCCCTATACTAGCCCACGTCTACCACGCTGTCAATCCAGCGTAAAGTCTATGAATAATCGCATTACGCTGTACATCGTTGGGATCATCATCATCGGCCTTGCTTGGGCTGGGGGTGGGCACGATATTATCAACTACGCCCCGTACTACGTGCAGCGGGCGTTGGGGAAGTCAGCGATAGTGCAGGTGCATGGGCAGACCTTGAAGGTTGAGGTGGAGCGGTCTGACCGAGCAAAGGCGAAAGGCCTAAGCGGCCGGCGCTTGCTCGTCAATGGTCGGGGCATGCTTTTTCTCTTCAGCACTCCTGGCACCTACGAATTCTGGATGAAAGACATGCGTTTTCCTATTGATATTATTTGGATAGGGAATGGGAAGATTGTTGATATTAGCCGAAACGTGCCAGCCCCCAAAGTCGGGGAGACCTCAGTGAAGGTTCAGCCTCGTGCGCCTGCTGATACCGTCCTCGAGGTTAGCGCCGGGGTTGCAGCACTATGGCAGCTCGATGATGCGGTTACCGTCACGTATGATCGATTCCTCCACTATGGCTCTTGACCAAGGCAGAGCCTCCTGCTACGATACGCCTACCAATTTATGGCAAAACACGCAGTCATCACGACCGGTGGGAAGCAGTACCTCGTGGCTGAGGGGCAAATTTTCAATGTCGAGAAACTCCTCGTTGAGGTCAAATCAACGCTCACGCTGGATAAGGTTCTCCTCGTCCTGGATGGTGAAACCGTAAAGGTTGGCAAACCATCTGTTGCTGGCGCTAAGGTTGCCCTGGAAGTCCTAGAGCATGGCCTGGGTAAAAAGTTGTATGTCGAGACCTACAAGTCAAAAACCCGTAAGCACCGGAAGATTGGTCACCGTCAGCCATTCACCCGACTCAAGGTGGTGAAGATAGAGGGGTAGACTACTGGGGGTAAGCGTTTGAACCTATTCTTTAGGACTAGGAATTGTTTTTTTTCGTACGAATGTAGATTTTTCCTATGAGTGCAAAGAGAGCGACTCCTAAAGATATTGGTTGGATTAGTCGCATGATCATTGCACTGACGTTGTACCGTATAACGCCACTTGCAGTAACCGAATCAATGCTAATGCTCCAGGGAGTAGTGTGAAATACTGAAGATGGATGTAATCCTGATGGCATACTGAATTCATCCCAAGTGATATCGTTTCCATTTACCTGGGGCTTGGTGCAACCCATGCTGATCACTGTACCGGTAGGTTGTACTCTTTGAACCACGAGCTCTTCTCCGTTTGCCGCCCAGCACCCACCGACTCTGAATGTGTCTAGGAACCAAGCCCCCACTGTTATACAGAATGAACAGAGTATGAGCAGTAGTAGTCGGTGTTGCGCGTGTTTGTAATTTTGCAAGTCCATAGTCAAGCTAGTGAAGATTTTAAAGCTGGCGTCGACCTTTGAGCGCGTCGCCGAGGGTCACTTCATCGGCGTACTCCAGGTTGGCGCCCAGCGGCAGGCCTCGAGCTAAGCGGGTGAGTTTCACCTGCAGTGGGCGGAGGAGCTTGGTGAGGTAGAGGATTGTGGTCTCACCCTCAACATCGGGGTTTAAGCCGAAGATGACCTCGGTAATTTTCGGGTTGCCTTTTTCGATACGCGCGGTTAGCGTGCCGATGTTTAGGTCTTCGCCCGTGACCCCGGTGAGCGGATTGAGGACACCGCCGAGGACGTGGTACACGCCGTGGTATTCGTGTGTTCGTTCAATTGCTGCCAGGTCTTGGGTTTCGGCCACGACGCAGAGCTGAGCATGGTCTCGGTTCGTATCTGCACAAAGGCGGCACGGCGACGCGCCGCTCCACTGGCCGCAGGAGGCGCAGCGCTTCACGCCAGCTTTCACCTGCTGCAGCGCGCGGACGAGCTGCTCGCGCTCGTCGTCCGAGAGCTTCACGATGTGGAACGCCAAACGCTCCGCTGACTTGGGGCCAATTCCCGGCAAGCGGTTGAGCAGGTCGACGAGGCTCTGGATGCTATCGGCGTAGCGCGGCATGCGGAGTTTAGATGCTCGGCAAACCGCCCATTTCTTTAACGCGGGCAGACATCTTCTTTTGTGCCGACTTGATCGCGTCGTTCACGGCATCTTTCACGGACTTCTCTAGTTCGGCGCCGCGGTTTGGGGCGAGCAATTCGGGGGCAATAGTCACATCCTGCACTTCTTGGTTGCCATCCATGCTGATTTTCACTTTGCCCCAGCCACCACTGCCTTCGACGTGCTCGTCTTTAAGCGCATGCTGAATCTTCTTGGCTTTATCGCGGTAGTCTTTCACTTGCTTGAGTTTCTCGAACATACGGGTAAGGGGTTACTCGGCGAAGGGTGCAGGACCGGTGACCCGGTCATCTGCTTTGCTTTCGAAGCGAACTTTATTCTCATTGAATATTAGATCGACCTGGCCGGTGGGGCCGTTGCGGTGCTTGGCGACGTGAATTTCGGCCATACTCTTCTTCAGCGGGTCAATGTCGCGGTCGTACATAGCCGGGCGGTATATGAACATGACCACGTCAGCGTCTTGCTCGATTGAACCCGATTCGCGGAGGTCAGCGAGCATGGGGATTTTACGTTCCCGACTTTCGACGGCGCGCGAGAGCTGGGAAAGGGCAATGACTGGGATGCTGAGTTCACGAGCAATGGCCTTAAGGCCACGGGTGATTTCGGCAACTTCCTGCACGCGGTTCTCCACATTGGACCGGCCTTCCATGAGCTGGAGGTAGTCCACCACAATCATGCCCAGACCGTGCTCAGCTTGGAGGCGCCTGGCCTTGGTCCGCATCATCATGATGTTACTGGTGGCAGTATCATCGATGTAGATTGGGGCTTCGGAGAGCACGCCCATAGCGTGGCCAATTTTTGGGAAGTCGCTGTCTTCCGGCCGGTCAGACAAGCGGCCGGTACGCATCTTCCACAAGTCCACACCCGCTTCGGCGCAGAGCATGCGGTCGACGAGTTGTTCTTTCGACATTTCTAAAGAGAAGATGCCAACTGGTACATTCGACTTGGTTGCAGCATAGCGGGCAAAGTCCAAGGCCAAGGTGGTTTTGCCCATGCTCGGACGGGCGGCCAAGATGATAAGATCAGACTTCTGGAAACCTGCCAGCAGTTTGTCGATGTCTGGGTAGCCCGAGGTGACGCCGCGGAGCTTGCCGCCGCCTTTGTGCAGCTCGTCAATGCGGTCAAACGCTTCGGATAGTACCGAACGAATCGGAACAAAGTTTTGGCGGAGGTACTTCTGGGATACCGAGAAGACTTGTTGCTCGGCTTTATCCAGTAGTTCATCCACGTCATCTTCCTCTTTGAAGCCAATGCTGGTAATTTCGGATGCGGCGTGCAGTAAGCGGCGGAGTGTGGCCTTGCGTTGGACTATGGTGGCGTAATTGACGACGTTGCTGGCCGTGGGTACCGCGTTGGCCAGGCCGGTGAGTGCTGCCATGCCGCCAATCATCTCCAGCTTCTTCTTCTCCTCCAGCCGATTACTCAAGCTCACCACGTCTATGGGCTCGTGGTGCTCGTAAATATCCATCATGGCCTCAAAAATGGTGGCGTTTATGTCTCGGTAAAAATCTCCTGGCCCAATAATGTCAGCAATTTTAATAATCGCGTCTTTGTCTATGAGCAGGGAACCCAAAACTGCCTGCTCGGCTTCGAGGTTCTGCGGGGGAATGCGGTCGGGCAGGCTAGGGGAATTCGCCATAGGGTCTCCCCATCTTACCCGTCAGGCAGGGGCGGGGCAAGGCAGGATCTTTCCCCAGGTTATCCGCGGGTTTCGCACTTTCGTTGTTAGCCGCCCCCTCTCCCCAACCCTCTCCCACGGAGGGGAGAGGGAGAATGTCCTGCATTTTTCATTGCCCTCTCCTCTGGCAGGAGAGGGTGGCCGAAAGCCGGGAGAGGAGGATGCTCAACCCAGTGTGCTATTCTATTTGTCTATGCCAAGTATTTCTCCAACACTCATTGTCCTCGACGTGGAAACCACCGGCCTCAAACCCGAGGAAGGCCATGAGGTTGTGGAAGTTGCAGCACAGAAGATCCAAGACCAGATCGTCGTTGGGGAATTCGTCAGTCTCATTGAAACCAGCAGGATTCTCGACCCCGAAGTCGTCCGCGTCCACGGCATAAGTAATGAACTCCTTGCCCTCGAAGGCAAGCCGGCATCGAAAGTGTTTCCCGAGCTGGTGGCGTTCATTGGTGATTGCCCCATCGTTGGGCATAATGTGAATTTCGATATGGGCTTCATCAATGCGCACCTGGTTCGGCTCGGTTTGCCCAAGCTTACGAATCAACTGGTTGATACCTTAACCTACGCTCGAAAGTACCTGCTCATCCCAAGCTATAGCCTGGGGAAAGTCGCAGCGTACCTCAAAATTCCTCAACCAACCGCCCACCGCGCCAAAGCTGACGTGGAAACCACGCGGGAGGTATTCTGGAAGCTCATAGAGCGAGCCCAGAAAGCGAAGACCTAGAATTACTTGCCTTTGGTGTAGAGGTACAGCGCGCCCATGGCTAGGACGAGCAGGACGACGACGAAGAGTGAGCCACCTGACATATGTACGGAAAGTATAGGTTTTTGTACGTGTATTGTGAAGGAGTTGCATAAAGACTATGATTGCGTCAGAATAGCGTGGTTATCAATACGGGTTCGTAGCTCAATCGGTAGAGCAGGGGCCTTTTAAGCCCAAGGTTCTGGGTTCGATTCCCAGCGAACCCACCATGAACCACTCACTTCGTTCGGGTTCATGGCAAGCCATTTGTTAGATTCTAGGTATTAATTATTAGCTGGGAATCGAAGCCGACCCGAGCGCCGCGGAGCGGATGCAGTGAGGGCGGCCGGCTGCGGGTGAGGCCGAGGAGACTTGCGACGAGGCCGAAGGAGCAGGATTCCCAGCGAACCCACCACTCGACGCGTCCAGTTCATGCGGGACTTGCTCGTGGTCTACGACCAGCTAATATAGGGATATAGAGGCTTGAACCTTCAGCGCGAGTGTCCCGAGCTTGTCGAGGGGCAAAATGACAGCAGGCCAGCTAATCTCGTGTAGAAAAAAATAGGATTTGACTATATGCAACGAAGTCCCGCAAATCAATACCTCCCATTCATTTTTGATAGTGAACTGCTTAGACATGTTAAAAAGGTGATAGATACGGCTGAACATGCTGAAGAAGAAAATAATATATATTCCAATGCCATTGATCCTTTTTCTGCAGTTTTTGATATTGTACGGAAAAAAATAACCACAAAACTATGGTTGGAGTTAGAAAAGACTAGACAAGTCCAAAAGACCAATCAAAATGCTATTGGCGTCATGCACCAAGAGATACTAGGTTCGATTCCTGGATGGGAAAATATGGGGACAGGACAAGTGTTTGATTTGAAAAATGATAGTTTGCAAATTATTGCCGAGGTTAAGAACAAATGGAATACGGTTAAGGGCAGTAATAAAAACAGTAATTATGATGATTTAAAATCTAAGTTAAAGGGAGAACTCAAGGGCTATACAGGATATTTAGTTGAGATTATTCCACATAATAAAGCTAGGTATAATAAACCCTTTCAGCCATCTGACAATCGAATACACCAGAAGCGACAGAAAAATGAAAGGATTCGAACAATTGATGGTTATAGTTTCTATGAATTGGCATCAGGTCAAAAGAATGCGCTTGAGGCATTATTTCTAGCTCTACCCAGAGTGATAGCAGATATATTGGATCAAGAGATTGCCATTACCAAGCTCCAGAAGGAATTGTTAGGTATATTCAAAAAGACGTATTAGCTTGTAAACAGTAACCCTTGCATAAGGCAGGGGTTACTTGTTATACTTGCGATATGAATAATCTACTTAATGTTTTAGAAGCCTCTAAGGTTGTTGGGGTATCTTCAGATACCATTAGAAGATGGGATAAAAAGGGCTTGATTAAGGCACAAAGATCAGAACTAAATTATCGGTTATTTAATATAGTTGAGTTGCAAAAAGTCCAAGCTAAAATATCTGGTAAGCACACCGGTAATAATTACAAGATTCTTCGTACAAATAAAAAAAGTAAATATTCTGTAATCGAGTTATTTGCTGGCACTGGCGGTACGGCTCTGGGCTTTGAAAATGCTGGCCTGAAACATGTCTTACTTACCGACTGGGATAAGCAGGCTACTGAAACATTAAAAAGGAATAAACCCCAATGGCATGTCACAAGGGACGACATTACCAAAATGAAATTCAAGGGCATGAAGGCCGATATAATTGAGGGTGGTTTTCCATGCCAGGCTTTTAGTTTTGCGGGAAAGAAAATGGGTTTTGAAGATATTCGAGGCACGATGTTTTTTGAATTTGCAAGATGTATAAAAGAAGTACGGCCGAAAATCGCTATGGGAGAAAATGTGAAAGGCCTATTAAAGCACGATGATGGCAAAACTTTGCAAACAATCGTTAAGGTTTTAAAAGACCTGGGGTATAATGTCGCCTACAAAATTTTACGTGCCCAATATTTAGATGTCCCTCAAAAACGAGAAAGATTAATTATCCTGGCCGTTAGAAAAGACTTGAAGCTCCCATTCCTATTTCCCAAGGAAGCGGATTATACAATTTCAATAAAAGAAGCATTAAAAAATTGTCCAGTTTCGGCTGGTCAAACTTATCCAAAAAGAAAAAAGGAGATTCTCGATCTAATCCCCCCCGGCGGCTATTGGCGAGATTTACCGGTTAAACTTCAAAAAGAATACATGCAGGCCAGTTACTATATGGGTGGGGGTAAAACCGGCATGGCACGGCGTTTGTCTTGGGATGAGCCAAGCTTGACCCTTACCTGTGCCCCAGCTCAAAAACAAACCGAAAGGTGCCATCCCGAGGAAACCCGGCCTTTAACGGTCAGAGAATACGCCCGGATTCAAACCTTCCCCGATAATTGGGATTTTGTGGGGTCAACAGCGGCACAGTACAAGCAAATTGGGAACGCTGTTCCAGTAAATTTAGGTTACCACATGGGGCGTTGTCTTATAGCAATGCTTGATAAAAAACCAGATTTAAGAACCATGGATCTTGTAGATCCAGATGAAAGTTCAGCATCACTAGTCCAAACGTCACTTTTTAAGTCATAACTCCTGCATGCTAGAATAGAGGCATGTCTAGCGGCCATCCTGCCACGATTTACCTCGAAACACTCCTGAAGCACCTTGGCGTCACACCGAGGGGTTTGACGACCTTGGAGGTGGAGCACCGGCTGCAGCAGGGCGCGAACACCCTCCCCAAGCAGGGTGCTTCAACATCTGTCCGAACCCTGTTTCGGCAGTTCCAGAGCAGTCTGGTTATTATCCTGCTCATCGCCTCGGTAGCGAGTTTCATTCTTGGTGATCGGCTGGATGGATTCGTCATTCTCGCAGCAGTTTTGCTGAATATTAGCGTCGGCTATGTACAAGAGCGGCGGGCTGAGCGCGCCTTGGAAGCATTAGAACGGGTCGCGGCTTTCACTGCGACTGCTCTCCGCGATGGCCGGGAGCGTGACGTTGACGCCACGAGCATTGTCGCAGGTGACATCCTCGTCCTCCACGCCGGACAGAAAGTTGCAGCAGATGCCCGGCTCATTGAAGCGCACGAGCTGGAGTGTAATGAATCCACGCTCACCGGGGAGTCAGCGCCGGTACAGAAAACAGTGTTGACACTCCCCGATGCGGTGACAATCCCCGAACAGACCAATATGGTTTTTGGCGGCACCGTCGTTACGCGCGGCCGAGGTCTTGCTGTTGTCGTTGCGACTGGCATCCGCAGTGAAATTGGTAAGATTGCAACTTTGGTGCAGACGACGGTGACCGAGAAAACACCCTTGCAACGTCGTCTCATTCAGCTGAGTTGGAATCTCACCGTGGTAATCCTCCTCGTCGCCGCGGTGCTCTTTTTGTTCGGTTTGTTCCGCCTCTACGACGTGGAAGACGTTTTCACCACGACGGTCGCCATAGCGGTTGCCACAATACCTGAAGGCCTGGTCATTGTCGTCACAGTCATTTTGGCCATTGGCATGCAGCACATGCTTAAGCAACGCGCCCTGGTACGTTCACTTCTGGCAGCCGAAGCGTTGGGTTCAGTCACCGTCATTGCCACGGACAAGACTGGTACCGTTACCGAAGGGTACATGCGTGTGGTGCGCATCCTCACGCACAACCGGCAGGTGGCGCACCCGCACCGAGACCCCGGCGAACCAGACCCTAGCGCGCTCTTGGTACTTAAGGTAGCTGCGCTCGCTTCTGACGCAACCATTGAAAACCCCGATCGGCCATTGGAGGAGTGGGATATTCGAGGTAATTTAACCGAACGGGCGCTGATCCGGGCGGCAGCTGAAGCTGGTTTCACCCTGCCCATGCTCCGTAGCCAGTACGTCCGTATTGGCGAGGTGCCGTTCGATTCTTCGCGCCGCTTCATGGCAACGCTGTGCGAGCACAAACATGAAGGGTACCAACTGTTCGTGAAGGGTGCGCCAGAGGTGCTGCTGGAACACGCTGTTGCAATTGATGCGGATGGGAAAGAAGAACCCTTAACCCCAGAGCGCAAACGAGCGTTCGAGCACTCGGTTAAGGAAATGAGCAGCCAAGGGTTGCGCGCGCTAGCCGTTGGGGTTCGACGTATCCACGGTGCTCCACACCTACCGCTAACTGATGCGGAAGCTATTTCGAAGTTAGTTCTCGTTGGCGTTGTTGGCATTCAGGACCCACTTCGTGCCGATGCTGCCGAAACGATTGCGACGCTCCACCGCGCTGGCATACGCGTCGTCATGCTCACAGGAGACAACCTCGCGACGGCGCGGACGATTGCGGCCGGCCTAGGTTTACCAACGGGTGACCATGAAATTATGGATGGCCGGGAGCTCGAGTCCCTAAACGTCGATGCTTTGCAGCAGCGCGTGGCGAACATTCACGTCTTTGCCCGGGTGAGCCCCAAAGATAAGCTCCGCATCGTGGATGCTTTACAAGCTCGGGGCGAAGTCGTCGCCATGACCGGTGACGGCGTGAATGATGCACCAGCTTTGAAAGCAGCCGATGTGGGCGTCGCCTTGGGCTCTGGTACTGATGTGGCAAAAGAAGCGTCTGACCTTGTCTTGCTCGATAATAGTCTCAGCACCATAGCGAAAGCCGTGTTCGAAGGCCGCGTGATCTATCGCAACATCAAACGCGTCATTCTCTACCTGCTTGCCGCGAGTTTTTCGGAGTTGGTCATTGTTGCCGCTGCGCTCTTTTTGAACTGGCCGCTCCCCCTCACCGCTGTGCAGATTTTGTGGCTTAACATCATCAACGATACTTTGCCAACTATTGCACTAGCACGGGAACCAGTGGACGAAGGCATATTAGATGAACCACCGATTCGACCCAGCCGACCGCTGCTGGGGCCATTCACAAAGTTCATGGCAGTTGTTCTGAGTTTGGTTGTTGGCGGCTTTGGCATTGGTCTGTTTGCTCTTGGTTGGCAAAATGGTGCCGCCCTAGACTACGCCCGCTCCCTCACCTTTGCTTTCGTCGCCACGAGTTCACTTTTTTATATGTTCTCCACGCGCACGCTGCGGAAGCCAATGACCAGCGCGTCACCGTTCAGCAATCCAACACTACTTTGGGCGTTGGGTGGTTCGCTTGTCCTGCAGCTGTTGGTGCTCTACACCCCAATTGGCCAACGTTTATTCGGTCTCGTCTCATTAGGTGCTTCAGATTGGCTCCTAGTGGTGCTCTGCAGTTTGGCCACGGTTGCCTTTATGGAAGTCAGTAAAATTTGGTTCCGTCGCCATCAAGTGGCCGGAGCCTAAGAACATCAAACCCTGCAGCCACGGATGGCTGTTCCACCGCCCTGTGTGACTTCGCTCACCACACGGGGTTTTTTATACGTCTTGCATTTTTTTTGAGTCACGAACAAATGGTTCCCAGCTGATTACGGTTGTTACGTATTGTTTGCCCTTTCTGGCAGCAGAAAGGGCGCAAAGACTGCTGGGGGCCTGCGACGGAACACTGGAAGCACAATCATAATTATATTGCATACTTCCGGCGCAGTCCCCCAGACCCCTGACCTCTAACAGCATATTGCGCTTTTGACCTTTAGAAGTCCGGGGGTTTGGGGGCGTAACCGCGACGCAAGTAAATACGATTGAAGACTTCCTACATTGAGAGCATGTGGAGCCCCCAACGTTCTTTTGGGTCACCTTTTCTGACGCCAGAAAAGGTGACAATCCGTGATTCGATTCGAGAGCAGTACACACATTTTGTCGTTCACCCGTATAACCCCAAGATGCCGGATGTACTCTCCGGCATGACAGGAATTACCACCCCGCCTCGTTCTGCTGCCCTCGGCACCCCTCCTCAACCGAGGAGGGGAGGCAGACTCCGATTTCTCATAAGGGTTTGTTTTCCCTTGCAAAAGTGCTTAAAAATCAGTATATTTAGGGCATGATTGTCCGTATTGCTGACATTGCTGGCTTCGACGGCAAAGAGGTCACCATCCAAGGTTGGGCTGCCAACGTGCGTTCCAGTGGCAAGATTGCATTCCTGCAGCTTCGGGATGGTTCGGCTGGACTTTTGCAGGCCGTGGTGTCCCACGAAGTCGTTGGTGAAGCAGTTTTTTCGTCGGCCAAAGCCGTGACCATAGAGTCCTCGGTCATTGTTACCGGCACAGTGAAAGCTGAATCGCGTTCACCCGGCGGCTTCGAGTTACAGGCCACCAATGTCGAGCTCGTGCAGAAGGCAGAGGAGTACCCAATTGGCAAGAAAGAACATGGCCCAGAGTTTTTGCACGACAACCGTCACCTCTGGATTCGCACGCCGAAGCAAGCCGCAATCCTCCGCGTCCGCGACACCGTCATCTGGGCACTCCGGGAGTTCTTCCGCAACGAAGGTTTCATCTTGACAGATACCCCAATCCTCACGCCGACGTCATGCGAAGGAACAACCGAGCTATTTGAAACTGACTATTTTGGCCAGAAGGCCTACCTCTCGCAGTCTGGCCAACTCTACTTAGAAGCACTCGCATCAGCCCTTGGTAAAGTGTACGACTTTGGTCCCACCTTCCGCGCGGAAAAATCCAAGACGCGCCGGCACCTGACGGAGTTCTGGATGCTCGATGCCGAGATGGCGTATACAGATTTGGACCAGAGCATGGCCTTGCAAGAGAAGATGATCATGTACGTCGTCCAGTCTGTACTCAAGGAACGTCGTGCTGACCTCGCAATCCTGGAGCGTGACATTGCAGCTTTAGAAAAAGTCCAAACCCCGTTCGTGCGCATGACGTACGATGAGGCACTTGTGAAGCTTAAAGAGCTCGGCTCGGACATCGAGTGGGGGACAGACCTGGGAAACGACGACGAGACGATTTTAACGAAAGCCTTTGACCGGCCAATTTTCGTCACGCGTTACCCAGTAGAAATTAAAGCCTTCTACATGAAGCCCGACCCGAAGAATCCAAAAGTCGCCCTCTGCGCTGACTTGCTGGCGCCGGAAGGCATTGGTGAAATTATCGGCGGCTCGCAGCGCGTAGATGACTATGACTTTTTAGTGCAGCGCTTAGCCGAGCACAAGCTAAACCGCAAAGATTTTGAATGGTACCTAGACCTGCGCAAGTACGGCAGCGTCCCGCACAGCGGCTTTGGCATTGGTCTAGAGCGTACCGTGGGTTGGATGTGCGGACTGGCGCATGTGCGGGAAGCGATACCTTTTCCCCGACTCATTAACCGCTTAACACCCTAATGCAACGCACGCTCGCTATCGAAACGCCAAAGTTCGTCGGCCAGGAAGTGAAACTCCAAGGCTGGGTGCATAACCATCGCCGTTTGGGCAAGATGGTGTTTATAGATTTGCGCGACCGGACCGGACTCATTCAAGTACTGTTTGCCGATGCAATGGCTGAACCTGCCAACCAGATCCGCCCGGAGTTTGTAGTGGAAATTATTGGCACCGTAGTGGAGCGCAAAGGCAAGGGCGCGAATCCGGCGCTGCCCACTGGCATAGTTGAAATTCACGCGAGCGGACTCAAGGTATTGAGTACCGCACAAACACCCCCATTTGAAATCAACAATGAGGAGAAAGCGTCTAATGCTGGTGAAGAGCTCCGTTTAGAGTACCGTTACCTTGATTTGCGCCGCCCCACCATGCGCCAGCGTCTGGTGCTCCGCGCTGAAATCAATGCCAGCCTACGAAATTTTTTACGCAGCCAGGAGTTTGTCGAAGTGGAAACCCCTATCCTCACCAAAGGCACGCCCGAAGGTTCACGTGAGTACATCGTGCCGTCCCGCAACTTCCCGGGGAAGTTTTACGTGCTGCCGCAAAGCCCGCAGCAGTTCAAGCAGCTGCTCATGGTCGGCGGTATCGAGCGTTACTTCCAAATTGCGCGGTGCTTCCGCGATGAAGACCAGCGTGGCGATCGCCAGCCCGAGTTTACACAGTTAGACATTGAGATGAGCTTCGTGGATGAGGAGGATTTACTCACCTTGGCTGAGAAAATGATTATCAATTTGGTCAAAGAGGTAGCGCCAGAAAAGCACATGAGTCAAGTGCCTTTTCCCCGGCTGACGTACGCCGAGGCCATGGCAAAGTACAAAAGCGACAAGCCGGATTTACGCAAGGACAAAAATGATCCGAACGAGTTGGCTTTCTGCTTCATCACGGATTTTCCACTCTTCGAAATGTCCGCATCCGAGAAACGACTCGTTCCTTCACATCATCTCTTCACGTCACCAAAAGATGCTGAAGGATTGCTCTCCGGTTCGATAACCCCAGAGCAGGCTTTCGGGAAGCAGTATGACCTGGCACTGAATGGTTTTGAAATTGCAGGTGGGAGTATTCGAATTCATGATGCAAAGGTACAACAAAGAATATTTGACATACTCGGTATCCCGAAAGATGAGGCCGAGATGAGATTTGGCCACATGCTCAAGGCATTCAGCTTCGGTGTGCCGCCGCACGGTGGGATAGCTATTGGACTAGACCGTTTGGTTGCCCTTATTGCTGGTGTGGAAAACATTCGTGAAGTCATTGCCATGCCGAAGACTGGCGATGCGCGCGATCCACTGATGGGTGCGCCCTCAACGTTACCCACGCAGCAGTTAGATGACGCGCACATTCAGATAAAAAAAGAATAAACGTATGACCGCGCTCTCACCACTCCAGAAGTTCCTGCTTAAGGAGTGCCTGGATAGCGCGGTGACCAAGCGGAGTGTACTGAAGAAATTCTACGCGAAGATCGCGAAGCCGCCGAAGGTCGAGGACCAGCAGAACTCCATCACCAAGTCACTTGAACGTTTAATAGACCGCGGCTACATGGTCGGCTACGGCCGTCGGACGCCAGAGAAGTGGTTCATCGAGAGTGTCCGTCTTACCGCCAGCGGCAAGCGCGCCGGGAAGAGTCTCCTGGGCAAACAGCAACAAATTCCATTCACTCGTCACTAACCTAGGACTATATGGCAATTGCAAAACCTTTAGAGAAGTATTTGAAAGAAGCGAAGGTGAAGTACAGTGTGATCCCGCACAAGACGGTGTTCACGGTGTACGACCTGGCGCAGACGTTGAAACTGAAGCTCGATCAGGTGGTCAAGACCCTGCTGGTGAAAGCTGATCAACGCTACCTCCTCGTTGTCCTGCCGGCGCACTTCCGGCTGGATTTCGGCAAGCTCAAGAAGCTGTTGAAGGCGAAGAAGATAGACATCGCGAAAGAGAAAGACATGCAGACGAAGTTCAACACCAAGCCCGGGGCCATGACGCCTTTCGGCTCCTTGCACAAGGTAGAAGTCGTTGCCGACAAATCGCTCGGCAAGGTGAAGGAAGCGCTCTTCTCGGCTGGCAGCTTCACCGACAGTGTGCGCATGAAGCTTAAAGATTACATTAAGTTGGTTGAGCCGACGCTCGGCGACATTGGCAAGAAATTCCCCATAAAACTGCAATGGCAGACCGTGAAGGCGAAGCCGAAGAAAGTGCATAAGAAAGGGCATGGCAAACCCGCGAAGGGCAAGGCCAAAAATCTCAAAGCCAAGAAGCGACGGTAGGTAATGGATGCGGTTTCCCATGGCGCGTGGGGTGCAACGCTTTTACGAAGTCGTGCTCTGGTTGGCTGGGCGGTACTCACCGGTTTACTCCCTGACCTCCTGCCAGCACTTTATGGCATCTACCGTTATCGGGGCGAATTTTTTAAGGACATAACGAATCAGAGCTTCGCGAACCATCCTGAGCTAACGTACGTCATACTGTATCGCTGGTGCCACAGCTTAATCCCAATAAGTATTCTCACCGGTATCACACTGGCCTTTGCCCCATCCTGGACAGTGCTCGCCATACCCTACTACCTTCACCTTCTCCTGGACGTTCCAACCCATCGTGGCATTTGGGCAACCCGACTCTTCTACCCACTAAGCGATGCGCACGTGGAAGGCTGGGACTGGTGGCGGCACCCGTGGGTGAGCGTGGGTAATTGGGCTGTACTCGTCGGCGTGAACATTTACTTCTTCACTCGTTAGCATGCACCAGGTAAAGATTTCCAGTTTCGAAGGGCCACTCGATCTTTTGCTCCAGCTCATTGAGCAAGAGGAAATGGACATATCCCAGATTTCGATGGCGCACGTCACGGAGCAATATTTGCGTGCGCTCGAGGCTGCGGACGATATCCCAGCAGATGAGTTAGCCGACTTCCTGGTCATTGCGGCAAAACTTCTGCTTATTAAATCCCGCATCCTTTTACCGCAATTGCAGGTAGAAGGTGCCGAAGAAGCGACCGAGCTGGAGCGCCAGCTGAAAATTTTCAAAGAGTACCTGGAAGCGTCACGGGGGATTGCGAAAATCATCCACAAGCGGCGGTTCACCTTTGGCCGCGGGAAGCCCGCAATGGTCATTGAGGAGGAGTTCTCTCCGCCCAAGTCGCTAACCGTGGCCACCATGCGAGAACTATTCTTGGGTGTGCTGCGGGATATTGAGCCAATCATCGCCCTGCCGAAGACGGTTATGGAGCGAACCGTGAGCATAGCCGAGAAAATTGAGGCAATCCGGGCACTCATTCTGGACCAGGCAATAATCTCTTTCCAGTCGGTCATGGGCTCGGCCAAGAGCCGGACGGATGTCATAATTTCGTTCCTCGCTGTGCTAGAATTGGTGAAGCAGCGCACGGTCATGGTCACGCAGAACGTGCTCTTCCAAGATATTTCTATCAAGCGGCTGGATACGCCACCCGAAGCCTAACGCCTCTATGCTCCAACGAAAGATTGAAACACTTCTTTTTCTCGCCGGCAGACCTCTGACGGTGAAGAAACTGTGTGAACTCACCGAGGCGAAGAAAACAGAAGTACACGACGCGTGCGAGCTACTGGTGAAAGCGTATGAAGACCGGAAAGGCGGCTTGCTCATCCAGAAAGCCGGAGATAGCTACCAGATGGTTTCGCACCCCGATGTGCGGAAGTTAGCACAGACATACGCGAAAGAGGAAGTCTCGGGCGAGCTCACGAAACCCAGCCTGGAGACGCTCACCATTGTGGCGTACCGTGGCCCGGTGACCAAGGCCGAGCTCGAACAGATTCGCGGCGTGAACTGCAGTCTCATTCTGCGGAACCTCCTCATTCGTGGTCTCGTTGAAGGGACATTCGATAAGACCAAAGCGACGACGGTGTACGACGTTACGCACGATTTCGTACGTTTCCTCGGCTTAGCCGAAGTTGAAGAACTGCCAGACTACGTCAAGCTTCATGACCATGAGACACTGCTAAAAATTCTCAACGACAATGTCCAAGCTGAAGAAGCAAATCCCGAAACGACCGTTGACTAAGCTATCACGTACATTCGCGATGCTCGGCTTCCTCACGGTGAGTGGTTTGATTGTGGGTTGTGTTGCACTCACCTACGTCTTCATTGCACAACCATCGTTTCGGACGAAGCGCCAGCCTGTTGTCGCCGGGGCGATTGTTGCGCCGTGGGAAAAACCAGTGCTTCAGGCGAACGCTCTAGCGCAACCAACCATTCGGGCGAAGAGCGGCATCCTCATCGATGTGGCTTCGGCAGAAATCTTGTGGGCAAATCATGCCGATGATGTCCGTCCACTCGCCAGCTTGACGAAGCTCGTCACCGTCGGGGCGTACCTAAGCCGTAACCCCAGCCTCGACGAGCTCTACAACGTTCCCGCCCGCTTCGATACGGCTGGGATTTCCGATATTGTGGAGCCAGGGACAAGTGTGAGTTCTCTGCACGTTCCCACTGGAACGCGAATGCCATACCGGAGTTTGGTTGCTGCCGCGCTCGTGAGCTCAGCGAATAATGCCGCGCTCGCACTCGGCGGTACACTGTCACCCTCGGCACTTATGCAGTACGTTTCAGCGCAGGGGGCAACCAGTACTCAAATCGTCGAGGCGTCGGGACTCGACCCGGCGAACGTCGGTTCGGCACATGATGTTGCTTTGCTCAGTCATGCTCTGTTCCGCAACCCACTTGTGCAGTCGCTCACCAGCGTGGCTATAGCCGACCTGAAAACGAGTGGCACCATGCTGCACGTCCGCTCCACGAACGCGCTCATTGGCAAGAACAGCTACCACGTTGATGCCGGAAAGACCGGGTACCTGGTCGAGGCAGGCTACAATCTCGCGGTGCAAGCAACAAAAGATGATCGTACGCTCCTGCTTGTCCTGTTAGGTGAACCCTCTACTGATGTGCGTTTCGCTGACGCGGATGCACTCTTGCAGTGGGCGTTTGCAGCCCACGCTTGGGTGCCACAGTTCTAGCTGTTCTGCGTTGTCATACCGGCACGAAAACGGTATGCTAAGCGCATGAAACCCATAGTCATCGGGAATTGGAAAATGCACCTCACGGCCAGTGAAGCGCGTGCTTTTCTACGAGACTTCATGGCGCATCCGGCAGTTTTCGAACGTGCCGAAGTGACGCTGTGCCCTGCTGGACCAGTGATTCCCATTGTCGCCGATACACTGCGTGGAACTTCGGTCCGTTGGGGTGCACAGAATGGCCACTGGGAAACAGAAGGGGCATTCACCGGTGAGACGTCTATGGCCATGCTCGAAGACCTCGGCTGCACGCTGGTGCTGTGCGGTCACTCTGAGCGGCGCCGGTTCGCTCGGGAAACCGATGAAGACATAAGCCGAAAAGTGGAGCAAGTCGTAGCACATAGTATGACCCCAGTGCTCTGCGTGGGCGAGACGTACGAGCAACGCCGCCAGCAGCAGCAAGACATTGTCGTCATTGAGCAGGTACGCAAAGGTGTCGACCTCCTCTCGGCCTTCCCATCGCTTGCGCTGTACGTTGCGTACGAACCAGTGTGGGCAATTGGCACCGGGCAGACTATTGAGCCAGCCGATGCCATGGACATGGCTCGACTTATTCGTAGTACGCTTCGTGAAGAGCTCCCAACCGGTGCAGATAGTGTGCCTATCCTCTACGGTGGGAGTATTACGCCGCTCAACGTCGCGAGTTTCGTCGATGGCAATGCTATCACTGGTGTCCTGGTTGGCGGTGCAAGTTTAGATCCCATAACGTTCCATCAACTCATTACGCAACTAGTCTAATTCTATGCTCACGCACATTCGCGACCTCGTCCATGATGCTATTGCCCGCGACTACGCCGTCGGTGCCTTCAACGTCGAGAATGTTGAAACGACGCTCAGCGTAATTCGCGCTGCTGTCCAGGAGAAATCACCAGTTATTCTCCAGGTTTCCGAAACGACTATTGCCTACGCTGGCTTAAAAGTTATAACGAGTATTGTGGAGCACGTCGCTCGTGACGTCGCGGGGCAAATTCCCGTTGCGCTCCACCTGGACCATGGCAAATCATTCCGCTCCGTTGCCGCATGTGTGCAAGCAGGATTTTCATCCATAATGATTGACGCGTCGGACGTACCGTTCCAAGAGAATGTCATTCTCACCAAACAAGCTGTGGACTACGCACATCGGAAAGAGGTATGGGTGCAGGGTGAGCTCGGTGCAGTGAAGGGCATGGAAGAGGCGATGACCCTATTGGAGCGTGAACCGTTTATGACCAAACCCAAAGAAGCGCAGCAGTTTGTGCAGGAGACGGGCGTGGATACGCTTGCCGTCGCTGTTGGGAACGTCCATGGCGTGGTGAAGATGCGGAAAGGCATGACCCATGCCCTCGACCTTGAACGGCTCGATGAGATTCGGAAAGCGATCCCGAATACCCCCCTCGTGCTGCATGGTGCCTCCGGGGTCAGCATCGAGACGTTGCAGGAATCGTTCCAGCACGGTATTCGTATTGTGAATATGAATACCGAGCTGAAGCTGGCCTTTGTGAATGCGCTCCGGATGTCTTTGCAGAAGGATGCTGAAGCCTACGACCCACGGGAAATTTTCAAACCGAGCATGCAAGCAGTGCAAGACCTTGTGGCGGCGAAGTTTCGTGCGCTGAAGAGTACTGGTAAAGCCAATCATTAAAATCATTCCTCCTTACCACACCACTATGCCAATACGCATTGCTATAAACGGATTCGGACGTATCGGTCGCATGGCCGTTCGTGCAGGCTGGAAGAATCCCAAACTGCAGTTCGTTGCAATCAATGATCTTGCCGACGTAGCTGCGAATGCTCACCTTTTAAAGTACGATTCTGTTCATGGGATTTTTGCAGGCGACGTGCGCGTTAAGGGCAACACCATTATTGTCGGGAAGCACACCATGGAAGTACTGGCAGAGAAAGACCCAACGAAGCTGCCATGGGCCAAACTCAAGATTGACGTCGTGCTTGAGTGCACGGGTCGGTTCACCAAGCGGGCAGAGGCGGCGCAGCACATCACGGCTGGTGCAAAGCAAGTCATTATTTCCGCACCGGCAGATGATGTTGATGCGACGATCGTCCTAGGTGTAAACGACGGCGAACTGAAGAAGAAGCCACAAATTATTTCGAATGCCTCATGCACGACGAACTCTCTTTCTCCTGTAGCAATGGTAATGGAACAAGCCTTTGGGATCGAACGGGGCATGATGAACACTATTCACTCGTACACAAATGACCAGCGAATCTTAGACTTGCCGCACAAAGACCTGCGCCGTGCCCGTGCCGCAGCGCTGAATATTATACCAACGACGACTGGGGCAACAAAAGCCGTAGGCAAAACCCTGCCGTCACTCAAAAATAAAATGGAAGGGGTTAGCGTGCGTGTCCCAACGCCTTGCGGTTCGCTTACCGATTTCGTCTTCGTGGCCAAGCGTGCGCCGAAGGATATGGCTGAAGTCAACGCTGCTTTAAAAAAGGCCGCAAGCACAGTGTTGAAAGGGATAATGGAATACTCCGAAGAACCTCTGGTCTCTTCCGATATCGTCGACAACCCGCACTCTGCAATCGTTGATGGCCTATCTACGCAGGTGAATGGTAACCTGGTGCGCGTCATGGCCTGGTACGACAATGAGTGGGGCTACTCTTGCCGGTTGGTGGAGTTGGCAGCGAAGTTGTAGCACTTGATCGTTGGAGAAGAATTAGGTAGGCTCACGTCTGCACGTTTTCTACATTGTGGCGCCATCGTCTAACGGTTAGGACACTTGGTTCTCATCCAAGAAATAGGAGTTCGATTCTCCTTGGCGCTACCATTCGACGCGTCCCGCCGACGCTGGACTTACTCGTGGTCAACGACCAAACTAAAAGAAAACCCCCGATCATTGATGACCGGGGGCACATTTAGGAGCGCACAACACCGTACAAGACTAGTGAGAGTCCGCCCCAGAAGAATCCGAGCTCAATGAGGAGCCCGATGAGACCAAGCCGATGCCGCTTCACGCGACGCCGGCCTTTGGGGGCGCGGGATGAGAACGCGACCATGACCGCGCCAACCAGGATGGCCTCGATGCCTTGCGGCCAGACGATGGTCATATATCCTGTTGGTTAGTGGCGAAATGGGCGAACTTCGGCGGACCGTGCAATTGCAACGTGCCGCCGTACTGTCTGTACGGGTTGGGAAAGAACTGTGTGTATTCTGGAAGCACTCAAGTATATGCAGGTTTGGCAGGAGTGTCAACCCTACCTCTTAGATAATAATAAAGGTTACCAAGAACCTCACGGATAGATAATAAAT
>JBBTRK010000011.1:0-34723 GCA_038065235.1 Patescibacteria group bacterium
GCTAAAGTATGGCACAATTCGGGGATTTCAAGCACTATTCTTTTCCATTATGCCTCAAATGTGAGAGTCGCACCCGTTCGATTCTCTTTGGGGTAAAGCGAGACTTCTCACGAAGGGCGTAGCTTTTGCCGTTCACGGCAAAACGAAGCCCGACATGAGAAACGAGCTGCCGTGAACCACTGCGCTCTTTAATGTGTATGCAGCGAAATATTTTAGTTCGATGGCTCGCCATGAACCCGAACGAAGTGAGTGGTTCATGGTGCCGGGAGAGAGAATCGAACTCTCATGACCTTGCGGTCGCAGGATTTTGAGTCCTGTGCGTCTACCAGTTCCGCCATCCCGGCTTGGTAGCGGGGGCCGGATTTGAACCGGCGACCTGAGGCTTATGAGTCCTCCGCTCTAACCAACTGAGCTACCCCGCCATACGAGTTGTTACGACAGAAGCCGTACAGCCAGGATACCATGTCGCATTCTGGCACTGGCTCTACGGCTTCTTCTGGTCTCGCAAGATTCTGGTTTTGCCGAAACCTCGCGCTGGGTGCGGGAGGGGGATTTGCACCCCCGACCTCCGGATTATGAGCCCGGCGAGCTGCTACTGCTCCATCCCGCGTAGTACTCCAGAATGCAAAACCTTTTCCGTGTTGGAGCGTGCCTAGCATACGTAATACAGCGTGGTGTGTCAACTCACTTTGACGCCTTTCATCTGGTTCGCTACCCTCACTAGCAGCATGTTCCTATCCACCCATGCCCTGGCGGGTATCATCATCAGCCAGCACGTCCATAGCGTGCCGGCAGCCTTTGGGCTTGGGCTCCTCTCCCACTACATCCTCGACATGATCCCGCACGGCGACGAGAAGTTGGGTGCCTGGGTGAAAGCGAAGCTCATCCGACGGTTCGCCCTGACGTTTCTCACCGACCTCGGCTTCCTGGCACTCTTCGTGTACACCGTCCACGTCACTGGGGATTGGCCAAACCCGAATGTCGCACTCGCCGCAATAATTGGCGCCGTGCTCCCCGACCTCATCTGGGTAGCCTACGACGCGTACCGAATGCTGCTCATCAAACACTTCCCCCGCGCAACAAAAATTATCCAAGACGTTACGCGCCTGGAATCTTTCTTCAACCACCACGATCGGCTCCACCGTTGGTTCCACGCCTACATCGAAAAGCGCCTGACCTTTAAGGTTGGCTTAGCGGTTCAAGTAGTTCTGGCGGGTGCGCTGCTCTTCGTTTCGACAAGGTAGGTATTAACAAAAAACTAAGAACCGAGAACGTAAAACCAGAAGAGTATTTAGTTCTCCGGTTCTAAGTTTTAAGTTCTACGTTTGCTGTTACCCTACTGCACTGGGCCTTGTACGGCGCCACCAATGGCGCTCTTGATTGCTTTCTCAAGGTCGCCGGTCGCGGTCTGCTGGCCATTCACGAAGAACGTCGGCGTCCCCGGTACTTTTTTGGTAGTGCCCTCACTCACGTCCGCATCGACTACAGACTTCTCGGCGCGCGTATCCAGGCAGGCATTGAACTTCGCTGTGTCCAAGCCAAAGTCGCTCGCGTATTGCTTCAGGTCGCTACTACTCAGCTTCGTCTGGTTTTCGAAGAGCTTGTCGTGATACGGCCAGAACTTACCCAAGTCGTTGGCACACTCACTGGCGAGTGCGGCACTGTACGCGTTGATATGAATCTTCGTGAGCGGGAAGTGCTTGAACTCGAAGCGCATATCCTTGGCGTACTTTGCCACAAGCTCTTTCACGAACGGGTACGTAGCGCCGCAAGCCGGACACTGGAAGTCAGAGAACTCCTGTACCACAACCTTCGCACTCGCGGTTCCTTCAAATGGTCGTGGGCTGTCCACATTCTGGTACACAACCTTCGAGCCCCGCGGAATGAGCATAACCCCCGCGATACCAATAGCCACAATTCCAGCAATCGTACCCCAGAGTCCCCACCGAAAATGTGTATTTGCCATATATGGTTATTGTACCGGTCTGTGCCGGCGTGTGAAGAGGAGCGCTAGCCCTGCAACGACGAGGAACCAGCTGAAAACTTGTGCATTCGTTACTGAACCGACCATAGGTTGTCCGAGCCGAAGGTAGTCGAGACCAAACCGCAGTGCAGGAGAAAGTACAAGGTACGCTGCGGCAACGTCACCCAGACGACGGTTTCGACACCGCCAGACGATTAGGAGGATGACGAGAATAATAGCATTCCCAAACGACTCATACAGGAACAACGGGTGGAATGTCGTGAATGATGTAAAACCAGCCACGCGGTTCTCCGGGGCAATGTTCATAGCCCACGGGAGCGTGGTGGGGCGACCGTAGAGCTCTTGGTTGACCCAATTCCCCCACCGGCCAATCACTTGCCCCAGGGCGAGTGCCGGGAACGAAATGTCGAAGAGAAGGATTGGGGCGAGCTTCTGCCGCCGACTGTAGAGCCAGAGCGCCAAGAGGCCACCGAGCAGTACGCCGTGGAATGCTAATCCACCATGCCAGACCTGCACTATTTCTCCTGGATTCTGGCCGTAGTAACCCCAGTCGTTTAGAACGTGTACAATGCGCGCACCGATGAGCGCGGCGACGGTTGTAAAGAACGCAAGGTCAGTAATCTTCTCTGGCTTTAGGCCGACGCGCTTGGCGAGGTACTGGGCGAGGTACACGCCGCTAAGCAGTGCAGTTGCGAGAATAGCTCCGTACCAACGTACGGAGATATTCCCGAAATGGAGCAGTAGTGGATCAGGCGGAGAACTGAGCCAACCAAACATGGCGGCGAGTACCTAGGACTTCGCTAACTCGGCATCAATCTTCGCTTTCACAACATCATAGCCCTGCGCGCCCTGCACCGAGAAACCATTCACGAAGCTTGTGGGTGTACCCGAGACGCCGAGTGAATCGCCGTACTTTTGGTCTGCAGCTACTTTGGCCTGTTTCGTATTATCGTCCAAGCACTTGTCGAACTTCGACTGGTTCAAGCTGAGCTCCTTCGCCCAGGCTTTGTAGTTATCAACGGAAAGGCTCGTCTGGTTGGCGAATAGCTTATCGTGCATCTCCCAGAACTTCTTCTGGTCTCCCGCACACTCGGCGGCTTCCGCGGCCTTCTGAGCCATCGGGTGGATGCTCGTCAGCGGGTAGTGCTTGAAGACGATACGGACGGTATCGGGGTAGTCCTTGCGCACCTGCTCAATAGTTGGGTTGAACTGCAGGCAGTACGGGCACTGGAAATCAGAGAACTCCACGAGCGTCACTTTGGCGTTCTTGTTCCCGCGAATCCAGTCGTCCTTTGCCACGACAACATCGACGGGTTCGTTCGGGGCAGTTGGGGCAGCAGCAGCCGAATTTGTATTCGCATTGCTATTCACTGCAACCTTCTTCGTGCCGGTACCACCATCGACTGCATTTCGGTACGCACTGAAAGACAGGATGAAGCCGAGCAAACTCACGGCACTCACTCCAATCATAATCCCTAAAGCAAACGTTGCCTTCGGTGGGCCACTGAAAAAACTGACCGTTGGCGGGTACGACTGCGAGGGCTGTATGGGCTGCGTTGGCGTCTGCGGAGGCGTTTCCCAAGTTTGACTATCCATAGATGACAAGAAAAATGCGAGGTGAGGTTATTCTACTACACCCTGTAGAACCGTCAACCCAGCGGGCTTTAAACCTTAAGTTTCGAAAGCCGCATCCAGAGCCCTTTCGGGAGCCGACGCGTGACCAGGCCGTGTTTGGCACCAATCTGTTGCACCACAGACGCCCCGTTGATACTCCCCAGTCGAAGGGCGTAGGCGACGTCACCTGGTCGCTTGATCATTCCAGCCACGAACCCCGAACCGAACGCATCACCCGCGCCCGTGGTATCAACCGCCCGGACGGGTTTTATGCGTAAACGCCAAGTACCGGTTGCCGTTGCTGCCCAAGACCCTTTTTCCGCGTCCGTAACCACCACAATCCCCTTCCGCCACGCTGCGATGCTCTGCACGAGTGCCGAGCCCCGGCGGCGCATGAGGATTTCTGCTTCTTCGCGGTTCACAAGTAGCACATCTGTGTGCCGCAAAATGGACTTCGCAGATTTCTGGGTAAGCTCGGCTTTCCCAGGATTGACCGCAACCTTGGCACCAGTGCGATGGGCGTGCGCAATCGCATGCCGCAGGAATGGGAGATTCCCGCCGAGTGAGGAAATGTAGAACCACTTAGCCCGTAATGAATCCCAAGGTACCATCCGTTCGGAGAAGTCTGCACTCGCGCCGCGGTAGACCAGCGCTGTACGTTCCCCTCCCTTGCCGAGGAAGAGCGCGGAGAATGCCGTTCGGTCATCATGGTCACGAATGACGAATCGCGGGTCAACCTTGAACAAGCGTAAAACACGAATGACGTCATCCCCTGCTGGATCATTGCCAACCTTGCACACGCACGCGGTTCGTAAGCCTTGACGCTGGAACGTCACGGCTGCATTTGTCGCACCGCCACCAACTTCAACCAAAAGGTTGTCGAGTTCAATTTTTGACCCAAAGGCGAATTCCTCTGACCGTCCAGTTGAGGAGCGCCGATCACGAACGGTTCGAAACTTCTTACTCATCAGGTACACATCCTGCGTGGCGCTGCCAATGGTAATAACATCGAATCTTGGCATAGTCTTAAAGTGTAGCGAGTGATGCAAGTGTAGCGACCGGATCTGCACTCTGCCAGAGCGTGGCACCAACGCAGACCCGTTGCACGCCAGCGGCACGCAAGATTGGCAGATTCCCGGCATTCACCCCGCCATCAACTGCAATTTGCATTCCCGGCATAGTTTTATGGAAGGCGACAATCTCTTCCACCACTTCGGGTAAGAAAGGATTCCCTTGTGCCCCAGGTTGGATAGTAAGGAACATTACCTCATCGACAAGGTCAAGAAAAGGCTGTAGTGCGTCGTTGCTGGTACCCGAGCTAATCGCAATCCCAACATCACAGTCTAACTCCCGGCACTGAGCAATGAAGTGTTCTAAGTCGCCTTCCGCTTCAACGTGAAAAATAATCTTCGTCGCCCCCAAATGTGCCCAATCTGCCACGAATCGATCTGGCCGCTTCACCATGAGGTGAACTTCGAACGCCGTGAGCGGCCGGAACTCGCCGAGCGCGCGGGGCAAGACCGTAACGGTAGGAATGAACTGACCATCACCGACGTCTATCTGCACTAGGTCGACGCTGCTCTCAATGAGGCCAACTTTACGTTTGAGCTCTGCTGCTTGCGTTTCGAGAATTGCGGGGGTAATAACCATTGTCACTAGTTTGTGTTCTCAATACGCGCGATCTCGCCTAAGCGTCGGCGGTACCGCGGGATGCGTTGGAAGGGTGTCACAAGCCAAGCCTGCACTATCTTCTCGGCATTTGCCCGCGAAACGAAATGGGCAGGCAAAACGAGGATGTTCGCGTCTTCTTCCTTTCGGGCGCGAATTACCACTTTCGTATCCCAAGCATTCACTGCCCGAATACCTGCAAATTTATTCGCAACTACCGACATGCCGACCCCACTTCCGCAGAGGAGTATGCCACGCCCGCCAGTCGTCCGGCGCACCAATTTTGCAACCTCGGCCGCAATGATCGGGTAATCGTCAGCTGGCCGAAGCGTTGCCGAGCCAACATCATGAATAACATGACCGCCCTTCAGCAGCACGCGCTTGAGATATTCTTTCAGCGCAAACCCACCATGATCAGCACCCAAGACAAGCATAAAATTAGTATACCACGACAACTTCTCTACTTCAGGAGGAGGTCAAGGGCTTTCGCAAACTTGTCTTTGGGAATCACCCCTTGCACGCGGTAGCCGTTCAGGAAGAACGTCGGCGTGCCGGTGACCCCAATTGCCGCGCCATCTGCCAGATCACCGGTAATCTCAGCCTGTCGGGCGTGGGTGCTCATGCAGGTTGCGAATGCCTGCTCATCTAAGTTTACCTGCGAGGCAATAGCAGCGTAGGACGTTGGGCTTAGCGATTCCTGATTCTGGAAGAGCTTGTCATGGTACGCCCAGAACTTATCATTCCCCTGCTCAAAAGCGCAACCAGAAGCTTCAGCCGCAGCTTGGGCTTCGGGGTTAATGTCGTTCAAGGGAAAATCTCGGAGTATAAACTTCACACGGTTGCCATACTGCGCAGCAATTTCTCGAAATGTTAAGTATTCTGTTTTACTAAAAGGGCACTGATAATCAATAAACTCCACGACAATGACTTTCGCTTCGGCAGGCCCGAGGAACGGGTCATCAGCTGTTTCAATTTGCGGGATTGCTGGCCGAATCGTACCGCTCACCGTGCCCGACGTTGACTGGGAAGTACTGCCCAAAGTGAGTTCACCAAGAGGATCTGACTTCGTTGGGTGTGCACGCCGG
Source organism: Patescibacteria group bacterium (assembly GCA_038065235.1). GTDB lineage: Bacteria > Patescibacteriota > Patescibacteriia > PEXW01 > PEXW01 > CAIPSZ01. The sequence continues at coordinate 6,352 of JBBTRK010000011.1, forward strand.
TAGTTAACCCCGAGGATTGTGGCAAAAAAAACTAATACAAACAACGCCAACAGCAAGAGCATGGGCTTGAACCAATGCCGCACCGGTTGTGATGGGTCTGATGTTTGAGTCGGTGTGTCCGGTGCGGCACCCCGCGGGTTGTCTACCCCGAGTGAATTGCGGGGTGGCGTTCCAATGTCTCGTTTATCCTCCATGCTTGCATTCTACCACAATCGAAAACCAGTCCCGCACGTGCGGGACTGGTTTAAACGTTTGGGAAACTGGGATTACCAGCCGCCGCGACTGCCGCCACCGAATCCACCACCACCACCACCGGTTCGCGGTGCGCGTGGTTCCATCGGACGAGCTTCGTTGACCGTCAGGGATCGACCCTGAAAATCTTTGCCATTGAACATCTCAATCGCCTTCTGGGCGTCTTCGTCCGTGGACATTTCCACGAAGCCGAAACCCTTTGAACGACCAGACATTTTGTCGGAAATGACTATTGCCGAGTCAACCTTACCCGCTTGGCCGAACGCCTCTTGGAGTTCGTCTTGCGTGGTTGAATACGGCAGGCCACCGACGTAAAGTTTCTTTGCCATTGTTTCTAAAATTCTATAAAAAACGAGAATGTAAGTCGACCCTTTCTCGTCTCGCTGTCCTCCTATAGCGGCATATGGCTGCTATACTGCGCCATCCCTATACGGGAGGACGGATTTTCGGGGAAACACCTGACGAAAACTTACTGGCCGTAGTATACAGGAAAACCCCAGGATGTCAACCCAGCACCACTTGTAGATTATTCACCTTGCAACCAGGCGGCATTGCGGACGTACTCGCTCAACCCATGAGCATCCCCATGCTGTAGCAAACCCAAATAGGACTGGACTGTGGTCTCCTCGGGATGGACAGCAAGACGCGTAAACATTCGTCGTTTTGTGCTGGTTCGTAACACTCGGTGGCTAGGAAAGTGCACCCAGCCCAGGAAATCCACCCCACTGGCTAAGGTCTGGATGGTAACTTTGCGCGGGTGAAGGGCCAAGTGTAACTTGGTATCAAAAAAATAAGCAATTTGCAGAACCAGGTTTTGCAACCACTGCCGGTTATTAGAAAGAATGACAAAATCATCCGCATACCGAAGGTAATATTTTACTTTCAAGTGATGTTTTACGAACTGATCAAAAGGCGTCATGTACACGTTCACGAACAACTGCGACGTGAGGTTGCCGAGTGGTAAACCAATACCTGGAACCCAACTGAAACTACCAATGACTTCTTGGAGCAAAGCTATAATTCTTTTGTCGGGAATATGCGCGGCCAGGAGCCGCAGTAGGATAAGGTGGTTAATGCTGGCGAAAAACTTACGAATATCACCCTTGAGCACCCAACAAGTGCGTGTATTATTTCGACTAACTTGATTGCCAAAGGTTTTAAATCTTCGCATTGCTCGGTGCGTACCCTTGCCTAACTGGCAGGAATAGGAATCGGCAATAAAAGTACGACTAAAGAATGGGTACAGCACACGGTAGATGGCATGGTGCACCAACCGATCCCGCACCGTGGCTTTGTGAATATCCCTGGGCTTGGGGTCACTTATGCGAAAATGCGTGTACAAACCATGACGGTAGTTGCCGGAAGATAAGTCGTGGTGGAGAACCAACACGTTGTCCATTAACCGATGACTAAAAGTCTGAACATCCGCTTTCTTCCGTTTACCAGGCAAAAACCCATGCCAGGCGGCGAGCAGGTTCTCAATGGACGTGATATTCTCCAGGGTATGACACAACCGCCTTTTCATAATGCTTCCACTAAGCCCCCCCCCCCTTCGGAGCAAACAGCGATATTCCCATTGTACAGAAACTTCGAGAAGTGTACCGGATATGGCTTGGGTTGTTACCGCGCTTGCCACGACTGACGCGGTACACGCTGGGGGTAAAAATTGACGGCTTGTTCACTGATACCCTCGAGCTCGCCCTGCTTGCTGGTTACGCTTCCCGCGCCCAAAAATTAACAGTCATTCAACGGGCGTCAACTAAGTTAGATGCGCTGAAATTTTTTCTACAGCTCGCTTGGGAAACAAGTGCAATTGGTATTAAGACTTTTGCTACTCTCGCCGAAATACTAATCGAAGTTGGAAAAATGCTTGGTGGCTGGCAACGAGCTCTTGAAAAGCAGCAAACTCAGTAAAGAGCTTGCTGCTTGCCGGTGGGGGTGGACTGACGACGCGACGAGACACCAAGGTAGTCAAGGCGATTGTCATCCCAGTTGTTGTTGACGTTCAGACCCTTGGCGTCGAAGTTACCGACGTTCACGCGGTTACCGTTCGACGAAACACGTTTGTACTCACATCCATCTGTGGCACTGCCCCTCGAATTCTCTTAGGGCTGTATAGTCTTTGGGAGTAACCCCACCTAGGGGATACCTCCACCAGACGTAAGTACGAAGTACACCCACTGTCGCACCGAGCGCGCTACCTGGCTCCGCAAAGCACGGGTATTCTGGCGCAATGCAACTGGCGACTTGCGAGGTTAAGCCTCAACCGAACCTTCTGTACAAGTGAACACATATTACCATGGGTATTTAAGAATAAGAAAAGACCCTCTCGCAAAAAAATGCAAAAGGGTCAAAGGGCACAAAAGAGCCGAGGGACTGAATATCCAAGCGCCGGTTTTACTTCCGACGCGACGAGACACCAAGGTAGACAAGGCGATAGTCATCCCAGTTGCTGTAGACGTACAGACCCTTGGCGTCGAAGTTACCGACGTCCACGCGGTTACCGTCCGACGAAAGGTTAGAACAGCGAGCGTAGACTTTTTCGAACAGGCGCTTCTGGTAGGCCAGGAAGTACAGCATGATCAGATAGATAACTTCGCAGGCGCGAGGTACTTCTTCGTTGCTGGTAAGCAGCGCGGTCTGCTCTTGGTAGGTCTTGCTCGTCGAGTTCTCGACGATGTCCTTGCGGATGAGGTACCAGTGAAGTCCGACCTTTTCTTTCTTGGTGAACTTCTCGTCGTTGTACCAGTCCTGGCTGTAGAACATCGCGTTCGGTACGCGGTCGCGGATTTCCAGTATGGAGAGCGGATAGCCGGGGAACAGGACATGCGTGTCCTTGCACTCTTGGAGCTGCGCTTCGGTGAAGCGGATGTCGCGCAGAAGCGAAACCTCGTCATCGGTGAGCGAAATCCCGAAGTGCTTGATGATGTCTTCAACACCGAGGAAGTTGCTGCCCATGATGTCACGGGCGCGCTTCTGGTCGGTGGAAGGGCTGTAGCCGCCGGACTGCATGTACCGCGCGACGCGGCGGGCATAGGCGGGATCGTCGTCCAACTTCTCGATAACCTGTTTGCCGTCGGCTCCGAGCTCACGCAACAGCTTAGTGAATCCACTTGTCGCTTTTCCTAAGCTCACATCGAATGCCGTTTTGTCGTTTGACATGGCTAACTCCTTGTTTGTGCTTTTAGCTCGTCGTATTTTTTGACGGGCTTTTCAGCATTTCATCTGTTCCGCAGATGCACGGACTGCTTCGTTTATTAGGTCGTTGAAGCGAGCGGCTTGAACAAGGTATATGCCCTGCCCAAAACGCTCACTTCAACTGCTTAGCCAGTTTTCAAAGAACAACCCAGTATACAGGAAAGCGCAATTCTGTCAATCCCATGTTTGACCAAGGTGATCACTGTCGGGCAGCGTCGTGCATCTGGCAATGTGTGTCGTGGCCACCAGTCTCCTCTCTAACAAGCCGGCCATCTTCGATGGTAATCACTCGTTTGGCAATATCCCGGATGCGGCTGTCGTGGCTGACGATGATGACCGAGCGGCCCTCCTGGCAGGCCATTTCGCAGAAAAGCTGCATCACCGCGTGGCCATTATTCGAGTCAAGGTTTGCCGTGGGTTCATCGGCCAGAACAAGTGAGGGGCTGTTCACGAGTGCCCGGGCAATGGCGACGCGCTGCTTCTCGCCACCCGAGAGCTGATACGGCAGCGACGTGAGGCGCTGACCAACGCCCAACCGTTGCAGGAGCGGCCGTGCTTGCTTGAGCGCGGTGAGATTCGGTACCCCGCGCATGAGCAGCGGAAGCGCGACGTTCTGCTCGGCCGTGAGCGCGGCAAGGAGATTGAAGCTCTGGAAAACAAAGCCGAGGCTCTGCAAGCGAATGGCTGGGAGCTGGTGCTCCGTGAGCTTGGTAATATCCTGCCCGCCAATGACGACCGTGCCTGACGACGGTTTGAGCAATCCCCCGGCAATGGTGAGGAGCGTGGTCTTGCCTGAGCCAGACGGACCCATGACGAGCACAATGTCGCCTTTCGCAACGTTCAAGCTTACCTTTGCCAACGCGTTGACGGCGGTGTGCCCGCTGCCAAAGGTTTTGCTCACGTTGTGTACGCGGAGGGCGTCCATGACCTAGGCTTTGAAGACGAGGGCGGGATCAATGGCAGCCAGACGTCGCGCCGGTATCCAGGCCGCGAGGATGCTCATGAGCAGGGCGAGGATGAAGACGCTAAGCATATCCCGCCCGCTCACCGCGGTAATGAAGCCGCTCACGAAACGATTGGCAATGAGCCCAACGAGGTAACTCAAAGCCAAACCCACGAGGAACCCGGCAATGCCCGCAATGAAGGACTGCTCGATAACCACGCGGTACAACAAGCGGTTGGATCCGCCAATTGCCTTGAGCACGCCGTACTCGCGGGACTTCTCGACCGTGGCCGTGTAAATGGTGAGACCGACAATGGCCGCGCCGATAATGAACGCAATGGCGAATAGCACGCCGATGATGGGCAGGAAAACTTCGGTGACGACCTTCTTGTTATTGGTCGAGAACTCCTGCTTCGTCATGACGTTGAGGTCGGGATATTGCTGCTGGATGGCGGCCCGCGTCGCTGCCGGATTGTCGGTGCGCACGAGGAAGTAGTTCACGAGCGGCCCGAGCTGGAGGATTTGTTTCACGTCATTCTCGGTGACGTAGGCATACTGATAAATAAGGCTGTTGCCGTTCGTCGCAATGCCCGCCACGCTAAGCTGCTGGCCGGCGATCGGCACAAGGTCACCGAGCTTGTAACCCGCTTTCTGCGCGAACGCTTTGTCTATGACAATCTGGCCGTCGATAATTGCTGACGTACCTTTCACCATCGGGGCAGGGCTATTCCGGCCTGACGTAGGATCGAAGCCCACGATGAACAGCCGGAACTCCTTACCTTTATTGGACACCATAATCTGGCGGCCCATGAAGGCGTCCACGCCCGAAACACCAGGCACTTGCTGAATATCTGCTTTCAGCGTCGCGGGCAGAAAAGACATGCTGTGGCTGGTGTCGGCCGAGCCTGCCTGCCCCACCCAGAGGTCAGCCTGCAAGCTGTCCAGGTACATCGTCAGCTTCGTCTGCCAGCCGCGGTACAACCCGCCCACGATGAGAATAAGCAACACGGAAAATGCTACCCCACCAATAGAGAGAGCGAGTCGCGTACGATCGGCGAGGAGGTTCTTGCGAGCCAGGAAAAACATACGAGGGTTACGAAAATAACGTACCCCTAAGTATACACCCGGCCGAAGCGTTTACGTATTCGGTGGTGTATGGTCATGCGTATTGTCCACACTAGATTTATGCCCGGCCCGCCCACTCTTACCGTGCTTACGGTGCATGATGACGTAGTGGAATCCTAACATGGCAATAATGAAAGCTGGCATGACCCACCTCGGCAGACTTGCGAAGCTTTGCCCGAAGAGTGAAAGCAGGATGAGTGGGAGCATGCAGCAAATCATCATCATCCACATCATCCCCATTCCGCCGTGATCGTGGCCTTGGTTTTGCATATGCAGATTTACGAATTACTTCCAATGTACTTGTGCGGGTCAGCCTCAAGGTGATCCCGACACGTAGCAGAGCAAAAGAAATACTGCTCTCCTGCGTATGCGAAGGTGAACGCCACGTCTGCCAGTAACAATTCCATCCCACAGACGAGGTCAAACACTTTCAGGTTTCCTTGCGGACTTGTAGTCATAGGTGATGCGTTCTATTGAAAAGTCCAAACTAAAATCTCAGAGTTTAACTCGTTTCAGCAACAAGGAGTTACTCACCACGGACACGCTAGAGAGGGCCATGGCCAGACCTGCCAGCTCTGGGCGCAGCGTGAGACCAATGCCGACGAAGACGCCAGCGGCAATGGGAATGCCTGCGACGTTGTAGAACAGCGCCCAGAAAAGGTTTTGGACAATTTTTCGGAACGTCCGGCGCGCCAAGGTAATTGCCCGGACAACGTCCATGAGGTCATCACGCACCAAAACAATTTGACCGGTTTCTAGTGCGACGTCCGTACCGCTGCCAATGGCAATGCCAAGCTCGGCTTGCGCAAGTGCCGGCGCATCGTTTATGCCATCACCGACGAATGCCACCCGCTTCCCGCTGGTTTGCAAATCTTTGACCGCGGCCGATTTATCTTGGGGCAAAACTTGGGCGCGAACCTCTTGGATGCCCACCTGCTGGGCAATGGCTTTCGCTGTGCGCTCGTTATCACCAGTAATCATGATGGAATGAATGCCAATTTTCGCCAAGGCTTCCACGGCCTGCTTGGAGGTTTGCTTCACTGTGTCGGCGACTGCAATGATACCGGCGAATGTGCCATCTGCGGCGACGAGCATGGCGGTCTTGCCTTGAGACTCGAGCTGCTCGACTTCTCGTTCGTGATCCCCGAGCGAAACCTTGGCATCAGACATGAGCAGCCGATTGCCTAGGAGCAACGTGTGGCTATCCACGGTGGCAGACACGCCTTTGCCGGTAATGCTCTGAAAGTCCTGTGGCTCGGGTAAGTTGAACTTCTTCTCTTTAGCGGCGTTCACAATTGCAGCAGCGAGCGGATGTTCCGAACGCTGTTCAACTGCCGCAGCTAGGCGTAAGATCGTCGCTCGTGCTGACTCGCTGTCTTGCTGACTTGCCGACTTGCCAACCACGACCACATCCGTCACCACGGGCTTGCCGTGCGTGAGCGTGCCGGTCTTGTCGAACACCACCACGTCAATCTTCCGCGCGGCTTCCAGGGCTTCGCCGCCTTTGATGAGAATCCCCTTCTGCGCGCCCAAACCAGTACCGGTGATAATTGCTGTCGGCGTGGCTAACCCTAGGGCGCACGGGCAGGCAATGACCAGTACAGCCACGAACTTCAGCAAGCTCTCCACGAACGTGGCTTGGCCCAGGAAGAACCAACTGATGAAGGTGATGAGGCTAATGGCAATGACCGCAGGCACGAAGTACGCTGACACGCGATCGGCGAAACGCTGGATGGGCGCCTTGCTCGCCTGTGCTTGTTCAACGAGCTTGATGATGCCCGCGAGCAGCGTTTCGGAACCGACTTTCATGGCCGTGAACGTGAAACTGCCGCTGCCGTTGATGGTGCTGCCAATGACCACATCGCCGGTTTGCTTCTCCACGGGCAAACTCTCACCAGTCACCATGCTCTCGTCCACGCTGCTGTGGCCGTCCAACACTTTGCCATCCACCGGCACTTTCTGACCGGGCTTCACGCGCACCACGTCACCCGCCACGACCTGTTCGATCGGCACTTCCACATCTTGCCCGTCACGGACGACGATAGCAGTCTTTGCCTGCAACTGCAGCAAGCTGCGGATGGCTTCGCTGGCCTTGCCTTTTGCCCGCGCTTCCAGCCACTTACCCAACAGCACGAACATGATGAGAATAGCGGCAATTTCGAAGTACAGCTCACCCTCAACCAGGCCGAACGTTACGAATAGCGAATACAGGTACGCTGCACCCGTACCAATGGCGATGAGGGAGTCCATGTTCGCGGTCCGGGCCCGCAAGGCGCCCCAGAACCCGGTGAAAAACTGCCAGCCACACCAGAACATGACGGGCGTGGTGAGCGCGAACTGCAGCCAGGCTCGGCCCGGAATTTCCTCAATAGCCGGCACCAGGTACATGCCCATACTTAAAATGACAACAGGAATGGAAAGCGCCAGCGCAACAAGAAACTTTCGCTTCGTGGCAGCCATGTCCTTATTCCGCTCATCACGCTCGGCATCGGCCCCCCCGGCTTTCAGCTCTTTCGCGCCGTAGCCAATCTTCTGCACCGCAGCTTCCAGGGTCGCCACGTCAACCTCGGACTCGTCATACTCCACATGGGCGCGCTCGGTGGCCACGTTCACGCTGGCGCTAGCGACGCCTTTGGTCTTGCGCAACGCTAATTCGATGAGCTGGCTACAGCTCGCACAGTGCATTCCACGTAGTGATAATTCCACAGTTTTTGGCATACAATATTCGTTAGTAAACAAGAGTAGCGCAACTTGCCCCGTACCCGACCCCGAGTCCAACGAGGGGGAGTGGTTCGGGGTGCATTCCTTTCAGTGATAAATCGCAGGTAGTCATATGGTTATGAAAATGAAAAAGTAAATTATGCTGTCATTCTGAACCCCGAGTCCGTCGAGGGGTGAAGAATCTTGCCGCTTTGAAAATTGCAGCAAGATCCTTCGCTGAGGCTCAGGATGACAAAGAAAATAAACACTTAGGCTTCAACCTTAATCACTCCTTGATACATGCCCATGTCGCAGGTGAATGAGAACTCCCCGGCTTTCTCGGGAGTGAAGTGTAGGGTGGTTTTCTGGTGCGCGGGTAAATCCTGCCGAAGCTTCAGGCCATCAATAGTGACGAAGCGTGAACACTCCACGTCTTCTTGCCGGTCAAAGGTAAGCGCCACGGGCTTGCCCACCTGCACGGTAATGACGTTCGGCGTGTACGCGCTCTTGATGACCACGGTTGCTTCTTGCTCGCCAGAAATGCTAACCACTGCGGCTTCCTGCTTACGTTGGAAGCGCAGCCACAGCACAAACAGGCCAATGACGACGAGGATGAGAATAATACCAAGAATTTGCATAGGCGTTACTTCTTATTGGAGAGTTTGTATATACGAAGGAGTTCGGCTTTCGCTTGCGCACCCTTGCCGCTGCGGATCTGCTCCACCACGTGGGTCGATAAATGGTGATCGAGGATGTAGGCGTTCAGACTTTTCAGGGATTCTTGAATGGCGAGGGATTGGGTGAGAATATCGACGCAATACCCGCTCTTGGCCAGCGAACGTTCCAAACCTTCGACCTGACCGCGAATAATCCGCACGCGGTGCAGAGCGCGACGGGTGTACGCGCTTGAGGCAGGCTGGTGTTGAACATGGTGTGCCATGGAATAGTTGATTATTTAAGTGAATACCCCCTGGGGGTATTCTATATGGAATAAGAAAAAGCGTCAACCCCACACCACTTTTTCCTCAAAGTGGTGTGGGGTTAAGGCTGGTCAGCGTGGCCGATTTCCGCAAGTGCGCTCTGTAATGTTGCGGGTGTAATCTTCCCCTCATCAAAGGTTACGGCAACCTCACGCTCGTTCGCAACGACTTTCTCCACACCAGGGAGGTCTTGCAGTGTCATACTGACGAGGCGCTGGCACGCATCGCAGTCCATGTTCTTGAGGGGGAAAATTTGGGTCTGCATTAGGCTTCGATGACCGTGAAGCTGCCTCGGTACATGCCCATGCTACAGCTGAAGGAATAGGTTCCTGGCTTGTCCGGGGTAAATTCGGCGATGGTCACGTCATTGCTCATGAACTTCTGGATCTTGAATGCTGGCACTTGGAACACCGACCGGCAGCCACCGGCATTCCCGCTACCATCAATCTCCCACCGCACGGGCTTCCCGGCTTTAACCGTGAATGTTTCGGGCGAGTAGCCAGACGAAGTGAATGAGGTCTTCACCACTTGCACATCCCCTTCCTGAACAACGCTAGCTGCAGACGCGGCTGCTGAAGAAGCGGAATCTTTCGATGAACCAAAATTGAGGGTTATGGGACGACCCATAAGCGTAAGGCCATTGTTGAAGTTGAAAATGCCCATGACAATGACGGCTGCCCCAGACACGCGGAAGAAAAGCTTGCCCCACTGGCCTTTGAGCGCATTCGAGGCCCAGCCCAGCGCGAGCAAGGCCGGCGCGGTACCAAGAGCGAATGCGAGCATGATCAGGGCGCCAGAAACTATGTTCCCCGTTGTCAGCACGTACAGCTGCAACGCTTGGGTGAAACCGCAGGGCAAAAAGAATGTGAGCGCCCCGAGTATGAATGGCGAGGCGTAGGTTACTTTGCCAGTTTCCCCGCCGCTCATCACCTTTCGGCTAATGAACTTCGGCATGCGCGGGAGAATAACCTTGAGCCACGTGGGGGCAATGCGCAGCATGTCCAGACCCATGACTAGCATGAACAGCGCGGCCAGGATTGCAATGAGCCCGACTGCCCAGGGTGGCAACGCGAGGGCCTTCCCTAAGCCAGCAATGAGGCCGCCGAAGACGGTGTACCCGACGATGCGCCCAACGACGAACGTACTCACTGGAATGAAACGCTGCTTGCCGGGGAGCAACCCGTAGCGATCGCTCACCCGCTCCACGGTCGAAAGCAGCAACCCACCAGCTACCGCAATGCACGAGCTGCTGGCTGCAACCAGACCAATGAACAGGACACTGAAGAAACCAGCCGAACCATCGACTGCCTGGTTAAATTTAAGGAGACCAGTTTTCGAGAGCACAAAACCAATGACGAGTACAATGGTAAAAGCACCAGCGATTTGGGCAATCGTTGGACGTTGGCGATGTTCAGCGCCTTGCACGTTTGGCTGACGCTGAAACTCTGGCGCACCTGCCGGTTGAACCATACCTTTGACCACGCTATAGCCGTGGTGCTTGATTGCTTCACCAATCTGCTGCGGAGTTGGCACGTGCTGCTGGTCGCACATGACGCGCACGCGGTTCCGGTCCGAGTTGGCCTGCACCTTCCCGACCCCAGGAATCTTCCGAATAGACTGTTCAACCAAAATCTCACAGCTTCGGCAGTGCATGCCACTGGTCTGAATATCGAGGAGGACTTGGCCGTCTTGGGTACGCATATTACTTGGTGGTGCAGGTTTGGGGAGTTGAAATATTTCCACAGGATTGTACTTGCGATTGCAGCATGCGTTCGTGCTCCTCACGGCAGATGGTAAGGTGTGCTTCCGTGCTCATGGAAATGTGCGTACCGTACACTGCGGTAACGCCCCGTGGGGCAAAACCAACGAGTGCCCCGGCAAGTATGACCACAACTGCGGCGTACCGAATCGCGAGCTGACCCGAGTGACGGTATGCAGGATTGACGAGCCGCTCCACCCGCGCGTCCAACGGACTAAAACCCGCGGCTGCAATTGGAGGGGTAACCAACTGCAAGAGTGCGCTACCCAGTACATTTTGATTCCGAACCCGTGCATCTGCTTCAATTTCAGAGGCCGCGATGTACGATTCTTGTAAATTTCGGCGGAGGAAACGGAATGGCACCCAGAGGAGTGCGACGCCAAGGAGAAGACGACGGAGCGGCTCACGCTGCTGCACGTGGTGCGCTTCATGCTCCAATACGGCTTGCAGTTGCGCGCGGGATAAAACCCGAAGTGCAGCTGTTGAGAGGACAACCTCTGGCCAGCGCACGCCCACGGTCATAGCAAACGCGCGTCCAGATTGAACGACGGACACTCGACTTGGATCAAGCCCGGCGTCAGCCGCGATGGAGAGTACGACGACCGGTATAGTGATTGGTAAAAGTGTAGCGGGTCGACTCAAACGGTAGAAACGGATGAGGGTATAGCCAAGCCATCCCGTCAACGCTGTCATCACGAAGAAACCAATAATGGCGAGGAGTATTTGCGAGCGAGAAAGATCAGCCAACACTGCTTGACAGGCGTAGGTTATGGCATGGGTCGCTTCCATAACCGTACCCGCAACGTGTGGCCAGATTGCTGCAAGTACACCACTACTCGCAAGTACAAGCGCTCCGCTACTGCCGACAATTATGGCAAGGACGCGATTGCTCTTCATGTACGTAGGGATAATTTCCGTCGGAGCTTCTCCAATCGCTTCTCATCAACATCATCGAGCGCATCAACGAAGTGCGCCAGCGCGACGTCACCAAAACCATCGCAGAGCTGATCAACGGTCTTCTGTACGGTCTCTTCGACGAACTGCGCCTTCGGTATTGCTGGGGCGTACTGGTACGCGTTGTCCAAGAGTTTCCGTTTCAGCAAACCCTTATCGAAGAGACGTTGCATGACGGTCATCACCGTCGTGTACGCGCAACCCCGATCGAGCTTCTGCAGCACGTCACGGACAGATATGGGGTTCGTCGACCAGACGACGTCCATAATTGCAGTTTCCAACTCTCCGAACCCAGGGATTACGTGCTTTGCCATACTATGAAGCGTGAATCACGAAATTACCTACTACAAAGTGTAGCAGGCTATAAATATCCGTCAAGTCCCAGCCCTAACGCTTCCCGATAGTGTAAACGTGGACGTGGTTCAGCACACCTTCCGCCAATTTCAACCGACTGGTCGTCCGAGCGTAGCAAGTATACAAAATTTGCCCTTCAATAACCCGGTCCCCCAGCCGACGACGCAGGTGCAGCCCACCTTGCTTGTCATCCGGGGCGCCTAGGCTTCGTGCCAGTTCGTCGATTGCCCGGTTGTTTACTGTCGTAATGACCCCGCTGTGCTTCGCCACCACCCGCAGCCGTTTGGCACCGAGCGTGACGTCTTCTGAGTCAAGGTTTGCATCTCCACCTTGGCTACGAATAATCCCCTGCATGCTCTGCAACGCTTTGCCCGCAATGAGTTGGTCACGCGCGATGCTGGCACCCACACCTTTTTTCGCCATGCCAATGAGCTCGATGAGTACACCCGCGAGGCGAACAGCCTTCTCTTCCAAATCTCGGGGTCGAAAATCTTTCTGCTGCAGCACGCGCAAGACGTCACGCGCTTCCAATGCCGGACCCACACCCTCACCAATCGGCTGCTTCGCTTCAATCATCGCTACCTTTGTCTTAATCTTGAATCGTCGACCAAGGTAGCGGAACTTCGCCGCCAGCCGCATGGCTGACTTCAGGTCTGGAATCTTCGTGTACTTCCCGTACGGCATGTCAATGACCAAGTGGGTGACGCCCATAGCTACCTTCTTCGCCATGATGGAAACTATCATCTTGGAGTACGGCTCCAGCGAAAGCGGCCGCGAGACTTTAATGATGCGATCGTCGGCTGGGGCCAGCGCAAGCCCGCCACCCCACACCAGGCAGGCGTTATTCTTCTTCACAATTTCCTTAATACGCTTCACTGGGAAGGTGACACCGGCGAGCACCTCCATGGTGTCTGCCGTGCCAGAAGGGCTCGTAATCGCTCGCGACGACGTCTTCGGGATGGTGACACCCAAGCTGGCAAGTATTGGCACCACGATCATGGTCGTCCGGTTGCCCGCCACGCCGCCGACCGAGTGCTTGTCTGCCACGATCTTGCTCCCGAACCGAATCTGCTCCCCAGTTTGGGCTATAGCTTTCACGAGGTAGTAGAGTTCGTCATTCGAGTACTCCCGGATGAAGCTGGAAGCGTTGAAGTACGTCAGCTCGGTTGTACCGAACTTATTACCTACGATATCGCGAATGATGGCGAAAATCTCAGCTTCCGTTAGGCGCTTACCCAGCAGCAGCTTCTTGAGCGCTTCTATCGAAACTGGCCGGGCAAGGGGTTCGACCGTAACTGGCTGGCCGATGGCGATCTTGTTCTCACGCCAAACCTCACGGAAGAGACCTATTTCCCCCGGCCGCACGCGCTTGTGCGTCAGGTCTGCCTGCACGACTACTTTCTTCCCATCGGCTTGGAGCAGCAAGCGGTCACCGGCCCGAATGCCGAAGTTCTCACAATCCTCGTTGCGCAGCACGACGACGAACGGCTGCCCACCGGTGCTGAAGTCAAATCGCTTGGCTCGCAGGACGAATGCCATGCGTGCAGTATAGCAGCAACAGCGCCCCGCGGGCATGCGGGGCGCTGTGGATTTCTATTCGTAACCTACTTACCCTTCACACGTGCAGCCTTCGGCGTCGCACTTCGTTCCCCCATCGTGCTCGTGGCCGCAATTTGGACATCCCATACTGCCACCTCCTTTCGATAGGCTGAAAAATTCTACTGAACCGTAACGCTCCCCTTCACTGTTGGATCAAAGTGGTCGTGGTACCCCCAGGTACCAACCTTCGTGAACGTGAAGCTGTAGGAGTCGCCACTGCCGAGTGACGCAGAGTCGAGACCCGGTAAATCGGTATGGGTGGGATGTGGGTCAGATGAAACGCGGATGTCGACACCAGAGTTGTTCGTCCACGTGACCACTGCTCCGGCCTTCACCGTGAATGCGCTCGGTGAAAATCCTGACGAAGTGATCGTGATAGCAGTCGTTGCGCTGGAATTCGTGTTCAGCGTCGCATTCGTGTTGCCGTTGACCACCGTGCCCGTGTTCACATTTTGGTTCAACGAGGTGGCGGTATTAGTCGGTTCATTGACTAAGTCAATAACCGCAGTATTCGTATTACTATTCGTGGCCGAGGTACACGCGGCGAGGACGATTGGTAAGGCGAGCGCACCGATGAAATACACAATTCGTTTCATAGGAAAAGCGTTACAATGAGACTACACGCCAACGGCCTGGTAGCGTTTATCAACTGCCTGCCAGTCAATATTCTTCATGAAGTTCTTTATGTAGGTCGGTCGGTCCGAACCCACGTCAATGAAGTACGCGTGCTCGTACACATCCAGAGCCAGCAGCGGCGTGCAACCCCACACGCCACCTTGATTCTGCGCATCCGCGGCGTACAGGTGGAGTTTCTCATCTGATGGATCGTACGCCAGGATTGCCCAACCCCGCGCGGCCATGCTCGTGGCAGTGAGAGCCGCAATGAACCCATCCCAGCTTCCCCAGGTGATGGTGATGGCGTCCAGAATCTTCGTCCCCGCGGGATCGCCATTGCCGCCGAGGTTGCTGAAGTGCACCTCGTGGAGGATCATGCCGTTGGCAGCGAATGTCTCGCCTTCCTTCAAGCCCCGGTAGGCCGAATAAATCTGGTTCGCTTTACTCGCATCGGCTTGCTGAATCGCTTCTTCTACCTCATTCCGCTTGGCGACGTACCCAGCGTAGAGTTTATCGTGGTGAATTTCTACTGTCTTCTTCGAAATCCCATCCAGCTCTTTGCTGAATGGTAGCGGCTGCACGGTGTGCGCCATAGGACAAATTGGGTTAACGGTGAAAGTGCTTCAGGGCACTACTTGTTTGCCATTGCTATCGATGAGCGTGATCGCCAGCGTCGGGCAAGCCCGAGCCGCATCGAGAATTGCCTCATCGGATGCGCCAGTTGCGTTCGTCACAATTGCCTTCCCCTCAGCGTCAAGTTCAAAAACTTCGGGCGCCACAGCCACACAGCTCCCAGCGGAGATGCACTTCTCTCTATCAACGACGATACTTTTGTACGGCATAGCGGGATGGGTTAATTGCTGAGGTGCTACCAGGATACCAAACCTGCTGCTGGGCTACAAATTACTACACCACACTACGTTTTTGCTTGCAGTGCCTTCTGTACTGCTACCAGCCCCAGCGTCGCGCACTTCAACCGGGCGGGGTTCACTGTAGTTTCCAAATATTGCTCAATTTCCTTTACACCTAGTGCATCAATGTCTAACTTGGTTTTTCCCACAAGATTCTCTGACAACGCCGACATACTAGCTTGGCTCACGGCACAGCCCGAACCTTCCCAACGTACGTCGGCAACCTTGCCATCTGCATCGAGTTTCAGGAAAACTTCAATCACATCCCCGCACAACGGATTGGGTTCGCGGTGCTGTCGGTCGGCGGGTTCCAGCTGCCCCGTATTCCGCGGGTGGTGGTAGTGGTCGAGGAGCGTAGATTCGTACATGGGTTTTAACTTGTCTTTGCGAGCGACAGTAGGAGCGCGGTAATCCCGTTTCTACTGAATGTCATCATATAAATCTTTCCATGTTGGGTTCATTGCCTGAATGAGTTCTTCCTTCTTCTTCCGTGAACCGGCCTTAATCTGTTTCTCTCGACTGATGGCTGCCTCAGCATTCTCGGCAACTTCGTAGTACACCAGAACGTCCACATTGTACCTCTCGGTAAATCCTTTTACGAATTTCTCCTTATGCTCATAAACACGCCTAGCAAGGTTATTTGTCACTCCGGTATATAACACTGTGTGACGTTCATTCGTAAGTACGTATATATAGAACTGTCGTTCATTCATAATTATTCGTCTTCGCGAGGGGCGCTACTGCGACCCGTGGCGATCCAGTCTTTACAGGAACCAATCTAGAAGTTCAACGGGATTGCTTCGCCCCGCTACTGCGGGTCTCGCAAAGACGTTATTAAACCAACGCATACTTCACATCTTCAATAATATTATTTTTTGCGCGCTAGGCTTTATAGACAATCCGAAATCGATTTCGGTAGTTTAAACCCTGAAGAGTTATACCAATTAAGAAACCATAAATCAGATAGCTCTGAATGCGTAGGACTATCAACAACAAGAGCAGAGCAATGCTCCACATCCAATGGTGGATATGCACCTTATGCCCGCGAACCCGAAAAATGATTGACGGCAAACGGCCCTGAACATTTTCGTTTTTACCAGCAAAGAACTTCGCGATTCCATAGCCTGCTGCTATGCCAATGATAAACAAAACAAATGGCAGGATATTCATAACCCAAACACCTTCTTCGCATCCTCAATTGCGTTGAGGAATGCATCTGCTTCGGCTTGGGTATTGTACAGGTAGAAGCTTGCCCGTGCCGCGGCGGGTTTGCCGAGCACCTCGAGCATTGGCTGCGCGCACATGTGGCCAGCGCGGATGGCAATTCCCCGCTCGTCGAAGATACTCGCAATATCGTGCGGGTGCATGCCGTCAATCCAGAAAGAGAAAATTGCCCCGCGATCTAGGGATGGCTGCGGGATGCCAAAAAGCTGCACACCAGGAATGCTCGTCAATTTCGTCAGGACGTATCGTGCCATATCCTGCTCGTGCTGCCAGACGTTCGTCATGCCGACCTTCGTCAGATAATCAACTGCTGCGCCGAGGCCAATCGCACCAACGGCGTTCGGCGTGCCGGCTTCAAATTTCCAGGGCAGGTCGTTCCACGACGCGCCGGCTTTGGTCACTTCCTTAATCATGTCACCACCACCGAGGATAGGTTCGGTTGCCTCGAGTAATTCCTTGCGTGCCCACAGGACGCCAATGCCGGTGGGCCCCAGCATCTTATGGCCAGAGAAGGCGTAGAAGTCAGCACCGAGCAGCTGCACGTCAACGGGCATGTGCGGCACAGCCTGGCACCCATCGATCAGGACTTTCGCGCCAGCCGCGTGCGCTTTCTCGACCATTGCAGCAACGGGATGCACGGTTCCGAGCAGGTTCGACATGTGCCCGATGCACACCAACTTCGTCTTCGGGGTGAGGAGCGATTCGAATGCGCCCATGTCGAGCGTGCCGAGGTCTGGCTTCGCAGGCACGAACTTCAGCACTATCCCCCGCTCCTTCGCCAGCATCTGCCACGGTACGATGTTGGAGTGGTGCTCCATTTCCGTGGTGAGCACTTCATCCCCGGCCTTCAAGTTCTGTCGCGCCCAACTCAATGCCACGAGATTGATAGACTCACTGGCATTACGCGTGAAAATAATTTCTTCCACCGAACGTGCGTTAATAAACTTTCGAACTTTCTCCCGCGCCCCTTCATACAGCGCTGTCGCTTCCTCGCTTAACGTGTAAATCCCGCGGTGGACGTTGGCGTTGTGGTTGCGCTGGAAGTCGTCCATCGCCTGAAGCACGCTCTCGGGTTTCTGGCTGGTGGCACCATTATCCAGGTACACCAAAGGCTTGCCGTTTACCTTTCGGGTGAGGATTGGAAAGTCATTTCGAATTATGTTAACGTCGAACATTAGGTCAAGCCTACACCGGTGCTTCGGCTTGAGCAAATAGAAAAAGCGACCACCAGGAGATGGTGATCGCTTCTACCGCTTAAGAAAGCAAGGTGCGAAAAGTTGAAATGCAGTATCCGTATACCAGGACGGGGTGTGGCGGGCAATTGCTCGGGCAGCCGAGAAAATAACCAGGCGGTACTCGTCCGCAGTAAAGGTATGAAAGTACTCTCCCCAATGCGCGTTCGTCCACGTGATTGGGTTGGGTAATGATTCCTTCTTCCGCAAGAATGGGTGGCCATGAAACTGTAGGGCACTTACCCATCCCGGCAGGCGACGTGCATCGCGAATGCTACTGCGGGGAACCTTCCGCGCATGAGCAATTTTGGTTAGCTCCACAATAGCTCGCTGACCAATAGGGTACCGAGCTCGCAGGTCATCGCGAATTGCCTCGAGCTCGGATGGTTCTACAGTCATCAGCGCACGGGCGCTAATGGTGCGCTGGACGCAGTGCAGCAGCAACTCGCGCTCTGCTTCGCCAATATGGAAAAGCACGTCGTCATCTAAACGCGGCATCTCCGCAACGCACGTGAGGTCGCCGTCTATGCAGAGTTCAAGTGCGTACACGCGGAGCAACGGCAGCGGCGGGAGCGCCGTGAAGTACACGTGAGGGTTAGGCTGTGGCATGGCACCCTCCTTTCGGGTTTGGAATGTTCTGGGTTTTTGGGTTTGTGCAAAGCCTACGCCGGCTGGGCTGGATGTCAATCCGTTTGTAGGAAAGGCTTACACAGCGCTTCGGGCACGCGCTTCAGCGCTGGGGTGAGGAAGCCCGCGACGATGAGCGCCCGGGCTTGGTCGTGCGGGATGCCGCGGCTGGTGAGGTAGAACATTTGCTCGTCGTTGATCCGGCTCGTCGTTGAGCCATGCGACGCCTTCACATCATTCGCCTCAATTTCTAGGGTCGGCAGCGATTCAGCCAAGGCGTCGTCCAAGAGCAGCACATCATCACGGTAGTAGCTAGCCGTCTGCTGCGCATCTGGCGCAATGCTGATGAGCCCGGTGAAGACCGCACGCGCCTGATCCTCGTACACGCTTCGGACGTACACGTCGCCATGCGTGTGGGGCACAGCGTGGTGCACGACCACGTGGCAGGCGTGGTGCTGCTGGCGTTTCCCGTGGTACATACCGGTCACCATACCCTCAGCACCAGATGAGGAGAGCTCGACGGTGATGCGCGACTCAATCCGTGCCCCACCCAAGACCCGGTCGACGAGGTGGAACGAAGCATCTTTGCCCACGGTTGCTCGTACTTCCACGAGTCGGTACGCATCGTCTGCGTACGTCGAAGCGAGGAGTAACGTCAGCGATGCACCTGCTGCAACCTCGACCGTGTATACCGTCTTTCCGGTCATTGGTGAAAGTGTGATTGCTCGGTGTTCACCCGCGGGTACCACAATCTGCTCTGCCTGCATTGCCATGTCCAGCGGAAATGCCCGCAGTGGATCATTCTTGATTTTTGGGTATTGCGTACTCATCCCACGCTCCCTTCCATTTCCATCCGGATGAGCCGGTTCAGCTCCACTGCATACTCAAGGGGTAACTCTTTGGCAATCGGTTCAATGAACCCCTGCACGATGAGGCTGTGCGCTTCCTGGTCTGCAATCCCACGCGACTGCAGGTAGAAGAGTTGCTCTTCGCCAATCTTGCCTACGCTCGCCTCGTGCGCCACGGAGACGTCTGACTCGCGGATGTCCATGGTGGGATAGGTGTCGGAGCGGGATGTATCATCAAGCAGGAGGGCGTCACACACCACCGACGACTTGCAACCACGCATGCCTTTGGGAATTTGTACCATGCCACGGTACGACGTGCGGCCGTGCTCTTTGCTAATTGACTTGGAGATAATTGTTGACGACGTGTCTGGCGCGCCGTGTATGGCTTTACCGCCCGCATCCTGGTGCTGGCCGTAACCGGCAAAGGCAATAGAGAGCACATCACCGCGTGCGCCACGGCCGAGCAAGTACACGCTGGGGTACTTCATGGTGAGCTTGCTGCCCAGGTTCCCATCAACCCACTCCATGGTGGCGTCCTCGTAGACGAACGCGCGCTTGGTGACCAGGTTGTACACGTTCTTCGACCAATTCTGCACCGTGGTGTACCGTACGCGTGCACCTTTCTTGACGATGATCTCCACCACCGCCGAGTGTAGGCTATCTGCCGCGTACACCGGGGCGGTACAACCTTCCACGTAGTGCACTTCACTCCCCTCTTCCGCGATGATAAGCGTCCTCTCGAACTGGCCAACACGGGGTGCGTTGATGCGGAAGTATGCCTGCAGCGGAATGGTAACTTTCACCCCAGCGGGCACGTACACGAAGCTGCCACCGCTCCAGACTGCCGTGTTCAGGGCTGAAAATGCATTATCACCAGCCGGAATCACTGTGCCGAAATATTGCTGCACAAGCTCGGAATACTTCTTCAGACCGGCATCCATATCCAAAAAAATCACGCCCTGCTTCGAGAGATTCTCCCGCAACGAGTGGTAGACCGCTTCGGATTCGTACTGGGCCATCACCCCGCCCAAGTACTTCTGCTCAGCCTCCGGGATACCAATTTTGGTGTACGTATTCCGAATATCAGCTGGCACGTCAGCCCACGATCGCGCGAGCTTGCCCGTGGGGCTCATGAAGTAGTGGATGGCTTGAAAATCAATGCCGCTAAGTACCCCACCCCAGGTGGGCAACGCTTTCTTAGAGAAAACTTCCAGCGCGCGCAAACGATTCGCACGCATCCACCCAGGTTCAGTCTTGTAATGCGAAATATGCTCAACCACCTCAGCCGAGAGGCCGGGCTTTGCCATGAACTGGTACGCGATTGGATCGGGAGTGCTCGTGTCTGGAGTTTGGACGGTCACTGCACCGACTCCTTGTAGCCCACTCGTTCAATCTCGTACGCCAGGTCTTTCCCGCCAGATTGCGTAATGCGCCCTTGTACAAGAACGTGCACAAAATTCGGCACAACATACTCGAGCAAACGTGGGTAATGTGTAATTAGCAGGATACCAATACCCGCGTGTTGGGCTCGTTCTATTCCTGCGGCGACCACTTTCAGCGCATCCACATCCAGGCCAGAGTCTGTCTCATCGAGGATGACGAACTTCGGCTGGAGCACGGCGAGCTGCAGCATCTCCATGCGCTTCTTCTCCCCGCCCGAGAAACCTTCGTTGATGGCACGTTTGGCAAACGTTGGATCGATTTGCAGGTCGGCCAGCGCCTGCTGGAACCGGACGGTAAAAGCTTTGTGATCGAGTTTGCCATTGTGCAAGCTGCGCCACGCCGTACGCAAGAAGTTCTGGACGGAAACGCCGGGAATTTCCACGGGGTACTGAAACGAGAGGAAGAGACCAGCCTGCGCACGCTCGTCAGGTTTCGCGAAAGTAATATCCTTCCCATCTAGCTTTAAGCTCCCACTGGTTATGGTGTACCGCGGGTGACCCATGAGCGCGTTGGCGAGTGTTGACTTGCCCGACCCATTCGGACCCATGAGCGCGTGCACTTCCCCGGCACCAATCGCAAACGAGACATCGTGGAGAATGTCTTTCCCCTCGACGCGAACCGCGAGGTGGTCGACGGTTAACACCATGAGCGTTTAGGTGATACTCGCTAAGGTGTACGTACTCACCTGCGCGTGAATTTTTCGGTGCATGGTTGTCCAGTGTGGCTTCAGCGTGCAGAATGCTTCCCGGGGGCAGGTACCTGGTGTTGCGGTGCAACGGGAAGGTGCCATGGGACCATCCATTAATTCAATGACTTCGATAAGGCGAATATCTTTCGGTTTCTTGGCCAGGGCGTACCCGCCAAGCACACCTTCACGGCTCTTGAGGATTCCGGCTTTCTTCAAATCCCCAGCCAAGCGGCTTACGTACCGATACGGTAATCGATTGTTCTTGGCGATGATGCGCAGAGAAATAAATCCTTTAGACCGTGCGAGGGCCCGAAGTAAAATTACGCTGTAATCGGTGCGGGTTGAGAAGAAAGCCATATAACTCCTAGTTAGGTAGCGTCAGTTTACGCTACTCCTAGACCGCCTGCAAGTGCTGCGGACCGCCGCCAACGGTGGTATACTTCTCCTACCACTTTAACCAACGCTCGTATGCCCGTCATCGTCTTCCTATTCGTCATCGGCTTCCTATTCCTAATTGCGGGTATTCGCGTCATCAATCAGTATGAGCGAGGCGTTGTTCTTACCCTCGGCAAGTACTCACACACCAAGACTCCTGGCCTCTCATACGTAGTCCCAATTTTCCAACGCATGCTCCGTGTGGATATTCGGATAACTACTTCAGAAATTCCCCAGCAAGAAGTCATCACCAAAGATAACGTCCCAGTCGGCATTAATGCCGTCGTGTACTTCTTGGTTGAGGGGCCAGAAGCAGCGATGCTCAGTATCCAGAACTATGCCTTTGCGGTAAACCAGTACGCACAAACCGCGCTCCGCGATGTCATCGGGGGTTTCGAGCTGGATACGCTGCTTTCGGCGCGGGATAAAATCGCAGATGAAATTAAGGTTGTCGTGGAACAAGAAACTAAAAAGTGGGGCATAGACGTAACCTCCATCCGCATCCAGGATATTGAACTCCCCGCAGACATGAAACGCGTGATGGCCAAGCAAGCCGAAGCCGAACGTGAGAAACGTGCGGTCATCATCAAAGCAGAAGGTGAACTCATTGCTGCCGAAAATCTTGGCAAAGCCGCCAGCGTGCTCATGGCCTCACCGGGTGCAATGTCCTTGCGTTCATTAGGTACCATTGAAAAAATCAATCCTGACCCATCGAAAACTATTATCTTCGCCTTGCCCGTAGAAATACTCGAGGGCTTCAAAACCCTTGCTGGGAAAGTGAAGTAACTCTATCTACTTCGTATCCTTGAGGAACGCCTCGGCGAGGGTTTTCGTATTTGCCGTGGACGCGTAAAAATCTTTCCAAACGACGACGATGTGCGCGCCATTGAAAGCGGCTCGCTGAACTTCCCGAGCCGTATCACCGCCGGCGATAGCAATCATCACATCGTAGGTGCCAATAATCCGTTGGATAGCCCAGAATGGAATTTGCTTCTCATGGTTCACCTGCTCTTCGTCGACACCCCGGTGCAGGATGACCACTTTCGGTCGCTTTCGGAGCTTGCTCAAAACTTCAATGGGAAATTCCACGTTCATCATGTCAACCATGGCGTCGAGGTTGTGCTTCGCACACTGGTCTATGAAGGCGTCGAGAGTCTCAACTGGTGCTGTGCCCATGACAGTAGCGGCATTCGCCCCGCCCCGAGCGCAAATCTCGACTTCGGTCTGCCCACGGTCAATTGCCTTAATATCTGCCACAAGGTACGGCCGTTCACTCGTAACGCCAGCCTTTGGCGCTGGCCGATTTGTGCGACTTGCAGCGAAGATGCCGTCCGCAAGCAACCCGATGAGGCCGTAGTTCTTCGCCTGGGGTATAACCGGAAAACCGAAGCCTAATTTTGCGTCAATCGCACTCCGGAGCGAACGAATGCCATCCTCTCCGTAGCGCTTAATGAATGGGGTACCGGCTTCGTAGATAAGACGTGGGGAACTGGGTAACTCCGAAATAATCGCCCGCGCATCGGTGAGTGTGCCGTTGAGTGCAATTTGCAGATAGTGCTGACGTTTGTCGAGCATACGTATATTCTACCACTCTACCTTCAGACACTCGACAACTGCTACCCGCACCTTACGTCTTCGAAACGCGCAACGACCACGACGGGGTCTCCTGACCCGTAATGGTAATAGTGTGCAGGCCTTCAGCGACATCCGCAGTGAGTACAACCGATTTGATAGTGTCGACTTCGGGGTACACTTTATCTTTCAAGACCAGGCTAGAATTCTCGACAGCAATCTTCGCCCGGCCACGAATGATGTTGAATTCAAACCGATACTGCCCGCTCTTGGGGAAATCCGCCACAAACGTATTCCCCAAAATAGATGCGGCATCTTCAATGCCACCTTCACCTCGGCCATCAATGAAGAATGGTGGGGTCGGCGCCGGAAAAAGCGTGAGCGTGCCAACGGTATTGCTGGTCGTCATGTAGTGCGGGCCTTTCACAAAGTCTCGACCGGTTATCCAAACTTTCCCCTTATCAAAGGTTCCACCGAGGAGCGTGTACTTATTGTCTAGGGATAACGATGGTCCATGGTTATCGACACCCCCGGCGTAATCGACGGCGAAATTGACAATGGAAGTTGCCGTCCTCGATTCTAATCGAATCGTTACCTGACCATCTGCCTTCGTGGCCCGAAATGGAAAACTCTGCACAGCCTTCAGGGCTGTCGAGCGCGCTATCGGCGCGGGTATGCCTGGGGTCTGCACGGGCTTAAGCTGGCTAATAACTTTTGCATCTTCTTCCGCGACTTTCGTTGGGTCGTAACCAGTCGCTATTTCTGCACCATCCTTGTACCCATCACCATCCGTATCCGGATTTAGGGGATCAGTCTTGTACAGACGCTCTTGGTCATTCGTTAGGCCATCGCTATCCAGGTCTGCGCTACCGTTCACATTCGCATCCACGGGGATGTTTACATTCCCATTCGTATTCCCGTTGGTATTCTCGTTGCCATTCGCATTCCCATTTCCGGCAGAGCCGGATCCGGCTTCGCCGGAAACGTCTGGGACTGCAACGTTGGTATTTTCATTGCCGTTGGCATTCTCGTTCGTGACTGGCACCGGCGTTACCACTTTCTTACCGCACGCAGAAAGCCCGACGGCGAGGGCAACCGTAAGGGAAACGAAACTTAAGGTTTTCAGGAAGCGCATGGACATAGCATACCATCCCGCCACGTGTGGGACAACGCGCTACTTTTCGGAGAAAATCAAGGCGTTCGGGATGTTCCGCCCCGGACCCACTCGGTACTTCCCCAGGTAGTAAAGTGCGGATGAACCGCCACCATCCAGGTTTATCGCGTACTCCATTTTGTAGGCGTCCATCACGGCCGCAAGGTCAAGTACAGTCGCGTTGCTGGCAATAATGAGGTAGGCGTTCTTCCCTTTGAAACCCAGGCTACCGCGCGGGCCTTTGACGGTACGCTGCTTGGTATCGAGTTCGCCAGACGTCACCACGACCTTCCGATTCACGATAAGTGCTGACCCATTGGAAATGAGCGCGGTGAGCTTCGTCTCATACTGCGCTTCAAATGCCGCGAGCCCTGGCCATTGCCGAGTTTCTTGGTAGAAGTGCCAGTGGTTTTCGGTGTCGAACGCGACGAGTGATCCATTATTGAACTTGTTCTGATGGATGTTAATGAACGTATGGCGCACCGAGTTGTACACCATCCAGAAGTACGATCCGGTTTGCCCCACGCAGGATGGGTACGTCGACGGGCAGAAGTACGTACCGTTGATTGCGGCAAAGCCCTGCACCCGCTGGACGTACTTGTGCAGTGGTGCAACTTGGCAGTTGTTCGTGCAGTCGTACGCGCTGCCAGTGAGCGTGGAGACGTGCAACTTTGGGTTCTGCAGGTTGATGGCGACGATGTTTACCGGGAAGGTCCCGCGTGCGGTCTTCACCGTCGTCGTCCGCCAAGAGGAATTCGGTGTAGCAACGGATGTCGGTGTTACAAAAGTTGCGGCTAAGGTTGTGGGTGCAACCATGCACGCAATGGTGATGGCAAGCAGGATCAGAATTTTAGGCATAGAAAAAGCATAGCATGGCTGTGCGGGTCAAACTAGACAAAGCCGCTAAGGTAACGTATTTTGTAGATTCAGCAGGCAATTGAGCGACCTTCATTAACACGTAAACCACCCGTACCTGTATGGCTGATATTATTACCGTTACGAATCTGAAAAAAACCTACGGCGACTTCACCGCCGTCGACAGTATCAACTTCACAATTCACCAAGGCGAGACGTTTGGCATTCTTGGCCCAAACGGCGCCGGGAAAACGACCACCCTGGAAATGATGGAGGGCTTGAAGGGTATTACCAGTGGTACGGTCATACTCGACGCAAAAAACGTCTCCAAAGAAACCCGTGAAGTGAAGAACGTCATCGGCGTCCAGCTCCAATCTTCCTCGTTCTTCGACGGATTGAACTTGAAGGAACTCGTCGAAACATTCGGTGCTCTCTACAAGCAAAAAGTAGAAGCCATGGAACTCCTGCGCGAAGTGCAACTCGACGAGAAAGCGAAGAGTAGCGTGAAAGAGCTCTCGGGCGGCCAGAAACAGCGACTCTCTATTGCCGTAGCTTTGGTGAACAAGCCGAAAGTACTTTTCCTTGATGAACCAACAACGGGCTTAGACCCGCAAGCACGCCGGAACCTCTGGGACCTCATTAACCAAATAAAAAGCCGCGGGGTAACCATCATCATCACTACCCACTACATGGAAGAAGCTGAAGTACTCTGCGATCGCATTGCTATCATGGACAACGCAAAAATCATCGCCCTGGATACCCCGACAGGTTTACTGAAACTCGCGGACGTTGGCACGACCATTGAGTGCCACACCGATCAAGTTGCGCCTATTGCAGAGCTGCAGAAGCTCACGGGCGTCACCCAAGCCACGGCAGAACCGCACGGCTTCTCACTGAAAACGCAGCAACCCGAAATGACACTTCCGGCGCTCTTCCCCTTTGCCCAGCAGAAAGGCATTTCCCTGCATGATGTGAAAGTGCACCAAGCCACGCTGGAAGATGTCTTCCTCAAGCTCACCGGCCGAAAACTTCGGGAATAACTCCACGATCACTCCCCTACCCCAATGACCATTCGTACACTCACCCTCGCGTCGCTGAAAATGTTTGTCCGCAACAAGCAGTCGCTCTTCTTTACACTCTTCATGCCGTTCATTTTCATCGGTATCTTCGGCCTCGTGGGCTTCGACAAGCCACAGACCATTGATGTTGGCATTGTCACCAACGCACCGTCGACGAGCACGAAAGGTTTCTTAGACTCACTGAACACAATTTCTGCGTTGAAAATTTATAACGGGAACGACGCTGACGAACGCACCGCCCTGCAGAAGGGCGATCGAGCCGTAGTGCTCATTGTGCCAGATGACCTATTCCCCGACCCAGCAGCGAAGACTGCCCCAATAACTAAGGATGTGACGATTCTCAAGAACGTCGCCTACGAGCAGCAAGCACAAACAGCTATTGTCATCCTCACGCAGCTGTTCGATAAAACCACTTTGCAGATCGCCAAAGCGCCCACACTCTTTGCGCTAAACGTGCAGGATATCAACGCCAAGAAAGTCCGTTACATCGACTTCCTCCTCCCAGGTATTGTCGCCATGTCTATCATGCAGATGGCCGTATTCTCCGTGGCCTTCGTGTTCACGGACTACAAAGAGAAAGGCATCTTGAAGCGCCTGCTTGCCACGCCCATGAAGCCGCAGGACTTCGTGATCTCGCAAGTCATCACCCGCCTCCTCGTTGCCGTCACGCAATCTGCTGTACTTCTGGGTTTTGGCGCACTCGTCTTCAAGTCGCACATTGACGGCAATCCCCTGCTCATACTCCTGACCATTATGCTCGGCGGAATAATGTTCCTCGGCTTGGGCTTTACTATCTCTGGCTTGTCCAAAACTGTTGATGCGGTTCCGGCCCTGGCAAACCTCATTGTCTTTCCCATGCTCTTCCTTTCGGGCATCTTCTTCCCCACCAGCAGCATGCCCGGCTGGTTGCAAAGCGTTGTCGTCTACCTACCGCTGCAACCTTTTGCGAAAGCCATGCGGGCGATTATCGGGGATGGCGCAGGCTTCAGTGCCATCAAAGGCGACCTGGCCTGGGTGGCAGGCTGGGCCATTGTCTTGGTTTTCCTCGCCGTCATCACCTTTCGGTGGGAAGAGAAGCGGATGTGAGAGGGAAAAGCTGTAAAACTATAGAGCTGTAAGCTGTAGGGGTCGAACTTGCTCGACTCCTTTTGAGGTATTTATGAACACATATAAATAATGATAAGATATGGACATGCTAAATCAGAACTTCGTCATTCTTGCTGCCGCTCTCAACCTTTATGGCAGCGCGAGTTATGTTATAGAGACGCTAAAAGGTAAAACAAAACCAAATAGGGTGACCTGGTTTATCTGGGCTCTAGCACCTTTGATTGCATTCGCTGCAATGGCCAGTGAAGGCGTTGGATTGAGTGCGCTCATGACCTTCATGGTTGGGTTTGGCCCCTTGGCTGTATTTGTTGCTTCTTTCATCAATCGGAAGTCGTATTGGAAAATTAGCAAACTGGACATTATCTGTGGCCTTCTTTCGCTGACCGCACTCATTGTTTGGGGACTGACGCGTACGGGCATCATCGCAATTGCCTTAAGTATTTCAGCGGACGGACTGGCGGCAATCCCGACAGTTATAAAATCATGGAAAGCACCAGAAACCGAGGACTACCGGGTGTTCTTATACAGCACGGTAAGTGCGGTCATAACTATGCTGACACTTACATCTTGGGGCTTTGCCAATTCCGGTTTTCCTATCTACATTTTCCTCATTTGCCTCATTCTTACTTTACTAATAGCCTTTCCAAAATTGAGACCTTTTCGAAACTCAACTACTACCGCCTAGAAGGCGGTAGGTTGGGGGCAACGTGCTAAAGCAC
>JBBTRK010000012.1:0-9781 GCA_038065235.1 Patescibacteria group bacterium
TCCTCTTGTAGGAGAGGGGGGGTCAGTAGTAATCTTACCTCGATACGGCGACCAAATACCGCTATACTATGGGGTATGGGGGTTCAACATCACAAACCAAGATTTAGCATTACTTTTGCCCTCCTCACGTTGTTGGGGGCTCTTGCGTTGCCGGTGCAAACCCACGCGGCAGATGGGGCGAGTTTGCTGTTCACCCCAGCGACGGGTAGCTTCACGGTTGGGAGCACGTTCAACGTTTCCATCGCCGTCAACACCGGCGGAAAATCTATTAACGCGGTCCGCGCAGACATAAAGTTCCCGGCGAACAAACTCCAAGTCGTCAACCCATCTGCGGGCACGTCATTCATTTCTATTTGGGTGAACCAGCCTGCCTTCTCGAACACCGCTGGCACTATTAGCTTCCAAGGTGGGCTCCCGTCGCCAGGCATCAAGACCGACTCTGGCATTGTCAGCACCATCACGTTCCGCGCTACTGCTCCTGGTCCAGCGAAGCTTACCTTTCAGGCAGCTTCGCAGGTGCTCGCAAATGATGGCCAGGGAACAGATTTGCTCACCTCCAGAGGTGATACGAATTTCACGCTCGCGCTTGCCGCACCGGAAGGCCCAATAGTATCCTCCGCTTCGCACCCCGACCAGAACGCGTGGTACCAGAATCGTTCCGTGAACCTGGAGTGGGATGAGATTGCCGGCGCAGTGGGCTACAGCTACGCCTTTGATCAGAACTCGCGCACCACGCCGCCGGAGCGTGATGACGCCACAACGACCCGCACAGCTTCGGTTGTCGCCGACAAAGACGGGCGGTGGTACTTCCACGTCCGTGCCAAGGTGACGAGCTGGGGTGGCACTAGTCACTACTCCGTCCTGCTCGACGGCACCTCGCCCGCGGGGTTCACGCCGAGCATTGACCCCGAGAAACCCGAACCGGGCAGGCGCCCAGAGCTGAAGTTCCTCACGACAGACGCCATGTCGGGTTTAGAGCACTACGAGATGCAGCTCATTGCGCTTGATGACCCGAACCAGGCGACGCCATTCTTCGTGGAGCAGACCAGCCCCGTGCGCTTGCCCGAGCTGCAGACCGGCCGGTTCCAGGTTATCGTCCGGGCTTTTGACCAGGCCGGGAATAGCGTTGACGGGAAGCTCGAGTTCACCGTTGCTACTCCCGAGCAAGGCGGGTCGGTAATTACCCGAATCCCGCTCCTGCAGAATACGTTCGTCATGAACATGACGCTCATTGTTCTTGGTATACTCGTCGTCGGCCTTCTGGTGTGGGTGTTGCTACGACGTCGGCGGCGGCCAATGGACGTCATCCACGATATTCAGCGGTTAGAGCAGGAAACCGTGAAGAAAGAATCGGAACTCATGAAGACCATCCAAGCTGCGCGGCAGATGGAACAATCAATTGAGTCGCAGGTGCAGCACCAGCAAGAGCTTGCCGCAATCCAGCAGCAGGTTAGTGCTCAACAAACTGGAAAGGTACCGAATCCGCAGCCTCCTATGCAGCAACCCCCTGCAACGCCAAGTGCGGACTTCCTCCATAGTGACCAGAACCAGCAACCACCGACGGTATGATTCGACGTTGCCTCCTAATGTTCAGTATCGCCTTCGCGCTATTTTCTTTTGCGTACAATGTGCAAGCGGCAACGCTGGGTATTGCTCCGAGTAGTGCGACCATGCGAGTAGGAGAGACCAAGAGTTTCAGCCTCACAGTGAACAGCGCGACCCAGGCTATGAACGCTAGCCAGGGTAAGCTCACCTTCCCCACTGACAAACTGCAAGTGATGAGCGTCGCCAAGGGGAGTCTGTTCAAGTACTGGACTGACGAGCCAGCATACTCGAATAGCAATGGCACGGTCACATTCGGTGGCGGTTTACCGACCCCAGGGTTCACCGGCAGTGGCCGAGCAGTAATTACTGTCACCTTCCGCGCGAAAGCGTCTGGCACGGCAACGCTCAGCTACACGTCAGGGGCAATCTTAGCGAATGACGGAACTGGCACGAACATCCTCACCGGGTACGGGAGTGCCACAGTACGTATTGGCGAAGCTGCCCCAACGAATACGGCGCCACCACCCCCCGCGGTGACCCCGAGCACCCCAGCACCAACTGTGGGATCGTCGACGCACCCAGACCAGAATGCTTGGTACGCCAAGCCTGACATTCAACTCACGTGGTCCCGGCCGAGTGGTTTACAAGGGGTAAGCTACACCCTTGATCAGAACGGTAGCACCACCCCTGATACGGCTATTGAGAATAGTAATGGTTCGGTAAACTTAGTGCAGACCGCTGATGGTGTGTGGTACTTCCACCTGCGGGCGAAGTATGCGGCAGGTTGGTCACCTACCGTGCACTACCGGGTACAGATAGATACCCAGCCGCCGGCGAGTTTCACGCCCCAGGTAATCCAGGAAGGCGGCGCGCGGAACCCAACCGCGGTCATTCGCTTCCAGACGTCTGATAGTGGGAGTGGCAATATCGTCTACAGCCTCTCCTTGGATAATGGAGCATTGACGCAATCGCAAAGTCCAGCAACGGTGAAGCAGACCCGAGCAGGTCTGCACCAGTTCACGGTGCGGGCGACTGACCAGGCTGGGAACTACCGTGATGCGATTGGCGAGTTTATCGTTGAAGGCAGCCCGGCACCGCGGCTGACGAGCGTGCCGAAGACGCTCGCGCTCTTCGCTGAACTTACGGTTGACGGGCTGTCTGTGCAAGGTGATACCATTATCCTTACCATTGACGGCCGAGAGGTTGGGCGGTTCCTTGCCGACGACGCGCGAATCACGCCGCAACAGGGTGTTGGCATTCCCGATGGTCTCGTGCTGTGGCGATACCAGGCAACGCCGTTCCTCGCACCAGGGTTCCATGAGCTCTCAGCGTACGCCTTGAACCAGTATGGCATCCAGAGCCCACCTTCGGTTCCCGCTTCGTTTCAGACACTGGGTTCAACATTCAGCATCTTCGGTGTACTCATCCCCACGTATGTTGTCATCCTGGTGCTCCTCGTTATCATCTTCATACTCCTAGCGCTCCTCATCATCATGTATGAGCGCTACCGGCATTGGCAGCGGGCAGAGTCTTTCGACCTCACCCGTGCGGAATCCGAGATTGATGATGAAATAGGAAAGCTGCAAACAAGTTTGGAGAAAGATATAGTCGGGGCTATTCGGACTGCCGTCACCGAGCGCTCAATGCAAGCAGCAACGCACGAGCAAATTCGGCGGGATATTACGCAGATGCGGCAACGCATTGATGACCTTATCGAGAAACAGGTGAAGCAACTAAAACAGCAGAAGAAAAAGCGGAGGGGGAAGTAGGCAGGTATCTCGCGAATGAACTGAAGTACGACCTATCGGTTTCCAGTTGCTGATAGTCAATCACGGTAATGCAACCCTTTCTGGCACCAGAAAGGGTTGCGCCCAAAGAGTGTTGGGGTCCTGCGACGTGCTCGTATCCTAGGAAGATTTCACTCTGGATGGAACAGCACGGAGCAGTCCCCCAAACCCCACCGTGCTAACTGAATAACATTTTCTTATCCTTTTAGAAGTCCGGGGGCTTGGGGGCGTAACCGCGTACTTAGAAACACTGATCTAAATTCTCCTTCATAACGAGCATGTGGAGCCCCCAACGTTCTTTTGGGTCACCTTTTCTGACGCCAGAAAAGGTGGACGAACCGTGATTCGACAATCGTAACCGTACGAACGTTTAGTCGTTCACCTGTGAAACCGTAAGTGCCGAATGTGCTCTCCGGCATGACACTTGAGAAGTGTAAACTTATTTTGGTTGACGGAAAGGGTTTTTTGCGCTATACTGTTCTTAGGTAAAGAAAAAAATAAAAAGAAAAAGTATGCAATCCCTTCGAACTCCACAGCAGAGTATTCGCCTCGCCGTCGTCTGGCTAGCGGTTTTCGCCGTGATGGCCGGAGTACTCGCTGCCACCTTTGGCCCACAGGTTTCGTAGGGCTTCTTCAATTGTCATTGCGAACCCACAGCAGCGGGGTGAAGCAATCCCGTTGATACATCGGGATTGCCGCGTCGCTCCCGATGGTCGCTCCTCGCAATGACAAGGGGAAACACCCCCCCTTGTATCCTAGGGGTTGCTTTGCTATACTCCGCAACGACAAGAGAGATGCGCACCCTCACGCAGTACGGTCTCGATTTTCGTTTTTCTATGGCCCAAAAATCACCGAAATTGACCCCTGTCGTGCCACCATCCCCAAGCCGTTTGGCCTTCCTGGGTGATGTGAAGCGTCGCCTGCAGAAGGAGTACGATCGGTTACTCAACCGAGTCTCATCTCTTATGGATAAGGGCAAGACGCTCTGGCAAGAGCACGGGGACAAAGAGGATGACAATGCCTCTGAAGTTTCGGAATTTCAAGACACGCTTTCACTCGAGAAGAATATCGAGAAGAACCTCGATGACGTGAAGGCGGCAATGGATCAGGTCGAGGCGGGGACGTACGGCATCTGCAGCAATTGCGGCAAGCCCATAGAGGAAGCGCGGTTGAAGTTGGTACCCTCTGCGACGTTGTGCATCGCCTGCGTCAAGTTGGGTCGCGCTTCGTAAGGCACGCATATGCGCCGAGCATTCTGGGTTGCCGCGGGAACCACTGCGGTACTCTTCGTTGTTGATCGACTCTCACGGTCGCTCGCCTTCGAACATGCTGCGCGGCATTTGGTCGGCAGCCTGCTGCGCAGCGAACCCACGACGAACGTCGGTGTAGCGTTTGGTATCCCAATCCCCGGATTCGCCATGTACGTACTCCTCATCTTGCTGATGAGCATTGTCGGCGCGCTTGGCTGGACTGCTTTCCGTACGCGTCAGCTGCTGGCCTGGTGGGCGTCGCTCCTGGTTTTCACTGGTGCAACATCAAATCTCTTGGATCGGCTACATTACGGCTACGTTCGAGACTTCCTGCAACTTTCTTTCTGGCCGACAACGGCAAACCTCGGTGACTGGATGGTCACCGCAGGGGCAATCCTCCTCCTCATTTCCACTCTCCGGTCACCCCCGCGAGAAACCTAACCTGTGTCGCACTGGCGCCTAGAGACCGCCCGTGCAGCACCTTCCCCCCCTATGTCCGCAACGATTTTGTCCGCTACCACTATTGGTATTGCAGGTGTGCCCGTGCACGTCGAAGCTGACGTGCAGCATGGTTTGCCGAACTTCACGGTTGTCGGTTTGCCCGATGCGGCAGTGCAAGAGTCTCGCGAGCGCGTCCGTTCTGCACTCAAGGCCGCAGGATTTTTCTTCCCTCGCGGCCGCGTGACCGTGAACCTGGCGCCGGCTGACGTGAAGAAAGCTGGCCCGGGTTTTGATTTACCCATTGCCCTCGCCTTGCTGGTGCAGACCAAGCAGCTCCCCGCCGAAACCTGTGCCAACCTTATGGTGGTCGGGGAGTTAGGTTTAGATGCCAGCCTGCGGCCAGTGCGGGGCGTGTTGCCACTTGCCCTGGTTGCCCGCGACCATAACGTTCGGGCGTTTATTGTTCCCCAGGTGAACGCGCAAGAAGCAGCGCTCGTCGAAGGGCTCACAGTTCTAGCACCAATATCGTTGCAGGCGCTTATTGCTCATTTACTTGGTACTGCGCCGCTCCCTGTGGTAGTGCCCGAGTTGAAATCTCAGGCTCATCGAAGTACAGAATCTGACTTCGCCCAGGTTCGCGGGCAAGCGCATGCGAAGCGCGCCCTGGCCGTGGCTGCTGCGGGGGGTCACAATATTCTCCTCATTGGTCCGCCAGGTTCGGGCAAGACTATGCTCGCGCGTTGCTTGCCATCCATTCTGCCAGAGTTGAGCCGCGATGAAGCGCTGGATGTCACCGCCATCCATAGCGTGGGCGGTGTGCTCCCACCAGACGCACCGTTACAGTTTGTCCGGCCATTTCGCACACCGCATCACACCACGTCGACCGTTGCGCTCATTGGCGGCGGATCGTTTCCGCGGCCAGGTGAAGTTTCCTTGGCGCACCACGGCGTGCTGTACCTCGATGAGCTGCCAGAATTTCCGCGCCAGGCATTGGAATCACTTCGTCAGCCGCTAGAAGATGGTGTGGTCACGGTTGCTCGGGCGGCACAGACGGTGCAGTTCCCGGCGCGGTTCATGCTAGTTACCAGCCAGAACCCTTGCCCGTGCGGTTACCGCGGCGATCCCAAGCGGCACTGCACCTGTAGCCCGGGGCAGCTGTTGCGCTACGAACGTCGTATCTCTGGTCCGCTCCTGGATCGTATCGACCTGCACATACAAGTGCCGCGTCAAGATTTTGCAACATTGCGCATCGATGGTGCCGAAGCCGAACCATCAGCGAGTATCCGCGTTCGCGTGGAGCAAGCACGGGCTGTGCAGCGTTCGCGCTTCCCTGGCATCAGCAGCCACGTTAACGCACACATGAGTGCTCGGCTGGTGACGAAACATTGCCAGGTTGATACGCCAAGTCACGCACTGTTGCAGCAAGCCGTTGATCAACTTCATTTGTCTGCTCGTGGATACGTTCGCGTCCTAAAAGTTGCCCGAACAATTGCCGACCTGGCAGCGAGTGATAAAATTGAACTCATACACGTCGCTGAGGCACTGCAGTATCGGAGTCAGTAAAATTGACAAAAAGTTAAAAAAGTGCTACAATTGAGATATCGAAAATAGAAACGAATACTATGCGTCCAGAAGATCTGGTCGCGCTTGAAGAGCAAGAACGGCGCAAGCGCCTCCAATGGTCGGTCGTCATCCGTTATCTCGTCATCTTCATTGTCGTCCTCCTCTCGTGGGTGGGGTCGCAATTTGGGGCGGCATTTTTCTTGCCCGGTATTCTGTTCTCTGTCGCTATGGCGCTCGGGTTCAACTTAGCGTTCAGCTACCTCTACAGTCGCGAAACCGTCAACCCCATGTGGCCGTACATCGGGATATTCATCGACATGGCCGTTGTCACGACGATCGTCCACTTCACCGGCGGGATCACCAGCGTATTCTTGCCACTGTACCTGCTGCAGATTGTTGGTACGAATGTGCAGTTCTCTCGCCTCGCTGGGCCAGTGAACTTCATTGTTGGCACTGCGCTCTTCGCGCTGCTCTTCATGCTCGAGAAGTACGGTATTTTCATCCACTACACGCCGTTCGACGTTGCTCCAGATTTGCATGAGAATTTCGCCTTCATCGCCGCAACCGGCGTGACGCTCGTGGTGCTCATGGCAGTTTCTACGTACCGGTCGGGGTACGTGGTGCGCAGTTTGCAAAATGTTGAATCAGAATTAGCAAAGTTTAACGAAGCTCTTGCCCGAACAAATCAAACTTTTCAAACTGCCAACCAGCGTTTAAAAGATTTAGACCAAATGAAGACCGAGTTTATCTCAGTGGCTAGCCATCAGCTCCGCACGCCGCTTTCGGGTATCAAGTGGTCTTTGAAGATGCTCATTGACCATGACCTTGGCCCACTCACGATAGAGCAAGAGGATATGCTCTTGAAGGGGTACCAGAGTAACGAACGCATGATTGCGTTGATCAATGATTTACTCAGTGTTTCCCGCATCGAAGAGGGCCGCATGACCTACGCTTTTCATGACGAGAACTTAGACCCGGTAATCCGTGAAATTGTGGAAGACGCACAGCATCTGGCCAGCGAGAAGCACATTGCGCTCACGTATGTTCCAGAAGTTCAGCCACTCCCTGTGGTACACATTGATAAGCAGAAGTTCCAGCTCGCACTTCAGAACTTAATTGACAATGCCCTGAAGTACACGTCGATCGGCGGTATCATTGGCATCCAGGCGCGGGTGCAGCAGGATGAACTCGTCCTGAGCGTCCAGGATACTGGGGTAGGTATTCCGGTGAACCAGCATACGCGGGTGTTCTCCAAATTCTTCCGCGGTGATAACGTCATGCGTATGCAGACCGAAGGCACTGGCCTGGGCCTCTTCATAACTCACGATGTGGTGGTGCAGCATCACGGCCGCATCTGGTTCGAGAGCCACGAAGGTCGCGGAAGTACCTTTTACGTTGCCTTGCCACTTGTAGGGACTAAGCCACTAGCACCGAAACCGCAGGAGCACTTTGATCAGGTGATGGCGAAATTTTAATTTATGGCTTTTCAAGTTTCCACCACAATTGACCTTGCAAACAGCGCACTGTGCGTGTACCTCGCAGCACGGCTGTACCGCGCGTACCTGCAGGATCCCAAGAGCCTTACACTCCGTAATTTTTCTTACACCTATGTTTCGCTCACGATGGCGTACGTCCTCCTCATCATCCCGCGCCTGTTCGCCTCTCAGCAGCAATTAATCTTGGGCATTGCTTTTGCCTTTGGGAGTTTCGCCTTTCTAATTGCCAGTTCATTTTTTGGTCAAATTGTTTTGGCGTTTTCACGGCCGACGTGGGTCAAACCATTCCGCTTAATTTACTCCACACTCGCATTTCTCTGTTTGATCTGGTCACTCATTGACCGTGCGCAACCAGTGGTCGATGTGACAACTGGGATCACCCAATGGAACGTGCCAGTTGGCGTCGGCGCGTTCAGTGGCTTTCTCCTGCTTATCGTGCTTATCCCTGGGGTAGTGCTATTCTTCAATCGTGGCATCCACACGATTGGCAACCACATCGTCCGGGTACGGTCGTTCACTATCGGAATTGGCGAGATGCTCTTAATATTTTCCGCTATAACCTTCTACCTCGCCAGCAGTGAAATACTCGCTATCATCGGTGACTTGATTTCCATTGGAGCTCTCCTTACTATTTTCCTCGGCGTCATTTACCACCGGCCTTCGCCGCTCCCAGCACCCCAACCAAGCTCACCACGTTCGTAAGCCACCGTATGCCCTACACTATTGCAATCATCGAAGATGAAGATATTCTCCGCGAAGTTTTGGCGAAGAAGTTCGAGCAGGAAGGTTTCACCGTCTTGCAGGCCGCTGACGGGCAAGCCGGACTCGCGCTTATCCAGAAGAGCAAGCTCGATATCATCTTGCTCGATATCGTCATGCCCAAGATGAATGGGTACGATGTACTCAAGCAAATTCCCGTTGATCCCAATGCCCCGCCTGTAATTATCATTGCCAACTCAGGCCAACCTGTAGAAATTGATCGCGCAATGAACCTTGGCGCGCGAACCTACCTGGTGAAAGCACAGAATACCCCGGCGCAAATTGTCGAGAAGGTACAGAGCATTTTACACATCGTGGTACCTGCAAAACAGCAAACGACCACGACGTCGAACATCGAAGACGTAGAAGATGCAAATGGTGTGCGTATCTTGTTGGTGGAAGACGACCAGTTCCTTCGCGAGCTCATGGTCACCAAGCTCAAACGCGAAGGGTTTCGGGTGTTCGTTGCTGTAGATGGACGAGAAGGTATGACGATGATTCAAACCGAGCGCCCGCAGTTGGTGCTCCTAGATATCATTTTACCTGGCCTTGACGGCTTCAGCGTGTTGCAGCAAACCCGCGCTTCGACAGACCCGAAGGTAGCTTCAATTCCCATCGTGCTCCTCTCTAATCTGGGTCAAGATTCCGATGTGCAGAAAGGTCGGCAGCTAGGGGCTAACGACTACCTCATTAAAGCCAACCTAACCATCGACGAGATAATCAAGAAGGTGCGGAAATATATTAAATAAGGTAATAGAGCCGTAATTCTGTAGAGCTATAAAGCCGTAGAGCCTGTTTTTTCCGTCTTTGCGAGCGACAGTAGGAGCGTGGCAATCCCGTTTTAATTCGGTGTTTGTATCTTTAAAGACGGGATTGCTTCGTCACTCATGATGGTCGTTCCTCGCAAAGACAAATAAAAAATCTCGAAAGATAAATTTGG
>JBBTRK010000013.1:0-30442 GCA_038065235.1 Patescibacteria group bacterium
CGTCTTTTTGTATACGGGTAAATCTAGGAAAGATCGTCGTTTACCCCGTCGTTATCCCTATCAAAATCGTACGAATCATCATCATCGGCTATGCCGTCTCCATCATCATCCTCATCGTCTGCATCATCAGACCCGTCGTTATCATGATCCCACTCTTCGCCGTTGTCTTCATCAAGATCATGAATGCCGTCTTCATCATCATCAAGATCTGATTTGTCGCCTAGCCCATCGTTATCATGGTCGTAGTCTTTCGAATCATCTTCATCATTCAGGCCGTCCTCGTCATCATCAAGATCAGTATAGTCGTTAGTTCCATCGTTATCATGATCAAATTGCATCGTGACCTCGTTTACATCCCTTAATCCATCCTCATCATCGTCTAAGTCGCGATCGTCACGCCGTTTGTCATTGTCGTGATCGTATGGATATTTATCGCTGGTATCTAGTACATTATCATTATCATCGTCAGTGTCCTTAGCATCGCCTTTGCCATCATTGTCGTGGTCAAATTGTTTCTTGCGTTCTTTCGTGTCGAGAATATTATCATTATCATCATCGGTGTCTGCGACATCTTTTATGGCATCATTGTCGTGGTCAAGTCGAAGCTTGAGCAGCTCTGCCGCGTCGAGCTTCCCGTCGTCATCGTCGTCACGGTCTTGGCCATCGGATAGCCCGTCATTATCGTGATCGTAGGGCTTGCTGTCACGTGTGTTGCTAACGCCGTCTTGGTCACTATCAATGAAGGTGCTTGCAGCCTTGGAAGCGCTTGGAAAGCCAAAAATAAGCGCAAGGACGCTTACAAACGTGAGTACGAGATACCCCGGCTTACGCATAGACGTATAGGTTATGAATGAGATAGATAGAGTCTAGCATACGCACAAGGAAGGGTGACTTGACTTGGAAAAGTTTCTGTACAATACTTTACATATGAAAGTATCAAAGGCAGTCTCCTGCCCCGTCGACCGGCTCTGCGGGTACGTGAATGACCGCGAGGCATTCGTCATCCTGCAGCGCTTAGCTGAGAGCAAATCCCGTCGGTTCTCTGAGCTCATGGATGACGTTGGCAAGACGAGCAGCCGGACGCTCACCAAGCGACTCCGCGAGCTGGAGGCGTGTGGCATGATTACGCGCAAGGTCTACCGTGAAGCGCCGCCGCGGGTGGAGTACAGCTTGACACCCAGTGGCCGAGCGTTCAAGAAAGTGCTCCACGCTATGGCATCCTGGTCCCGCACCTATTTGCCTAGGAAAAAGGCCGTTGCAGCCTAAAGCATTGCTTCGTATACTCACCTTCCTCACCCTAACCCCTACGACTATATGGCCGAGCTGAAATTGACTGACGCGAACTTCAAGAGTGAAGTGCTGGATGAGGCGAGTAAGCCAGTCCTCGTAGACTTTTGGGCTACGTGGTGCGGGCCGTGCAAAGTGCAGGGGCCGATTATTGAGGATATTGCAAAGGAGGTTGGCGACAAGGCCAAGGTCGGCAGCATGGAAGTCGACGAGAATCCAACCACTCCGCAAGCGTACGCAGTCATGAGTATTCCGACGCTCGTCATCTTCAAGGGTGGCAAGCCCGTGTGGCGCGTCGCTGGGTTGCAGCAGAAGGGCGCGATTATGGAGGAGCTCAAGAAGAACTTCTAAATTCTATGGCAGAAAAAAAGCAGTACGAAGTTATTGTGGTCGGAGGTGGAGCCGCTGGCCTCACTGCTGGTATGTTCACCGCGCGCCGTGGCTACAAGACGCTCATTATCTCGCAGGATGTGGGCGGCCAAGCCGCGACGACGCCGGACATTGAGAACTACCCCGGCATGGATACGGTGAATGGCTTGGATCTGATGAAGAAGTTTAAGTCGCAGGCCGAGGGGTTCGGTGCAGATTTTTCGCTGGATACGGTCACGGCTATTAAGGAGTCTGAACCAGGCACGTATACCGTGACGGCGGCGACGCAGACGGTCGACGCGCCGGTGGTGATTTTGGCGTTCGGCCTCTCGCACCGCCATCTCAACGTGCCCGGTGAAGCGAAGCTGAGTGGTCATGGTTTGCTCTACTGTTCTATTTGCGAGGCTCACTACTACAAAGATAAAGATGTTGTCGTCGTTGGCGGCGGTTCATCCGCAGTGCAAGCCGCAACGACCTTGAGTCACCTCGCTAAGCAGGTGACGCTGCTCAACGTGAACGAGCACCTCACAGCCGAAGCAATTACTATCCAACGCCTAACCGAGAAGGAGAATATCAAAGTTATCTCGCAAGCTGAGACCAAGGAAATTCTCGGCGACAACCACGTCACGGGTATTCGCATCCTGCATAAGGATACGCAGCAACTCGAAGACCTCACCACTGACGTCGTCTTCGTGGAAATTGGCTACATGGCGAAAGCCGAGTGGGTAAAAGGCTTTGTCGACACGGACCAGCGCGGCCAGGTGAAGATTGGGCCGAACTGCGATACGTCGAAACCTGGCATATTTGCGGCCGGTGATATCACGACGATAACGTTCAAGCAGGTCATCATCTCGGCTGGGGAAGGCGCCAAAGCCGCACTCGAAGCCGACCAGTACCTGCTGGCGAAGACGGGCAAGCGCGGCGCGCGCATCGACTGGGGCGCGAAGAAGAAGTAAATTATGTCCGACAAAGAATTAATAAAGATTTTGCTGGATATTCCTTTCGAATCCCGCACTTTGGAGTTTAAAAGGTTGGGTAGTCATAATAAAGCTATCGATAGGACGTTGGAGTCCATAGTTGCTATGACGAATATTGACGGTGGAGATATATTCATAGGGGTTAGTGATCCAAAAAATACTGAGCTCCAAGGTCTTGATAGAATTGTAGGAGTTGAAGAAAACCCAGAGCTATTAGATGCTCTAGGACGAACGATACAAAAAATTTCTCCTCCTATTAGCGGCATATGGCCTCCTAGATTCATCCATGCAGAAGAGAAGGATACTCGTGTGGCATGGTTACATGTACCAAAAGCAACCAGTGGATTCCATGCTGTAGATGGCCACGTATACGTTCGAGAAGAAACAAGTAATCGTAGGCTTTCTCCTCAAGAGATTGTGCATTTTGCTTACGTAAAAGGTTTTTCTAAAGCCGATATAGAAAAAGTAAATGTAGATTTTCGACTTCTCGACACAACGTTATTTGAACAGTGGCGTCAAAATCGAGGAATTGAACGGACATCCGTGGAAGAAACTCTAGAAAAGACGGGTTTAGCGTTAAGAGTGGGCGCTCAACTTTTACCAACGCGAGCGGCAGTTCTACTTTTTGCTGAGTTCCCCAATGACCTACTTGATACAAAATGCACAATACGTATATTTCAATACGAAGGTGCATCAGAGAAAATTGGTGATTCACCAAATCTACTCGGAGTACCCAAGACAATTAGTGGTCCTTTGGTAGAGCAGATACGTCAAGCTCATGAGTATGTATTGACGCTGCTACAAACGGGAATCCGCGTCCCTTCTGGCTTTAAAACAGTATTTGCGATACCCGAAAGAGCCGTGAAAGAAGCGATCACAAATGCCGTGATTCATCGTGACTATCATACAAAAAGAGACATCGAAATAAAAATTTTTGAGGATAGGGTGGAAGTAGAGAGTCCGGGTCTATTGCCATTAAATATTACCCCTGCAAATATTGGATACGAACGTGCGCATGGCTACAGAAATGACCTTTTAGTAAAACATCTTCGTGAGTTCCCAGATCCACCTAACTTAGATCAAAATGAAGGAATCAGGGCGATGCGAAAAGTCATGAATGAATCAGGTTTATACCCACCAATATTTATTAAATACCCAGATTTACAAGATGCGGTGCGAGTAGTACTACTGAATGAGCAAGCTCCTTCAGCTTGGGAAAAGATTAGTTATTCTTTACAACGAAAAAAATATATCTCAAATGGTGAGGCTAGGAAGGTGCTAGGATGGGGTGATTCAGTGGTTATGTCAAAACAACTCAATCGTTGGGTGAAAAAGGGACTTCTTATTAAAATAGTGCCAACAAGTGGCTATAAACGGAATATTAAGTACAGATTAGCCAGTCTTAATGAAGCTGATTTATTTACTTTATCCAAAAGTAAATAAAAAAAATAGCGCCATATCATTGACGATTATTAACTTCTATTTACTAGCACCCCTATGGCCGAAAATCCTTTTGCCAACGCCATGCAGCAGCTGAAGAAAGCTGCCACAGTCGCCAAGCTGAATCCGCTTTTCATCGCGTCTTTACAGAAACCTCAGCGCATCATGGAGGCGAACCTCTCCATTACCATGGACAGCGGCGCGGTGCAGACTTTCACCGCGTTTCGCGTGCAGTACAACGACGCCCGCGGGCCGTTCAAAGGCGGCATTCGTTACTACCCCAAAGTCGATTTGAACGAGGTGAAAGCGCTCGCCTTCTGGATGACCATGAAGTGCGGCGTTGCGGGTATTCCCATGGGCGGCGGCAAGGGCGGGATCATCGTCGATGTGAAAAAATTATCTGC
The DNA here is from genome assembly GCA_038065235.1 of Patescibacteria group bacterium. Lineage (GTDB taxonomy): Bacteria > Patescibacteriota > Patescibacteriia > PEXW01 > PEXW01 > CAIPSZ01. Next base: position 4,478 of record JBBTRK010000013.1, read on the forward strand.
GCGAGAAATTGAAGCGCTCTCCCGCGCCTGGGTGCGTGCGTTTGCAAAATATTTGGGACCGCGAACGGACGTGCCAGCGCCAGATGTGTACACCACGCCGCAGATCATGGGCTGGATGGTAGACGAGTACGCTCGTTTGACGGGGAACTGGGAACCGGCGGTTTTCACCGGTAAGCCACTCGCCATTGGCGGGTCGCAAGGTCGCACCGAAGCAACGGGTTTCGGCGGGGCAATGATCTTCGAAGAACTCGCGAAGAAACTCAAGATCAAAAAAGGTGCGACCGTGGCCGTGCAGGGCTTTGGCAACGTTGGTTACTACGTCGCCGAGAAGTTGCACGACATGGGGTACAAGATTATTGCCTTGTCGGATTCGAAAGGTGGCATTCTGGACATCCGCGGTAAAGGTATGGACCCACGCAATGTTTTGAAGAGCAAGAAGGAGAAAGGCATGATCGATGGCTGCTACTGCTTGGGCTCGGTGTGCGACTGCGAGAATTACAAGCAGATTACGAACGAGCAACTCCTCCAGTTGAAAGTTGACGTGCTCATCCCGGCGGCGTTGGAGAACGTCATCACGGCAAAGAATGTGGGGAAGATTAAAGCCAAGGCAATTATTGAAATGGCCAACGGCCCGCTAACGCCAGACGCGGATGAGAATTTGTTCCGTCGGAGGATTCCGGTGGTGCCAGACATCCTAGCCAACGCTGGTGGCGTGACCGTGAGCTACTTTGAGTGGGCGCAGAATTTGAGTGGCGTGTACTGGACCAAGGAAGAAGTCTTCAAGAAACTCCGCGAGGTAATGACGACCGGTTTCAACGACGTGTGGGCCGCGGCGGAGAAGTACAAGGTGGATTTGCGAACCGGCGCGTACGTCGTGGCGCTCAAGCGGGTGGAGGATGCCATGAAGGCAAGAGGGTTGGTGAAGTGACACAGCAGTGTCATTGCGAGCCCGAAGGGCGTGCCTGCCCGCCGAACTTCGCTGGCGAAGGCAGGCGGGGCAATCTTGCTGCTGAATAATGTCCAGCAAGATTGCTTCGTCCCCCTCGATGAACTCGGGGTCCTCGCAATGACAATTAAGAAAAAGCCGCCCAAATCCTTGGACGGCTTTTGTAAATTTCAGTAGCCTATGTGATATAGTAAGATCATGAAAATTGGCATTTTTGATTCTGGCTTGGGAGGGCTATTCGTTCTTCGAAGTATACAGCGGGTCTTACCGCAATATGATTATGTCTACCTGGGTGATACAAAGCGTGTCCCATACGGTGGCCGTTCTCAAGAAACAATCTATCGTTTTACAAAACAAGCTGTAGAGTACCTATTTCGTCGCGGGTGCATAGTAATAATTTTGGCTTGTAATACCGCATCTGCTAGAGCTTTGAGGAAGCTGCAAAGGGAATACTTGCCAAAATATTACCCAAATCGTCGAGTACTTGGCGTTATTATCCCAACTGTAGAAGCGGCATTGAAGCATTCGTCAAAAACAGTTGGTGTTTTGGCCACCGAAAGTACAGTTGAGTCTGGCGCGTACATCCGTGAAATAAAAAAGCGTAACCGTAAAGTAGATGTAATTCAAAAGGCGGCGCCACTTCTTGTGCCGTTGGTCGAAAATGCTGGACTTAAATTCGTTGAGCCCGTTCTTAATGAGTACTTACGCGGGCTTAAGCGTCTGCGTCCGCAGACCGTAGTGCTGGGTTGTACACATTACGGAATCCTACAATCGAAGATCAAGCGACAGTTCCCATCAACAACGAGAATTATTACACAGAACCAAATCGTTCCAGGGAAATTACAAGCATATCTGAAACGTCATCGGGAGATATCAGGCAAGTTGGCGCACCAACATCGCCTCACTATCTTTGTAACCGATATAACGCCACACGTTCGAAGGCTTGCTTGGAAGTGGTTTGGAAAACACATACCACTTAAAATTGCTACTCTTCCCGATTAGTACAAAGAACCATCCGAAGATGGTTCTTTAAGAAGTTACAAGTTGTTATTTACGAGATCGCGTACGTGACCCGTAAGTCCCGTAGCGTCTCCGGTAAGTCCATTGAGATCGCCAGTTATGCCTGAGACATCGCCCACTATAAGGCTTACATCACCAGAAATGTGCGAGATGTCACCTCGGATATTGGATACGTATCCATTGATGAAACTCGCGTTACCCAAGATGTTGCTAGTGTCTCCAGAAATGCAGCTTACGAATCCAGTGATGTTGGATACATCGCCCTGAATTCTACTTATGTTCCCACAAATCCTTGAGCAGATGCCGGTGATCCCAGTGACGCAACCTTGGATTTTCCTGACATCACCCTCGACCCCACTGAAGTCACCAAAAACATTTGGGTGAAGGCCAGTAATTTGACCGACATTTTTTTGGCCAGCATGTTGTAACATTCTTTACCTCGATTCTTAACATTTCTATTTAGTTTTCATACTATTGGAGCACTGCACAGTAAAAGTGTCAAGTTACAAACGGGCAACTGTTACAAACGGGCAACTGCATGTGCTCGCGTAGGTAGGCGCCGACGATTTCTGCTTGCCGTTCTTGCCCTGCTGCGTCAGCCCGCGTTTCCTTGCAGTCCGGATTAGCAGTAAAGCTTTCTCTGAACCTCTGGTACAGTGGACTCGCAGCTTTCCATGCGTGGAGTTCGTTGTACGCGGAGATGACGTGCCGGATGAGCGTGAGCTCCAATGGCCATTTCCTGTGGCCTCCTTTCGGTTTTGTTCGTGATCGATTTTCATAGCACCTTACGATGCTTCTACCAGTAGGTCAAGTTTGGTATAATGTTTGAACCATGCCAAAGAAGTTATGCATTGCTGTTCTCACCGGCGGCCCATCAAGTGAACACAAGGTGTCTGTGAGTACTGGGAAGATGGTGCTAAAGTTTCTAAGCCGAAAACTTTACGTTGCGCGTGAAGTACGCATCCACAAGAACGGCCAGTGGCAGTTTTTGCCAAAGCGTAAGCGCTACAGCGCTTTCATGGCGTTACGTGAGCTAAAGAGCAATTTTGACGTGGCATTTATTGCGCTACACGGAAAATTTGGCGAGGACGGTTCTTTGCAATCATTGCTCGAACGAAACAAAATATCATTTACCGGAAGCGGCATACGCGCATCGAAGTTAGCGATGGATAAATGTAGGAGTGACCGAGTCTTCCAAAAAGCGGGATTGCTAGTACCAAAGAGCGTTGTTCTGCAGAAAAGTCAGAAAATCTCAAAGCGTATTGCATACCCAGTTGTTGTGAAACCGGTACGCGGTGGGTCAAGCATTGGCATTTCCATCGTCCATTCAAAAAAGCAACTTCAAGGCGCCATGCGTCGCGCCTTTCGAGAAGACGACGAAATCATTTTACAACAGTTTGTTACTGGTCGTGAGCTGACCTGTAGCGTCCTCGAGCAGCATGGTAAACCATTTGTACTTACGCCTACGGAGATTATTCCAAAGCATGCCGATTTCTTTGACTACAAGGCAAAGTACCAAGCAGGTGGGAGCCGTGAAATTACACCACCACATCTTTCCAATAATTGGATAAAAAAAGTACAATCTGCCGCTCTGACTGCACACAAAATATTTCAATGTCGCGGATTGTCTCGTACCGACTTTATCCTGGCTGGGGAGTCTCTCTATGTATTAGAAATAAATACTATCCCCGGTATGACGCCAACGAGCTTGCTGCCGCAGGAGGCAAAGCACGATGACTACTCTTTCACTGCAATGCTTGATCTCATTATTGCCGCAGCGTTTCGACGAGCGTAAACGGTTCTCCTCACCTCGCTTTCCTAATAAGGTCAAGCGCCGGTAGAATAACGGTATGCCACTACAACGCAGCAAAGAACTCACAGTAGCTCTGGAAGCGTCACAACGCGCGGCCGAGGTCGTCATGCGGTACTACAAGCAAGACATTACAGTTGAACAGAAGGCCGACGCGTCGCCGGTGACCATTGCAGATAAGGAAGCAGAAAAGCTCATACAGAAGATTATTCAAGCGTATTTCCCTGAATACGGTTTTCTGGGTGAAGAATCGGGTGGTACGCATGCTGACAAAGAAAAATTGTGGGTAATTGATCCTATTGATGGAACTAAGAATTTTATCCGGCACATTCCAATTTTTGGCATTCTCATAGGATTAATGCAATATGGTAAATGTACGTTGGGAGTTTCGAACGTTCCCGGCATGAACGAATTAATGTATGGACAAAAAGGACTTGGTGCATTTCTAAACGGACAGTCCGCCCACGTCTCAAATATTGCCAGTCTCGAAAAGGGTTCGGTGAGCTGCGGCGGGCTCAAGCACTTTCGGACGAGTGGGAGATTTGCCGGCTTAGAAAAATTAATTACGCGCTCGGCCCGTATGCGCGTCTTCGGTGACGCCTACGCGTACCACTTGGTGGCCAGCGGACGCCTGGAAGCAGTGGTGGAAACGAAAATTAAAATCTGGGACATTGCCGCGCCCGTCGCCATTATCGAAGCCGCCGGTGGAAAATGTACGGACATTGACGGCAACCCAATCACGACGGATACCACAACAATTATAGCTTCCAATGGGAAAGTGCATGATGAAATAGTTGAATTGTTCAAAAAGTAAGACGCGCAATCTAACGACATGCTAAAATTTACCCATGAGTGAAATCCACGATATCGCCGCCCAACTCCTCGCCGATCACAAAGGTCTGCTCGCCGCTGACGAGAGCGTGACGAGCGCGGGCAAACGGCTCGGCGCAATCCACGTGGAGAATACGCCAGAGTCCCGGCGGCAGTACCGCAACCTCTTCCTCACGACACCGGGTGTTGAGCAGTATTTGAGTGGCGTCATCTTCCACGAAGAAACACTTGGTCAAGCGGCCGATGACGGCACGCCTTTCGTGAAACTCCTGCAGCAGAAAGGTATTATCCCCGGCATAAAAGTTGACGGTGGTACGCAGCCGCTACCGAACTACCCTGGCGAGCTCATCACCGAAGGCCTGGATGGCTTAGGTGAACGGCTGCACGCATTCTACCAGCAGGGCGCCCGCTTCGCGAAGTGGCGCGCGGTCATAAGTATTGGCGATGGCTTGCCAACAGACTTCTGCATTGCGGCGAATGCCCAAGCTATGGCACGGTACGCTGCGCTGTGTCAGGAGAACAACATTGTTCCCATTGTTGAACCCGAAGTGCTCATCGACGGCAGCCACGATCTGGCAACGAGTGAAGTTGTAACCACTAAAACCTTGAAAGAAGTTTTCACGCAACTCCAAATCCATGGCGTCGATCTCTCGGGGGTCATCCTGAAGTCGAGCATGGTCATTAGCGGCAATGCGTGCCCGACGCAAGCCACGCCAGACGATATTTCGGCAGCAACGCTGCGTTGCTTCAAGAATACCGTGCCCGCAGAAGTGCCGGGCATTGTTTTCCTCTCTGGCGGTCAGTCTGCGGTGCAGGCAACGCAGAACTTGAACGCGATTGGCAAAGCGGCACATGGCCCTTGGAAGATTACCTTCTCCTACGCGCGCGCCTTGCAGGGTCCGCCGTTGCAGATTTGGAAAGGGAAGCCGGAGAACGTCGCTGCGGCGCAAGCCGAGTTCATCAAGCGCCTGGCCGCGAACGTTGCTGCGAATAGCGGGGAGTACGCGGGGGAGTAGTTATTTTGTCATCCCGGACACCGATCCGGGATCTTGCCGTGATACAGGTGAACGACCAAACGTTCGTACGGTTACTATTGTCGAATCACGGTCATTCACCTTTTCTGGCGTCAGAAAAGGTGTAACCAAAAGAACGTTGGGGGCTTCACATGCTCATTCTTGAGCAACCCTCTAATCGTAGTTCCTCGTACGCGGTTACGCCCCCAAGCCCCCGGACTTCTAAATGGTTAGAACGTTGTCATTCCGTTAGTAAACCGGGGTCTGGGGGACTGCGCCGAAAGGATGAGATATAACTGCTATTTTGCTTCCAGTGTTCCGTCGCAGGCCCCCAGCAGTCTTTGGGCCCTTTCTGCCTTGCCCTCGCACCCGAAGTGGTGCGGGGTGCCAGAAAGGGCAAACAATACGTGACTAACCATCATCAAAGTGGAAACCACTCGGTCGTACCTCAGTACAACGATAAGGTGCCAGATGTCTTCTCGGCATAATGCATCTTCGTTTGACGTATACGAGGGGATTCCGTAGGATTGCACCACTCTTAACGTTCATTCTAAAAAGGAGGCGCAATGCGCTTCACAAATCTCGCGTACATCCGCTCTATTCCTGGGCGAATTCGCGCCTGGCCAATTTGGACCTGGCCGAACTTTCTCTCGGTAGTGCGCATGCTCGCCGTGTTTCCGCTGTGGTTGGCATTGCAGTACGACGCATTCGGCATCGCCTTCGCCATCTACCTCGTAGCTCTGGTCACCGACTTCTTCGACGGCTACACCGCGCGGAAGTTTAACCAGATTACGGACTTCGGCAAACTTCTCGATCCGCTCGCAGACAAGGTGCTACACCTCTTCGTGTTCTACCAGTTCCAGGTTCTGTACCCGCAACTCAGTTTGCAGTACTGGCTGGTGCTGTGGCTCGCAGTGGCTTTGGCAATTCTGCCGAGCTTCGCGCTGGTGCTCAACATCCAGCGACGACTGGGTTCCAACATCTTCGGTAAGGTAAAACTCTTCTTCGAAGGTCTGGCGATTGTTGCGCTCTTTAGCAGACGGCCAGATGTGGCAAGCACCTTGCTCTGGATCTCGATCGCCCTCTCGGCGTGCAGCATCGTCGGGCATCTCTTCATTAAAGAGGGCTCCGACTACCGTTGGTGGCGGAAACGCGAGCAAAAAAAATAACGGCTTCTCATTCGTGAGGAGTCGTTTTTCTATTGTCATTGCGGGCATAGACCCGGGATCTTGCCACAAGATGCCGGATCAGAGTCCGGCATGACAATGAATTACCACCCCGTCTCCCGCAGTAGCGGGATCCACCCCTCCTCAATCGAGGAGGGGAGGCAGAAATTATTTCCCCAACCCTTGCGCCAGGAAGGTGACGGTGCGCGCACGGTCATGGTCCAGCTCCACGAGCATGATCTGCTGCCAGATGCCTTTCACCAGTTTGCCGTGTTCAATAATCATCGTTACCGAGCTGGTGAGAATCATGGCCTGGGCGTGCGCGTGGCCGTTGATGCACTCGTGCACCACACCGCACGAGTCGGGCGTGCAGAGGTGCGTATCACGTTTGCCTTTGGGATTGTTCACGTCGCGCACGTCGTTGTGGCCATAGTCTTCTTCGGGGTCGGCAAACCTATCCAGTACGCGGGAGAGGTCGTGGGTGTAGCCGAGCTTGTGTTTGGGGCCAATCAAATTTTTTTCATCCTCGTTCACCCAGAGGCTGGCCGTGGTGTGGTGCGACTGGATGGTGACGGTGCCGGTCTCGACACCACTCGTCGCAATGAAATCTTCAACATCTTTCGTGATGGTGATGAACTCCTGGCGGTGCTTGGTGTGGTACGTCTTCGAAGCAGTCGTGGCTCGTGGTGTTGGCATAAGGTAATCAGGGGTATACTACGTCGCGTAGTCCGAATAGTACCAAAACCTTATGGACGCGCAAGTTTTCCTCCAACCTGGCTACAAGTACGCCGTCGTGGGGGCAACGACGAACCAGCAGAAGTACGGCTACCGCGTGCTGCAGGATTTGCACGGCGCGGGTCTGCCCGTGGTTGGGGTGAACCCGAAGTACACAAACATTGCGAGCATTCCCTGCTACCCAAGCCTGGGTAATTTGCCGTGGCACCCAGATGTGTTAGTTATCGTCGTGCCGCCAACCGTCGGCGTGCAGGTACTGGAGCAGGCGGCAAAGCTTTCGATGAAGAAAATTTGGTTTCAGCCCGGGGCAGAATCGGACGAGATTGCCGCACTGGCGCTTAAACTCGGCGTGACCATCAATGACCCCGGCACCTGCATTATGGTGGCGCGGCGGCTTGGGGTAGCGCCCTAATTTTTTTTACACCCCCATAGCTGTTGACAACAGCTCACCACATGCTAGCATGCACGGCAATAGAAAATCACCAACACCAAAAACGCTACGGAGGCACAATGACCAAGGTTCCAATTGCACAAGCAACAGAGAGAAAGTTTGGAGTTCTTTTCACTAACCACAAACCAGAGAGCTGCCAAGCAGCGCTCACGAAGAACGAGCTTAGCCAGCACCTATGCTTGCAAGGCCACGATGTCCACTCACTTATGCAGCAAGAGCACTCGCCGTTTCTCGACGATGTCGGCATCGAAATACTGGCGGACTGCAGGCAGCCCAGCTGCCCACACCATACCTAATGGCAAAAATAAAAACCGGATCTCTTCGTAGAGGTCCGGTTATTTTTTTGTACAGAGCAATTACTATTTTCTTCGTGATTGTTGGCGTGATTCGTACCAATCTTTCGCCATCTGCACCAGCTGCTCCTCTTTGGGGAAGTGCCCAAAGTAATCTAGGATTGCAATCCACCCACCGGTTGCATCCATTGTGTAGAGGATTGGGTCATCACCGGGCCGCGGCTGAAGTGGGTTGAGACCCATTCTCAAGTGCTGGTCTAGCACTTCCTTGCGGCTCACGGTTATTGCCTCTGGTGCCGCCGCGATGTACACGGGGTACCGCGTCTGCCTTAGTTGTTGTGTATTCTTCTCGAAGCGCTCTGGCGCTTGGGGGAAGCACGGAGTGACGCGAATGCCCGTGTGAATTGTGTCGTGGCAGTGTGGCCAGAGTTTGGCCACGAGTTCCAACATGGTCATAGCGCCGAGCCGCAACTTGAGGTTCGAATACCTACCGAGGTGCCGAGCGGGTACAGAGCCATACTTGTCCATGTTTTCGAAACGATAGACCTGGGCTTGCCAGGTGAGGTGGTTCCACAATCCTCTTGGGAGAATTGCTATTGGCGGCAAGCCTAGCATGGTCAGGTCTGTCTCGAAGGTGTCGATTTCTTCGAGTAGCCCCTCGAAAGCATTAACCTGACTTGCTGCATCCCTGAGTCGCGATTGGGCAGCGTAGTCATTCGCATTCGTTGCTACAACGTACTCCCCATTTTTTATCACTTTTGGTCGCGGTACTGCAAGCGCCTGGTTTTGCGTACGTATTGCTTCTTGCAAGTTGCGCCGCAGTGCAGGGCGCACGAGCGTCTGGTCAATGGCCCGAAATTGCGACCGTGCATCTGAAACATAAATTGTATTGAGCATTTTTCCCTCCTTAGGAAGTTGTTTTGGTTTTGTCCCTCGTTCACTTTGAACTAGAAGCCACATCTTTCCCACAGTTTTCGGTAGTTGGCCAGCATGCCCAGCAAAACAATCCCGCCAATACCGACCATGCCATAGAGCGCGCAGGTTTGCACGACAGTCGGTGAAGACGTTATGGGTATCGCTTTTAGAAGCTCGCCAATGACTTTGCCCATAAGTGCGCCAAGTGCCGCATTTATGGCCACGCACATGTATATCCACATACATTTCATTGCGTGCTCATTCTCTTTGAGCCGGTCCATGAAATTGGAGAACACGGTAAAGAACCGTTTCATTAAAACCTCCTTGGTTTTTAGTTTCGGTTTCTAGGTTTCGCTAACCCCGTGTTGTAGCACGGGATGTTGGGTGTGTCAACCCCAGCCAGGTTTCCCCCTACTGTCATTGCGAACTCCGAGTAAACGAGGAGGAAGCAATCCCGTTGAACTTCGAGACCAGCTTGTTTGCCATGTTGGTTCTTGTTCCAACGGGATTGCTTCGGGTCGGGTACGACCCTCGCAAAGACGTATGGAAGGAGGAAAAACGGTAATGTGTACAGACATATGGCGGTTTCCCATACACTGGGTAAATGTCTGTCCATATGGTTAAAACAATCCAAGAAGAACGGTTAAGGTGGGTTCTTCCGATAGCATAAAAGCAGGTGAAACTCTGTGATGTGGCGAAGGTCTTTCCGCATGGCCAACGAACCCTGGAGCGGTGGGTAGCACTGTACCGAGCGTATGGCGCAGACGGGCTGGTGCCAAAGTCCACGAGACCGAAGACCAACCCAGAAGAGACACCTATTCATACCAAAGAACGCGTCATCGCCCTTCGCAAGTCCACCAAGCTCTGCGCCTTGAAGCTGAAGTGGCGGTTAGAGAAAGATGGCGTCTGTCTCCACGAACGGACGGTAGGCAAGATTATTCAGACGGAGGGGTTAGTCCGGAAGTACCGTACCAAGCGGGTGAAGTACAAATACCTCAAAGCAACAAGGCAACCCGGAGACTTAGTTGAGATAGACGTGAAATACGTCCCGGGGCCAGTGGCGGGGCGGCAATACTACCAATACACAGCAATCGATTGTGCTTCACGGTGGCGGTACCTGGCCATCTACGAGCACGAGGGTACCTGGTACTCCATCCGATTCCTGCAGGAGGTGCAGGTACATTTTCCTCACCGCATAAAGGCCATTAAGACGGATAACGGGAGTATCTTCACTAATCGCTACGTTGGAACGAACTGGCGCAGCGACCTGACCGTGAAGACCGTCCATGGCCTCGACCAGTATTGTGCTGTACACGACATCGTCCATTACCTCATTGATCCAGGGAAACCAGCGCAGAATGGTACCGTGGAGAGATCCCACCGCTCCGACCAGGAGAGCTTCTATGACCGCAACACATTTACATCCGTTGCAGAGTTGCACACGAAGCTCATTCGGTGGAATACTGCGTACAACAACTTGGAGCACTGCGGGTTACAGGGTCTCACGCCAAATGAATATCTGGAGAAATACCTTCGTTCAAACCCGCCAAATGTCCGTACCTAAAACAAAACGTAATTGCGGATAGTGAGTTTTTTTGTCATAATATACAGTGGATTTTTCTCATCTCTGTGAGAAAAAAGTACACTCAATGGACACCCGCTCCATGCTGCAAAAGAAAAAAAATTCTAAGACCCGGTACAGCAAGGCAATGCCTATAGGCTTGCGCACAACGCGCATAGCCAAGGTTCGTCGTGGGACGCAACCAACCCTGGTAGAACGGCCGAAAATTAAAATGCAGCGCGCGCGGCCAGCAGCGCGGGTACAACGTCCGGGTACCGCAATCCGTAGGCAAGCAACCACCCCTCGTACCTTGACGAGGCGCAAGCAGATAGCCGTGCAGTTTTTCCGCCACACCTTTACCCAGTCGGCAATGGTTTTTGTGGTGCTTGGGCTCTTCACTGCGACGCTAGTTGGCCGAGCCAGTACAAATACTCAATCGTATCGGGTAGCCCCGACCAACTGCACGGGCTGGAACAGCACGGACAACATGAAGACAATTGACGCGTCTGTTGATGCTGACGGCCAGGCAATTCCGGCCGACAAATCCGCAACTATCCAAAGCCGCAAAGCCGATCAGCCAGCCAGCGGCGACCCGCAGTTGAAGTGCAAGAGTTTCACCTTGCCCGAAGACTACCCGGCCGACGTGAGCATCCGCTCAGCCCAGCTGGTTGTCTCGTTGGCCGTGCAGGGCAACCCCGAGAGCGAGGACGTGCTGGTATTAGAATCCAGCTTTGACGGTCAGCAGTGGAATAAGCTCGATTCGTTCTTCCTCACCGAGGACATGAGCAATGCCACCCACGGCGGCTATTGGACTTACCCGTTCGCCAAGCTAACGCAAGACGCCATTGGAACCTTGCAAGTGCGCGCGCGGTTCGTGACCGTGCCCTCGGACCGCACGGTGGAGGTTCGTATAGACGGCATTGCCTTGCAGGTGGACGTTCGGCAGGTTGTCTCGGCCGAAGCGCTAAATCTGCCGGCCAATGTGGTGCAGGTCGAGAAGCAGAATGTGAGCACCACCGACGAACCGGTGGTGAAGGTGGAAGTTGGCAAACAAGCTCGTCTAAAATTCTTGGGATTCAAAGATACTACACGGTCGGTGGACGAGGTGACGGTGACGACGCCCGAAGGCACGGTGCAGGCCGCCAGCTACGACACACAGAACATTACCCAGGGTACGACCACCTACGCCAAGCTCAACATCCACACCGACAAGTTTACTAGGCCGGGCAAGTACACGGCGCAGGTAACAGTGCTGCAGGATAATAAGCTGGCGGTGGTCACCACCGAGTTTACCTGGGGCGTGCTGGTCATCAACATGAACCGCTCGGTGTACTGGCCCGGGGAAACGGTAGGTTTTGGCATGGGCGTTCTGGACCCAACCGGCCACACGGTGTGCGACGCGCAACTTACACTCACCGTTGTTGCTCCCGACGGCACCAGAACCGTGCAGACCACCGAGCAAGCCGAAAAAGGTGTAAAACGCTCCACTACTTGCGGGCCGGATAACGTCACGGACGTGGCCGACTACAGCGCCGAGTACGAAACTTTTGACGAGGGCAACTACGGCGTTACGCTCACGGCCAAAACCGCGAGCGGCGAGTATACCATTACCGATACGGTCGTCGTGGATGCGGTCATCCCGTACGCTATCAGCCGGCGCGGCAGCATGCGCATTTACCCGCCGGCCGCGTACATCATGACTCTGGATGTGCGGCCGCAGAAGAATTTTATCGGCGTGGTGGAGGATTACGTGCCGCCGTCGTTTGAGGTGATCAGCGTGAGCGACGGGGGCAAGGTCATCAAGGGTCAGCAGCGCACCACCATCCGCTGGTTTGTCGACTGGGATGCTGGTACCACCCACACCCTCACCTACCGTTACGACGCACCCGACATAAGCCCGGAGATTTTTCGGCTGGGTCCGGTGCAAGTGGGCCTGTCCGCCGGAGCTTCAGCGCAGGCGGGCGACTACCAAGAGAGCCGGCAGTGGCAGATTGCGTCGGATGGCTTGCAAGCGGCACCCCGTTTGCTTAGTGCAGATGGTAAGACCGCGACGCAATACTTGCGTGCGTTGCCAGACACGGTAAAAGCCGTGAATCAAAAATCCGCCGTCATTGACGAGCCGAAGCGCGAGGTGGCCAAAACGCGGGTAGAACTCCCTAAGCAAGGTTTTGTGAATGCGTTGAAGATCTGTGACGTCGAGGCGCAGGATGGAACCTGCAAGCAGTGGGCGCCGCTGGCCGTACCGTTTACCAATACCGGGGACGCGGTCGTCTTTGAAACGACACTACTGGGCAAGATTGCGGCTTTTGACGATAAGGTGCAGGGCAACGTGCAAGCGTTGAAGAAAATGTACGCCGAAGAGGCGGGTCTGCCCGAGGTCCCGGCCCTCCGCCAGGCCGACACCATGGATTTTCAAAAAAACCAGAAAGAGAACATTCGGGTCCAAAGTTCCAACTACCTTAATTACTACGACGGTTCGAGTTATCAACCTATTCCGGAAATCCCCTCGCCGGGGGAAATTCCGCTCGACACCCCGCCCGCTAGTAACCGCCAATTTTACACCGAACTCCCCGAATGGGCGGTGCTAAACGTATCCGCCGACGGCCAGACCGTGAATGTAACCGACCAGAAAGGGACGCAGCTGTGGTTGTACGAGAAGCCGTTTCTCTTCTCGCCCGATTCTCGACCGTACCGACACGTACCGATTCCGAACGAGCAGCTCACCAGCGAAGAAGCGCTCCGGACCTACCCGAACGGAATCATTACGGGTTTGCCCGAAGCCGATTCTGGCATTACCCGGGAGTGTACGCGGAAAGACTGCGTCGATGAAGCACGTATTACGAAAGCAAAATTTGTAGTGGAGGGGAATCGCATTTATGTGGACCTTCCCCAAGGATTGAGCTACCCGCAGGTTCTGGTTGACGATACGGATACCGCTTCGACGAACAACAAAGACACCCACATGCGTTTGTCTCTGCCGACCCGCGGGTATGGCACGTGTACCTACCTACACGCCGGTAAAATTTTAAGCAGCTCGTACGACTACCGACCGCTTATGGATTGGACGCTTACGTCCGGGTCGGGCAATATCTCCAACATTGATGTCAAATTGTACCGCTATGACGTCTCGACGTACTCGGGTGGGAATTCGGCAACCACGCGGTACTACCGACTACACGAGCTCACGACAGCGTTTACCGAAGGCACCACTTGCGACTCGACCACCACGCCGGGCGCAACGTGGAATACGTACAATGGTACGAACAACTGGACGTCGGCGGGCGGCGATTACAGCGCTACCCAAGTGGATTCCACCGGTGTCTCGGGGAACGGAACGGCGGACGCTTGGTACACCTGGACGCTCAACGGCGCGGGTGCGACGAATAGCATCAGCGGTTTGACCTGGGGGAGTACCGTCGACTTCATTCTCTTTAACTCTGATGACTACACGACGGCCGGGAACAATCTTGATCATTTTTACGCCAAGGAATTTACCGGCACCTCCAGCGACCCGTACATCGAAATTACCTACTCCACTGGCATCACAGTGTCGGGCGTTGCGTATACTAATGAAACTGGCACGACCCTGAACAGCAGTGGTGGTGCCGTCAAGTTGGTGAATTCTGCTACGGGCGCTACGTTCTCGGATGCCGACGGCACGGATGGTTCGGGTAATTGGTCCATCTCCAGCATAACCACGCCGACTAACGGCGACGTCTTCACTATTTGGCTAGACGGGGCAACGGCCGATGGTACGCTCGTCATTAAGTATGGCGCGTCGTGTACCGGCTCCCCAAACTGTACCGGGCTTTCCCTCTACCAAGACCGGGTGATTTTCCGAAACGAACACACCGGTTCAATTGCGAACTCAGACCTCTCCAGTTGCGACAATAATACGGGTGCGAATTGTTCGGACACGGAGATCGGTTTTACTTCAGATATCGGGGCCTTGACGACGAGCAGCGGGCGGGAGCTGCACATTTGGACGGGTGACACGTTTGACCCGGGCGGCACCGTTGCGACTAACGGCACGGGTGGGGACTTTCACGTGGACGACAGTGCCGTAGCGTACTTTGACACAGCAACTAGCAGTGTTGGCCGGGATATTCTCGTGGACGGCGCCGCCACCTTGCACATTGACGTAAGTTTGACTGTGACCGGGGGGGACATTACCACCTCTGGCACCAGCGCCACTATTACCTACACGGGCACGCCCAAGGTGACGATGAGCGGGGGCACCGGCAGCATTGGCGGCGGCACCACGCCCACGCTTGCGTTCTACAACTTAGAAGTCAGTGTTTCAACGACGATATCCCTTGTGAGCCCAGCGTCCGTGGCCATTGATTTGAGAGTAATAGGAGGAGCATCGGCAGTGGTAAATATCAACGCGGATCTGACAGTAGGCAATGATATAACCATGTCGGGAGGTGCCATAATCACAACCACCGCGGGCACGCCGACGGTAACCCTGACCTGCACGGACAATGCTTGTGGCTTGGGCACAAGCGGACAGACTGGCACGTTCATTATTTACAACCTAACCACTTCGGGAACCGGGACGACCACCCTCAACCGCGGGCTTACCGTGAGCGGCAGCTTGGCCGTGGGTTCGGGTACCACTCTGACCACCGCGAACAGCCCGACCATTACCATGAGCGGCACCACCAAGACCATATCGGGTACGGGCACGAAAACCTTGTATGCCCTTACCATAAGCGGCAGTGTGAGTTGGAGCGCGGGCGGCACCAATAGCGTAGCGAGCACGTTTTCCGTGTCTGCCGGTGGGGCGTTCACGGATGGGGCTGACATTTCGATTGCAGCAGGCTTGGCCAACGTGGGCACGGGTACGATTGCGTACACTGGCACGCCCACGCTTACGGTTACCGCAAACGGCACCATTGGCGGGAGTGCAACCGGCACGGTGCAGCTCTACAAACTTTCGGTCACCGGCGGCACGGCTACGATTGGCACGGCCAGCGGGGGTGTAGACTTCGACAACCTTGTGACCGCGGCCACGGGTGGAACTGTTGATGTGGCAAATAACCTTAGCGTCGGTGCCGGGCTGACCACCACGGGAACAGGCGCCATCACCGGAGCACAACCGGCTACTGTTACCTTTACCGCCTCTGGGAGCTTAGGTGGGAATGACAGTGGCTGTGCGCCAGGCACCGTTGCGGTGGCTGCGGGGACGTTGACGCAAGCGAGTAACTGCGCTCTGGTCGGGTCCGCCAGCGTGGCCAGTGGCGCCACCTGGTCGGGCGGCACAAAGGATTTGTCGATCGTCGCCGCCACCTTTGATGGTGATGGCACCGTAACCTTTACCGGCGGGACAGTGCGCGTGAACCACAGTACAGTGTGGACCACCGGTACGTTTGGCGGGAACACTGCGTGGACGTTCAACAATCTTATTTTTGGCCAACATTCGTCGCCGACGTATTACGCTAACGCTTCGACAACCGCCACTGGGAGTGGGGCCATAACCGTCAACGGTATACTCACCACGGAAAGTGTTTCTGCCTGGCCAGAGTGCGGCGGACTAATTGATGCCCCCGGCACCTGCTACATTACGTTGGATGCGGGGAGTAAAGTGTGGAATCTTACGGGTACTGGCACGGTTTTTACCAACGCGGGCAAGCTTTTGGGGAGCACTTCCACGTTCAACTACACAAACCCGTCCATTGCCGGTGCAAACGTCGGCGCTACGAACAACGCTACTTTAAATTACTACCACCACGTTAACTTTGACCCCACGGGGACGGGCAACACGCCAACCTACACGCTACCAATTGGTGGCATTGTGGCCGATGGGAACGTGGTCATTGGGAATGCCGCAAATGAAATTACATTGAGCGGGGTAACGAATAATTCTGCGGTGACAATCCTTGGGGACGTAAGTTGCGGGACCGGGTTAATTGAATTTGGGAATGCCGTGCGGACCGGTGCTGGCATCTGGACCATTGGGGGTAATTTTACCTCTACCAATTGCTTTGGGATATTCACATTTAATACGGGGAGCACCCTGAAGATGACCGGCTCCACGAAAACCATTACTCACTCGGGCGCAATATACAACCTCTCCATTGATCCTTCGGCCGGGGGCGGGGGCACCATCAACTTGGCAACCACAAACGCCGTTACGAATATCGTGAGCATTGCTGCGAATGACCAACTTACTATAGCTAGCACCAAGGTGCTCACCCATAATGGCACCACGCTCACGCTCAATGGCACAATCAATGGGCCAGGCAGGTACATTTACAAGAGTGTCACGGATTTTCCAACCACGGGTACGTTGGCTGCCGGGCTCATCTTGACGTTCGACACGACGCTCAATAGCCAGGTCATGAGCCCTCGGGCGGACTACCAATACGTGGAGATCGAAAATTCTGGTGCCACCGCTGGACGCACCGTCACTTTGGGTACTGCCGCCAGCCAGACGATTACTCTCGCAAACAACCTTACGGTCCAAAAAACAGGAGCCACGGGCGACGTGACGCTTACCGGTGTAACGAACGCGCCGGCGGTCAACGTCACTGGGGATGTGAGCTGTGTTGCCTCGAATACCAAGAGTATTACCATGGGCGCCGGCATCTGGACGGTCTCTGGAAATTTTGACATGACCAACTGCACCACACTCACCACGACGGGCAACACTTTGGTTATGAACGGGACGGCGAAAACCCTGACCTCGAATAGTAAGATTCTCAACAACCTTACGCTCTCCGGCACCATTACTTTGGCCAACGCGGTACATACGGTGAACGGCAACTTGGTACTTGCTGGCACGGTGACCCCGGGGACGTCAACCGTCACCATGACCGGCACGTCAAATACGATTACCGGCGGCGGATTTACGCTTTACAATCTCACTGTCGATCCGGCCACAGCCGGTACGATTACCCTGCAGACCTCTGGCCTCACGGTTTCGAATACCCTTAACGTGGCTACGGGTGATGCACTTACCATCAACGTTAGCCGTACCTTGTCTGCCACTGGCACGACGACCTTGAATGGGACTATTGACGGCGCGGGGACGCTTCTCTTCACCAGTACGTCGTCCGGCCCAGAAGCCACGGGGACGCTTAACTCACTCGTGCGGTACGATGCGAGCAGCGTGGATATCCCCGCCACAACCTTTGACGCGCGGACGTACGGCGGGGCGGTGGAATTCTACAGCGCTGGCGGTGCCGCGCGGACTATTACCTCGGCCGCGAGCGGCACCTACGCCTTCAGCTCCACGGTAACAACCACCTGCAATGCCTGCACCGGCGGCCTGACCTTGGATTTAGATGACGTCGCTACTGACCCGACCGTCAATAGTACTGGCGCACTGACCATCGGCGCGTCGACGACGCTCCTAGCACCATCCAGCACATCTCTGGGATTAGCCGGCAACTACACCAACAATGGCACGTTCACGCACAATACTTCAACCGTCAACTTTAAAGCCACGGGTACGGGCAAGACCATCAACAACGGCGCGTCGAGTTTCTACAACGTCATCTTCGACGGTGCGGGCGGAGCCTGGTCGCCGCTGACCAACACCATGACGATTACCAACGATCTGACCCTAACCAACGGCACGTTCGACACGGCAACCGGTACGGCGAATGTTATGGTGAACGGCAACGTGCAGTGCGGCGCGTCCTGCGGCACCATCAACATGACCAGTACCAACACCTTTACCCAGAGTGTGGCAGCCAGCAAAGCCTTTGGCACCAACGTGGCCGTGGGTACCAACTGGACGTTCAACAATCTCACCTTCACCGCATCCGCTGGCACGCCCACTATTACGTTCAATGCTACGGGTACTGGCCAAACAATTGTCGGTGGCACTCTCGCCACGACCAATAGTGGCACATCCTTGGTGGTGGATAACGAAACCAATGACCGCATCATTGATGTGAACGGTGCGGTTACTATAGGCGCAGGGACGACGCTGCAGGCCTCTTCCACGGCTGACTTCAACGTGGGTGGAAACTGGACGAATAGCGGTGCATTTACTGCCGGTACGGGTACGGTTACGCTGGATGGTGCAGCGCAGCAAACACTTTCGGGCGGAATGCTCACGACGAACAAGTTTAACAACCTCATTATTACTAACGCATCTGGATCTGATCCTGAAGCGTCACCATCTGTTATTTTCGGTGCGTCAGCGACAACCGGTGCAACGTTCACTGCCGCAACGGCGAGCACTAAGCTGCGCTTCCTTGCGGGCGGGACGTACACGTTCCAAAATATCAGTTTCGTTGGTGGAGCCGTAGGAACCCGCGTTGCGCTGCGCAGCTCCAGCACGGGCACGTCGTGGGTGCTCAACGTTGCGGGAACGCGCACGGTCACCAAGACCGATGTGCGGGATTCCAACGCCTGCGGCCAAGTGCCGAACATTGACGCCACGGACGGCACGAACTTCGACTCCACGGGCAATAGCTGCTGGGACATCAATACGCTTACCTTCGCAATCAATGACGTCGCCGTTGGGTTCGGCACACTCACTAGCGGGGGTGCTCGCTGGGCGAATGCTGGTGCCACAGGGTTGGGTAGTGCCGTGGCTGCACACACGCTGGCAGTAACCACAAACGCCCGCAACGGCTATGCCCTTAGCTACTTTGGCCCTACGCTCGTGGGGCCAGAAACAATAGATGCCGCGACATTTACTGCTGATGTCGACGGTTCACCCGGAAACAAACAGTTTGCCATGTCCATTACCACCGACGGCAATGGCACCATCCCATCTGCCTACCAGCAGGCGAGCAATAATTACTCATTCGTGCCGAGTACCACGACGACGCTCATGTCTGAGACTGGACCCACGGCAATAGAGACCGCGAGTGTCTACTACCTGTGCAACATTGCGGCAACGACCTTGCCCGGAGCCTACAGCACGAACGTGACGTACATTCTTACGGGGACGTTCTAACATTGTCATTGCGAGTCCGCAGCAGCGGGATCCTCCAGTCGCTTCCGATGGGTCGCGCCACCTTCGGCCCCCCCCCTTATTCAAGGAGGGGATGCATTTTTGACTCCCCTCCTCAATTGAGGAGGGGTGCCCCGAGCTCACCGAGGGGCGGGGTGATAATTCTATGCCCATATTTGCCAAAAATGCATAGGTATGCTAGAATATAAACAATGATTAACACTATTCATTCACCCCGAATGCTTTTTCCGGCAGGCGCTTTAGTTGTCACCATAGCCGCGGCCGCCGTCACATTGACCATGTCGGGGTGGTTTTCGGTCAATCGCATTACGCATTTCCCCGGACTTTTTCCCAGCACGAGCGGGTCACCGACGCCGTCAGAGTCTGTGCAACTTGCCTCGCTCGCACCCGGCATAGTCTATGATGATAGCTGCTCGGACACCGACGGTACAAATTTTTTCCAGCGGGGAGCCGTGACCGCATACGCTGGCACGCGAATGAGCGTGCGTACCGATACGTGTATCGTCGGCTCCATCCGCAAGCTCATTGAGTACAGTTGCAATGGTAACGTCATCCAGCAGCAGGAGTATACTTGCCTCGCCGGGTGCAGTAACGGTGCCTGTAAGAAAATTGGTACCGTGTACGTGGTTGACACGATTGACACCGAGGCTTCCCCCAACGGGGAGATTGCCTACCACGGCACTTTGGACCTCTCGGACTACAAGCCTGGTGCTTTTGTAGACCAGATATTGCAGCCAGCCTTTCGTAATACATTCACAGATTCGTTTGGCGGCCACCCCAAAATTTCCTGGCTTTTGCTTTCGGAAGAAGGCTACTGCCAGAGCACGCAAGCAGATTGCCATGCCGTGCATACTGCCATGGCACCTTACCTCGGTCGCCTCGCGGCCATTGGCGACAAGGTTGGTTGGCACTACCACGGGGTAGATTGGACAGCGAATGAGGACGGTTCGATGCAGTGGAATCAGCTACTCACGTTTAACGGGACAAAGGTTTTTACTGGTGAAACGGAAAAAGCGCAAGCCGAACGTATTTTCGCTTCCTCGATAATTCAGAAACGCACGTACCCAACGACTTTTCGGTCTGGCTGGGTATGGGAAAATAATGACTACTCCAATTGGCTTGATGATGTTATCCCTTTTGATTTTTCGAACATTGCGCCATTGAGCACAATAAATCCTGGCGACTGTACCATAAAATGCATGTCAATTGGCAACCGTTACGATTGGTCGCAAGCGCCTCGTGACTGGTCGGAATACCACCCTAAAGCCACGAATTACCAGCAGCCGGGCACGCTCAAACGTTGGGAATTCCGTAGTGCTATGGAATGGTCAGACCTCGATGCTGCTTTTAAGCGTGCGGCAGCTGGCAAAGATACGTTGGTCACTATCTATACACACAATTACAATCTGCTCGAGACGCAGAACTACATTTTAGAACGGGTAATGGGTACGGCAAGCGGAAATCCCAAAGTGCCTTACAAATTCGTGACGGCGCAGGAAGGGGCGCAAATTATTACCGATACCAGTTTGGATACGGTTGCCCCGCAGGTAACCGTAGTAAAGACTGCTGCCTCACCCATTGTTGGGGATAGTACGAACGTATTGACCGATATGTTCGATTCCGCAGTCGCTTTAAACACCGTAACTGTAATGAGCAACGAGCCGCTCTTTACCTTCCCATACGGCGCGCTACGGGCGGAAGGTAAATATCTGCGCTTGCGCCCTACGAGCACCGCCCCGGTTATAAGTCCTGGTACGTACACTTGGACGTACGACGTCTCGGCATACATTACACCCGACCAGCACAATATCTTCGTGGCTGGCGGCACAGACAAGGCTGGTAATTCATTCGTTGCCGATGCCGTGGCGCTCTAAGGTTGCCTTTTTTCCGAATCCGTGCTATACTATTTTCAGTTCGTAATAAAAGTTTTACCTTTTAGCCCCAAATGGCTATGAAAACCATCACTGCATTGCTCATGAAACGTGGACCGGCTCGCACAGCCGTAGCCCTAATTGCGATATTCGGTTTACTAACTTTATTTACACCAATAACACCGGCTAAAGCCGCTGCGCTTACCGGCCTAAAAGATACGGCATCCCGGCTTGAACAAGGCGTTCTAGGTACCCATACATTTGCCTTCACGACTACCGGGGCTCTTACCGCGCTGCAAACTATTAATATTCTCTTCGATTCTGCCGCCGACTCCTTTACTCTTGACGCAACTATTGCGAGTACAGATTTTTCAGCCGTTACGGGCATGACTATGGTTGCAAACCTTGCCGGTTGTGCTGGGGCGACCGACGAAGTGTATCCATCGGTTGATGCTTCGGCACCTGGTGAGAGCTACACGCTTACCGTATGTACGGGTGATACTGTGCCAGCCGGGGCAATTGCCTTTACCATAGACAACAACGAAATTACCAACCCCGCTGGCGCAGCGGTGTACAAGGTGGATATTACAACGACTGCAGACAGCGGCTCACTAGCCCTCCCCATAGTCGCTGACGACACCGTTAGCGTAACCGCTACTGTCGACCCTTCCGTTACATTCTCAATCTCCGATGTGGCTATTGGTTTCGGGGTTCTCTCGGCAACCAGTGATTGCTGGGCTTTGGCAACTCCCCCAGCGGCTTGCGATACGGCCTTCCCTCCGACCGCCGCCCACACTTTCTCGCTTGGAACGAATGCCACAACGGGAGTAGCGCTAACCTACTCTGGGGCACTCATGACCGCTGCTGGTGGCACCATCACTGCCGCAACAATAGCCGGTGACACAACAGATCCAGTTGGGTCAAACGCCGCCGAACAATTCGCCATTGGGTTTGATGATAATGCGGCAACCTTTACCTTCGCCGACACATCGGCGTACGACCAAAATGCAGGGAACTACAAGTTCGTCGCCGGTGCAACGACTGCAATCCTTTCATCTGGTGGGCCAGTTGCCGCAACGACGATAGACGCGCACTACCTGGCAAATATTACCGCCGCCACTGAGGCTGGTGCTTACTCAACTGCAATTACCTACATCGCCACCGGTACCTTCTAACGTACCTTGGCGCGAATACTATGGACATTGCCTGAAGGCCTTCTACTGGGCTCTCCAGGTAATTGTTCTTCGCCACGATGGGGAGTAAACCAGAAATGTGCTATAGTATTAGGGTAGTTTGACTAGACAAACCTATGGCTAGAAAGCAACACAAATTCACTACTGCTGGTTTCCTAGCATTCGCGCTGGGTCTCATCGTTACCCTTGGCAGCGGGAGTTCGGCACATGCGATCACCATTAGTCCGCCCTCAATAGAATTTACTGTCCAACCTGGCAATCAGGCGGAGTTCATCGTGAAGCTCTACAACGAAGGAGCCGAGAAGCAAGAGCTCTTCATGAATGCGACAACGTTCACCTCTGGACCTGAGGAAGGTATTCCGGTGTACGACTTCAGCGCGCCGAAAGAAGATATTGCGACCTGGGTGAAGCTTGACGCTGCTTCCATTGTCCTTGAACCCCAGGGGCGCAAGGAAGTGACGGTTGCTATTGATGTCCCTGCTGACGCGGCACCCGGTGGCCACTACGGCGTGGTCGCATTCTCGTCGAACCCTCCCACGGCAGCGGGTGCAGAGAAACCGCAAGTGGCAATTTCGCAAGGTATTGGCACGCTGCTCCTCGTCCGCATCGAAGGTGACGTGGTGGAGTCCGCTCAGGTGAGCTCGTTCTCACTTGGTGGCACAAAGTTAAATCATCTCCCCATAACCTTTACCACCGTCTTCCAGAACACAGGGAACATTCACCTCAAGCCCACCGGGAACATCACCATTACCGGCATGTCCAAAAAGGTTGTGGCAACCCTGCCAATGAACGCCAACAAGAGCTCAACGCTACCAAAGACCAGCCGTACCTACACCGCAATGTGGGGGACGAGCGATACTGTGAAAACGACTGTTGCAAATGCCTGGGCCAAGTTCTGGCAGGAGTATAGTAACGAGCGGGCCAACTACGGCTTCGGTAAGTACACTGCAACAGTTGCCCTCACTGCGGGCACGGCGAACGCTGTAGCAACGAATGCGACGGCCACCTTCTGGGTGCTCCCGTGGCACATCTTCGTGGTGTGGGGCATTGGTATCATCCTGCTCATCCTCGTCCTCATCTTCCTAGTGAAGCGGTACAACAAATGGGTGGTAAGCAAAGCGCAAGGCACGAAGCAGAACCCACCGAAGGGTATATCCTAGGCGCCCATGCGTACCGGTAGCTGGCTCCGGACACTGGTAGCTCTGGCGGCGGTTTTTGCTTTTGCTGGTGCCCTACCCGCAGCCGCAATTGATGTTACCGTGTCAGCAACGGTGGAGAGCCCGACCCCACCAGAGACGCCGCCAACTGCGGTCATCCTGCAGGGCATTGCCTACCCGTCGTCCACCGTTACCATCCTGAAGAACGGCGTGGTTGCGGTTCAAGTTTCTGCTGACCCGCAGGCCAAGTTCAACATCACAGTTGGCAGCCTAGCAGCTGGTTCCTACACCTTCGGCGTGTACGGCACCGATGCCGACGACCGTGATGGACCAATTACGAATTTCACAGTCACCCTCACCACCGGCACCACCGTAACTATCACTGGTATCTTCCTAGGGCCGACGATTACGGCGGATAAGACATCGCTGAAGCCGGGGGAGACCATAACCTTACTTGGTACCACCAGCCCGAGCAGCGCCGTACACGTCTACGTCAGCTCTACCGTCGAGAAGCAGTTCGACACCCAAGCGACTGGCGACGGTGGGTGGTCGAGAAAAATTCTCGCGTCCGACCTCAACGCGGGGACGCACACGGCGCGCTCCAAGGCAGTTGAACCGGGTGGTGACATTTCGGCCTTTAGCGACACGGTGACGTTCACCGTCGCGTCGACGACACCCCCCGAGCAGACCTACATCGACGCGGACATCAACCAAGACAAGAAGGTCGACCTCGTCGACTTCAGTATCCTGCTCTTCTACTGGGGGAAGAAGAACCCACCGCTCACCCGTGCGGATATCAACCACGATACGGTGGTGAACATCATTGACTTCAGTATCATGCTCTTCTACTGGACTGCAAAATCTGTATGATTCTACGTCGCCTCATCCTTGCCAGCAGCATTGCCGCCGCGTGCTTCCTCGCAGTTCCAGCTGCACGTGCGGCAATCATCTACACTCTGCCCGAGACGCAGCAGGTGGATCCCGCTGACACGTTCACCGTCGACGTCCGTCTGAACAGCGAGAACGACATAATCAACGCCGCCCAGGTCCGCGTCCTCTACGATCCAACTGCCTTGGAGGTTATTACTGTCTCGAAGGCCGATTCCTTCCTCGTCCTGTGGACGGAGCAGCCCAAGGTCGACGCCACGGCTGGCGTCATCACGTTCTCGGGCGGGACGCCGAACGGTAGCTACGTGGTGAACGGTCGGCTGGTGACGATTACCTTCCGCAGCAAGCACCTGGGCAGCACGAATGTTCTCTTCGATACGGGGACGTCTGGAGTGTACCGGAATGATGGGTTCGGTACCAAGGTTACACTCACCGCAAAGCCCGCGACCATTAATGTTGCACTGACAGGCCGGGCAATTAGCATTCACTCCACGACGCACCCAGACCCGGATACGTGGTACGCGAATTCATTTTTCCAGGTTTTTTGGGATGTTGCTGCTGATGCGGTATACGCGTACCGCTTCAGCGACGATCCAACTGCTGTGCCGGATACGCGATTTGGTGCAGCAGTGCGCGAGGCGATGTACAGCAACGTGAAGGATGGGGCATACACGTTCACATTGCAGGAGAAATTGATCAACGATACCTGGGGTAAACCAGTTCATCGACGGGTGCTCGTCGATACCAAGCCACCCGAAGCATTCACCTTACAGCTCACGCGCGATGTGGTGCCAGGGAAGCTTGTACTGGTTTTCGATACCACCGATGCGACATCGTCAGTGACCCGGTACGCCGTGCGAGAAGGTAATGAGGTGACCGAGAACGCGTTGAGCCCGTACATGCTGCAAGACCAGACGCAGCACCAGTTGATTACCGTCACGGCCTACGATGCAGCCGGCAATAGCACAGACGCCGTTGTTCCGGCGAGTACTGCGCCGGTGGCAGCCCAATCGTTCCCGACCCTACCCGTTGCCTTGGGCACATTGCTACTCATTGCTTTAGGTGCAACTGTAGTCATTGTTCGGAAGCGACGTTGAAACCCCTCTCCCGCCCCTCGAAAAACTCGGGGCACCCTCTCCCACGGAGGGGAGAGGGAATTTTAGAATGTCCTCTCCTC
>JBBTRK010000014.1:0-94149 GCA_038065235.1 Patescibacteria group bacterium
TGACTTTCATAAAGCCATTATTTTCTTACGTCATTGCGAGCGACGAGTACCCGAGGAGCGTGCCTGCCCGCCGAACTTCGCTGACGAAGGCAGGCGGGGCAATCCCGCGGTTTCATAAAGTTGGCCATTTGTTCAACGGGATTGCTTCGGTCGTTCCCCACCCGTAACGCCTGAGCGTAACGATGGCGGGCAGGCACTCCCTCGCAAAGACAATCTACTTGATTGTAATTCGTTCAATAGCCAATTTATACGCATACGCGCTGGCAAAGGCGAAGGTGGACTGCTCTTGGAAGTCTTTCATGAACCGCACCATGTCTGCGGTGTACACCACCTTCCCCATGCCACGGAATAGGAATGCGCCGACCATATCCTCCCCTGCTCCAATGGGCACGATCGCGCTCACGTCATTGCTTAGCATCCATTCGTGTACAACCTTCAATGAGGTTTCGCCATTCTCAATTCGGTACGGCAATTCATCCGCAATCAGCACCCGTCCGCCGGCAATGCGCTGACCAACTACATCTTCAAGTTGCACTTTCATCTGCCCCGCTGGGAACTGTGTCAGCGCTTGCACCCGCCGTTCAGCCAAGAGAAAATCTACCCTCACACCAAAGGTCTTCCCCAGCTCCTGCTGCGTCCGCTCGAGCAAGGTTTGGAATAGCATGGTCGAGGCAGCCATGAGCTGCATACGCTTGAGCGCCTCCTGCCTGTCCTTCTCACGGTTCGCCACAATGCCGTCAATGAATTTGTAAATCCCCTTCCGCAGCGGCTCAATGGTGAGGCCAATGATGAAGATGGTAACAAGCAAAGAAGTGTTGCTGCTCAAGGTGAAATTAGAGCTCGTTGAGCGTTGTACTAACAGTAAAGCGTAGGCGTATATAGCGAACAGCAGGACAAACGTAACGAACTGCACTAAGCTCTTCCGAATGACCACACGGATGTCGAAGAACCGGTGGCGGAATATTGCGAAAGCAATGAAACTGGCAAACACAAGTGAAATTGGGCTATCAAGACCTGCTGACCACAGAACACCAAAAATCGGTAAAACAAAATCGACTACAATGATGAATGTTATTGGCACGACAAAAGCCAATACGACGTACGTCATGCGCAATCGCTCCAAACCTTGCGCTCTGAAAAATGCACGCAACAGCACAATAGCTGCCGCGATCAGAAGAATACTCGCGACAGCAGCGAACAAATTGAAGACTGGGCCAAGTGTGACAATGTACTGTACGGGCCCAATATCAATTTGGTTTCCAATTACCCAACCCGGAACCATGCTTAAGCCCGAAACGGCGATCGCGACTAAAATGAAGACCCAACGAACCGCAGTTCGAATTCGCTGCTTCACAAAAGCAGCGACCCAAAAGAAAATAGCGAGAACCAAGAAAATACCGACTGCATAGCTTAAGTGGACGTATGGATACCGAGGCAATTGAAAGTAGGTAAAATTTACAAATACCCACACTGCAATGAGCAAAACGAGGTATCCAAATTGCCGTTGCACGCGGGTCCGAGCACGCAAAACAGTAGCAATACCTAACAAAAGGTTGAGTATGCCTGCGATGAAAATTACTTTATCCATAAATGATTAGGCGCTTATCCTTTCAACGGCGAGTTTATACGCGTACGCACTAGCGAATGCGAACTGGACTTGGTTGCGGAATCGCTTGAGGAACTCCACCCGGTCAGTCGTAAACGGCACGCTCCCCTGCCCGTCGTGGAACAGGAACGCTCCCACGAAGTCTTCGCGGTTACCAATGGGCAGCACCGCGCTGACTTTATTGCTCTGCAACCACGAGTGCAGCGGCGCCAGCATGGCCTCCCCGTTCTCAATCCGGTACGGCAATTCATCCGTGATTATCACTTTGCCATCCACAATCTGCCCGGCAATGGGGTCTTTGAGGGAAAGTTCCGTAGCGCCAGCTAGTTTGCCATGCTGCTCGTCGCGTAATAGGAAGTACACGTCGACGCCGAAGACACTGCGCAATTCCGACGTCAGGCGTTCCACCAGCGACGTGAACTGCAACGTCGATGACGCGACGAGCTGGATGCGCTGCAGCGCATCGCGCCGCTTGCGTTCTTGATTGTCGAACAAGCCATCCACGAACCGGTAAATCCACCGACGCAGCGGCTCTACTGTCAGAACAAGTACAACCACAACAATGAGCAACGACACATTCCGCTCGGAAGTTGCTTCCACATTCCGCTCGATGAAGAGTAGGAGGTAGGCGAAGAAGCCGAAGATGATACCAAACGTCAGTAAGCGAGCTACGCCGCGTTGGATGGCAATGCGGATATCGAGAAAACGGTAGCGTACCATTGCGTACGCAGTCGCTAGTACAAAAGGTAAGGTAAAGACTGGTCCGTACTGAATATAGTTCGTATTTTGTGCAAAAACGACCATGAGAAAATTAAATGTAACCATACAGAAGAACATGAGCCCAAACCCTAATGCTGTGTAGCCAATTTGCATGCGCTCTATGCCCTGTTTGTTGATAAAGCGACGTATCAAAATTACCAACCCTGATAATATAAAGATGCTGACAACAATCGTGAAAAACGCGATTCCTGGTGCAAAAACAGTTTCTACTTGCTCGTTAACTACTCCGACCTTGTCAATAACGAATGATGTCATCGAGAAAGCTGACGAAACAATGGCAAGGAACGACAGTATGTATCGTAATTTTCGGGGTAATGGTTTCTCGTTTGGAAATGAGTATACAAAAACAAAAAAGTAGAATGTTTGCAGCACTGCGAGAGCCATCACGCCACGTACTAGCCATATACCAAAACTTTGGGTAACAAAAGTAATTGCAAAGAAGTTCACAATTACCCAAAGAATTAATGCTACTGAGAAGGCGACAAAATTCTTCTTTGCGTGCACTAATCTTGAACGCATTGCAACCATACCTGCAAAAAATGCAATTATGGATACCGTCCCGATTGCGAGAAAAAGTTCAAACATAATCTATTCCTTCTTCAAGAACTTCTTGTACGCCTCGTCCCGCTGCACCACCTGGGTGTCGATCTGCTCACGGAGGAAGTCGGCTTTCGTTATCTTCATCTGCTTGGCCTTCCACTGCAAGTACCGCTCCATGGACGGTGTGATGCGCAGGGTGAACTTCACAGTCGGCTCGTTGTCCGCCTCCTCACCCATGATGCCGGTGAGGAACTCGTCCACGATTTTCGCAGCCTGGTCCCCGCCGTAGGAGCGCACCTGGATGAACGCCGGCACTTGCCTATCGCCCAGGTACTTCAGCACCCCGCGGTTACTGACGTCTTTGTCGTAGAGGTACAGCGTAGGCCGGCGCAGGCTCATGGCGTAGGCTAGCAGGTAGCCTAGGTCCGCGTCTGGCGTGGAGCCTTCGATGATGAGCGCGTCCATCTTATCCAGCATGGAGCCGCCCGTCTCGGTGAGCGCCTCCAGCTCGGCCGCGGGAATGTCCAGGCTGTTCATGCCGTCGCTGGTCACGTAGAACGCCTTCTTGGCGTCGAGCACGTCCAGGATACCCTGACGGATGCCCTGGAAGCGAGGCTTGTCTGACGGTGCTTGGAAGTAGTAGACGCGCATACGTTAGTCCCCCGCCTCCTTCCCCGTGCCGAACTCCTTGGCCTGGCTATGCTCCAGCAACTTCTGGATGACGCCAGGATTGGTAGTCTTGGAGAGCGCCCACAGGAACTTGGCGTAGAGCGCTTCGTAAGCAGTGCCGTACACGCACGCGATGCCGCTGAACGGCACCGTGGGCTTGAGGTACGGGTTGAACAGGACGACCGGGATGCCCTGCTGCTCGGCCAGCCGCAGGATGGGGTACAGCTTCTCCGGTATGCCACCCTGCATGTAGGTGTGCACGAGGATGCCGTCGGGTTTGGCTTGGATGACCTGCATGAACTCTTCCGAGCGGTAGCCGGGATGGAGACGCACGACAGCCAAGTTCTTCTCTGCCAGCAGGACGGCGTGAATGGGTGTAGCGCTGCGCTGCTGCGGCGCTTTAAGCTTGATGCCGAAGTCCACGCGGCCCAATGTGTCGGGCTCGTCCGCTTCGAACACGTTGAACGACGTGCCCGGTGACTTGCGGGCACGATTGGCGCGCAGCAGCTGGTTGCCGAACAGGATGCACGTCTCGGCCACGGCCATGGTGGAAACCTGGACGCTGTTGATGAGGTTGGCACGAACGCCGAGTGTACGGTAGTGCGAGATGAAGCCTTTCAGGTCTGCGGCCGTGGAGTGCTCGGGCGTGAGCGGCGACCCCGTGAGCACGACCGGCTTGCCCAAGCCTTGCAGAGCAAACGAGAGGAACGCGCCGCTGTAGAGCATGGTGTCCACACCCTGCAGAATGACGAAGCCGTCGCTCTTCTCGTACCTATCGCGGATGATGGTGATAAGCTTGTTCCAGTCCTCGGGTTCAATCTCCTTGCCATCCGGTAAAACGAAAACCGGCTCCACCTTAGCGATCAGGGAGAGCTCGGGCACGTGATCCATCCAGGGCTGGATGTCCTCGGCAGTGCGGACAGTCAGGACCGTATTCCCTTCCGTTTGGAGGGTTGCGCCACCGGCGAACAACAGGGTGATGGTGGGCAGCTGCTTGGCCATAAGGCCTCTTTACTGTGGGGGCGCCGTCGCGGTTATTGCGCCGTCGCTTGGCAATAAGCTAGCATATCTATGGGGGATGTCAACAGGAGGGGACGCAATACATTTATACACTCCCTCTTCGACTCCCCTCCTCAATTGAGGAGGGGCAGAGAGTAGGCTAGTTATGAAGTCGAGTACTCGTACAGATTGTAAGTGTAAACTTAGGTTAACATTCGGGGTGGTAATTATATTTTTTCGCGAACGTATGATCGATAACACTTGGGTGGTAATTCTCTCACCGAGGATGCCTTACCATGCAACGAATAGTATCCAACACCCCATACCGATTCACAATCACCGATCGTGCAGGAATTCTCAACACCCGAAGGCCGCACTGATC
The DNA here is from genome assembly GCA_038065235.1 of Patescibacteria group bacterium. Classification (GTDB taxonomy): domain Bacteria; phylum Patescibacteriota; class Patescibacteriia; order PEXW01; family PEXW01; genus CAIPSZ01. The sequence continues at coordinate 4,977 of JBBTRK010000014.1, forward strand.
TAAGTACTTGTCTCGAACTTTATCGTGCAATCTTTGCTGTGGTTCACCATGCTGATCGCCATCAACTTCAACAACCAATCTTTTATCTGCACAGAAAAAGTCAACAATGTACTTGCCGATGCTGTGCTGTCGCCGGAACTTCACTCCCATACCTTTCCCTTTCAAATGCGACCACAAGACAACCTCCGGCGGGGTCATGTTCTTCCGTAATTCCCGACGATATTCGATGAGAGCTTTGTGGTTGTAGGTTGCTTCAGACATATGAAGGGGGTTACCACCTCGTCTCCCGCAGTAGCGGGATCCACTCCTCCTTATTCAAGGAGGAGAGTCTTACTATGAAATACTTGCCTCCCCTCCCTCGACTCCCCTCCTCAATTGAGGAGGGACAGAGAGTAGGCTGGCCATGAAGTCAAGTTGTCTTATAAATTGTGAGCATACACTGAGACAAACACTCGGGGTGGTAATTGTATTTTCAATAAATATATGGGCAACAATATTTTGGGTGTTAAGCCCTACTTAATAAGAATGACCACCAGCGCCACGGAGCTTAACACCATAACCAGCATACTCACCGCGGCGAGGTGGTAGAGGGCTTTCATGGCATTAAATCACCAGTGATGAGCACCCTCAGGAAGATTGCAACCCAAGCTAATACCACGAAAATCGAGAGGATGATCATGAACCAACGGATTGCTATGAGTTTCAACATGACTATTCTATCCGAATATCCTGTTTCACCCCACAGAATGTGATAGAAATGTTTTCCTTCTTTGGAAAGAGTAAACCAAAATCTGCATTCTGCTCGAGAGAAAAATTCTTCGTGAGGCTTGCAGACCGTACTTCGACTGGGCAAGGGCCTTTGCTCCCATTTTTAAAAGCTGCCGACACATCTGTCCACCTGCTTACCGATGCCTTCTGGAGTTCATCAGGCGTGGGCGTAATAGTTACACTCTTATCTGCGTATATTATAGAGACGTTGTAGAATTCATCTACAAAGAAACTTGGTACCCAATAAACGAGCAATATGATAATCCCCAAGGCGACAATGGTGAAAACAAGTAAACTACTTTTATTTACTTTCATATTTACTAGAGTTTACACGTGCCTTGTTGGTAATCCATAATGGGAAACTGATGAGCAGCGGTAGAACGAGAACGAAAACCAACCCGAGAATGGGATAGAAGGCGTCCATTTCGTACCGAGAATAGATTGCTCCAGCTGGCGTACGGTAATTTACCCAATACTTGTAAATGGGGAGTTCAAAGAGACCCACAATACATGCTTGGGTGAAAAGAAATACGTACGCGTAAAGAAGGTACTTCCCAATTCGATGTTCAAGGGAAGTCATGCCAATTGTTATTGCTGTGGGTAGAACGATATACAGTACCAACCAAAGCCAGGGAATATGGAAAAGGTAAACATTAGCCGCAATGAGAACGGATGCGATCAACCCGGAAACTATGCCCAGTAGGAGTGCTTTCTTTACCATATATTTATATCTTCTTTAGATCCTTCTTCATTAACTGCATAACCCGTCGCAACACATCTTGTGCCAACACCAGTACTAGACCAATTATCCATGAAAAAAGAATAATAATCAGCCCAAGCCAAGGATAGAATGCATCCATGTCATACCGACTATAAACGGATCCCGCTGGGGTTGTCTGGGTAATCCAATATTGAAATGCAAACGGTTCAAAAATGCTCAAGAATATTAAGAAACTACCCAGCATAATGCCGAGCCGAATAAATTTTTGCTTCATCGTTCCAGGAACAAAAGCAAACACTGCAGCGAGAAGTATTGGCAAGGTGACTTGGGCAAAAGTTTTTACTGTGCCGGTATCGCCAATGTCTTTACGAAAATAGATGAGTAATGCAGACAGTATTGCACCGAGCACACCTACAATTATGGGGAGATATTTTTTCATACACGCTATATGTCCACTAGCGTGGAACGTTAGAATTTGCTGATTTCAGTTTCATACGTATATGCGGAAAAAAACTAAAAGTAATTCCTAACAGAGAAAAAAGAATGAGTGGTACCAATGTGCTACTAAGGTAACCAAACATATCCTCACCGGCCGCGCGTCCGATGCCAGTTATTGCAAATCCAAAAACGATACCAAGAATGAGTAGAGGAGAAAAAACAACCGTAATGCTATTAACCTTGCTACGAATTGCACGAATAGTAGCCCAAGAAATTATCAACGGGATAACGTACATGATGAGACTAATTAACAGTGTGCCGAAACGACCCCAAATTGAATTCGGTTTAATATCACAATAGGTAACGGAACGAACTCCATCCGTACAGTTCATATATGAAGACTCCTCAAGCGAAGGTGCTATGAAAAAGAAAGCGACCACGAATAATGCAGTGAGCGTTAGAATGATACTATAGGTACGTTTGGACATAGTGAAAAGTAGTATACAAGACAATGTTATAGAAGCGGAGGAGGTTGCAGACTCCCCCGCAAAAAGATCACCAGTATATATACGTTGAGTGCATGAGCGTGTACGGGTTAGCAGAAGAGAAATACAGGCTCCAGTACCCGACGCATATTTGCGTGCATTCAGGATACACACGCGCAGACGAGCCGGATCTCAAGGCAATTCTTGAACGCCAATCGGTTGAGTAAATCCGCATTGCAGACTTACCTCCTTGATTAGCACAAGGAAAAAAGTATACCTTGTCTGGCGGCCAATCGGCACCACAACGTTTGTCCCAATCATTTGTAAAGCCATCGGAGTAGCACCCACGGCCTCCACCTGATTGCATTTCAATCCATTCACCTCGCCATTCTCCCCCACATGACGAAGCTGCCATAGGTACGGTTGCCCGATGTGCATCGAGGCTTTTCATTCGAGCTGAATCTATCGGCAAATTTGCAGACATCCATGCAAAAACCGAATCGAGTTGTTCGGATGTAAGCCCATCTACCCATGCAATGTCAGAATCGCTTGGATCATTGTTCTGCAAAATAGTTACCGTCTTACTGATGGTTTGTGAATTTGATACCGGGGCGGTACTTTGGTTGTCAGAATTGCATCCCTGCAACAGGATAGCAATAGAACCCACCAGCAAGATAGCGAGCAGCACTATCGCTGCGGTAAGAATCCTTTTCATGGGATTCTCCTTTCTTTAAAAGAACGTTATGTGTTGTGCCACTCACCTCCTTTCCAGGTTAGATGAATAGCGGTTGTTTGTATCAATTACAGGCTAGCACGTATTTTTCGGTTTTTTAGCCGAGTTATCCACGACAAAACAGCGCCGTCGCGACGGCGCTGTTTTGCAAAAACTCAATGAATTCAAGCATTTAGGTTAAATTTTATTATTGCTGCTTATCTACCAACTCCCGCCCCCACCGCCACCGAAGCCGCCACCGCTGAATCCCCCACCACCGAAGCCAGACCCACCGGCGCTCCGCGGCTGGGCAGCGAACGATTGGTTCACGTTGGTGCTCAAGTTCGACAACAAAGAGACGAACAGCAAGGTGTTGAACATGCTACCTGGCTGGCCTTGGTACCAACCCGGTGGTTCCAGCATCATATCTTTGAACTGGCCGGCCCACTCCTTCTCCACGCCCAGCACCATGGCGTACGCCAGGAACTTCTCGAACTGCTCTGGCTTCTTTGCCGGCGCGTTGTGAAACTTCAGCCGTTCTTTCTCCGTGACCGAGAGGAACCACTTGAAGCCTTGCACTTCTTCTTGCACTTCGGCGCCCCGAACGGTTTTCGCGGGCATAAGCCAGGCATAGGCAAGGGCTAGGATGCCAGCGATTGCAATGCTACCGACGCTCGTTGCTGTGACAACCGCTTGCATGGCGAAAATGATGAGCGCGAAAACACCGATGATCACGGTGTACAGGACAAAAGACAGCGTGCGGACGAGCATAGGGTTCTTGGCGTAGTAGCCGTGCGTCACAATCTCTTCACTCATCGCACTCTTGATGCCTGGCAGGTGCGTGTAGAAGACGTTCTTCAAGGATGCCAGCGACACGGTGCTCCCCACTTTCGCGCTTGCACCGAACATGCCATCCAGCAGCAGCTGCTCAGGTTTGGCGAGCGTCGGGTCAACTGGTTTCTTCAGCGTGAACGAGTAGTCTTTGGCGTCTGGGCTCATAATGGTTAGGTAGCCGCGTGTGGCCAAATGGATGAGCGTGGTGCTGATTTCCTGCCCGCCGACCATAGTATCTAAGGCGCCAATAGCGTATGGGGTCATTTTGTCTGGCGATTCGTACTGCGGCACGATTGTCCCGCGCCCTCTCGGGTCGCGGCCGCGCTTGTACCACCGCCAGTGGAAGAACGCCCACAGAATGAACGGAATAGCGATATACCAGTTGTCTGCTATAAACCAACTGATGAATTGGCTCTGCGTTGGCTTCGCGAGTGTACCTGGTGGAAGAGCCAGGGCAATGGTCAGCCCCTCACCTAACGTGAACTGACGTGTGGTGGTTACGCTCGTGGCATTAGTTTCTGGCTTCAGCGTGCACGCGTGCTCAGTTGCACCAACTACACCGGTGTAGCACACGGTCTTGATGAAATTTACTCCAGTGGGTGAGGTGATAGTCGCACGTGCTGCCAGAATTGGAACGGTCCACTCGTTGCCGGTCACGTTCCAGTACAGCTCATCCTGCGCATCCAAAAAACGAATTGCCCGCTGCACGGTATAGCTTATGACGTAGGTCTTCACCCCGGTGATGGTCACTTTCGGATCCCCGATGCGCACCTTTATGTAACCCCCGACGGTCTGCACTTTCTTGGGTATGGCGTTCCCCAGCTCGTCCGTAACGCTCTGCACGCGGTACCGCAAATTGTACGCCGCGCCGTCACGCTTGTACTGGTAGGGCAACGTACGGTAGATGCCGTGCTTCGCATATGGGCCCAAGTCGTACTGGATAGTTTCTACTACCTGCACCGAACCATTTGGCTGCATGGTAATTTCCGCGGCGAAGTTGTTGATCTGCTCAGTACCCGAAGACGCCGTCTGGCCGTGCGCGGCGAGCGGGCTGAGCAGGAGGAATGCGGCAATAGTAAGGATGCGTCGCATGGCTACAGTATAGAGGGATACTGAGAGAAAAGAAAAAGCAGCCTCAGGTGAGACTGCTCTTCAGAATGATCGGAACTATTTCGGCCAGAAGAAGCGTTGGTGGCACTTCGGGCACTCGGCCATGCGTGCGGCGAGCGGCTCGATGACTGCGCAGTGACCGCAGAAGTGGCAGTCACAGCCAGGAGTTGGGCACGCGTAGTGTGCTCGGTCTGGCGAAGCGTTGTGGCAGAGGTGACACTCATCATTGTTCGACAGTATGATGAGTGACCCTTCTCGTGCCGTGACGTTGGTGACGAGCGTGTCTGGAATTGCAAAATGCTTATACATTCGGAACCTCCTTATTTCTTGGTTTGATTTTCAAAATATTCTAGCGCGAACTACGCTTTCTGTCAACCCACGCAAAAAGAAAGCCCGCACTCTTGAAGGGAGAGTACGTTACTATGTATTGAATCAGATTATATCCACGGCCTGTACTGCCGCGTCAGGAGCTCAGCCGCGCGCGTCGGCTCGGCCATGATCTCCTTCACCACCTTCTCGCAGCGCGTCCCCTGCGACGCCTTCACCAAGATGAGGTCAGTCGGTTTCAGCTTATCCTGCAGGAAGTTCCCCACGCCGTCGGGTTTATCAAAGCTCATGACGCGATCTTCCATGAAGCCCGCGGCAATCGCGGCGTGCGCAATGTGTTTGGCCGACTCTCCGACCGTGACCAGGACGTCGGCTTTCCCAACGACGTACTTGCCAAGCTTGGCGTGCTCGTCGTCGCTCACCGAACCCAGCTCGCGCATGTCACCGAGCACCGCGTACTTGCGGCCAGGCGTGGAGAGTTCGTGGAGCGTGTCGAGCGCCGCATTTGCGGCTGCGGGTGAAGAATTGTACGTGTCGTCGATGATGACGGTGTTCTTGATGCCGCGGATGAGCCGCATGCGTCCGGCTGGTGCTTGGTAGGTGCGTAACTGCTCTGACGCCGTTGTGAGCTTCACCCCGAGCGCGTGCGACACGGCGAATGCCGCACCGACCGCGTACAGTGAATGTCGGCCAAGCGTATCTCGCACAACGATAGGTACGGAACTTCCGCCGACAACGACCTTGGCGCTTACACCTTGGACAGTATTTGCGTCGGTGCCAAGAATACCAGCGTTCGTCAGCGTCACGTCCGCTCCGTCACCGAGACCGTACCGAACGATACGCGCCTTGCACGATCCCACTGCGACCATCACGTTTGTGTCATCGGCGTTCATGACGGCTACGGCAGTCTTCGGCAATTTCGTAATCACCTTCCGCTCCTCGGCCATCGCCGCTTCGATGCTCCCGAAAAACTCCACGTGCTCGATGGTGGCCGCGGTGAGCACGCCAACCTGCGGTTTCACCCACGCCATCAGCCGGTCAATATCGCCTGGCGAATCTGCACCGAGTTCCAGAACCAAAAGGTTTGGGTACGTCACATCTTTCGGACCGAAAGCTAACCAACAACCACGGAACAGAATCGCAATCCATCGCCACAGCGACCGGTACCCTGTCTCTTGCCGCAAAATGGAGAGCGGCACGCCGAGCTCTTGGTTGTAGCTACGCAACGTCTGGCCCACACGGTAATCACGACTGAGGCCTAAGGCAATCGCCTGCACACTGGACGTCTTACCAACCGATCCTGCCACGCCAACCACAACCGGCGCGTACCGGTTCAGTATGCGTTTGGCGAGGAAGGTGAGCTTCCATTGCAGGATGCGGAGGATGAAGCGCTTCATAGCCACACCCTAGCAACCACACACGCTGATGGGAAGCTACTCAAGTGACCGAGTCGGAGCGACGTCATAGTATTTCAAAAGGAAGTCCATGACATCACCGAAAAGCGGTGCCGCCGAACTCTCGGCGTACTGCACATCTTTGGGCACGTCAATACGAGCCAGCATGACAAAACGTGGGTCTTCTACAGGCGCAAAGCCCGCAAACGAGCCAATGGTCTTATGCGCATCGTAGCCACTGCCGGTGCTGGCACGCATCTGCGCTGTACCAGTTTTTCCAGCGACATAGTAGCCCTTAACCCCGGCGCGTGTGCCATGACCGTTCTCCACGACGTTCACCAGCATGGCGGAAATCGTCGCCGCCGTATCCTCGCGCAGCACTTGCCGAACCACCTTCGGCTCAGTCTTCACCTCCTGCCCGTTCGGGTAGTCCACGGTGTCCACCAGGTACGGCTCCATAAGCTTGCCGCCGTTCGCCAGCGCACCAAATGCGGCAACGAGCTGGATGGGCGTAACGGTAATACCTTGGCCGAACGACGATGTTGCCAAGAAGATATCACCTTTCTTCGAGAAGGCTTGCAAGTTGCCGCCGACTTCGCCCGAGAGCTCTACGCCAGTTTTTTCCCCAAAGCCGAAGTTGTGGACGTACCGACTGAAGGCTGGCATGCCAATTTGCTGCGCCGCGAACATCGCGCCAGTGTTCAAAGATTTCTCCAACACCTGGGTCATGGTCTGCCGGCCGTGGGCGAGGAGGTCGGAGTTGCGAATGGTGAACGAGCCAATTTTCTCCGCGCCGGTGTCCACGTAGGTGCTCGTCGGCGTCACCTTTCCTAAGTCCAGCGCAGACGCCATGGTGATTGCCTTGAACACGGAGCCGGGTTCGTATGCGCCGAATACCACCGGGTTATTGAATGCGCTGGGGTTCTCGGTCTTCGAGTACGTGTTCGGGTCAAAGTCGGGTTGACCACACACGGCGAGCAGCCGACCGGTCTTCACCTCCATGATAACCAGCGCGCCACCGTCGGCGCCGTGTTTTGCCACGGCGGTTTTTAACTTGGAGCAGGCTTGGAACTGTACGGTATGGTCAAGCGTAAGCGTCACATTTGCACCATTTGTTGCTTCAGTTAGTAGACCGCCGCCGACGGGTAAGAACTCTTTGGCGGCAGAAGACTCGGTTATTTTTCCCGCCTTGCCCGCGAGCGCATCATCCAGTGCAGACTCGACGCCGTAAAGACCTTTCCGCTCATTGCCACTGTAGCCCACGAACCCAACGACATGGCTGGCGAATGAACTCTCGGGGTAGTACCGCCACCGTTCCATTTCGAAACGAATCCCTTTGAGCTGTAAGGCTTCAATCGCCAGCCGGACATCGGACGTGAGGTGTCGCTGTAGCACTTCGTACACATCACCTGGCTTCGCGAGTTTCGGTATCAGCACATCGGTGGTCATGCCAAGCAACGGTGCAATGGCTGCTGCGGTTGCGGCTGGGTCGGTAATGCTGGATGGCACCGCGTACACCGTAGGTTCTTCTCGATTCGTCGCCAGCGGGAAGAGGACGGCTGCATTGGCGCGATCTCTCACAAAAATACCGCCACGTTGCGGTTGGAGCTTTGCCCCTAGGTTATGCTGATTCTCAGCTATGGCAGCGTAGGCCGAATGTCGCAGCACCTGCAAGGTGAAGAGTCGAATGGTAATTATTGCCGCAATCGCAACAACGACCGCCTGGATAATCCAGAGGCGGTCGTGGCCGCGGGGTGTAGTCCGGTTTCGATGCCGGGGCACCATGGAAAAGAAGAAGGTAAAATTAACGCCGGGCCACGTCGCTCGTGGCTGGCGTGAGGTACTCAACGTTGGTACTCGCAACGAGTTGGCTCACCACTGGGGCGTTCTCCAGGTTTGAGAGAGCAGAAAGCTGTGCCTGTTGCAGCTCTAACTCTTGTTTCTGCTGCAAGAGCTGCTCCTGCTGTTGCACCAGCGCCGAGACCGCGAAGCTCTTCGTCGAAGAACGATTGAGTTGGAAGAGGTAAATGCCGCCGAGGAGCAAGATGACGACACCGAGGAGGACGACAGAGTTCGTCCCACCCACAGCAGTCACCTCGCGGTTGCGGTCAGCAGTGCGCGTCGTGAAGCGTTTGAAAAGTTGGGAGAACTTTGACATAGGGTGTTTAGGTTTTCTTGAGTACGCGGAGTTTAGCGCTGCGACTTCGAGGATTAGTTGAAATTTCTTCTTGACTGGCTTGCACGGCTTTGTGCGTCAGGCTCACGGCTCGGGGTATGCGGCTGCACGTACACTGGAGCTGCTCAGGCGAACAAATGCACCGGACACATAGTGGTTTCATGAACTGCTTCACCATGCGATCTTCTAAGGAGTGAAAGCTCACAATCGCGAGCCGACCCCCAGCGGGTAAGAGCGTGAACGCTTGCGGGAGCATTACCTCGAGCGCTTTGAGCTCACCGTTCACGGCAATGCGTAGTGCTTGGAAGGTTCGCGTCGCCGGGTGCAGGCCACGACCCAGCCACAACTTGCGCCCAGGTGGGGCGTGGAGAATTGCCCGGTACGCGTCGTCGATGACGGCCACGAGTTGACTCGTCCGCATGATCGGGTGGCGCTTCACCGCCGCCACAATCGCGTAAGCTATCGTGTGGCTGTGCGGTTCCTCGCCATAGGTTTTAAACATGTGCTCGAGCTGAGCGACCGATATTTCACGAATGAGGTCAGCGGCTGTTTCTCCTTTCGTCTGATCCATCCGCATGTCCAAGGGACCATCGTGCAGGAAGCTGAAACCGCGTTCGGGGTTATCGAGAGCAACGCTCGAGAGGCCAAGGTCTGCGACGATTATGGAGGGCGTCGGAAAATCTTTGGCAATACTCGCGAGCGCTGCGAACGATCCGTGCACCAGGTGAAACCGCTCCCCAAATGGGGCAAGGCGTTCCCCGACGCTTGGTGCAAGAGCGACATCCATATCGATGCCGAGCAATTGACCAGCTGGTGCTGTTGCCTGCAGGAAAGCTTCCGCATACCCACCAGCACCGAGCGTGCAATCTATAACATTTTCGCCAGGCTGAGGAGCCGTGAGGCGAAGAACATCTTGTAAGAGAACGGGAATGTGCCCTGAACCACTCGTGCTACTCAGGTTCGGGGCAAGTTCGTGGGCAAGCATGGTGCCCGCTAACGTTAGACGCCGAGCGAGCCCAAGGCTTCCGCAATCGAACTTGAGCTTTTTTCGGTCCCCGTGCGGTACTTGGCCCACGCCGCAGCATCCCAGATTTCCAAGCGATTGTAGAGCCCAGCCACCACGACCTTTTTCTTCACGCCAGCGTAGGTGCGCAAGTAGTCGGGTAGTATCACGCGACCTTGCTTGTCCACTTCCAGTTCCATTGCTCCCGCAAGCATGAGACGAGCGAAGGCTCGGGAGTTTGCCTGAGCAATAGGGAGCTTGGCGAGTTTATCCGCGAGCTGTGCCCAGTCGCGGGCAGGGTAGACACTCAAACAGCGATCCAATCCCCTAGTCACGACCGCACCGTGGCTCAGGCGTTCACGAAACTTCACCGGGATGGCAACCCGGCCCTTCTCATCTATTCCGTGGTGGTATTCGCCGATGAACATCATTTCCGAAGTTATTGAGAGGGATCTGCCGTGAACCACTCGCTACGCCATTCGGCGGCTCGGGTACACGGTTATCCACAGGTTTCTGACTTATCCCCACTTTTATCCACTTTTCACCCTTTGCAACCATTTTACACCACTTTCCCGCTCTCGTCAACCACAATACACCCCAGCACCACCCCGTGTCATTCTGAGCCCGAGTAATCGAGGGCGAAGAATCTTGCGGTTTTCTCCACTACAGCAAGATCCTTCGTCGCCCTGCTGTGCTCCTCAGGATGACAAATTAGGCATACAGAGCAAGCCCCTGTGGATAACAAAAAAAACGACCTCATGGTCGTACTCTTTAGAAATACAAATTACTTCTGCTGCTGCCGAATCGCCGTCACCACTTGGGAGGAATCTTTCAGGTCTTCGGTGAACAAGACTTGGCTGCGGCTGATGTACATTCTATCCTGCGGGCCATGCAGCTCCCCACCCAGTTTGATGAGCGAATACTGCGGAGTTGCAGCTGCGCTGGTATTGATATTTGCATTCGTATCGGCTTTCGTCCCAGACGCTTGCTGCGGGTTATCCGTGGACTGCAGGTAGTACACATCGACAATGACAATTTCCTTCTTGGTTAGTCGCTCTAGTTTACCGAAATACACCTGTCCGCTCGTCAGGAAGACTGCCTGGTAAGAATTGCTGCGGTGCCGATTCTCCCAGAACGATTGAAAGAGTTGAGTACCAAGGACGAGGACAATAGCAATAGTAAGCAAGAAGAGCGCCGCCGGCATGGGAATGCCGCGTCGGGATTTTGAGGGAGTCTGCATTGGATTCATTTCTGCCATGGGCGCAGTGTACTACGAGTCGCCTAGGATTTCAAGCGTCGATGCGCGAACGAGTATGCGAGCGTGAAGAGGATAACGGCGAGTGCTGCCGCAGCGCCACTGTACATGAACATGTGGAGTGAAACGGTGTGGACTAGTGATGCAGCGACAGGCTGGGCAATATTCGCGAGCACCTGTGCCGAGCGGTCAGACACCGTGAAGTGGTTAGGTAGCATGCCCTTGCCAATGAGCGTACCAACTATGAGGAGCATGCTTGGTATGAACAGCCCAACAGCGAACCACTGCACCACCCGGCGCCAGTGCGGGATGAAGAGCGCGCCAAGCCCGAGGAGTAACACAATCCATGCTAATGTCAGGTACCAGTGGATTTGGAAAATGAATTTCGCCTGTTCTTGCACGGCAACAATCTGCTGCGCAGGAGTTTTCACATTGCTATCTGCAGTACGCTGCTTCTGCAGTTCCACAACCACGTCGTAGGTCGCCGGGATATTCGCGGTGATTTCATCGATCTTCAAGGAGTCCCGAACGATAGCCGCGACATCAAGCCCTTTCGGCCGACACGGTGGCAAGGCGTCGGTGAGAGATTTGAATTTTTCAAAGTCTTTCAGTTGGTCAGCAACACAAATGGGAAGTGCCTGCACGCGAGCGACCAGGCGCTCCTGCGCGGCAATTGGGAGCTGTCGCTTAACGTCCTGCAGCGGGATTATGAAGTTTGTCGTCGAAAGCGACGTCCGACTATGCAGCAGATCGAATGCGACATCAAGCCCACGCTCCAGCTGCTGCTGGAGGAACGATGCCGACAGTGTCCCTTGTGCAATTGCCACCAGGTCATTCGGCGTAAGCGGCGCTTTCTCTAGTACATTGTCAGTCACCATCTTCTCTGCAACTATTTCGGGCAATGCCTCAACGAGCAGCCGATCGTAGACCCGCGTTTCACGCAAGCCTGCTTTCCATGGCGCACTCGAAAGCAGTGACGTCCGAATCCCCCAGCCGAGGAGGACCACGACACCGACAATTGTACTAATCAAAATGAGTAAAACTCCTAGAACTTTGCGCATGGGTACAGTGTATCGCGCACGCGATGCCTTGACTAGCTGCGGGTTTTTCGCTAGAGTGTACTGAAAATCCAAAAAATATAAAACATAAAGGACACACATGCTTCAACCCCTGCTCATTACCATTGCTTTCACTTGCACGACACCTGAACTCGCTGGTACGCAGTTAAACACAACACACGGATCTGCTGCAACCAGACAGCTCGAACAAATCTCCAGGTCAGATAGCACTGCCTGGACAACGCTTGGAACACTGTTTGCAAACCGCATATTCATGATGGAGTCTACGAATAAGCGTCAGGATGCAGATTCTGCGCTGTTCTACTTCCGCAAAGCTCAGGCAGTTTGCCCGAATAACCCCGTGATTGCCGCCTACATTGCCGTTGCCACTGGGCTCCGCGCAAAAGAAGATGGGTTCTGGCGAAAAATCACCGGGAAAACCGAAAACCAAGCACTTGGCGCATTCGCGCTCATGGATACGATCCGCCAGCAGAATCCGAAAAATCTGGCGGTGCAATTCCTAAGCGCATGCTTGTTCCGAGATGCACCAAAGCAGTTCGATTCTGCCCGGGCGTACCACCAAAAGAGTTACGATACGTTCCATGCCCTGCACAGTATTGCGCTCAGCGGTACGGTACGACAGTTCTTTACGCCTGACGTGCACGGACATATCCTGCTGAGTCTTGCAAACCTCGTGGGGAAACTCGAGGCGAGCCAAGATGCAGACATGCTCTCGTGTCAGTACATTACCCAGCTCTTGGCGCACTTCCCAAACTCCCCCGCTGCCGAGTACGCGAGGGATAAAAAATTGCAGTGCGAGTGAACACGAAACCTGTAGCGCTTACCGATTTACGGTGGGCGCTATTTTTTTACCCGAAACTTCTCGGTGACGTTGAAACCCAGGTACTTCCCCAGCATGAGCCGTGTGAGTGCTTCAGTGGCAGGGATGGCGCCAAAGCCTATCATGGTGACCGGAAAAATTACCCACTGCAAGAACATGACCACCCAGTGCCACCGCGGTACGGCTGCCGGGCGCGGCGGAAGCAAGGTCATGCTTAATATTGCTGAGGCAACCAAACCAATCATGGAAACGGTCATCATGATGGAAAGAATGTGTGGGGTGTTCTGCGTGATTGCCGAAGTAAGGTGCTGGTGGTTTGCAACGGCAATCGGTAGCCGACCCAGGATGAAAATAAGGATTGGGGCGGTGCACCACGAGAATGATCCTTCGAGCTGGTTGAAGAGGTAGCGAAATTTCTTCAGGAAAGGAATCGCCTTATTCCCCCAAAAGTGCCACACCATGAAGGGGAAATTCTCTATCCCATACGCCCAGCGCCGCTGCTGTGCGTACTGGTTCTTCAAACTCTGCCAAATTGACTGGCTCATCACCGTATCCATAGCCAGCGGGATGAAGAGCGGCACGACGCGGTAGTTACCGTCGTACTCCACGAAGCCTTGCACGAAGATGCGGCTATCCTCGGTGACGATGTCACTCTGCCAGAAGCCGACGTCCACTAATGCTTGGAACGGCATAGAGTGCGAGGAGAAGGTGAAGAGCCGTTCGGGCCGCATCTGCTCGGTCATCAACCAGAAGGTGGTGGACATAGCCACCACGCGCATGAGGAACGGTGACTCCCACACGTTATTGCTGTACACCGCCAAAGGCTGGTAGCTTGCCCGGGTCGGGTTTGGCACGGTGAGGTAGTGGTACGTGAGGCAGGCCAGGTACTGCGGGTGCACGACCGTGTCCACGTCGAGACTGGAGACGACGATTTTCTCATACGGAATTTTCAACTCGTCAATGAGGTCTTTCGCGAGTCGTCCTGCATATGCGGTGTTCGAACCTTTGCCCGCCACTTCACCAGCAACGTCCTGCGGGTGCTCGGTCACGAGGAAACGGAAGAACGATTTGCCGTACTTCGCCTCCATAGTGGCGGCAATGGTACGGAAGTGCTGCGCATCCTTGGCTTCGCCGCACAGCACGACGAAGAGCTTGTCAGTGGGGTACTGTACGTTGGTCAAACTCTCCAGGCTCTGGTTCACCACCGCTTCCGACTCTTTGTAGGTCGGCAGAAAAATGAGGTGAATGATATCGTCATAGCCTGGGAGCACCTTCACCATCCCTGACCAATCACGCTGACTCTCAAAACGGAATCGACGGTAGGACGTGAGCAAGAAAACGAGGAGGTAGCTTATACGAATGAGCCACAGCGCATCGAAAATAATAATGAAACTAATTACCCAAAGCGGCTTGGCAAATGAGAGTGCAATGGCCAAGACAAACGCGAGCCAGACGAGTGCGCCGGGGATGATTTCCAGGGTTCGGTAGAGACGGTAGGCGGAACGTTTGGAGAGCATAAGGGAGCGGCACTGTACCCTGGTGCCGAGTCAATCGTCAACTGCTCACAGGTGAACGTTGGGCTTTACTGGTACGTGAAGCCTTCAACCAAGGTCGAGCTCGGGGCGCTTGGAGCCTGCAGGGAAACATCGACCTTCTGCCCCTTCGTGCCAGCTGGGGTCGTGGCAGTCATTTCGGTCTTACTTATAATCTTCACATCCTTCGCTTCCATAGTACCGAATAGGAGCTTCGGTGTTCCGATGAAGTTCTCGCCGGTAATTTTCACCTCTGTTCCGCCTGCGGCTGGCCCCTTGCTCGGCGTGACGATCAAGAGCAAGCCTGGATTCGGCTGCGTAAGATTAGGGTTCGCACTGATGTTGGTGGCAGGGCTATTCGTGTTGGCATTTGAATTCTTATCCTTCATTAGCACATACGCGGCAATGAACGCCACCCCCACAAGTGCAACACTGAGGACAAAGATTTTTACGCTTCGTGGTTGCATACCTGCATGATACACCTAGAAGTAATAGTCCACCAAGTACTGCTGCAGTTTCTGGTCGAATGTGGCCTTTGCAGCTTCGGCGCGTTCGAGTTGCGCTTTGGTCAAATCTGTAGGGAAAGCGAAAGTGAAAATGAGGTTCTTGTTCGGATCCTGGATATACCAAAGCTCGGCTTTCAGTTCATTCCCTGATCCAGCAGGAAGAATGTACCGCTTAGTCTCTGATTCCAGGGCTGCCCTAACTACGTCAACCGATGGTACTTCTTTCTGCGTCAAACCTGCCACCTCGGCGTAGAGGTTGTAAATTGCAGTCACAATATCCTGCCGAAGGTCGTAGAGAATCATGCGCTAGCCTCCTCGGTGTGCTTGTACTTGGCTTTGATGGTTTCCACTTTCTGCTCTACCGTCTTCAACCGGTCCTTAAGCTGTTTTGCTAACGCCATGCCCCGCTCGAAGTCGGCCAGGCCTTGCTCCACATCGAATGCGCCAGACTCAAATTTCCGCGCGAGTGCTTCCAGCTCGGCGAAATCAGTGGCAAAACTTGACTTTGCTTTCTTGGGCATAGGATTAGTCGACAGTGGAGTGAATGGTGCCACGCTTCAGCCGGGTTTGCAAGCGGCTCCCCTGCCCGACGTCGTGGGCATCACGGACGACCTTGCCTTCATGTAAGGTTAGGGAATACCCCCGGCCGAGCGTCGCAGTAGGAGAAAGTGACGATACGAGTTTCGCGGCATTAGCCAACCCGACGCGTGAGTGCTCCAGGGCAAACGTGAATGACTGCAAGAGTTGCTGGCCGAGCAGTTGAATACGTTGCGCCGTCCCCTGCACCACATCGGCCAAGTCACGGGTGAGGTGGTGGAGCCGGTCGTAAAGCTCGCCGAGCACTTGGCGCCAACCGTCGTCCATCGTGTCACGGAGCCCAATCACGTCAGCTAGAATTTGCTCTTGATCGGGACTGACGATTTCGGCGGCATTACTCGGCGTCGCAGCACGAACGTCCGCGACGAGGTCAGCAATGGTCCAGTCTCGCTCGTGCCCAACACCGCAGACTATTGGCAAAGTACAGGAAAACATTGCGCGCGCGACGAGCTCGCTGTTAAAGGCCTGCAAATCTTCCAGGCTCCCACCCCCGCGCGTCAATATGACCACGTCGAGACTATACTTTCCACAGTGCTGCAGAGCTTGTACTATGCTGGCAATTGCGCCGGCACCTTGCACGCCTACGGGAAAAAAAACGACCGTCGCAAACGGCCAACGATTCTTGAGGACGCGGAGAACATCTGTCCGTGCCGCTGCGTCTTTCGAGGTCACTAAACCAATGCGTTCTGGAAACACTGGAATAGCGCGTTTGCGCTCTGGGGCGAACAACCCTTCGGCTTCCAATTTCTTCTTGGTTTTCTCCAATACCTGTTGCAATGCACCTTGGCCAACGAGTTCCACTTTCGAGACGCGCAAGTGCAATCCCCCGTTCTTCACGAAGACGGACGGGGTACCAGTAACGCGCACGGCCATGCCGTCTGCTAAGTCGCACTCGAGTTCGTGCGCTAGCATGAAGCAACGTAAGCGGCTGCCTGCATCTTTTATTTCAAAAAAGACCAACGTCTCGCGGCTCAAACCCCGAAAGTCCGCGACCTCGCCTTCAACCACAACTTCCCCCAACCGGCCCAAGTGGACTTTGAGGGTTTGAACGAATTCCGAAACGGAAAAGATCGGCTGGTCGGGCATAATTTTCTATTGTATCTTCAAAAAGTGACTATCAATCCAGTCTAAATACCGGGCAGCGATGTCGGGTTTTTTCAGCATGTACTGGTATGCAACGAGAATGAGTGCTGCTTCAATTAAATATGCGTATACAGTCTTATCATCAGGCATGGAATAGTACGGCGTTGCAGCTTTCAAAAAAGCTTGACCTAGCGCTTCGCCACCAAGCGCAAAAACATCAGCGGCTGGCCGAGTAATATTCACCAACGGATCCACTGCAAGCCAGTGTTCTTTAAATTGATAAATGTCCAAGAATTCAATACTGTCGTCAAAAATGAGGATATTTCCAGCGTGATTATCAATAGCAACCTGCATTTTGGCAGAATCGTACGCACGTACGTACGGATCATCGGCAATTTTCTCTAACGCCTGAAGAACATTTTGAACGTACATTACTGGCAGCTGCTCCGGGACCATTGCGCACCATTCTCGTAAATCCTGCAATCGGAGCAAGTAGAGCTCCCGCCATGGCCTCTTAAACGTTGGGATTGTTGCTGCCTTCAACAAAGTTAAGTTGTGTAAACGCGTCATCATTGTATCTGCAACCTTACCCACTATCACTGCATTAGCCTTGCCTTGTAACAAGGTATGGTGCAGATTCTTTTCTACATCAACTTTCGCCATGACAATAGAAAAATCTTCTGCTTCGGCCATGGGGCATACTTGCCAAACCCCATCTACTTGCTTGGCGCCTTCGAGATGAAGATATATCTCGGGACACATCAAATTGTTCCATACAAAATCTTCTTGCACGAATTTCCTACGAAAAACTGGATCATCTAGCCTCCCTACAAAGCCATTGTCATATCGGTATACTTTGCGGGCAAACGTTTTATACAAAAAAACTTTCGAAATGACCGAATCCACGGTTTTCACGCACGAATCATCTATGCCAACAACACTATTTTTTTCTAGAGCCTCAAAATACGTCATTTGCCTATTAAAAGTGTACGGGTTCGACGGTCAAATCCTACCTGTTTTTGTTCACCCCGAAAATAAATCTGCAATTCAACTTGGTCTTGATTGTTTTCTTCAGAAGCAAGGACTTCAATTTCTATTAGTTCACCATGTTTAAGTGGTTCCTCGCCACGTTCAGATAAATTAAATACTTTCTCACTAAGCTGCCCAAGGAGTTCAAAGTGTGACACACCAATAATATGGGGCTTTTGTAACTCTTTATGTTTATGCACAACGTTAAAAGCGCGTATTGTATACTCCAAATTCTTAAAAAAACGCTTCTCTACCTCACTTCTAGGCTCATAGATCGTTGCATCTTCAAAGCGTTGATCATGCAAGTAAGCACGATCCACACCGCGTACGGGAGCTTCTTCTTTATGCGTATTCTTGTTTTCTGCGAGCATTTCTTCAAATATTTCTTTGGCTCGCTCACGATCGCGCAATTGCATCGCGGTCATACTGGGTTGAATCTTCACTTCTTTAGAATAACCAATCTTCTCTTTAATAATGTCTGCAGAACCACGTGCTCGCGCTTTATCGGAGCTTACTATTATTGGCTCCTCTTCGTGCCGTAAACCTCGTGCTATTTGCTCAGCACTCTTTTCTATTGTCGCTTTCCCTTCAACGGTGAGGTCTGGATATTCATCCGTATACTCGGTTTGTCCGTGCCGAAGCAAGGTAATGCGTCCTAACTCAACCAAATGCTCTTGCTCTTTTGATTCAGCATCCGGCAATTGTCCTGAGCTATGTGGATCACCTTCTCTATACATATACTTTTGCTCGTTACCTTCCCCCCGCCATCAACCACGCCCCTAAGGCCGGGCGCAGCTTGGGTTTTACAAACTGCACTTTCGGTGCAACCTGTTTCACCGCCACTCGGAAGTACGTTGGCAAAATAATTGGACACTTAAAAATCCCACCAACGGTAACGAGGGGGAAGACCTTTCGCTGCAATCCACTCTTTTTAATAACCGTGATGGCGAGTAAAGCCAGCTCAATAGCTGCATGAACGAGAATATTTTTCGCAACGTGGTCCCCTCTCTCCGCGGCGAATTGCACGTAGGGTGCGAGCGCGGCAATCTGTGGTTTCCCAAATGTTGGTTCGTATACAATACGCACCAGTGCATCAACGTTACGAATTTTGAAGTGCTTGAGGACGTACGCGGTAAGTAATGTTTTTGGTCCACGACCATCTGCCGCTTTGGTCACGGCGTGAAGTGCTGCGCTGCCCTGTGCAAACCCCGAGCCTTCATCAGCTAACCGATGTCCGCGTCCGCCAGCCCGCGCAACGCCCTTTGGTCCATGAGCGTACGCATTAGAACCAGTACCAGAAATAATCACTGCTGCCTGTTTAGAATCCGTTCCCGAACGCAGGGCAATGACAATGTCATTCACGAGCTTCCAGCCTGGGGCAAAAATGCCACGAAGTTCTTTGGTGAGCGCGCGGTGCATAATGGAAACATCTTTTGGCGTATCCATCCCGGCCAAACCAATAACTGCCTTATACGGTCGCTTCCGACCAAGTTGCTTTTCAGCTGCGAGGGCAGCTGCTCTCACATTATTCGCCGCAGATGCTATACCAACTGCATGCGGGTTTGATGGACCGGCCTTTCCCCAGGCAACGCGTTTCCCAATGCCAAGGAGTGCTTCGGTTTTCGTCCCGCCGCCGTCAATGCCGAGGAACCATTGCTGCTGTTGCATACCAGTAGTGTAGCACCTGTGGAATTGATCAAAAAAAGACGGACGTACCTTGGTAGATACGTCCGTTGTTGAAATCGGCAGGTCGATACATCAGCCAGTAAAGGCTTGAAGAGTGGGCAGGCAAACCAGTCTGCTAGAGCGGCATAGATACAAGATCGATGAGCGTTAGGCTGGTTCAGTTACGAACGAGCAAGCTTCGATCGGGTGCACGGAGTTAGTACTCTCTACGTGCGTTCAGTGGTGCTCTAGGAACATTGCTTCACCGAAGTGAAGGATGCGGGATTGCTGTAGCAGCTACGATGTACCTGTTAACAGGTGTGTGGCCAAATTAATGGTCAATTGCTGCGCCCTTCATGTTGAGGACTCTACCGAGTTTTCAAAGCACTGAGCCATGTTTCTTTCGGAAGACAATCATACTCGATGCTTCAGACGTGGTCAAGGCACAATATCCACATTTCTAGCATTTTTGTACCTGGTAGAATTTTAAAAAGCTTATTTCTTGGCTAACGGTAGCGGTATAAGTTATCCACACCCCTAAACACGTTGTTTCTTCTGTCACCGTAAAAATGGCGAATATTTAAGTAAATAAACCTTGAACTTCGGCTTTCCTTCGGGTATACTCCCCTGCACCTATGGCTCCCATCCTCCACAAGCAGAAACGCGCCATCCTGGAATACCTTCAGAAGTCCATACAGGACAACGGTTACGCCCCTACGCTCACGGAAATTGCCAAAGCGTTTAACCTCTCCTCCCTTGCTACAGTGCACGAGCACCTGGCGTTCTTAGAGGAAGCTGGTTTCATAAAACGCGACCGAAATAACGCGCGAGGCATTACCCTATCTGAACCCGAGCAGGATGAGGAAGCAAGCGCCACCTCCATGCTCTTGCCGTTAGTTGGCACAATTGCTGCTGGCTCCCCTATCGAAGCATTTGAAGACAAGCAGGATATGGTTGCCGTGCCGCGCGAGCTGGTCGGCCGTAAGAATGCGTACATCCTCAAAGTTCGTGGTGACTCGATGATCGAAAGCCTCGTCGCCGATGGCGACCTAGTAGTGGTGGAGAAGAGCCAACTCGCTCATGATGGTGATATGGTTGTGGCTATGCTGGAAGATGGCACGGCGACGCTGAAAAAATTCTTCCGCAAGAAGAACTTCGTCCGACTGCAACCCGCGAACGTCAACTACAAACCCATAGACGTGAAGAACGTGACCATCCAAGGAAAAGTCATAGGCGTCATTCGGAAATTTTCCTAAGCTATTTTTTTACTTTACAGCTTCGGTTTTTCTTCGGCACAATGAACTTCTTCACTCGCCTCTCACAACGCGCATCCAGCAACGGCACAGCAGTCGCCCACGTGCGGCTGTGGAACTTTGTCGCGAGCGTTGAACAAGCGCTACAGCCATCACTGCGGAACACGCCATTCGCTGTCGTTGATGCAAACAATGCATCTGGACGAGTTATCGATGTAAATGAGCTGGCACGAGCATTGGGCGTACGACCTGGAACAACCGTACACCGTCTACGGCAACGTTTCCTAAACGTGCAGATCCGCCAGTACAACCAGGAACGTATGCAAGGTTTCTCAAAAGCTTTCTTCACCCAGGCGAAGCGTTGGGGCAGAGTTGTCAAAACGGACGAAGCTGGCTATGCAATAACCATTACCATTCCAGCGGTTAATGCCCTGGAACGCGCCGCAGTATTCATGCACATGCAAGAAATGTGCTGGAAAGAGCTCGAGTGCAACATCACGGTTGGCATTGGTTCAACTATTGCATTTGCAAAGTTGGCTGCCATAGCGTGTGTCGAGCCAGGGTTTCGCTACTTCGATTGCCATGAGCATCAGGTACTCAATACGCTACCCGTGAGTATCATCCCGGGCATAGGTCGACGGACGTCTGCAGCGCTCGTGCAGCTGAACGTCCCAACGGTGTGGCACTTCTTGCAGCTCGATCCACAAACGGTCGAGCAGCTCGGCGGGCGGTCTTTGCTCCGCCTCTACCGGCAATACATTCTGGTGGCTGCATTACCATTCATCGAGCCACTATACACACCATCGGTGAGAATGCACCACCTCTTCCAAAGCACCGCTACAAGCAGCGTAGCGTAAGAAAGACACAGACTGAATCTTGAGAGTGCTAGGAGCTAACTTTCCGGACTTTCACAATGCCTCTGGCAATGAGTATTGCCCGGGCTTGTGCGAGCACTGAGCGCAGATCCTTATGTAAGGTTTTCGGCGGTTTTGGTGATGCCACTGGAACCCATAGAAGTTTGAGGTTTGCCACCTCGCCTGTCATAACCCTAGGAAGCGTTCGAGAGCTCGTCCGTAAAAAAAGGAAGTGATGTAGATGATGGGGTATTTTTTTCGCTAATTTCCCGTGGTCGTCCGAAAGGTACTGCACACCAGGTAAACGAGCGACGTACTCGAAATCAGCAACCCCAGTTTCCTCAGTTATCTCCCGCTTCGCAGCAACAAGCAGTGTCTCCCCGATTTCACGATGGCCTTTGGGTGTTCCGATACGAAGGTTGTCTTTGCGTTGAACAAAAAGCAATGCGCGCTTCGCTGGGTCGTACACAACGCCACCGGCATTCTCGTGAAACTTCAAACCCCGTGAGGGTTTAGAAATATTTGGCTCGGCATCGTAACGCGGGGTCAAATATTTCTGTGGCGTTTCCCGAAGTGCACGTTCACCATCCTGAATGACAACCGCCAGGTCAACTTGCTGATCTTGCCTTTGCACCATGACGATAGGACATTGTGCAGCGAACGCCAATGTGTTCGCGGTGGTGAGCAGTGAACGCGTTGCCGAGAATGAAAGCCTATCTTTAGCAACGACAACACCAGTCAAGTAGGGTGCTTGCCTTGGGCTAAGTACATGAGCAATCTGATTGAGGAGTTGACCGCGACCAGTCTGGGGAAAGTGTTTTGAGTGTCGGTGTGCACCACGTAGCCATGCAATTGTGGTGCCTTCAAACCCTACGACAATGACGAGCAGAGATTTCTTCACGAGTGGAGTTTATCAACGAGCACAATTTTTCGATTCTCGAGGATGTCGTAGAGAAAACGATCGGTAATGTCATTGCGGTACTGGTACTCCTTCTTGGTAAGTACCGTGTACCGCACGTCATGGTCCATGTCGTGCTGAAACCGCCGCACTAGCCTACGGAGTTTTACACGGTTAACCGTGCCAACGATGAAGATATCAGTTTTCGCTTCGGGAACATTCGTGAAGTAACCCGTTAGCGCAGCGTACGCAATACGCCCAATTGCCAAAATCTTCTTGCCAAAGTCATACTCGGTTAGAAGTTGGGCTTTCAGAAAGAGCGCTCGGAGCTCAGGGAAAATCGCCGCCTCTTTCACAAAATGGTACGTCTTCCCATTCTCACTGGCGGCCTCTACCACGAGTTGGATAGCTATCAAACGTTGAAGCTCTGCGCGTATGGCAGCATCGGTTACATGCAGCTTTCGACGGAGCTCCACTACGCTGTATTGATGCTCTGGGTTGAAAACCAGAACACGCAAAACTAGGTAGCGGGTAGTCGTGCCAAAAAGGTGTTGGAGCATATAGAGTCGGCTCGCCGGAGAGGTGTAGCTGTAGTATACTTTGGGTACTTTTTTGGAACAAGGAAACCATGGGAAGCATCGAAAAACTGCTGATTTACGACGCTACACGAAGCCGGTCAACGACCCACGTCTTTATCGCGCACCCAAGCCCGGCAGAAGACCGCGCCCTGGGACAACTTGGATTTGTCGCCGAGCTCACCAAAAATGAACGTATTTACCAGGAACTCTTAAGCCGTTTACAGGACTTCCTAAAGGCTGCGTACTACACCTCGCCAGAGGTGCACGCGGACGTCGCTTTTGAACACACCATTCAAGCTTGCAACCGCTACATCGGTGAGCTCGTTGGTGACTTCGGCGCCTCATGGGTCGATGAGCTCTCGATGGTGCTCTTCACAGTCCGGAACCAGGAAGTGCACTTCGCTGATGTCGGCCGCCTCGTCGGTTTCCTCGTCCACGAGAAGCAAGTTATTGATCTCCTGGGTAACCAACGCGCAACGAGCCGCCGAGTGAATCCCATGAAACTTTTTGCCTCAATTGCATCCGGAACACTTAAGAATTCTGACGCAATATTCTTCGGCACGTCAAATCTCCTCGACTACTTCTCGGTAGAAAAACTCCGACGCACCATTGTAGAATCTCCTATGGGTGGCGCTGCGCGCGAGCTGGAAATGACTCTCCGTGTTGATCCAACGCATGCGGCTTTTGCAGCGGTCATCCTGCAACGCCACGAAGTGCCAGTGACCATAGAAAAATTGGAACCAATACGCAATGCAAACATTGTTGGCGCCCCACAACGTTCAATGGACGCTATGATTGCTCAATCTGCGCAAACACAGGCATTCCTCACGCCATCCCTATGGCCAGCGGTGCGTCGCGGGCTGAAACAAGCAGGGCAAAATGCCCGTGTACTATTCCGTGCATGGGTGCTCCGAAAACCAACCCGCTTCTCACCTGTGCTCGAAACCGTTCCGACCGAACGTGAAGAGACAGTGCGTCAGCGTCCACTCCCCCCAGTTGCCCAGCAAACACGGTTTGGAGCAAAAGCCAACCGCCGGGCGCTCTTGAAAAAAATACCTAGTGTCATATGGGAACGAAGTAGGCAAGCATTAAAGGCCACCCCCAAAATTCTCTCGGCCTTGCAACGCTTCGGCAGCATCGTCCGGCGAGCGCCAAAACAAATTCCTGTTTCTATTGAGCAACGTGTTTCTGATGTGCAGCAACTTCCTCGACGCTCTCGTCTACTCTTCTACGGTACAGTGGCAGTCGCCGCAATCTTCGCCCTCACGCTCATCGGCATTGGTCTGCAACGCAATCGAAGTGCAGCAGCAACAGCGCAAAAAGCGAACATCACTGCAATAAGCCAGGCAATTGACCAGGCAAAATCTAGCATCATCTACGGCGATGAAGACCGAGCTCGGACACTCCTCCGAGATGCACAAACAAAGCTAGATGCACTCTCGAAGAAAACTTTGAAAGATGCAGAACGCGCCATATCCCAAAATGCAATTCGTGATGTACTCGCCGAAACCCGCCACGCAATTACAACCGCACCCACCGAGTTTGCAACCTTACCGTCAGAAAGCCAACCAATTGGCCTTACTCTGCTGGGTCAAAATTTGTACTCAACGGACGCAAAA
The DNA here is from genome assembly GCA_038065235.1 of Patescibacteria group bacterium. Taxonomy (GTDB): domain Bacteria; phylum Patescibacteriota; class Patescibacteriia; order PEXW01; family PEXW01; genus CAIPSZ01. Next base: position 29,713 of record JBBTRK010000014.1, read on the forward strand.
AATAACCAACTCCTAGCCATTCCAAGTGCAGATGGAAAAGTGCAACGCAATGTCATACTACCGGGTGACGCTGGAATCCAAGAGCTGACACCGTATGGGAGCGGTTCGCTCATTGCGCTCATGGCAAACCAAGATGTTATCGAGCAGCGCCCGGGTACAAAAACTGGTACCCGCTCCGCACTCACCGTGCCAACTGCAAATACGAATTTGGTAGGCCTCGTGAGTTATAATGCTGCGCTCTATACTGTCGACGTGGCGAATAGTACAATTCTCCGAGCGACGAAGAAAGGCTCGGGCTTCACCGCAATCAAATGGCTTAAGCAAAGTGAAAGTCTTGCAACAACAAGTGATATTGCTGTTGATGGTTCAATCTACACTGTCGCGTCGAACGGGGAAGTACAGAAGTTTACCCAAGGTCGTCGAGTGACACTGGTGCTCTCTGAAATTGAGCCAAAGCTTACGACTGCAACGAAACTCGCTGGTGACGTTACACTACAGAACCTCTACATCCTCGACCCTATAGGCAAACGCGTTGTCGCGTTCACCAAGAATGGAAAGTTCATAAACCAGTATGTACACGACACGCTCGGTAATGCAACGGCAATGACTGTCGACGAGCGGAACCAAAAAATCTACGTCTTGATCGGTCAAACGATACAAGCCCTCACCTTGCAGAAAGCGAAGTAATACAACAGGTTCTACACCATTTGGGCGCTGGCTTGATGTCTCTTCGATTGTTCGTTACACTCCTATCGCATTGATACTCTTCCGGGATCGTCTAACGGTAGGACATGGGCCTTTGAAGCCCAGTATCTTGGTTCGATTCCAAGTCCCGGAACCAAAAGGTCGGAATCCGATACTTCGGGTCTCGGCCTTTTTTTGTGGGAAAATACTACACCTTCAAATACCGACGCGTTGCAAACAGCGCGCTCAGCGAGCTCAACACAAGCGCACCGACAAATTGGAAACCAATAATTGACCAGAAATTTTCTTGGAGTAGACCAACAACATTGACGTCTGTCCCTTTGAAGAAGAACGTATGCAACGATGGCGCTGAGCCTTGCCACAGTAGAAAGATTGCGAGAATAGCAATTCCCGCACCGACCGTGCTATAGATGAGGCTCTCCAGAATGAACGGCGCACGGATGAAGCCATTCGATGCACCGACAAGGCGCATGATGCCGATTTCTTCGCGATGGGTGTAGATAGCAATACGTATTGTATTTATAACGACGATGAGTGAGAGAATAGCGAAAACCGCACTCACGCCTACACCCGCATCGCGAACACGATTGGTAATGGTCGTCAACCGCGCAATGACGAGCTGACTGTCTTTGAAATCACGTTTACTATCAGCCACGAACTTGGAGTTTTCACTCTGGTCAACGAATTGCAGTATGGCTTCGTAGGCCGTTACTTGCTTCGCCACAATGGTAATGCTAGCCGGAAGTGGATTCTCGGTAAGTTGAGCGAGAAGTTCTTGAATGTTAGGTTCAGCGCTATGAGTTTGCTTGAATGCTGCGAATGCCTCATCTTTGCTTTGGTACACTGCGCTCTTCACCTTTGGCTGCTCACGTAAGCGCTGCAGAAAATCCTGGGCTTGGTCTTCGGTGATATCTGGTTTCAGCTCAAGCGTCACATCCACCCGTTGTTCAACGGTTTGGAGTGCTCGCTGTCCCACGACATTCAACGCGGCAACGAGGCAAATGGAGAAAACCGCAACAGCAACAATGATTGTCGTGACGAGCGAAAGCCACAGGTTGCGTCGAGCATTCTGGCTGGCGAAGCGAAGCGCACGACTAGCTTGGAGGAGCATCATAGACGGTACTTCCCAGTTGCTTGGTCAGCGACGAGGTGGCCGTGATCAAGCGTGAGCACGCGCTTGCGCAAACCATTGACGATTTCCCGATTGTGCGTAACGAGAACGACAGTGGTGCCAAACGCATTTATCTTCAAGAGCAGTTCGATAATCTCATTTGCATTAATAGCATCGAGGTTACCAGTTGGCTCATCGGCAAGAAGAATTTTTGGTCGGTGCACGAGCGCTCGGGCAATAACCACGCGCTGCTGCTCACCGCCAGATACTTCACGGGGGAAACGATGCTGTTTGTGTTCCAGCCCCACGATCTTGAAGACTTGAGGAACAATCTGCATGATCTTCGCGTGCGTGACACCGGCTACCTCCAGCGCGAAGGCAACGTTCTCAAAGAGTGTCTTCTGGGGCAAGAGCTTGAAATCCTGAAATACGACACCAATTTGACGCCGGAGCAGCGGAACATCTTTCAAACTAATGTGCGAAATGTCCCAATCACCAATAATCACTCGACCTTCACTTGGGTGCTCTTCAGCGATAATCATTTTCGCGAATGTGGTCTTACCCGTTCCAGACTGCCCTACAATAGAAACAAACTCACCTGAACCTATCGTCACGCTCACATCTTTCAAGGCAGCGACGCCGTGCGGATAGAGTTTTGAAACTTTTTCAAAAGTTATCATTGGAGGTTTGCAAAGCCAATACTGAGTGTACTCTCGGTGTCTGCATACTGCTTCACAGCCGAAGCAGCGCCCAGTATGACACTGACAATCGTTCGGCCAGTCGTTTTCCCCTTCACTTGGGTAATTAAACAGTTCCCAGATTCCTCAATATACCCCGTTTTAATACCCGTGACTTGCCAACCAGTATCCAGCATTTTGTTTCGATTCTTCACGGTGTGCACTTTCTTCGTGTTGCGGGTACTGAACGTGTAACTCTCTTTCACCGTGGCTCTGGAAATCTCTGGATTCTTGAATGCAATTGCCGCGAGCTTGGCCATATCACGTGCCGACCCTTGATTCGCTGGGTCGAGCCCAGTGGGATCAGCAAAGGTCAGTGTGGCAAGCCCGAGTGTTTTGGCTTTCTCGTTCATAAGCTTTACGAAAGCTTCCTCGCTGAGGTTTGTGGAACGCACAAGAGCGCGGGTAGCATTGTTCGCTGACCCAATGAGCATTGCATGCCAAAGATCATTCGCGGTCATGGTCTCGCCAGGATTCACGTACAAGCACGAGCAGAACAGTGCTTTATCCGTCTTCTGGTACGTTACGATATTCTTAAAAGTTGGTTTTCTATCCAAGTAAACCAGCGCCGTCATGAGCTTTGAAAGGCTCGCAATAGGATGAGCCTCATCTGCATTCTTCGCAGCGACTATCGTCCCCTGCTCAACGTCGTAGGCCACGCCAGCGGTACTACTCACTGGTAAAGTGACGGGTGTTGGAGATGTGGGATCAACGGCCACTGGGGATATAACTGGATTACTCACTGTATCCCCTAACACTTTAGGATCAACTGCGGCAACCCGAACCCGAGCGAGCCCACCATTTGAACCTTTAATCTTCTTAAACGCCGTGTAGACTAAGTCAACAACCCGACCCCGTACATAAGGCCCACGAGATACCACTTTCACAATCGTCGATTTGCCATTCTCTAAATTCGTAACTTTCAGCTTGGTTCCCATGGGGTACCGATTGTGTGCTACGCCATCTGGATGCTTCTTACTCTTATACCAGCTGGCAATGCCAACTTCTTCACCGACATCATACACTACGACAGCGTACCCCATGACGTAAGCGGTATTACTCCTCGTCACTTCCCAAACTTTTACACTGGGGTTATAGAAGAGTACGCGCTGCGGATAGAAACCATTTCCTGATACTTTTGGGGTAATGACGACGCCTTGTGTGAAACGTTGAAGAATACCATCAGCCCCGCGCAGGCCCACCTGGAGTGCATTTGCCCGTTGTTTGTACCTAGCGGGAAGCGGTGCAGGCAGCGTAGCATCTGGCGTAAGGACAAAGGTTGCAGCTTGAGAGTAGGCTTGGGCTCGAAGGGTAAGGGTATAAATTGGTAAAACGAAATTCTGACCCGTACTACCAACCGGTACATCTACTACGGTACTCGTCGTCGTTACGGCTAAGCCATCATTGTACGCCCCCGGCTTGGTTGCGAGGTCAGCCGCTGGCACAATGACAGTGTGGAGACGTAACGTGGAGCCGGTGAGTATATTCGCTGTATCAATCTTGCCACCAATAATGCTCCAGGTCATTGTCGTCTCATTGTAACCCAAGAGGACTGTCGCAGAATCAGGCTGCGGCGTCGCCGGCACCTTCAGCCAGAGGGATTTCGCTGCCAGAGGCGTATCGGTTGCTGTATCTACATCAAACTTGTACGCTGTTCCCGCTTGGCTGTACCGAGTAGGGAGCGGCGAGGGCAGAACAACTCCAGGCGCTAGGGTAACTCTTGCTGGGACGCTCACTGCAGCGGCGCGAATGTTCACAAGGAAACCATCGCCAATCCGAATCTCCCCTCCGGCATGGTCGGCAGTAAGATCAACGACAGTCGGTTCTACAGCCACCGTTGCCCGGACCCAGCCGAAGCAGGCCAGGACAATAAGGAGACTAATGAGACGATACGTTCTTGTCATGGGGTGGGTCATTAGGTACACTCTATGACGATTAGATAAATTTCAGGCGGGTATAGTACAGTGGTAGTATGCATCCTTCCCAAGGATGAGATACGGGTTCGATTCCCGTTACCCGCTCCATGAACCACTCACTATCGTTCGGGTTCATGGCAGGCCAACTTGTGCCGATGTAGCTCAGCTGGTAGAGCAATGCTTTCGTAAAGCATGGGTCGGAGGTTCGAATCCTCTCATCGGCTCCAGGAATTTTCATTAAACGTACTCAGCTGGGGGTAGTACGCCCTACTCGTTAGTATTCGTGTTCTGGTTCGTGTTCGTCGTATCTTTACAACTTGGCTCAGACTTCGCCAACACACCGCACGCAGCTTCCCAACGGAATCGTGGCTCGAAGAGCATAACCCGAAGCTTTTCTGCCTTGGCAGTTACGAGGTCAGATAACCACGTATTGAAGTCTGGAGTTTTCACAATTCGTCGTAAGCTATACACCGTTCCGTCGGCCTTCTTCGAGGCTGAGACCTTTTTCTCTAAGAGCACAATCTCGTACCCCCGACTCGTTTCGAGTACCGCGCTAATTTGCTTATCTCCGAGCGCGATAATCGTCTTCACCGCTTCAGCAGTGTACTCATCTGCTATAATCTTTGTGTTGAGTTCAATTGCCCCACCCTTCACTGCTGTCTGTGCGTCTTGACTTTCCTTACTCGCCGTATCGGCAAATGTCGCCGCTGTGACTTTTTCCCGAATTGTCGCAACCTGGCTCTTCACATCGGCAAAATATTTCTCTGCTAGTTTCTCCTGGATGACTTGCGGCTTGATGAGCTTGAGCTTGAACTGCTCGACGTTCCAGCCGTAGAGCGTCTTGATGTACTGCTCGACATCCGCAGCATTCCCCGACTGCTGTACGTACCCGTCGTACGTCTTCTGTATGTCGACCTCAGCAATTGTCACTTTCTGCTCGTTCGCAATAATAGTGAGGAGGGATTCGCCAATGATCTTATTGAGAATAATCTTTCGGGTATACACATCAGTACTTAACGTTCGCTGACTTGCGGCATCCGGTGGCTCATTCCGCTGCAGATACGAGGCAATGTTCGGCACGTCCTTCTGGTAGTCTTCATACGACAGCCACTGATCCCCAACAATTGCTACTGGCAAGTGCATCGTTCGGGCAACCCACAGGAGCGCTGGGCGCTGCCAACTAAAACGGAGAAAGCCAACGGCGAATACCAGAATAACCACCACGACTACGCCAAGAACCCAAAGACTTATACGCCGAACCCAATGGATGTGTGGAGGTGGTAGTTGCTTCAGGTTGTGGTGTTCAGGATCAGCCAGCGGAGGCATCTGCGTAATTGCCGCGCGGACAGCTTCATGGTCAGGATGCAGGTCAGTCATAGTAAACGAGGGTTAAGAATTCGGAGAGAAAAAGTAGTACCACCAACGTTGCGCATTCGACGTCCCGGGCGTTTTGGACAATATTTCCGTTGCGATGAGTGATGTGCTATTTGCTTCTGGCACAATGAGTAGCGTTTCCCCAGGACGTTGTAGGTTCAAACGTTTCCGGGCTTCACGTTCCCGAAAGCTATCCGTGTTAATTGAGGCGACGTACTCCCCCAGGCTACGGTTCTGAGCCTGTAGTTCAGCAATCTGCTGCTCTAGGGTGGCAATCTCCTGCCGAAGCGACATACGCCGAACAACTTCTTTCGTAATGCCAATGAGGATTATGACGATGAGGATAACTTCCAACAGCAGCACACCGCGAGAGGTCATGATGCGGTGGATGAATCGTTTTTTCGTTGGCGTTTTCATCAAAGTTCTTGATTTTTCCTTGCTGCATCATTGTCACACAATTCTCCTCATTCGTCAATCCAAAACCAAACGACGACATGCCATGTATGCTACAACTACCCTGCGAGGATATCGGATTGTTTCACTTCGCGCCACTCACCGGGTTGCAGGCTACCTAGTTCAAGCGTATTTATGCGGACACGGGTGAGACGCGTTAGGTCACCGCGCACCGTACCAACCATACGTCGAATCTGCCGTTTCCAGCCTTGGTGTATTACTACGCGGTACGTCACTGGGCCAACCACGGTGAAAGTGTCAAAACGCGCATACCCTTCGTTCAATTTGACACCCTGGGTGAGCGCATTGCATGCATCTTCATCGAGCGGTCGTGATGTCGAAAATTCGTACTCCTTCTCGTGCTCGTACCGAGGGTGCGTCACCTGGTTCACGAGCTCCCCGTCATTCGTGAGGAGCAGCAAACCGCCAGAATCTTTATCGAGACGGCCAGCAATAGCTAAATCCCGTATCCCCGGAATAATATCGTAGATCGTGCGCTCGTTCTTGTACTGGGCATGCGTGCAGGTTACGCCTTCGGGCTTATTCACGGCAATGTACCGAAACGTTGTTACAGGAACTAGGTCTTTGCCATTCACGCGAACGTGATCAATGTGTGGGTCAATGCTAGTACCAAGCTTCATGACTTGTGTACCATTCACGTATACGCGCCCAGCAACAATTAGGTCTTCAGCTGTTCGCCGAGACACAATACTAGTACTCGCAATGAATTTCTGTAAGCGGACTTTCTTATCGCCCATAATAAAAAATCCTATCAGCCCAAGGCTGGCGGGGGCGCAAGGACTCGAACCTTGAATAATGGTTTTGGAGACCATTGTGATAGCCATTTCACCACACCCCCACAGGTTTTAAAAAATTACTAGGAAAATTAAAAAATCTCTTACTTCGTTTCCTTATGCAAGGTATGCTTACCGCACCACGTGCAGTGCTTCTTCAATTGCAAGCGTCCTTTCAGTGTCTTCTTATTCTTCTTCGAGTGGTAGTTCACATGCTTGCAAATCGTGCACTCCAGGTGGATCAAATTATCTTGCGACATAGTAGATTAGACATCAATGAGTGAAATGAATAGAAACTTTTCTGGCTGCCCTGTACCAGTCGTCCCGCAAGGCGTGACTCCGGTGCAGGGCATGAACCACTACATCCTCTAATTGTTGGCAAGCCTTACAAATATGAGTGGCTTGCCATGAACCCGAACGACAGTGAGTGGTTCATGGAGCCGGAGAGAGGAGTCGAACCTCCGACCTTCGCTTTACAAAAGCGTTGCTCTACCACTGAGCTACTCCGGCAAAAATTTTCTGAATTCCCTGGGGGTTAAACGATATTTTCCAGCATTGCGACAGAAATTTGTATTCGCCCAGTCACCTCTGGAGCCGATGGCCGGAATTGAACCGGCGACCTACTCCTTACCATGGAGTTGCTCTACCAGCTGAGCTACATCGGCAAAGGTGACTGGGCGATCTACACGACTTTCGCCGTACTGCATCGACGTGCAAATGATAACGATCAACCTTATAGGTTCTTCACTGCTTCTGCAAGTTCAGGTAATTTCTGATTCTCTGGGTTCGTTACACGCAGCCGCTCGAGCGTTTCGCGGGCTAGTACTTTCCGAGAATTCTGGATTGCGAACGCGAGTAGTGCGTCGAGGTACTTCGGATTCGAAGGTTCTAGCTTCACTGCCTCTTGGAAAGCGATTTGAGCTTTCTCCGTACTGCCGAGTTTCACCTCAACGTTCGCGAGCTCAAATTGTGCCGTCGCGGTCGTAGCATTCAAACTCACGGACTTCAGATAGTCAGATTCTGCTTCAGAAAAATTCCCTTCATCAGTTGCGATTCGGCCGAGCCGCGTGTACGCCGAGTCATTCCCCTGCTGCAGTTTCAATACGAACTGGAGAGCTTCACGCGCATTCTTGTAATCCTTCTTCGCCATGGCCACATCAGCGAGTCCAAGGTACGCCTCTATATTTTTCGGATCAAGTGCAACCACGTCAACAAAGAGTTGCTCAGCACGGATGTAGTCTTCGGCTGCCATTGCAGTCTGCGCATCAGCGAGACTAGTAGCTAGTCGGGAGCGTAAAACTTCAGGATCTTCTATTGATTTCTGGGTTATGATTTTCCGCCGGTACTCCCGTTCGAGTTCATGTAAACGGTGGAGCAATGTCTGCAGCCCACGCCACAATCCCGTGAACCCCTTCTTAAGCGTTCTCACAATCGCCGCTTCGGCGTTACCTAGCTTCTGTTGTAACCGATGGTCTAATATCTGTTGCTTCCGCGCTTGCTGCTGGTGCTTAGGAATTGCCTCGGTGCGTATACTGGCAAGTTGCGGTAACTTCCGCCAGACCACCACGGCACAGACCACGACGCAGGTGCCAAAGACTCCAAGAAATATCCAATCGATGAACATGTGCTACACGCTTAGGCGAACGAATTCTTTAACCTGAATGTTCTCCCCGAGTTTCTGCATTGCCTCCTGGACAACGCCACCAACAGTCTTCGAATCGTCCTTGAAAAACTTTTGCTCAAGCAAGCAATGTTCCTCGACAAACTTCTTCAGCTTTCCCTGGATGATTGATGCGAGGATAGCCTCTGGTTTCCCGGTCGATTGGCTGCGAGCAATATCTTCTTCTTTCGCCAGGATATCGGCTGGGATCTCAGCGGCCGTGAGATACGTGGGTGCTGCGGCTGCAACGTGCATTGCGAGCTCGTGCGCAAGCGTCTGAAAATCTGCAGTGCGGCCAACGAAGTCAGTCTCACACGCCACAGCAACGACTGCCACAAGCTTCTTGTTACTGTGCTCGTAGACACCGACCACACCTTCTCGCGTTGCCCGGGCAGCTTTCTTATCCGCAACTTTCTGACCAGCTTTTCGAAGCGCCGTTACCGCAGCATCGAGGTCACCACCGACTGCTTCGAGCGCCTGCTTCGCATCGAGCATGCCAACGCCAGTGCGCTCGCGAAGTTTCTGGATATCGGCTACGGGTATTGCAGGCATTGTGAGTTGATTAAATGATTACGCTACTACTGCAGGGACAGGGGTCACAGCAGGAGCCGTCGCAGCTTGACGTTTCTTGCCAGCATTAATGGATTCGGTAATCACGCTGGTGAGGAGTTCCACCGACTTTGTCGCGTCATCATTCCCTGGTATGGGGTACTGGACGAGGTCGGGATTCACATTTGAATCGCAGATGGCAATGATTGGGACATTCATCTTCCGAGCTTCACGAATCGCTGTGCGCTCTTTTGCACAATCGATGACGAAGAGTACTTGAGGGATCTTGTCAATCTGCTCGATGCCGCCAATTTCTGTCTGCAGCTTGGTAATATCCTTCTGCAAACCAACCTGTTCCTTCTTCGTGTACCGATCCAGAAGACCAGCTGCTTGCTCACTCTTCAGCCGACGGAGCTTCTTAATGAGCTCGTGGATGGTGCTGAAATTTGTGAGGGTGCCGCCAATCCAGCGTTCGGTCATGTAGGGCATTCCACTCGCTTCGGCCTGCTGCTTGACGATTGCTTTCACCTGCCGCTTCGTGCCGACGAAAAGAATTGTGCCGCCTGCTTGCACGACGGACTCAGCAAAAGCCGCGGCAGCTTGCAGCTTGTCGAGGGTCGCTTCCAAATTAATGATATGGATTCCGTTCCGAGACGTAAAAATGTAGGGCTTCATCTTCGGATTCCACCTAGATTCTTGATGGCCAAAGTGCACGCCCTTCTGGAGCATTTCGAGTAAAGTAACCTCGCGCATACGTGTAGTCCTTTCATTAATTGCCGCTACGTCGTATCGGCAACGGGGGCCCCGCGCTTGGCGAAGGTCAGGATCCGCACCAGATTTGCCAGGATTGGCAAACGACGTATGTGAGATAAGAACGTCATGACTCTACCACGGTGTTTCATCCCTGACAAGGGGGCACTTCCAAGTGCTTGACGCATCATCTGAACGTGGTATAGTACGAACCTATGAAGGACAAGATTCACCCAACCTACTATCACGACGCCGCTGTACGTTGCGGCTGTGGCAATAAGTTTATTACTGGTTCCACCCTGCAGGAGCTGAGCGTTGAAGTCTGTTCAAATTGCCATCCGCTCTACACCGGCAAGCAGAAAATGGTAGACACCCAAGGCCGCGTCGATCGTTTCAAGCGCCTGAAAGAGAAGTCTTCGGCAAAGGCGACAGCTCTGTTAACAGTGAAAAAGTCGAAAAAGCGCAAGTAACTAACTCACTACACTCCCCTTCCGCGATACCCGCGTAGGGTTTTTCCCCATGGCAGTAGACCGAAACGCACTCAACGTACGACGCGAGGAACTAGAACACCAGTTGCAAGAAGCAGCCAGCACTGGTGAGACTTCGCGTCTAGAGAAACTCTCCCGTGAGCATTCTCATATTGTCGAGCACCTTGGCCTCCTCACCGAACATGACCACATGCAGCACCAGCTCGCTGATGCACGCAGTATGCAAGCAGATGGTGATGCGGATATGCTCACCTTAGGGAAAGAAGAAGAAGAGCGCATTCAAAGAGAGCTTGCCGATATCGAAATGCAAATTCAAGATATTGAACGCCCGCGCGACCCACTCGACACACGCGACGCGATTATTGAAATACGCGCTGGCGCCGGGGGCGACGAGTCAGGCTTGTTCGCCGCCCAACTGGCACGCATGTACATGCGTTTCGCTGAACGCCGCGGCTGGAGCACGAACATTGTAGACACCAACCGCACGGGCATTGGTGGCTACAAAGAAGTCATTTTCGAGGTCCACGGTACCGACACCTACGGCATGCTCCGTCTTGAATCGGGTGTGCACCGCGTGCAGCGTGTACCGGACACCGAGAAAAGTGGTCGTGTACATACGTCAACTGCAACCGTTGCAGTCTTACCCATCGTCGAGGCTGAAGACATAACAATCAAGCCAGAAGATATCAAGCTTGAAGTGACGACGTCATCAGGCCATGGCGGGCAGTCGGTGAACACTACCTACTCGGCCGTCCGCATGACGCACATTCCATCCGGCATTATGGTGAAGATGCAGGACGAACGCTCGCAGAAGCAAAACCGGGAGAAAGCCATGGAGATCCTCCGCGCGCGGGTATTCGCCATGGAGCAGGAGAAACGCGTACAAGCCGCCTCTGACCTCCGGAAAAGCCAAATTGGTACGGGCGACCGAAGCGAAAAAATCCGTACCTATAATTTCCCTCAGGATCGCATGACCGACCACCGCCTGAAGGAGAACTACCATGGCCTCACAGGAATTATGGATGGGGACATTGAGCCAGTACTCATAGCGCTCATGAAAGCCCGTCGGGATGCCGCCCCAACTGCAACTGCGTAACGTCGAGACGGCACTTCGTCTCGCCAACCTTGATTTGCGTGAATCAAGGGATTTACTCGTGCACGTACTTCGCAAGCCTCTCAGTTATCTCATCGCGCACCCAGAAACTACGCTCACCCCAGCTCAACTTGTAAAGTTTCGCGGCCTCGTGGTGAAACGTCGCCGAGGCGTACCATTCGCCTATCTCACTGGCCACCAGGGCTTCTACGGATTGGACTTTACGGTCACGAAAGATGTGCTCATCCCCCGACCCGAAACTGAACAACTTGTTGATTGGGTACTCGCACATGTCGATCGGAAGGAAACCACAACAATTATCGACGTTGGCACTGGCTCTGGCTGCATTGCCGTGACCTTGGCGAAGTACTTACCTGTGGTAAAAATCATTGCCTCGGACGTGAGCGCGAAAGCTATTGTCATGGCCAAAAAAAACGCACGGACGCATAACGTAGCGAATCGCATTACGTTCCGCCGCGGCTCGCTCTTATCTGTACTCAAACCTAACGAAAAGCCCGAACTGGTGGTAGCCAATCTCCCCTACCTCACCAAACCCCAGCTCAAGAATGTACCCCACGAACCCAAACTTGCCCTCCACGGCGGCACGCGAGGACTTGAACTTATTGAAAAACTTATCATCCAAATAATAGAACGAAATATCGCCCTAGCCATTCTCGAAATTGATCCGGCACAAGAACGTTGGCTCACGGGCGTTGGCGACCGACTGACTGGCTACCACTACGAATTCCTCGCCGACCTTACGGGGCGGACGAGGTTCTTAATCCTCCAAAAAGCCTAGCCCTTCCGCTCCGCGACCATGGGCGCTAAGATGAAATTGTAAATACAAATAACTTCCCCAGTTTGAGACCTGGGGATTATACTGTGCATCAAAGAATAAGAAACCTAAACGGACTGGGAATCCCCAAGCTTTCGTTGGTAGGTTTCAACAAGTGCACTTTGAGCACGGTTGGCTTCTTGCGCAGCCTGCTTAATCAACTTTTTTTGCTCTCCTGAAGGGAGGCGAAAAAAGTTCTGGCGACCATGTTGGCTGCCTTTAAAAAATGAAAGAAGACGTGTAATCATAAGCTTTTTCTAAGTTGATCTTTAGTATACGGACAAACAATATGATTGTCAATATTATCAATATTGAAGCGTGTCTTTTTTACGCTTTTATTTGACCAATCTTTTTCTATGAGAAAAAGCTCCACATCCTTCTTGAACATTTCTTTTACGCGATTTGCATTTTCTCTGGCAGCAAAAAATGCCTCGATAAAAGCTTCTTTAGGTAAGTAACGACCTTCTTCTTTTTCACGAATCTGTGTGAACTTCCATGCTACTTCTGGCTCTTGATAAATATAAATAATCCCAATTTTCCGTTTACGCTTAATTGAACGTGCAACATCTTCTATACAATATTTGTCGTCTGCGAATGTCCCATCAAGTAGAATATTCTGCCTTTCTTTTAAACAATAATCGTATAGTTTTTGCACGCCAAGAGCGGAAGCACCCTGTACTTCGTTAGAGTTACTACCTGTATATTGTGGTAGCATCTTCTTAATTTCATCAGCATCAATTCGGACACATTGTATTGACGGCTTTCGGCGAGCCAAACTCTTCACTAAACCTTCAGAAAACTCTGTTTTTCCTGCACCGGGTGAGCCCGCCATAAAAATGGTAAAGGGATCGTCCATTGGCGGATATGCACGTGGGTCGGCAAAACGAACGATGAGCTCGTCACGATGTGCCTTTAAAAAATCCACTGCGTCTTCAGCAATGCTCATGGTGATTTATGCCTTCCGCTCCGCGACCATCGGTGGCGGGGCAGCTGCGCCGAGCTGGGAGCGTTCCAGGATTTCTTTTTCTACGGTTTCCCGCAGGACGCCGAACTGTTTGCGTGAGAGGCTTACCAGGTGCTCAACGAGGCCAGGTGTCGCTGGGGCCAGTGGCAACGTCTTCATGGTGAATGGCTTCGACATGGTGTTGTCGATGAGGAGCTTTACAATTGCGGTGTACTTCTCTACGTTAGTTACGTCGAAGGCACTGAAGGTGGGGGCGAACGTCTGGGCGAACGTCTCGGCATCTTCCACACCCACGCGGAATGCCACGACTGTGCCGACGTTACCGAACACCGCGTCGCGAATTTTTGTATCTGCGCCCTGCACCAACTGCCCGACGTACTGGTGGGCAATGGTGAGGTTCAAACGGTACTTCCGCGCTTCAGAAAGGATGGTCGCGATGGAGTCGGTAATGAAATTCTGGAACTCGTCGATGTAGAGGAAAAAATCTCTGCGCTGCTCTTGGGGTAATGATGCTCGACGTAAGGCTGCCATCTGAAGCTTCGAAACAATAATGAGACCCAGGAGGTTGGCGTTCACCTCGCCAGTTGTACCTTTCGAGAGGTTCACCAGCAAAATCTTGCCTTCGTTCATAATGCGCTGGAAGTCGAAGCCGCTCTTCGATTGACCAATGACATTACGCATCATGGTGTTCTCCACAAACCGGCCGACCTTGCTAATGAGGTAGCCCAGCATTTCGGACTTATGGAAGTCGCTGGTCTTCGCCATCTCCTTTTCCCAAAACGCCCGCACAATAGGGTCAGTCACTTTGGAGACCTTTACCTTCTGAAACACTGGGTCGGTGAACATCCGGGGGATTTCGACGATGGTACCCGGGTGCTCGGGATCGGACATGAGCGTGAGCATGACGTTGCGCATGTTGTGCTCGAACATTGGGCCAATCATCTCGGGTGGGAAGAGTTTCATGAAAATAGAAATCATCTCCTGCACTGCGAAGTCTTTATCCTCGGGGTTCTCGGCATCCAGCATGTTCAAACCAACCGGGGCCTGCATATCTGACGGATTGAAATGGATAACGTCCTTCAAGCGATGGGCGGGTATCCGACCCATGATGTCGACGATGAGGTCTCCGTGCGGATCCACGACGCACACGCCATCACCGTTCGTAATGTCCTGCAAAGCCATCTGCGTCATGAGTACAGACTTGCCCACCCCAGACTTCCCAATGACGTACACGTGGCGGCGGCGGTCTTCCCGGGCCACACGGATTTTCGCCTCTTCGCCGCGGTAGTGGCTGGTGCCGAGCAGTACGCCAGTTTTTGGCAAATTGACAGGCGGAGGGGCATTGCGCGAAAGCACCCAACGAATGTTCGGAGTTTCTGTGGTGGCGAGCGGTAAGTGCCACAGGCTGGCAAGTTCTTCAATACTCAACGTGGCGTAACGAGGCCGAAGGGTGAAACGATTGCCATCGAACATTCGGTATATGAAACTTCGAATGATTGTTTCGTTAGAGTGCCAAGCATTCTTCCAGAAACGATTCCCCGTTTCGGGGGAAGCGTACTGGCCGAAGGCAGAAATGATATTCTGTAAACGTACGGAAGCAGATTGCTGGGTGGCACTACTGACGATAATGCGAATGTTCACGTCGAGCGCTGGCTTGGTGTTCTTCTCTTGCAGGCGTTGGATGAGTTCCTCTTGCACAGGACTGACAGGTTTGGGCATTTCCTCTTGCTGCACACTCTTCTTCGTACTGAAGAACATGCTCCAGAGCCCACCAATAATTTTCCCAACTAAAGAAGGGTTCGCCTTCCCACCCGCACGGAGATTCCGAATGGATGCTGCGGCACGGGTATGCCAGCGGGGGTGCGAAGACCGGCACACGTACTGGATAACCGCTGACTCATCAGGATTCAGTTTCGAGAGCGCATTGGTTAAACCCCCGAGCGGGTCAACATCCATGCGACGGTACGAGAGAATGGGGAAGAGCGACCGTTGCCGAAGACTCAGTGCTGCGGCCGCGACGTGGGACGTGGGACGGAAAGGGTTATACTCGGGCGTGACGAGTATTTCGGCGTCAGCGTACTGGGCTTGAATCTGCTGCTCCATGAACTCTTTCATCGGCTTTGGAACCACAACGTAGAAGGTTATGAGCTCACGGTCGGCAACGATTTCTAAACTGAAGTGGTCGTTCCGCCCCCGGCCGAGCGTGTGGTACCAACGCTGCGCGCGCATGTTGCCTAGGAACGAGAAGAATGACTCCCCCACGCTAATCTGCTCCTGCATTTGCTGGATGCGCGATGGTCCTTTCCCTGAATCCTCTTCTTGCTGCTCCTTTGGCAGCGTTACCATGAGGCAGACGAGTTTTTCGGTCGATGGTTTTGCGCTCCGTCGACGAATGATGAAGAAGATGACCAATCCGAGCCCAACCACTGCGCACGCAATACCAAACTGAACCCAAGGAAAAACCGTGGCATAGTCGTTCTCGAGGGTACCGACCTGCGCCTGCGCCGCGTGGACGAACTGCAGCATACTATTCTTCTCTAGCGACTAAACGGACGAGCTTTTGGGCTTTGATTTTTGCCTCTTGCTCCACGAAGAACTGGTTCACCCCGGGGAGCGTGCCGAGCCACTTCTTGAGCACGGCAATGACCGCATCGAGCTTCACCTTCACCTGTGCTAGAAGACCAGATACTTCTCGCGCGGCTATCTCCCCTGCCACCTTGAACTTCTGCTGCTCTGCCGGTGGCAAGGCGATGAAAATGTCATGGAGCCCTTCGGAAAGAACCGACTCAATCTGTTTCAGCTGTTGCTCTTCGGTGTTGATTGGCAAAGGCATGGTAGCCGGCGGGGTCTGGCTGGGGAACTCCTTCACCTGAGATGGAACCTCTTGGTGCGGCTCGAATCGGGAACCGTGCTGCTCCAAGGCCTCGCGAACCTTCTCGGGCCGCACTTCAGGTACACCGCTCTGCCCTTGCTCCACGAACGCAAAAATGTCTTCCGGCTCTTTCTCCGGTAGGTTTTCGGGACGGGTTTGCGCTGGTGTAGACATACGGGCAGTATAGCACTGACCCCGATTTCCACTCTACGGTTCCTGCGATGGTGGGGTTGCCGGTGGTTCTTGTAGTTTCAATTTCTCCTGCTTACGCTGCACCCACAGCGTATGGAAATACATGTACGTACCGGTTAGAGCCATGATGAAGAGCACAATACTGAAGTACGTACTCACTTGCCCGTGCAAGTACCGTACACGACCAGCGGATAACCACGCCGGCAGCCACTCGAACCAGCTCGGGTACCGCATGATGGAACCCGTACCCGACATAACCACGAACAACCCAAGGAAGATTAGCACGAGGTACCGGTGGATTCTTCGACTGAACGTGTAGAGATTAATCATCGTCTTCATCCTCCCGTTCCCCGCTTTGTGGAATAAGCGTACTAACATTGGCATTCACTTGGGTGATCGTATTCGCTGTCGTCGTACTGCCGAGTGTTCCCAAGCGGAGAGCAGCTAGGTCAGCGCTCGCGCTTGATGAATGCGTGCCATTACCACCGCGAGTTGCAAAAGCTGTGGTCGCGTCCTTCCCGCAATACGGAATAATACGACTTGCGCCTCCCGGGTGTTTGGTGAGATACCCGGTCACGGCGTACACTCCCTTACTGACAATGATCCAGCAGTCACTTGCACTACTGTGCCTCGCAACTGTTGCAACATCGAGATTAACCGAAGGAGAAGCTGAGGCAGAGGTATTCGTGAGCCCTGACGTAGTATTCGTCGTGGGGCTACTAACGAAGGGAACTGAAATAACTAAACTATCGTACCGAGCCGAAAAAAACGCGACAATTCCAACAACGGCAACGAGACCGACAAGTCCAATGGTATTCTCTGTCTTCATAGGGGTAGCGCAAGAATAGCATCTGTGCGCGTTCTATTAGAGCCCTGTACCATATGGCTGCTACTCGCCGAGTGCTTGGGCAACTTTCCCAGCAATCTTCAGGTCTGGTACAAGATCTTTGCCATTGGTATCCCAACTCACCGGGCAAGCATGGCCGGGGTTATTGCGCACATAGGTCAAGGCTCGGAGCTTCCGCACTATTTCGCTTGCCGAACGGCCAATGTTCTCGGCCACAACTTCTGCTGACTGGAGCAAACCTTCAGGATCGATAATGTACACACCCCGATCTGCAATGCCACTGACTTCATTAAGAATACCAAGTGTTCGGGCAAGGAGCCCGGCGTGATCAGCAGCCAGTGGGTAACGCACATCTTTGAGTAAGGTCTCGGTTTCGACCCATGCTTTATGGGTGTAGACCGTGTCTGTACTCACCGCCAGAACCTCTGCCCCAAGTGCCTGAATGTCGACGTAATTCCTGGCAAGGTCACGTAATTCAGTTGGACACACGTACGTGAAGTCCGCCGGGTAAAAAAACACTACAAGCCACTTCCCTTTGAATGCAGCGAGGTTTACATCCTTGCGGCTGCTATCGTGTGGATGGTACGTATCAAGATTGAAGTCTGGAAATGCTTGGCCAATTTTGGGCATAGGGATATTACTCAGGACTTAAACTGGGCGAAGTGTGCCTGCGAACACCTGCCAGGCCAGCAGTGACTTCGCCACGAGGCTGAGGATAATATACGCTCGCTCACCGTAAAGGTAATCCTTCCACTTCCCAATCTTCTTGTACTGCAACACCATATTGATTGCGAAGCAGTTGAAGAACAGGAAGATGGAAAAGAAAATCCAGTACACGAACGTCGGTGCGTGTCCGTTTGGCCCGCCCGAACCGAAGAGGTAGAACGCGACAATGAGCCAAGGGACGAAACCGGCAATACTCCCGAAAATGAATGACGTCCAATCAGTGCGCTTCGTCGTCTGGTTGTGCAACTCCATCATCCAGCCAAAGAGCAACATCATCATGTTCAGGAAGAAAATGAGAAGGAGACTAGAGAGGTCGGCCATACCCGTGAGCATGACGACGATGACAATCATGAGCGAACTGGAAAACGCGTACTCAATCCAGCGTGCCAAGTTCATGCCTTTCTTCAAATTGTTCTCGTACCATGCTCGCACCGTTGGGAGGCACGATACCGCGAAGTGCGCAAAGGCAGAGAGAAAGAAAAAACCTGCAACGAGCGGCCCAATTTGAATATCTGCAATGGTCTTGAGTACGGGCACAAGCATGTTCCGAATTGGATCCATCTGCACATACGCCGTAGTCACCGGCAAATTGAAGCTGCTGCTAGCAAAGAGCAACGCCACACCTTGCAAGAAGTGCAAACATGCCATAACGATGTTGAACCGATAGAGCTTCTTCAACTTACGCTGCGTAGAGGTGATGGCGGGCATTTCGATAGACGTTGATGTTACTTTCATGAGCACTAACAGTATAGCTAAAACATCAAAGGTTTAAAATGTACTACCCCATTGACTGCCTTGTTACCCAGGTATAGGCTAGGCAACTCAACAGAAACCTTGTTCATTCCCAAACACCCAAATTGAAAGGAGGGTACAAATATGTACCGTCGGGTGACAATTGCCATACTCATGGCCATAGTGGCGCTCAGCTTAGTTGCTGGTTGCAACAAGCAGGAGATCGCAGATCTCAAAACCCAAATCGCTGACAAAGATAATATCCTCGTCAGCACGAATAGCGAGAATGCGATCTTGCGAGAAAACCTCGCTCGAGTAAATGCTGAGCGTGTGTCTGTCATGCAGGAACGGGATAGCTTGCAGAAAATTGTCCAAACACATGGTAGCGAGAATGCACAGCTGCGGACGACGCTCGGGCAAGTGAAAGCGCAAGCGACGCATGACTTGAAAGAGTTTGCCGATGCTACCGTAATCTTCCATGACCGCCAGGTGACCTGTGAAGCTACTGATGATTCACTCCGTCACGAACTGCTGAGATTGAGTGCAACAAACGATTCGTGCACAATATCATTGAATGCCTGTGACCAATTCTCGACAGACATTAATCAGTGGCGAGAGTACTACGAGCTAGAATCACACCGTAGTTGGTGGAAAAAATTCTGGGGTGCTGGCAAACACACGCCACCGCCATTCCCAGATCCGACACACGAGACATTTCTCTCAAGGTAATACACATTCGAAAAAAGCGGGGAATACTTTTCCCCGCTCTTATTTTTATCCTTTAGACTTGATAGGAAAGTTCCGTTCTGCCACTATGTGCATTCGAAAACAAACAACATATAGATATTGGAGAAACAGTGAAAATACGAAACACATACATGGATCAGCACATTGGGGAGAATGGAACTCTCATTGCCAGGATTACCCACGATGACCCCGAGGCAATTGAAGAGTACGTGAAGGCCTTACGCATTCACGCGAAAACGCCCCACATCGACTGGTTCTACATCGTAAATACTATTGCCGTAGTAAAGGCAATCGGCGATCTGCCCCAACTCCGTCTAAGAGCAAAAGAGGTATTCCCTCCCAACTGTTCCATTCCCCTGCACCTTGTGGTGTAGAAGAACGCTCGTCACGAACACTACGAACATCCATTCGCACTGAATGGATGTTTCTTTTTGACGTGAAATCGCTATTCCGTAGTCTGCCCGTCAAAGTCAGCCTCGTTGGCAGCTGCTTCCGCTTTCGTCGTCCGGACAATCTGATCCTTATGGTGGGCTGGGCTGTAGAGCGTGTAAAGTTTCAACGGTTCGGTTGCCGAGGTGTTGATGACGTTGTGCTTTGCACCGGCAGGCACGATGACTGCTGACCCGTCCTGCACCATAGACTCATTACCATCGATAATGACTTTCCCCTGCCCGGCTTCGAAGCGGAAGAATTGGTCATTGTCTGGGTGCACCTCCATGCCAATCTCCTCGCTCGGCTGCAGACACATAAGCACCAGCTGCGTGTGCTTGGCGGTGTACAGCACCTTGCGAAAATTCGTATTCGCGATGGTTTCTTGCTCGATGTTCTGGTTGAATCCGTGCATAGTGAATTACTGATAAAGGTGAAACCTCTACCTATAAACTACCACGCTTTTGGGATAGCTAAAACTACACGTTCTTCCGGTGTTTCCGCACCACCTTCAGGCGCGCCAGCTCTTTGGCCATGGCAGCCTGTGCATCGGCAAAACCAACATCGTCCGTCGCGCGCTCTTGCATGAGCTGCTGAGCCTTCTCTCGTGCTGCTTGGGCGCGCGTCTCGTCAATTTCGTGCGCGTGCTCGGCGGTGTCGGCCAGAATAACGACCCGGTTATCTCGGACTTCAATGAAGCCACCGGACACGGCCATGACCTGCTCTTCACCAGTAGTTGTCACCGCATGGAGTTCACCTGGAGCGAGCAATGAGACGAGGGGGATGTGATCGGGCAGCAACCCAATTTCACCATCGACTGTGAAAACGTTGACGCTGCTGACCTCGGATTCGAGGACAATGCGCTCTGGCGTGGTGATAGTGAGGTGGAGGGACTTGGGCATAGTCGTCTAGGCGCGGACTTCGTCAATCGTCCCCTTCATATAGAAGGCTTGCTCGGGCACGTCGTCGAACTTGCCATCGAGGATTTCCTTGAAGCCGCGGACGGTCTCGGCGCGTGGGACGTACTTGCCAGCCGAACCGGTGAACTGCTCGGCCACGAAGAATGGCTGGGAGAGGAACTTCTGAATTTTTCGCGCGCGGCTAACCGTCAGCTTATCCACTGGGGAGAGCTCTTCCATACCCAGGATGGCGATAATGTCCTGGAGGTCCTTGTAGCGCTGTAGTACCTTCTGCACGGCCCGGGCCACGGCGTAGTGCTCCTCACCCACTATGGCGGGGTCGAGGATTGTCGAGGTAGAGTCGAGCGGGTCAACGGCTGGGTAGATACCGAGTTCAGCCAAACCACGTGCCAACACCACCGTGGAATCCAGGTGCGCGAAGGTCGTTGCCGGTGCCGGGTCGGTAAGGTCGTCCGCTGGTACGTACACCGCCTGCACGGACGTGATGGAGCCCTTATTCGTCGAAGTAATACGCTCTTGAAGTTCACCCATTTCTTCGGCGAGCGTCGGTTGGTAGCCCACAGCTGATGGAATACGGCCGAGCAAGGCCGACACTTCGGAGCCAGCTTGGGTAAAGCGGAAAATGTTGTCGATGAAGAGTAGGACGTCTTTCTGCTCCTCGTCACGGAAGTACTCGGCAAGGGCGAGGCCAGAAAGGGCCACGCGCGCGCGGGCACCTGGCGGTTCGTTCATCTGGCCAAAGACCATGGCGGTTTTTGCCAACACGCCACTGGCTTTCATTTCGTGGTAGAGGTCGTTGCCTTCACGCGTGCGCTCACCGACGCCGGCGAACACCGAGTAGCCGCCGTGCTCGGCCGCGATATTCCGAATGAGCTCTTGGATGACGACGGTCTTACCCACGCCCGCGCCACCGAAGAGGCCGACCTTACCGCCTTTGACAATAGGGCAGATGAGGTCAATAACCTTGATACCCGTCTCGAACACCTCAGCCGTTGTCGTCTGGTCTTTAAAGTCTGGGGCTGGACGGTGAATGGGGTACATCTTCTTCGTCTTCACCGCGGCGCCGCCGTCCACAGGCAAGCCAACCACGTTGAATATGCGGCCGAGCGTTTCGGGGCCGACGGGCATACTGATGGGCGCGCCGGTGTTGGCCACGGCAATCCCCCGCTCCAGGCCATCCGTGCTGTCCATGGCCACGGTGCGGACGACGTTCGCCCCGGAGTGCTGCTGCACTTCCAGGACGAGCGGCGTCTTGCCCTTCCGCTCGATGGTGAGCGCCGTGTAGATTGGCGGCAGGTCTTTAGTGAAGTGTACGTCGACAACTGGGCCGATGATCTGGGTGATTTTTCCGTTTGTCATATGAGGTTATTTATTCATCCAAGTGCAGGTCTCCGTGCCTGCGCGGACAGAGACACCCGCGCTTGGACAAATTGTAATGAATTATTGAAGAGATAGTATTTACTTTTGTCATCCTGAACCCCGAGTATGCCGAGGGGTGAAGGATCTTGCCTGCCGCTTTATTGGCCCGCAGGATCCTTCGCTGCTGCTCAGGATGACACGGGTTGAAGAGGTGGGTCAGGAGCGAAATTGTTTTCGCCCCTCACGTTTCCCTTCAGGGGGTTGACAGTTTATCCAAACTCATATCATACTTGGCTAACAAACACACGTTACTAGGAGAGTACACATGAACATTGTTCTGGTGATTCTTTGGGGGTTACTGGTCACTGGATGCTTGGTTTTGGCTTGGGTAATCATCCGCCCTGACAAACGCCGAACCAACGATGACCATCCGTAAACTTGTAACTAGTTTAGAAGCGCTATGACTACCTCGTGGCGCTTCTTTTTTTTGGAAGGAACGGTTTTCTTTACTGTCATCCTGAACCCCGAGTATGCCGAGGGGTGAAGGATCTTGCCTGCCTGTTAACCGACCTGCAAGATTCTTCGCTGCTGCTCAGAATGACAAGAAAGAAAAAGAGCTACTCCAACGCCGCCCTACCGGCGGAAATTTCCGCGATCTCTCGCGTAATGCTGGCTTGGCGCACTTGGTTATAAGTGAGGTTGAGATCTTCAATGAGCTCTTCGGCCGAGTCTGTCGCGTTGCGCATTGCCACCATGCGGGCGGCGTGCTCGGACGCGAGTGACTCCAGCACCACCTGGTACAGCTGGCTGGTCACGAGGTTCCGCAACATTTTCTCCAGCACGGCTTCGGCGTTCGGTTCGAAAAGGTAGGGGTTCTGGAAGCCTTCAATATCTTGCATCGCAATGGAGCTATCAACGTCATCCAACACTTCTTTGAGTTCTTGTTTGCGGATTGGCAGCACCTGGCGGCTCCAGACTTTCTGCACGAGGGTAGAACGGAAATCAGTGTAAACCACGAAAACTTTATCGTACACGCCAGTAACGTAGTCATTGATGGCAATCTTCACCACGGGTTGTAGGTCCGCCACAGTCGGGTGGGTGTGGGCATTCGGAAACGCTGCAACAATATTCACGTTGAGGCGACGCAGCGCGTCAGCCGCTTTCGTGCCCACCGTAATGACATCGACGGGCACAGTCTGCGCTTTCAGAACGTCCAATGTCTGGCGGACAATATTCGTATTTAACCCGCCTGCCAAGCCGCGGTCGGAGCTGACGACAATGACCGCCACGCGCTTCACCTCGCGCTCGATGAGGAGCGGGTGAAGTTCACGGTTCGTCACGGCGCTCACGTTGGTGAGTACATCCCAGGCAGCCTTGGCGTAGGCGCGCGTCGCCAGGGCCTGCTGCACGGCACGGCGCATCTTGGACGCAGCCACGAGTTCCATGGCTTTGGTAATCTTCTTGGTATTGCCGACGGACTTTATGCGTCGCCGAATGTCGAGCGTACTAGCCATAATTCTAGCTTTGCTTGAAAGTAATGAGCGCAGTCTTTAACTGTTCTTCAAGTGCAGACGTGAGTTCACCACTATCTTCAATTGCTTTCACCCAGGCACTGGAACCGGTACGGAGGCTCTTGGTAAAATTCTTTTCCCAGGTTTGGACGTTCTCAACTTCCACGTCATCCAGGTAGCCCTGCGTGACGGCATAGAGCACCGCAACCTGCTCGGGCATAGGCATAGGCTGGCCAATCCCCTGCTTGAGCAACTCTGCTGTGCGCTTACCGCGTTCCAGCTGCTTCTTGGTGGCATCATCCAGGTCAGAACCAAACTGCGCAAAGGCCGCGAGCTCACGGTACTGGGCCATATCCAGGCGGAGCTTGCCTGCCACTTTTTTCATGGCCTTGCGCTGGGCGCTGGAACCCACGCGGGAAACGGAAAGGCCAACGTTCAAAGCCGGGCGCTGACCTTGGTAGAACAAATCGGATTCCAGAATAATCTGCCCGTCGGTAATGGAGATAACGTTTGTCGGAATATACGCGCTCATGTCGCCAGCCTGCGTTTCGATGATCGGCAAGGCCGTGAGCGAACCGCCGCCGTTATCCTTATTGAGCTTGGCCGCGCGCTCCAGTAAACGGGAGTGGAGGTAAAAAATGTCACCCGGGTAGGCTTCGCGGCCTGGGGGGCGGCGGAGCAAGAGTGAAACTTGACGGTATGCCCAAGCATGTTTGGAGAGGTCGTCGTACACCACGAGCGCGTCTTTCCCTTTGCTCATGAAGTACTCACCCATGGCACAACCCGCGTACGGGGCGAGGAACGAGAGCGCAGCCGGATCGGCCGCACTCGCCAGCACGATGATGGTGTGGTTCATGGCGCCGTGCTTCTCCAGCTCGGCGACGATGCGCGCAATCTTGCTGGCCTTCTGGCCAATAGCCACGTAGATACAAATGACCCCGCTGTTCTTCTGGTTGATAATGGTATCAATAGCAATGGCCGTCTTGCCGGTCTGGCGGTCGCCGATGATGAGCTCGCGCTGGCCGCGGCCGATTGGGATGAGTGCGTCGATTGCCTTTATACCCGTCTGCACCGGCTGCTTCACTGACTCGCGGGTGATGACGCCAGGTGCCACGCGCTCTACTGGGTAGGTATCCGAAGCTTTGATTGCGCCTTTGCCATCAATGGGCTCGCCCAACGGGTTCACCACGCGGCCCACAAGCGCATCACCCACGGGCACGGACATTACCTGACCAGTACCGCGGACTTCTTCGCCTTCGGTCACGTCTGTCGCGCCGTTCAGGATCATGATGCCGACGGTATCCTCTTCCAAGTTCAAGGCTACACCAGTAGCGCCAGAAGCGAACGTGACTTTCTCGCTAGATTTGACGTTGCTCAAACCTTCGACGCGTGCAATGCCGTCGCCCACGTCAATGACGTGGCCGACCGTAGCCGTGCTGGCCACGGCGGTGTAGGACTGGAGCTGGGCTTTCAGGACGTCGACGATGGTGTGTGGCATACGGGTGGGACGAGGGAGAATTATTGGAGGAGGTGAGATTTGAGTGTGCTGAGGCGGGAGGCGAGCGCGTTATCGATGAGCCGATCCCCCACCTGGATTTTCACGCCAGCGAGGAGTTTGGCTTCGTGCACGTGCCGGATCTTCACTTTCTGATGCAATGCCTTCTCTAAGTTTTCAGTGAGTTCCGCGTCTTCTGCGGCAGTAATGGTTTTTGCGCTCCGGACCTTCACGATGATAGGCCCGCCCTGCTCGGCAATGAGCCGTTCCAATTCTGCGGCGATGCGCGGGATAAGCCGCAGTTGCCGCTGACGAGCCAGCGTTCGCACGAGTCGATCGGCCACCTCGACGCGATCCTTCACGGGCGCAGCTTGGGCAGCGCTCAGGTAGGCTTCAGCATACTGGCGGACAGAAGCTTTACGCATGTTTACTTTCCTCTACAGCTTCAGCGACGAGTTTCTTATCCAGATCTTTAGTTGTGCCCTGCGGAACGACTTTCTGCGTGGCGCTGATGATAAGGTTCACGAGTTCGGTCTTCGCTTCGGTGAGTGCCTGAAGCTTCTCGGCAGCAATTTCATTACGGGCGTGCTTCCGCATCGTCGCGAGCTCCGCGTCAATTTCATCTATACGCTGCTTCCGGTAGCGCTCACTCTCCACTTCCACTTTCTCCATAATATGCTGGGCATCTTTGCGAGCCTCTAGAATCTTCGCTTCTTTTAACTTTTCCGCTTCGGCGAGCTTCACTTCAACCGCTTTCGCGTTTTTCAGACTCTGCTCAATCTTCTCCCGCCGCTCGGCCATGGCCTTCAGCACTGGCTTGTACGCAAACTTCCACAGCACGAAGAGTACAATCCCAAAGTTGAGGATTTGTGCCAGGAGCAGCGTGGGCTCGATACCGAATTTCTTGACTAACTCTTCCATAAAATTAAGGTGTTACTCGCTAGCCTTCCCTCACCAGCAGTGGCGAGGGATTCGTCAGCGAAGAACTAGACGAACTTGATGATGAGCGCGACAACCAAAGCATACACGGCAATGGCTTCGGCAAACGCCATGGCAATGAGCATCGGCACTTGAATCTTACTCGCGGCTTCGGGGTTGCGGCCAATAGCTTCCATGGCCTTGGCGGCCAACTTACCAATGGCGAACGCTGGACCGAATCCACCGATGGCAATTGCCAGTGCGGCGGCAAACAACTTCGCGGATGCTTCTTCCATATAGCTTTCCTTTTCGTACCTGCGCCCCGACGAGGGTTAGGTGTTTAACGTCGGGCGGTTGGTACAGTTAGTGGTGAAACGTTGAGCGCTCGGCGGAGCAACCAACGTCTCGCCGCTAGTGCTCGTGCGTGGCAGTGGCGACCTTCAGAAAGACCAAGGTTAGCATAGCGAATATGAATGCCTGGATAAAGCCTACAAAGATCTCTAGGAACATGAACGGGATGGGGACGACGTACGGGATGATGAGACCAATGACTATGAGCAGCACCTCCCCGGCGAAGACGTTGCCGAACAACCGGAAGCTGAACGAGAGGATCTTGGCAAATTCTGACATTGCTTCCAGCGCGCCGACGAAGCCCATGATCGGATCCTTGAAGTTAATGTACTTCTTCATGTGCTTACCGAAGCCGAGGACAACCACGGCAATGACCTGCGTCGCTACCACCGAGATAAGTGCGAGTGCCAGGGTGAAGTTCAAATCTGCGGCTGGACCACGTAAGATTGGCACGAATACTTCCTTGCCGTCGTGCAATTCGCGGAAGCCGATAGTCCCCACGCCGGGCAAGAGGCCAAGCCAGTTGCCAATGAGGATGAATATGAAAAACGTGAAAATGAACGGGAAGAACTTCTCGGATTGCGCCCGGCTCCCAGTGACCGAGTCCATGATGCCGAGTGCGCCGTCGAACAGGAACTCCACCAAGTTCTGCAGCCCATGCGGGACGAGCTTGGCTTTACGCAGGAACGATGCACCGATGATGATCAGCACAACGACGATCCAGGTGGTGAGCACGCTGTTATTCACCGGGATGGGACCCAGGTGGAATATGGTTTCGGCAGCGAGAGAGACTTCAGCCATTTACTTCTTCGGTAATATGGGTGGTGTGGATTCCTGCTCGACGTCTTTGAGCAGCTTCTTGAACTTCCAGACCAACCCGAACGAGGTGAGAATAATAGAGACGAGAACGCCGGCGAGGAACAGCCAGGGCGAGGTTTCAAGACGTTTATCTAACAATCTACCCCCTAAACCGAGCATAACAATGGGAATGGCGATGATATAGCCGAGCTCCCAGGCCATGCCCAGAGCCTTCCAGAACCCCTGCTGCTGCGGTGTTTCGGCCATAATCAGAACGGAAAATGCGTGGTTCTGCGGGTATTCCGCCGAATCGGCCAAAAATATGGCGCGCAATAATTGTATGAATTGAAGCCAAAATGTCAAGTATCGAGCTTTCCTACCCTTGCCCGCCCCAGTAAAAAGGTGTTAGGGTTCGGGAAAAGCAAATACCAAGGAAGGAGACGACATGCCGAAGGTTCTGTTCATTGAAGATGACACGACAATTTGCCGCGCTCTCACCGAGGCCGCCCAAAATGCAGCCTGGATTTCAGAGCAGGTACCAGGGAACGACATTAAGCGTGGCCGGGCTGTAGACTTAGCAACAGCAAACACGAAGTACGACGCGATTATCGTCGCGGGATACTTCCTCGAAGCGGATATCCCTTATGGGCACAAGGTTGTGGAGCAAATTCGCAAACGAAAATGTACTTCCATCATCGTTGGCACATCTGGCGACCCCAAGCGTGAAGCAGATTTCCTCAAGGCTGGTGCGGACGCATTCGTCTGCCGGGGTTCCGGGGTGCTGAACAATCCTGCGGGTGGGTTCACCAAAGCAGCCGAACTCTTCGACCAAGGCTTTGAAGCGGCCAAACAGACAAGCAACAAAAAGAAAGAGAACACTAAACCAACACCTGATCAAACGTGATCGGGTGTTTTTACTTCCTCGGCCCCAGCACCACGGTGAACTCCCCTTTCACGGCATCGGCGCGCAGGGCGGCGAGTGCGTCGGCGGGTTTGCCACGGTAGAGGTGCTCGAAGGTTTTGGTGAGCTCCCGCGCTACAAAGACTTCCCGTTCTGGGCAGTTATCCACGAAAAACTGGAGAACCTTCTCCACCCGGTGTGGCGACTCGAAGAACACCGCTGGCCGCTCATCGGCAACCATATTTTTTAGGATTGTCTGCCGGCCGTTCTTGAGCGGCAGAAAGCCGTAGCCCGTGTACTGCTGCAAGGGGAAACCGCAGACGGACAGTGCAGTTGCCATTGCCGACGGCCCGGGGATTGGGACCACCTTCACCTCGGGGCACTCACGGTACACACGCTCGACGAGCCGGCCGCCGGGATCGGCGATGTTTGGCGTACCACGGTCTGCCACGAGCGCCAGAGATTCTCCTCGCTTCAAACGCGCAATAATTGCGTCTTCCCGGGCCCCACGGGTGTGCTCGTCGTAGCGGACGAGCTCTTTCTGGGCGCCAATGTGTGTCAGAATCTTGGCAGCTTCCCGCGTATCTTCGGCCAGCACGGCGTTTACGTGTGCCAAAGTTTCTTTCGCGCGGACGCTAAGATCAGCTAAGTTCCCAATTGGCGTAGCAACGATGTACAGCGTACTAGACATTGATAATTGCTTTCACCCCACGAATGGCTTCGGGCAAAAGCGGCATGAGGCTATTACCGATTGCACCGAGCAGGCTGGCGACACGAGAACCTTCCAGGTATTCCGTGAGGCTCGCGCTGACCTCCAGCCGCTGCGCCAACCCGACGAGCAAGCCAAGGATGAGCGCGCCTTCAACCAGACCGACGAGCGCGCCCCCCAAGCGGTTGATGGAACCAACACCAGGGACAACCTTCACGACGTTTAAAATCTTTCCCACACTGCCAGTCGCAATTGCCACGGCGCGGTTGACGACAACGAAGATAACCGTGAATGCCAGCCACTGGCTCAAGCCTAACCGGTCACCAGCTGCGCCCAACCACCCGCCAGCCACGGCGTACGTCCGGCCAGCGATGATTGCCCCTGCGATGACACCCACGACCCCGCCGAGCGTTTGGATGAGGCCGTACCAGAATCCGGCCCAGACGAAGCCGAACCAGAGGACGAGGAGGATAATGTCAGCGCTGCTCATACGACGCGTTGGAACAATGGTGGAGCTTTGACGATTTTCTTTGCCCGTAGCGCCTTGGTCATCGTGGCTGCGGTGACGGGTAGGTACGACGTGAGCGCGTGGCTAATCTCCAAGAGTTGTGCCACGAGCTGCGCGAGAAGAAGTTTCAGCTTCTTAACATCCGCAGGCTTCGCGCTCTTCGCTAATGCCCAGGGTTTTGCCGTATCGATTGCCTGGTTGGCCCAGGTGATGGCTTTCCAGGTGGCGGCGAGCGAGCCAGTGAAATCGTACTTCAACGTCTGCTGCTCGGCCTTACCGAGTGGCTTCGGCGCATCCACAGACTTCACTACACCCCCACAGTACTGCTCGACCATATTCGTTGTCCGGGACAAGAGGTTGCCTAGGCCATTCGCCAAATCGGCGTTGAACTTCTCGGTGAAGCGCTGCACTGGCAAGTCCCCATCTTGGCCGAACGGGAACGGAGTGAGCAGAAGGTACCGGGTGCCATCCACGCCGTACTTCGCGACCAGATCGACAGGGTTAATGACATTGCCAATGCTCTTACTCATCTTGCGGCCATCGATAGTGAAGTACCCATGCGCGAACATGGTCGCGGGCACAGGTTCACCGACCGCCATGAGCAGTGCTGGCCAATAGATGGTGTGGAACTTTAGGATATCGCGCGCCATAAAGTGCACCACCTCGCCACGCCACCACTGCCGGTACTGCCGCACGTTCTTGCCGTATCCAACACCGGTGAGGTAGTTCGGGAGCGCGTCCACCCACACGTACGCCGTCTGCGTCTTGTCCCACGGCAGCGGTATTCCCCACTTCACGTTCTCACGCGAAATTGAAAAATCTTGAATTCCTTGCCTAAAGTACCCCAGCACTTCTTGCCGCGCAGCCGAGGGAAGAATCTTAAGCGTATTTGCGGTGATAGCTTTCTTCAACTGGGGCAAATAATCGGTGAGGCGGAAAAACCAGTTATGCTCGACGAGCTCTTGCGGCACGGTATTGTGCAACGGACACTTCCCATCTACGAGCTCTTTCTCGGTGAGGAACCGCTCACAGCCCTGGCAGTACAAACCCTTGTACTCACCTTGGTACACCGCCGGCCGGCCGAGCGGGGTGGTGGCAGCTTTTAATTTCGTCAAAAAAGTCTGAACGCCAAGGACGTGGTCAGACTCGGTGGTGCGGATGAACCGATCGAAACCAATATTTAGCTGCTGGAACACATGCTGGAAAGCTTTGGCTTGTAGGTCGACGAACGCTTGGGAGGTAACGCCAGTGCTAGCGGCAGTGTCCGCAACTTTCTGGCCGTGCTCGTCGGTGCCCGTGAGGAAAAACACCTTACGCCCAAGTATGCGCCAAGCGCGGACCACGACGTCTGCCGCGATCGTCGTGTACGCATGCCCCACGTGTGGCGCACCATTGGCGTAGTAAATAGGCGTCGTCAGCAGAAGCGGGACGCGTTTGGACATAGGATTCGAATTTACTGTTCCAGTTGAAGTTCTGCCTCGCGTCGCTTGCCAAAGATATCCTGGTACACGGTCATGACGATGAGGGTGACGGGAACAGCAAGGATAACCCCGAGCAATCCCGCGACTTTTGCCCCAATGAGCAGCACAACGATGGTGACAATAGAGTGTAAACCAGTTGTGCTCTTCATAACCTTAGGGACAATAAGGTTATTCTCAATCTGCTGGACGACAATGAAGAGGACGATGGTAAGGATGCCCTTGGTTGGGCTCTGCGTGAAACCAATGAATGCCGCAGGTACCATTGCAATGGTCGAGCCAATCATGGGAATGAACTCCATGAGGCCGGCGAAGAGCGCAAGTACGAGGGCATACTTAACACCTAAGATAAGTAAACCAATGTAACTCATGATAGCCACGATGAGCAGCAGCAGGAGCTGACCCCGCAGCCAGCCGCCCATTTTGAATTGAATCTTCGTGATTAGCTCGTGCAGGTAGGGCTGAAACCTCAACGGGGCAAAGGAACGAAAAAGCTTCTTCATCCCACTCTCTTCAGTCACCATGTAGAAAGTAATGATAAGCACGGCAATGAAGGCAATGACTCCACCGAAGAAGCCACTGAGCGCCGAGAACACGCTCCCGCTGGCGCTGGTGACACTGCCTTGAATGGACTGCAAAACGCTCGAGATGTTCTGCTGGATGCCGGCTTGGCCCGAGAGATCCCGCAGGGCTTGGAACTCATTGATGAACTTCTGGTAGATAGCGGGGAAATTCTGCGTAAGCTCGTTAAACTGGGCAATGAGCGGCGGGATAAGGAGGCCCAGGATAACGCTAATGCCACCGAAGAGGATAATATAGATGATAATGAGACCCAGCGTGCGGGGAATGCGCCGCGCTTGGAGCTTGTCGACCCACGGATCGAGGGCAGTTGCGAGCACGACGGCAACGAGGAAAAGGACAAAGACTTCACGGATGGCGTACGCGAATGCGAGCACCAGCACAACCCCAACCAAACGGAGCATGGTTGCCGTAGAAATGCTGACGCTGACGTTGCGGTTATCTCCAATATCCATGTGTGGAGTATACTGCCTTGGCTCTAGCCTTGCAAAAGCCTGGTAAACTGCTTGTGATCCGTGTACGGTCCCACAATTGCCAGCCGGTACGCGCGCGGCCGCAACACTTGCCGAGCAACGTTCTCGATTGCGCGCCGCGTGACCTTTTCAAAATCTGCAATCCGCTCTCTATCAGTTTTTACTTTCCGCTGGAAGAGCGCTTGCTTCCCCAGCCAGCCTGCGACGTTCTCAGAATCTTCCAACGAGAGAATAAACTTTCCCTTGATATACTCTTTCGCTCGGTGAAGCTCTTCGGCAGTGATTCCGTTGCGCACGAGCTTGGCAAGTTCGGAGGTTATTGCAGGGATTGCCTGGTCAACGCGGTTCTTGTCGATGCCGGCTTGAATAGCGAGATGGCCCACCTGCTCGTAGGGGTTCACACTGGCGCGGATGTAGTAGCACAGGCCGCGGCGCTCCCGAATTTCAATAAAGAGCCGGGAACTCATGGTGCCGCCGAGGATGATAGAAAGGAGCGCGAGCGCGTCGTTCCGCTTGTCGAGGTAGCCAAAGGTCGGCATGCCAATAGTTAGGTGGACCTGCTCGGTAGCTTTCTGCCGCAAAACTACCCCAGGTTTGGCAAAACCTGTTTGCGGGACGAAGCGTTTACCTACACGTTTACTAGGGTACTTCTGAAAGTACGAGGTTATAAGGCGGCGAACATTCTTCGGCACGCTACCCGAAACGATGATGGTGGTGTTACTGCCGACGTAGTAGGAATCTTTGTACTGCAGCATGGCTTTTCGATTCATACTCACAATCCCCTGCTTGGTCCCGGCAATGTTCCGGCCGAGCGGGGTGCTGCCGTAGAGCTGTTTCTCGAAAACATCCTCGACGAGCGCCATGGGATTATCCTCGTACATGTTAATCTCCTCAATGATCACGCCCCGCTCACGGTCTAGCTCTTTGGCGTCGAACTTGGAATTTATGAGCATGTCCGAGAGCATATCGAGCGCGAGGTCCAAGTGCTGCTTGCTAGCCTTGATGTAGTAGGCAGTGTGGTCTTTGCTGGTGAAGGCGTTGAACTCCGCGCCAATGCTATCGAGCTCGCGGGAAATCGTCTGCGTGTCGGGTCGGCGCTTGGTACCCTTGAACATGAGGTGCTCCAAGAAGTGCGATGCGCCGTTGAGCGGAACGCCTTCGTAGCGGGAACCGACTTTTACAAAGACCATGACGGTGACGGCCTGGGTATCTTTCCGTGGGGCAATGATGACCCGGGCGCTATTCTTGAGGTTGAATGAGGTGAACATAGTGGTTCAAAAAAATGGTTAGTTTTTTCTAGGATTACGGTTAGCCAGGATCCAATCAATAGCCTCTGCCACGCCATCCTGGTCGCACGAGGCGACGACATGGTCTGCTGCGCGCTCTACTGCAGCGGCAGCGTTCTTCACTGCAAAGCTTTCGCCCGCGACTTTGAACATTGGAATATCATTGTACCCGTCGCCAATTGCCGCGGTCTGCGCCATTTCCAGGTTGTAGTGCTCGGCCAGGTATCGAAGCGCGAAACCTTTGTCCACATGCGGGTGAAGGAACTCCAAAAGGTTGGCGCGCGTGCGGGTTATATAAAGCTTACTCCCCCACTTGCGCTGTGCCAGTGCTTCCAGTTTTATAACTTTCTCGGGTCGAGTTACAAACATGATCTTAATGGGCGGGTGCGAGAACGGAAATGTCCGAAGGTTCACTAAGCTAATCTGCCGCACTTGCTCAATGCGGTCGAGGTACTCCTTGCCATAACGGTCGAGTGGCCGTTGGAAAAAAACGGTTTCGTGGTCTAGCACGTAGACGCAGACCTGAACTTTGTGACGCAAACCAAACTCTACGACATCGAGAAAGTGCTGGGGCGGCATGGTGCGGGAAGCTAACACCTTACTTTTCCCACGCAAGAGTGCGCCTTGGAAGCACGCCAGAGTATGCGTTAGCCCAAGCTGCTTGGCGAACGGGAGCGTCGTGGTAAACGTCCGACCCGTGGCGAGCGTGACTATAATCCCCGCCCGAATTGCCCGCCGCACGGCACGTTTGTTGACCTGGGATATACGAAAGTTTGACCCAATAAGCGTGTCATCGAGGTCAATCGCTAACAGTTTAATCTGGTGTCGCACGCTTACTTAATGTTTAACGTCCGACCTTCGGGCAAAACTTCGATCCAGGTATTGCCGGGGAGGAACGTCGCTGGGGTTCCGTCAGCCAAGGTGAATACGGTGCGGTCTTCAGATTTCACTTTGCTCCATGTGATATCCAGAACCTGCCCTTTCTGAAACAGCTGCGCTTTCCCCGTACCCGTCACTGACATAGCTAAGCGCCCCTTCTCACCGACTGCTATTTTGTTAGAGACACGCTGAATGACAAGGTTGGTGACGCCAAGAGTTGCTTTCGTCAAACGATCCTGGTGCTCTTTGCCAGCCTGACTGCGTAGCCACTGCTGCTTCGCCGCATCGTAGGTATAGCTCACCTCGGTACTCTTCGTGCGGCCAGTGAAATAGAAGGTGACGTTCTTCGCGGCAACCCCAGCAGCGAGCGTAGTGCCGAACGTCCACGGTGTTAGTGTGATGTCGGAGTACTTAAGTTTATTCGCCCGAGTGGTGATGAACATTTTCATCCCGCTAGTGTACAAATTGTGCGGCGCTGGGCGAGTACTATCGCGAAAGAATGCGTTCGACGCGCTCCCAATGCCGTTGATGTCGTGGATACGTTCACGACGGATGTTTGTGAGCGCCTCGGGCGAACCACCCGCATGGGCGTAAGCAGCCTCGTACTCTGCGAGCCACTCTAAGAAATACTGGCGCGCCGAGCGTACTGGGCCAATTTCTTTCACATCCCCTTGGTCAAACACCGCCATGAAACGCGTAATGCCGCCTTCGACGAGCGCTTCGTACACAATCGATGCAGCCTGCAGCGAAGATTGTGGCCGTGCTGATCCTGCATTATCAATCATGACCGCGACTGGGTAGAAGTGCCCGTGGCTGAAACGGTTCCCCCCGGTGAGGTCAGGGGCAAACTCTGTTGGCACAGTGCTGACTTTTTGCTTCGTGGTGGGAACGACGGTAATCGTTGCTTTCTTTGTGAAGTGTACGAATGCCACCAAGGACATACCGAGTGTGACGACGAGAATGGCGGCGAGGGTGAGGTAGGTCCAGCGCGTCCAGTGGTGGTGGGAGAGTGGCGCTAACCCAAGCGGACCCACAGGTGTGGGTGTGGGGATTTGCGGTTTCGCAGGCGGGATAACTGATTTCACCGGTACTGCTTTAACGATAATATTTTTCTTCGGCGCTGGTTTTGCGTTTACGGTTGGTTTTGGTTTTGGCATAGTTTTTTCGTTGCTGGGAGCGAGTGAGAATTAGTAGGTAACGTATTTCTCTGGTAAGTCTACCACCTCTACCCAGGTTTGCCCGCGGTTGAGCTGGATAGCCGCCCCAGTACTGTCGAGTAGCTGAAGCTGTGATTCAGGTGAGGATTTCTTCCAGGTTCCAGTGACCATCTCGCCATCGCGGAAGAGCAAGAGCTTCCCTTCGCCGACAATCACAATGTCCCGCCGAAGCTTATCGAAAAGCTTCGACGTGGTGAACATGATGGCAACGTTCTTAGGCTCTAGTGCGCCGCCTTCCTTATCTATAGCGAGCGTGCCGGCCTGGCTGCGCTTGTACACGTTGCGGCTCGCATCGTAGGCAAAAGAGACACGGTAACTTGCTGTAGAAAAGTCCACGACAATAGGCTTCGTCGTAGGCGTTGCTACCGGCGAATCATCTTTAAAAGACCAGCTCTCATAGTCGCCGCGATCTTTGAATTTCATTGCCCGCCAGCCGAGCTCCATAAGGTGGAGGTTGGTGAATAGCGAGTGCTCTTGCGCCCGTCCAGGAATATTGTAGAAATTGTACTTCTTATAGAACTGATTGAAATCCGTAATCTTTGTCTTCTCAATTTCGATTTGCGCTTGCGGGGATTGCCCGGCGTGAACGTAGATACCATTGTAGGCACGGGCAAGCTGGACGAAGTATGGCCGAGCCGAACGGATTGGACCAATGTTGAGTTTACCATTCACCGCGAAGATGGCGAGAAAACGCGTAATACCGCCTTCCGCGAGCGCTTCATACACCACACCTGCTTTCGAAAGGCCACTCTGCGGCCGCACCGAGGTGTGATTCTCCACCACCATCATGAGCGGCAGGTGGTTGGACTTCTCTGACTCCACGAGCACGCCGTCGAGCTTCCGGGGTACAAGCGCGGCGGTATCTAATTCACTATTCGTATTCGCACTGCCATCATCGTTGGCGGCGCTCCCACGGAATGTCAAGTAGCCCCCAATGCCAATTAGCACCAGCGCTCCAGCGCCCGCAGCGATCAGCCAGGGCCAGCGGAGCTTACGCTTGCCAAACGTATAGTCACTTGGCCGATCGGTGAGCTTCTGACCCATGGATTTACTTCTTGTCTTTAGAATCTTTCTTCACTTCTTTTTTCACATCTTTTGCTGCAGCACCTTCTTCAGCTGCGTCTTCATCAGGTTTCTTCTCCGCAACCACCTTCTCCACCGCTTCCACATTCTCCTCGACCTTCTCATCCAGCGCCTTCAACTCTTCTTCGGTGCGTGGCGGCTCAACAACAGCGATAATATCTTCGGGTTTGGCGAGAACCTGCACCTTCGACGGGATATTAATATCTGCAACCGTGATGCGGGAAGCAAAATCTACAAGCACACTAATGTCGACAATAATTTCGTGCGGGAGGTCAGCTGGTAAACACTTCACCTTAAGTGTGGAGTGGTTCTTCACCAGGATACCACCGAGCGCCTTCACCGCAGCTGACTCGCCGGTGTACGCCAAAGGCACGTCGTTAGTTATTTCCTCATCCATACGTACCTGGTAAAAATCCACGTGCAAAATTGCCCCTGTGGTCGGGTGGCGATCGACGTCTTGAATGAGTACTTGAACCGGCTTCTTGCCTGTCACATCAAGGGTGATAAGGGTAGATTCACCAGCAGTTAGGTACGCTTTCTCGAAGAGTGGGCGCGGGATAGCAACATTCTCGTTGGTAATGCCGTGGCCATAGACAACCGCGGGGATCATATCGACCTTCCGGAGCGAAGCGCGTTCCTGCTTGCTAATTGCACGGGGTGTAGCGGTGAGCTGCAGATTCATGGGATCTATGGAAGAAGAAAGAAAAGGCCCAACGGGCCAGGCAGGAAATCCAACGCGACTATACCATCGCTGCGAGCGGGCGTCAACCCTATCCCGTAGACCGCCTTCGAACCGCCACACTCTGAACCAAACCTAGCCCTATAATACTGGCCACGAGCGAACTCCCGCCTGAGCTAACAAAAGGGAGTGGAATACCAGTCACCGGAAGCAAACCCATGTTCATGCCGACGTTGATGAGGAGGTGAATAGCGATGCCAATGCTGATTCCTGTGCACAGGAACGCCCCAAAATCATCTCGCGACTGGCGAGCAATGACTACAGTGCGCATGAGCACCACCCCAAAACTCCCGAGGAGCACGAGCACGCCGATGAAGCCGAACTCCTCGGCGAGCACAGCGAAAATGAAGTCAGTTTGCTGCTCGGGCAGGAAGTTGAGCTGGCTCTGTGTGCCTTGGCCGAAGCCCCGACCGAAGAGCTGCCCCGAACCGACCGCAATGATTGCCTGCTTCACATTGTAGCCACTCTTCAGCGGATCGGCAGTGGGATTCACCAGTACCCGGATCCGATCTTTCTGGTACCCCTGGAGCAAGAACATGTAGCTCACCACTGCTGCAATGATGAAAAGCACTAAGAGCAAGACGAGCTGCTTTGCCCGCACGTTAGCGGTCAGCAAGAGACCCACGTATATACCCGCAACGACCACGGCCGAACCGAGATCTGGCTGGCGGAGAATGAGCACAATAAGACCGAGCGCAAAGGCACCGCTAATTGCGAGGTGACGCCACTGGTCGAAAGCCCGAGCGTACCGAGAGAGGTAGGCGGCGAAGGCAATAATCCAGAGCACTTTCACAATTTCCACAGGCTGAAAGCTGACACCAGCAAAGACGAACCAACCCGTCGTATTCCGAATTGTCGTACCAAAAAACAACACGCCGATTAGGAGTATTGCAGCCGTCACGTACGCCGCCGTACTCCACCCCCGCAGAGTTCGGTAGTCAACCAGCACCGCAATGACGTAGAGGACGACGCCGAGCGCAAGGAACGTCAACTGGCGGGTGAAAGTCCCCCACTCGGGCGGCGACTTCGCAATGGTCACGCTCGCGAGCGCGATGAGACCAAAGAGAACCAAAATCGTACTGGCACCGAATAGGAGCCAGTCAACCTTCGTCAGTGACCGAAGATTCCACCGCGCCATAGGCTAGCGTGAAACAATCCCGCGGTGCACTTCGGGGTAGACGTCTGCTTGCTGGATGTTCGCGATGACCGTATCCCACTCCACCGAGAATGGTTGCGTTTGCTCGGCATCGATGTGCGAGAGGATAGTACTGCCGACGCCGACCGTAGCACCACCCCGGGTGAGTACGACGGACACTCGCAGTCCATCGAGTGCAACGAAGGCGCTATTCACAATTGTGCCAGTCACTTGTGTGACCGTACGCTGCTGATTCTCACCGGTGACGAGCGTACGCAAACCAGTTGTGACGTTCACCGGCTTCACATCAATCTTCTCGGCGGCTTCGGTTGGCGTGAGCCGTGCCCAGGTGGTATCGGTCACGGTCATCGTCCCACTTGGAGTTGTTGCATTCGCTGGGCCTTCGACGTTCAAGGCCATAGCGTACCGTACGCTCTTCGGCGGCAGGATGATGATAACTGGAGAGAGTGGCTTGACCCCCCCAGCAAACTGAACCGTGACGACTGCAGACCACGTAGTATTCGTATTCTCCAGCCGGGACGAGAAATCATAGCGGGACTGGCTGTGCGGCGTCGTCGCGACGATTCCTGTTGCAATTGGCGTTGGAGCAATATTCGCCTGTGCCTTACCGACTGCTGAAGTGCTCGCGACGACAGTTGCTACGACGTCTGAAGAATCGCGGAATCGGAAGACGAGAAGCATCCCCTGAGTGAGGAAGAGGGCCAACAGAAAAATATCCACAGCCATGAGGACGAGGACCCACCACTTGCGAAGTTGCTGGCGGTTGGTGAGGTACCAGTAGTTGAGTTTAAGCCCAAGGTCCGAGAGCGTGTCTGCCATAGGCTGTAGTATACCCGCCCCAGCTCAGCTCGGCTAGGCAAACTGCACCTACGGGTTTCGGGTTACGAAAAGGTTAATTCCTTACTCTCCACGTCCTTCGTCGATTCATGGTAATCAGCGAACTCATTGTACTGAATTTTTTCATAGAGCTCTGCATTAAACGGCAGCTGATCGACAAAGGTACGGTCGTCTGGATGGACAGTTTTCACCACGTAGTACCGCAGCGCTTCATTCGACGGGATGCGAAAAGGCAAACCCTCAAGCTTCAGGACTTGGCATCGGTCAAAAATCTCTTTTGGGTACTTGGCGTGAAACCACTCTCGTTCTCGCTCGTAGTACAAACCTCGATCGAACAGCTCGAACACGTCAACTTTACAATCGGATTTGTATAAGACGTACTTTAACCCCTGTTGTGTGACACGAAAGCCATCCGCAAAGCATGCCTGCAAAAAATCCTGCATGTCTTGTTCGTGCATGCAGACGTCAACATCACCGTGTGTCCGAGTGATGTGGCCAACCTTTGCGTCGACAGCAAAGCCACCAACCACCCAGTAGCGGAAGTGCCTGCGCTCGCAGAGTTGGACGACTGCCCGTAAAACCCCGAAAACATCGTTCACCATAGCAAGAGTATACTCGCCCACCCGCTCCCCTACCAGCGGAAAACCATTGTGCTATACTAGTCCCCTATGAGCACCGGGGACATCCTCAATATTGTCATCGCCATTGTCCTGCTCGCTGTTGGCGGCTTCACCGTCTGGCTGCTGTACTACTTGGTCCAAATAGTGAAAGATCTGTACCGAGCAATCGAGGATTTCCGGAAGATGCTGGACAGCGTGAAGCAGCGCCTGGAGCACATTGGCGACTTTCTGGACACCATCCAGACTAAAGTTTCCTCGTCGGCCTCTGCCATTGCCAGCATCGTGCGCGTCGTCGGCGACCTGACGAGTTTGGTGAAGAACCGAAAAACTAAAAAGGCTGCACCACCCGCTGACGATTTGGAGTAGCTAGCAAAAATGATTTGATAACCAGGGTGTTATATATAGCGCCCACTTTTTTGTAGTCACATAATATACGCAAGATCCCGGATCGGAGTCCGGGATGACAATGTGGTAAAGTCAGTCTTGACCTATGTCCTTCGTCCACCTCCACGTCCACTCCCACTACTCCCTCCTCGACGGCTTGCCGAAGATCGATGATTTGATTGCGCACGTGCAGAAACTTGGCGCAC
The DNA here is from genome assembly GCA_038065235.1 of Patescibacteria group bacterium. Taxonomy (GTDB): domain Bacteria; phylum Patescibacteriota; class Patescibacteriia; order PEXW01; family PEXW01; genus CAIPSZ01. The sequence goes on from JBBTRK010000014.1 coordinate 70,094, forward strand.
CAGCTGTAGCCCTTACAGACCATGGCGTGCTATATGGCGCGGTGGAGTTTTATCAAAAGGCGGTGAAAGCTGGCATCAAGCCAATCATCGGCGTGGAGACGTACGTCGCCCGGCGCACCCTCCACGACAAGGAAGCGCGCATCGACGAACGACCATTCCACCTAGTGCTCTTGGCGACAAACCTGACGGGTTACAAAAATCTCATCGCACTCGTGTCAGTTGCGCATCTCGAAGGTTTCTACTACCGCCCCCGTGTAGACCATGACCTGCTGAAGAAGCACAGCGAGGGGCTCATTGCATTGTCTGCCTGCTTGCAAGGGGAAGTTGCCAATGCAATTCTCGGCAAAATTAACGCCACGCCGGATGAGGTTGTGGAGAAGCACATTGCGACATTCGGCAAGAAGAACTACTTCCTCGAAGTCCAGTCGCACCCAGACATCCCAGACCAAGTAAAGGTGAACGATGCAGTATTTGCACTGGCGATGAAGCACGGCGTGCAAGTCGTCGCCACGAATGACGTGCACTACCTAAAGAAGGAGGATGCCGAGATTCAGGACGTGCTGCTCGCCATCCAGACGAAGACCACGATGGACGACCCCAAGCGCATGTCGTACAAGGGCGTGGATGTGAGCATGCGCAGCGAAGCCGAAATGGCGGCCGCGTTCCCCGACCATCCCGAAGTCCTCACCAACACCGCCGCCATTGCTGAGCGCTGCAACGTTGAACTGGAACTCGGTAAAACCCAGCTCCCGCACTTCGAAGTACCAAAGGGCGAAACGGCCGAAACGTATTTACGGCAGCTCTGCGAGCAGGGTATCCCCCGTCGGTACCCGGGCCGCGAGAGCGACCCAGTCGTCCTGCAGCGTTTGGAATACGAATTCGGCGTCATTGAGAAGACTGGCTTCGCTGGGTACTTCCTCATCGTGCAGGACTTTGTGAACTGGGCTAAAGAGCATGGCGTCGTGGTTGGACCAGGCCGTGGTTCTGCTGCCGGGTCGATCGTTTCGTACCTCACGAATATCACGAACGTTGACCCCATTGCTTACGACCTGCTATTTGAAAGATTTTTGAATCCCGAGCGTATATCCATGCCAGATATCGACTTGGACTTCGCCGACACGCGCCGCGATGAAGTGCTGAAGTACGTCGGCGAACGGTACGGCCACGACCACGTCGCGCAAATTATAACTTTTGGGACTATGGCCGCCCGCGCTGCCATCCGTGACGTCGGCCGCGCCCTGGGCTTCCCCTACACCTACTGCGACCGCGTGGCCAAGCTCATTCCCATGTTCACGACCTTGCAAGAAGCGCTCGACACAATCCCGGAACTGAAGGAAATCGCCGAACAGGACGAAGATGGTCGGCGCTTGCTGCAGACTGCCATGCGCTTGGAGGGTGTGGCCCGACACGCTTCGGTGCACGCGTGCGGCGTGGTCATTACCAAAGGCCCACTCATAGAACACGTACCAATTCAACACGCCGGTCCTGATGACGAAACAATTATTTCCCAATACTCCCTGCACCCAATCGAAGACCTGGGTTTGCTGAAGATGGACTTCCTCGGGCTGCGAAACCTCACCGTGCTGGAGCAGACCATTGAGATTGCCCGCAAAGGTCGCGGCCGAGTATACGACCTCGATAAACTCCCGCTGGATGATAAGGGCACGTACGCGCTCTTGCAGGCCGGTCACACCACGGGCGTCTTCCAGTTTGAATCTGGCGGTATGCGGCGCTATTTGAAAGAGCTCAAGCCGACGGAACTGGAAGACCTTATTGCTATGGTGTCGCTGTACCGACCTGGACCAATGGAATTCATCCCCGACTTCATTGCCCGCAAGCAGGGGAAACAGAAGGTCACCTACATCCACCCCAAGTTGGAAAAGAGCTTGGCGAAGACCTACGGGGTGGCGGTGTACCAAGAACAAATTATGGAGCTAGCACGCGATCTGGCTGGCTTCACCCTGGGCGAAGCCGATGTGCTGCGGAAAGCCGTGGGCAAAAAAATATCCAAGCTTCTCAAGGAGCAGCGCGACAAGTTCATAGTCGGGTGTGTGAAGAACGGCATCGCGAAAGCTACGGCAGAGAAGATCTTTGACTTCATTGAACCGTTCGCCCGTTACGGGTTCAACCGGTCGCACGCCGCCTGCTACGCGCTCATCGCCTACCAGACGGCGTACTTCAAGGCCACGGAACCCGAAGCGTTCATGGCCGCCCTCCTCACGGGCGACCAAAGCAACATCGATCGTATCGCCATCGAAATTGACGAGTGCCGACAAATGGGCTTGACCGTGCTACCGCCGGACATCAACGAGAGCTACTCCACCTTTACCGCGGTGTACGATGCCGCAACGAAAACTCCAACGCGAACCATCCGCTTCGGCTTGAACGCTATTAAGAACGTGGGCGACAATGTTGTGCGAGCAATTGTGCACGAACGAAAAGCGAATGGCCTGTTCGCCAGCCTCGAGGATCTGCTCCGCCGCGTGCAGGTGAAAGACTTCAACAAGAAGTCCGTGGAGAGCCTCATCAAAGCCGGCGCCCTAGACCGCTTCGGCGAGCGCGGCCAGCTTTTGGCGAACATCGATACCATCCTGCAGTACAACAAGCACGCCACCCAAGCGGTGAATGCCAACCAAGACTCGCTCTTCATGAATTTGCCCGCCGCCAAAGCCCCGTCACTCTCCTTGAAACCTGCAGAACCAATGTCGAAACGCGAATCTCTGCAGTGGGAGAAAGAACTGCTCGGCCTCTACCTCTCGGACCACCCATTGAAAGCGTACCAAGACCAGCTGAACCTCATCACCACGCCGATGAGCACGTTGCATGAACACGGCAAAGATGAACGCGTCCGCATCGGTGGTATTATCACTAAAGTACATAAGATAATGACCAAACGGCAAGAACCCATGCTCTTCGTGCGGGTGGAAGATGCGGTTGGTGCGGTTGAGGTCATCGTATTCCCGAAACTCTTCCAGCAGAGCCAGGCACTCTGGACGCTCGAAAGACTCATTATCGTGGAGGGCAAGACCTCAGACAAAGACGGGGAGACCAAAATCCTGGCTGATGCCGTGCGCGAGCTAGACACCGTGGCGCTCCAGGCCTACGCCACGACGCACGAAGTTGGCCGGCCGCTCGTCATTCACGTGCCAGCTGACCTCTCCCGCGCAAAGCTGGCCGAAATTCAAGCCATTCTTGAGAAGTACCCCGGCCCAACGCCAGTGGAGCTCAGCGCGAAAAATGAGAATGGTGGTAAACGCGTCCCCCTCCCCAACCGAATAAACAGCGGCGCGGCGTGGAGCGACCTGGCAAACCTCGTCGGTGCCTCTGCTTTGCGGAGGTAGACAATGCCTCCCCTCCTGCCGGAGGAGGGGTGCCCGAAGGGCGGGGTGGTGGGAGTAGTGCTACAATAGCCCCATGGTCAAACACGTCGAACACCACGAACCGCACCACCCCCAACGGCACACCACCACCCCCCGCCAACGCGTGTGGGTCATTTCGTTCGTCGTTGCGGCGACAGTGCTCTTCGCTGGCGTACTCTTTTTGGCCATGGGCAAAAGCCGCATTGCTTTCACCTGGCTGCCGCAAACAATTGAAGGCACGACAACGTTAACGGTCGCGGTAGAATCTACGGGTGATGAAATTCCAGCAGCGTTTGTCGAGAAGAGTGTGGAGGTGAGTAAAGTGTTTACCGCTGAAACCAAAGCAACAACACCACAACCTCAACCATCAACGCCAACGGTTCCGACCTTCACCGGCAAGGCGCGCGGCAAAGTTACTATCACCAACCGCTACAGCAAAGCCCAACCACTCACCGCTGGCACTCGGTTGAAGTCACCTGACGGTCAAATTTTCCGCACCCAAACACGAGTGGATGTACCGGTTGGCGGATCCGTGACCACCGAGGTTGTAGCTGACGTTGCTGGCGAAGCAGGTTCCCTGCCGAAAGGTACAACGTTCATCCTCCCTGCGCTGTGGGCTGGGTTACAGGATAAAATTACCGGCATCTCAACCGAGGCCTTCCACGATGATGACCAGTCAACAGCAACCACAACTTCTACAAACCCGGGGTTAACCGCAAACGAGCTGGCGAATGCTGAACAAGTGCTGCTGCAAGAAGCCATTACCCAGGCGCTCCCCGACCTGCAGAAGCTCGTCCCAACCGGCCGAACACTCTACCCCGGCTTGGTGGATGCCACGACGGTTAAACGTACCGGACCGGCAATTGGCGACAAAGCTTCGTCCTACACGCTTTCACTCACCGTAAAAACCACGGCCATTGCCGTTGACCCCGCAAAACTTACGGAGAGTGCGACCGCCCTGCTAACCACTTCCCTCTCCCCAGACCTCCAACTCCTAACCATCGATCCTGCAACCTTTGGCTACACCCTAAAAAGCACGGACGCTAAGAAGCAGCGCGCTGACGTGACCCTCGTCGCCCGCGGGACGACGATCCCCGCGCCTGCCCACCGACTCCTCCAGCAAGTAACCTTCGCCGGCAAAACAGCGGACGAGGTGCGCACGCTCTTGAGCCAAGAGCAGGCCGTTACGAATGTTCTCGTTGAGCTCATGCCTTTCTGGAACCGCCGGGTACCTTCCAACGCGAAAGATTTGCAATTGGAAGTGACCCGGGCGAAGTAGCCAACACGGACGCGCACCTTGGAAAACGTGCGCTTGACCTTATGGTAACCCCGAGCGCACCTTTTCCAAGGTACGCGTTCTCATTGTCATTGCGAGAAACGACCAACGGGAGTGACGCGGCAATCCCGATGTACCAACGGGATTGCTTCGGGTCGAGTACGACCCTCGCAAAGACAATACAAAACCCCCGCGCACGAAGCGCAGGTAAATTTGAGAATTTGTCAATAATCAGGCTATACTACAAACCTATGCCTGACCAACTCACCAACCTCCGCCACTCGCTAGCCCACCTGCTCGCTTCCAGCGTGCTCGAGCTCTTCCCAGACGCCAAGCTCGGCGTCGGCCCGACTATCGAGCATGGCTTCTACTACGATTTCCAACTCCCCCGCCCGCTGACGCCGCAGGACTTGCCGAAAATTGAAAAACTCATGCGCAAGCGCATTGGCCAGAGCCTTGGTTTTGAACGCGCTGAACTTTCGGAAGTACAAGCCAAGGAGAAGTTTGCGAAGCAGCCATTCAAGCTCGAACTCATCCACGACCTCGTCACTAAGGGAACAACGGTCTTTGACGAACTGGAGAAACCTGTCGGCAAGCCGAGTGCGACCATCACGATGTACACCACGGGCAACTTCGTGGACTTGTGCCGCGGCGGGCATGTGGAGAGCACCAAGGACATCCCAGCCGACGCGTTCAAGCTCACGCACATTGCCGGCGCGTACTGGCGCGGTAGCGAGGATAACCAGATGCTCCAGCGCGTCTACGGCGTCGCCTTTTTAACGAAAGCTGAACTGGACGCCCACCTGAAGATGCAGGAAGAAGCCAAAAAGCGCGACCACCGGAAGCTCGGCCAAGACCTAGACCTCTTCACCTTCTCTGACAGCGTCGGCAAAGGCTTGCCCCTGCTCACCCCGCGCGGTTCGGTCATCCGCCGCGAGCTGGAACGCTACACCGTAGACACCGAGCTGGCCCATGGCTACCAGCACGTGTACACCCCGCCGCTTGCCAAGACTGACCTCTACAAGACCTCGGGCCACTACCCGTACTACAAAGACACAATGTACCCAGTGATGAAGGTGGACGACGACGAACTCATCCTGCGGCCCATGACCTGCCCGCACCACTTCATGCTATTCAAGGACAAGCCGCACTCTTACCGCGACTTGCCCCTGCGCTTCGCCGAGCTGGCTTCGCAGTTCCGCTACGAAAAATCCGGGGAGCTCACCGGCCTCATGCGCGTGCGCATGTTCACCCTCGCGGACGCGCACATCTTCGTGGCACCCGAGGGTGCGGAGAAAGAAATTACGAGCGTGCTCAAACTCATTGATGAAATGAACCAAACCCTGGGCCTGAAAAAAGGCGTAGACTACCGCTACCGCTTATCACTCGGTGATCGCACAGACACCAAGAAGTACTACAAAGATGACGCGGCGTGGGAGCGCGCCGAGGGCGTGTTGCGAAAAGTGCTGCAAGGCCAGAAAACGCCGTTCTTCGAAGCGCCAAACGAAGCCGCCTTCTACGGCCCGAAGATTGACGTGCAGGTGAAGAAGGTCAACGGCCAGGAAGAGACCGCCTTTACCGTGCAGTACGACTTCGTCATGCCCGAGCGCTTCAACCTGGAGTACGTGGGCAAAGACGGCAAGATGCACCGGCCAATCGTCATTCACCGCGCTTCCATTGGCTGCTTGGAGCGCACTATTGCCTTCCTCATCGAGCACTACGCCGGCGAGCTTCCCTTGTGGCTCTCCCCCGTGCAGGTCGTCGTCATCCCGGTTGGCTTGAAGCACGAGAAGGCCTGCCAGAAACTGGGCAAAGAACTGCGTGAAGCGGGCTTGCGCGTGGATGTGTTCACGGCTGACCAATCTGTGGGTAAAAGCATCCGCATCGCAGAGAAGCAGAAGTCACCGTACATGCTGGTCATTGGCGATAAAGAAGTGAAGTCACCCAAGCTGCACGTGCGCGAGCGGGCCCGCCCGGCATCGCCTTCGGCATCAGCCGATGGCGGACGGGGCAAAGAAAAACTACGTCTCGTCGCGAAGAAGTCATTCATTGCTGAGTTGCTAAAGAAGATTCAAACGAAGGCCAAACGCTAAACTAACCAAAACGCCCGCCCCAATACTGGGACGGGCGCTTTTTTAAACGTTTTGGCTAGTTGGCGAACCCGCCGAGGTAAACCGCAAACCCGAAGGTTACGCCGAGGGCTACGACAGTGGCAATAGCTATACCAATCGTCACCTTTGTACCCACGGAGAGTTTCGTTGTTTGGGTTGTCTGGGTCATTGGTGAAGGCATAGGTGTAGTATTACTGAACTGCCTTGAGAGCGTCCAGGACTTTGGGGTTTTTCGGGTTGATCACTGACGGAATGGGGATAAGTTTCGCTTCTAGCGCTTTCAATGTGAGGGCTGAATTTTTCATCAACGCTAGTGCGGCAGTGCCCGCAACGTAGGTGCTGCTCACCGATGTGCCTTCAAAGCTCACCCCGAGCGCTGCACCTGGAGCATTCACCAGCGCACCGGTATTGGTGTACGTGGCAAGCCCTTTGCCGTTCGACGTCGTGGCGCCAACCGAGAGGACGCCGCTCACGTTCGCTGGGAAGACGCGCGAGATAGGTGTGCTGTCATTCCCAGCCGCACCGACCACGAGCATACCCGACGCTTTCGCGTAACGGACGACGTCGGCGAGGAGTGTAGAAGCGCCAACACCGCTAAACGGGAGCTCAGCAATATCTGCTCCACGTATTATTGCGTAAACCAGACCATTCGCCACACTCAACGCTGTGCCATTACCCTTGCAGTCTAGTACGCGGATCGGAATAATTTTCGCGAGCGGTGAGACACCAGTCTTCGAGACAAGTATTTTGGCTAGCGCTGTCCCGTGACCCTGGCAATCAGTGACGACTGGCGTTCCGTTGATTGTATTCCAACCCTCTACATCAGCAATGTATCCATTACGGTCATTGTCTAGAGCATTAGCAAGTTCTTTCGTTGAGGCAATTGTTCCTTCCAGCTCAACGACCATGGGTTTTACGCCGCTATCTAGCACTGCAACGCGTACATCACTAGGTAATGTACCACCACCACTTACCGGGCACGCCCGCTTCGCTAAGATGATGACGTCGGCAACGTTCTGCTTGCCGTCGCCATTCACGTCTGCACGAACCGCAGGTGATGCAACCGGCCCTTTCTTAAAGTACGTGGCATTCAAAAACTTCACGTCACGACAATCAACCAGGTTGTCGGCATTCGCATCTCCAGAAAGTACACTTGTCAAAGATTGCTCAGCTTGCAGGGTTGTCACATACGTAAGCGCATCGGCAGCGTCCACTGCTCCATCACCGTTCACATCGGCAGTGAGAGACACGGTACCCTTTGAAAATACGCCATTCACCACAATGTCAGCGTCAGCCCAATTTACCTTGCCATCACTATTGAGATCTGGCAACGGTTTAGTCGTTTTATTAAGCTTGAGCAGGCGGGCGAGATCGTAGGTATCAAGAATATTTTTCTTCCCGTCATTGTTCACATCGGATGGCGTCTCAACGCTAGCTGCAAGATCGGCTGGATTAACTGCACCATCATTATTCGCATCTCCCGGCAATACAACAGGAGTCGATATTTCGTTCAACTTGGCATTAAGTGCCAGGACATCTAAGGGGGTTACGTCACTATCGCAATCCACATCTGCGCGATCTTTGAGCGCTGGGAGTGTTGCCTTGGCGTACATAATGTTTGCAAGTGCAGTAAGGTCTGTCTTGGTGACACTCCCATTCGCGTTGACGTCGCCGTTCAAGAAGGTGGTCGTGCCTACAGTCCGCACATTTGCACATACCGGTGCGGGTTGTGAGAGGAACACATACTCGACCATTGCGGTAACATCAGCAATGTCTACATTACCGTCACCATCGATGTCAGCTTTCGCCAAATCAGGCGTCGGGCCATTTTCGAAAAGGTAACTCACTAAGTAATCCAGATCAGCACCGTTTACCTTACCATCGCCATTTAAGTCTGCCAGTGCGGCACGCGCCTTAATCGGTATATACACCATTTCTACCATTCGAGTAACGTCTGCAATATCGACATTTCCATCAAAGTCAAGGTCAACACGGCTCAGTGGGCTCGGTGCTGGACCTTTCTCATACAGGTACGCTACGAGGTGGTTGAGGTCAGTAGCCGTAACCCTGCCGTCACCATTGCTATCGCCCAAAAAGTATGTTGGCACTATGACTGGCTGGACAACGCCTCCATCGGCATCGGAAACCGCACCAGAACTCAAAGTTGTACTTCCGGCTGGACTAGCCACAGCTGCTTGCACCCCATCATTGGTGCTATACAGCAGGCTAACCAAGAACGTTACATCGGTAATGTCGAGCGCACCATCGAGATCCATATCCACGAGCCCAATTGGGCTTGGCGCTGGGCCGTTCTCAAAGAGGTACGCGACGAGATAATCAAGATCTCGCTTATCAACAACACCGTCTCGGTTGGCATCGCCTTTGCCATAGTTGAGAATACCTTGCGTATTCGCACCGTACAGCACCTCCACAGCCATGGTGACATCGGTAATATCTACATTCCCATCTTTATCATAGTCGGCGGCACTCAATGGGCTGGGGGCTGGACCTTTCTCATACAGGTACGCGACGAGGAAATTCAAATCATCCACAGTATACTTACCATCAGCCGTAAGGTCGGCATACCCTGCGGTCAAGTTCTTATAGAGCGTGTCGATAAGTGCGGTCACGTCGGCAATATCAATGTCGCCGTCACGATTCACGTCGGCTGCGATAGTACTCTTGGGTGCCGGACCCTTTAAGTAAAGAAAATTCACCAGTATGCGCAGATCCTTACCGTCAATAACCTTATCGAGGTTGCAGTCACCCGCTGCAGGCGCTGCTGCATTCTGGGCTTCCAAGAGTTTCACCGTCGTTCCGGCAGTGGTGCTCGAGAGTGAGCGTCCACCTGCTGCCAGTGATACCTTTCGGTTCGTCTCGACCTTTTCAACACCTCCTTGCATGCGGAGCGCATTGGAAACTTGATTTAAATCTGCGGTCGCCGGGCTGACGCGAACCACGTACCACTGCTGCAGTGCCTTCGCTGTGCCTGCTACATCAGCGGCAGTTCCGCGCTTGTTTCGCGTAGCATTAGTCACGCTCGTCAGCTGCACCGAGTTGCTGACGACTGGGGTTATGCTCTGGAGGGTCGCAATTTTCTGCGTGATCGTTTCAACATTGCGCGTCACTGTCCGTAGACCTTCTCGCTTCTTCACTTGCGTCACGACTGGAACATTCACCGGTTTCACCAGTGCCTTCTGCAACGTTTGCGTCCGGCTCAGCTGCGTGCTATTCGCCGCGAACTTCACCAGTAACTCCCCCGCGACGTACCCATTTGCCGATTTCGTCACTTTGGGACCAACGGCGACAGAAGTCCCCCTATCCGATACTGGCACTAACCGGATGAGCAGGGCAGCGAGCACGAATGACGTGCAGAGCATCGCGATCGCCGTCATGACGACCATCGAAAGCCGCACAGCCGTGTATGTTGTGGCCTGCGTTTTTACTTCAACCTTCTTCCCTTTACTCTGCGGCACCTTAGTTGGCGTTGGCATATGCGCTTGTATTATGACGAAAGCTCGAACGCTCCCTAAGGAGCGCCGAAATTATGAAATAGAGAGTTGAGTAGCTATTCCCTTCGTTTGGCAGTGCATGGTATGGGTATTACTTTGATTTCTAAACCTATTATACCACGTCTGAACGAGTTTTGCAACAGTTAACAATATCGCTATGGATAAATGCTAGAATACACGCATGGAACAGCGAGTTATTGCAATTGTTGGGCAAACGGCAACTGGGAAATCTCAACTCGGAATCGTTCTCGCAAAAAAATTCCATGGGTCAATTGTGTCTGCAGATTCGCGCCAAGTCTACCGTGGGCTGGATATTGGGAGTGGAAAAGTGAGTACGCGTGAACAACGTACTGTGCCGCACGAACTCCTCGACGTGGCGAATCCTCGCCGTGTCTTCACCGTTGCTCAGTACGTCCGCGCCGCTCGAAAATCTATTTCTAATATACTCCAGCAAGGACGAATGCCTATTGTTGTGGGCGGTACGGGCTTCTGGATTGATACGCTCCTCAATGGGATGCGTATCCCAAAAGTTCCGCCGAATCCCCTCCTCCGCAAGAAGCTCGCAAAACAAAAAATCTCAGTACTCTTCGCTCGGCTGCAGCGCCTCGACCCACAGCGAGCAATAAACATAGACCGCCACAATCCTGTTCGGATTATTCGGGCTTTAGAAATTATCCTGACAACGAATAAACCTGTCCCAACACTGGCATCAAATTCGACGTACGATGTGCTCTGGCTTGGTTTACGGCTACCGGTACAAAAACTTCGTACACTAATTCGTGCTCGGTTGAAACGACGTTTACGTGCCGGTCTGGTCGCGGAAGTACGTGGGCTTATACAGCGTGGCGTACCAGCCCAACGCTTGCTCGACCTCGGCCTGGAGTATCGTTACGTTACCCGCTTCCTACAGCATGACCTTACCCGTAAAGAAATGCTCACACAGCTGGAAACTGCAATTACACAGTACGCCAAAAGGCAGCGGACTTGGTTTAGCCGGAATAAAAAAATCCACTGGGTTACAAGTACCCAGCAAGCAGCGGCACTGACGAAAAAATTCCTACAAGCCTAAAACGATATCCCAAGTTTGTTCGCAAGGAGCTCTCGGACAAGGGTCGGGTCGGCTTTGCCTTTGGAGAGCTTCATAACCTGGCCAACCAGGAACTGCGCTTTGGCAACCTTTCCGGCTTTCACGTCGGCAATGATTTCAGCATTTTCAGAAAGTACCCGATCGACAATACCAACAATAGCAGCCGCGTCCGTAACCTGCGTAAGGTCGCCTGCTTCGACAATTTCGTGTGGGTCTTTGCCTGTTACTACCATTTGCTTCAGCACAACCTGCGCAGTGGTCAGGTTCACGTGCCGCTCGGCGAGCATAGTCATGAGCTCCGCGAAATTCTCGGCACTCACGTGCTGCACTTCAAATGAACGGCCGCTCTCGGCTAGGATGCCGAAGAGTCTAGTCGTTACCCACGTGGCAGCCTGCCGCACAACTTTGGCATTCGCCTTGGTCCACTCTTCCTCAGGGACTTCTGACGCGCCAGTTCGCGCGCTGAACCACTCTTGGAGCTCGGAAATGACGTGCTCAAACCAATTCGCCACGTGCATTTCGTTTGTAAGCAGTGCAGCTTCCTCTGCCGTGAGGTTGAACTGCTGCTGGAAGCGAAGCCGCTTAGCCCGGGGCAATTCGATCACATCACTCGCAACGTGCTGGAGGTACGCTGGGGAGAGTTCGATCGTCGGGATGTCTGGCTCGGCGAAGTAGCGGTAGTCGGCACTCGCCTCTTTCACCCGCTGCGCCTGCGTCTCACCGCGCTGTTCGTCCCAGCCACGGGTGGACTCCTGGTTCGGTGGCGTGCCAGCTACCCACAACGCTGTCTGCCGCTGCACTTCGTACGCGAGCGCTCGTTCCACGTGACGGAAGGAATTCAGATTTTTAATTTCCGTCTTCGGCCAGAAACCGTACCCGTTCGGTGGGAAAGGTGCAGTGCGGAGGAACTCAGGCGCGGGCCTCAGGGAGATATTTGCGTCGCAGCGCATATGGCCCATCTCCATATCAGCTAGCGAAATCTCCAGGTACCGCGCGATCCGTTGGAGCTCCTGGAGCAGCACCTTAGCCTCTGTCGGTGCACTCAAACATGGCTTGGTCACCACTTCAACGAGCGGCGTACCAGCACGGTTGTAGTCCACCAGAACCTTGCCATCGAGTGCCCGGATGTTCTTGGCCGCGTCTTCCTCTAGGTGTACTCGCTCGAACATGACGTGCTGCGGTTTTCCCGCCTGCCACGGCTGCGTCGAAGCACTGGCGGGCAGGCCGGCCACGTCAATAATTAGCGAACCGTTGGTACCCACAGGCTGATCAAACTGGGAAATCTGATAGCCCTTTGGCAGGTCGGGGTAGGCGTAGTGCTTGCGGTCAAACTTCGTTATAGCCGGTACAGTGAAGCCGAGGGCGACGGCGAACTTCACCGCCATGGCAATTGCCTCCTGGTTCGGGACTGGGAGTGTTCCAGGATGACCCAGACAGATGGGGCACACTGCCGAGTTCGGCGCTGCGGCCGTATCCACGTTGGCACAGCTACAGAACATCTTGCTCTTCGTGGCGAGCTGCAAGTGAATTTCCAGGCCAATGACGGTTTCGAGCTGCATAGGTGGAGTATACCAACTTCGCCCATAATAAAAAACCCGGACATATGACTATGTCCGGGTGTAGAGAACGGGTTTTCATTTCGTGAAACCTAGGCTGGTCTAACGAAAATCTGAAGGCAATTATCAGGGTAATCCTTCACCAAACAGTACTTGAACTGGACGATAACAAAGGTGCCAATAGGTTTCGAATTGACAATTCGTGGTTTGAATCGCCATTCCGGTAGCACGGTTGCCAAATTCTCTGCGAATTTGTACTGTTCTGGCTTCTCAACCCTCGTGACACACGCAAGGTAATTGAGCGAATCAGTGGTATCGACATAAAGTGCAATTGGCTTCCCATCGACGTACCCGATGATTGGGTTCCCAAGCGTATCTTGGACGGGAACCGAATGGTGGGAGAAGCGACGAGGTACGCCAGTTTCATCGACGTAAATGTACATTTCAACGTACCCTTCCTTCTCATCGATCTGAGCAATCCCCGGAATCTTCGGCATAACCCGATGAATCACCTCAAGTGGCTGGTTCGCAAATTTCTGCGTCGTGGTATCAACTTGTGGTTGTATTGCATCAAATGTATCGAATGACTGTGTGCCGATGCCGATGGAGTCCCCAGGGACATCTGCGTAGGATTCGACGTCATTTACAATCGCCGCATCGGTCGGCTTGAGTGCGTACACTTTCGGTGGCTTTTCTGGCCTAACCTCCGGTGCATCGTGAGCAATCTTATAGCCGTTGAATCCGGCGAAGCCCTGATGCTGCTTCTGGTGCGGATTCAATCCACTGAACTGCTGTCGAGCCTTCTCAACTGGCTTCTCTACCTGTGAGACGTGCACTTGGTTTTCTGCACGTCGCTTCGCTGGATCGCCTACTGCCTTTGGTAGGCTACTGCTCGACATGCGAATAATCACGCCAGTCATAATCGCGATGAACGCGACCCCACCAATTGACTTAATCATGTTCGGCTGGTAACTCTGCTTCATCTCGAATCCAAGCGGCAGTGGGCTATAGAATTTGTGCGCCATGCAAATCACCTCCTTTTGGTGCACTGTTTTTAATTTGCTGGTTACCCCGTAGTAGAAACGAGGTAACCAGATGCGGATCACTAGGTGATCAGGTCAAAAAATCCCCACGGGTCACTGAGCGCACACGCTATGGCATCCCGTACGGAGCCATTTGAACCAACAACAACGTTGGATGCGAAGCGTTCACATGCTGTTGACATTGCTTCGGCCGGTGACGGCGTAGCAATGATGAACCCTACAGCGAGTACCACCGTCAAAATGGCGATGATAAATAGGTTCTTTTTCAAGTCAATCACCTCCTCATACCAGAAGCATGGCGGTTTTAGGGTTGTATACTTGCCGTTGAAACCAATTGTGAGGTGGTTACAACAGCGTTTCTGCCACTCGAATCAATAACGAGTACAGTGTAATCCAGAGAATCTCGTTCGCACCCGCAATCAGTAGAGTACACTCCAAGTTGGTTGGTGCATCGTCGCACGCCTTGCGAATGGAATGGGACAACTGTTATTGCTAGTGTAAAACCTAGTACTTTCGACGATAGTCCTAAAGAATCAAGTGACTTTCGATACAATTGCATTTGACTAGCAACCAATTGAGATTCTTCTGACTGCCCAATTGTGCTGCCGTTTTTGTACTGGTCAACGAATGTAGTGAAGACCGGCGATCCTCCAATATGCGTTGACGTAGGTAATGCATTGATCGCATCCTGGTAAGCGAGCTGTTCTTTGAGTTTGCCGTAGACGAACACCCCGTACATGACGAGTACAACAACACTAAAGGTTGATACTGTACGCCAGGTGTAACGGAGTACTCTATGCAACAAGGTGCGACGACGCTGAATGAGACGAACTTCGCTCTGAGTGAAATCCATTCCAGTACCTCCTACTTCCCTCTCGCAAGCTGCTGAAGCTGCTTGCGAATGGTGTCTCGAGTTGATGGATCGGCTAGTTCGAGGGCTAGTAATGTCCCAGCATCGGTTTCGTTCATTTTCAAGTTACGAACAGTGACTTCTTTCAGAAAGAACCACTCGCCCTGGTAAAACCCCTTCTTCAGCTGGATGAGCTTCGCTGAACTGCCGAGCGCTTTAAGAATGCGCTGGACTTCACCGGCGCTGTTCCCAGATCCTGCAAGTTGCCAGCAGAGAACATTCTCCGGCAACGGTTTGACGTCGACGACAGAAATGAACGGCGCGGACTGAGGTATATCGAGCGTTACCTTTCCGTTCTCAAACGAGAACATATAAATAGCGCGTTCTGTTCCAGCCCACGCGACGAGCGAAAAAGTATTCGGTAGTTTCTCGAGTACCGAACGTTCCAGCACCTTGTAGCCAGGGGGAACAATGTAGACGTACACTGTGTCCCCAATGTGCTTCATGACGAACGGCCAAGAACCATTGTCCCCAAGGATATCGACCTGTGGGGTTACCTTGTCACCATCCCGTTTGACATTGACGTAGAACCGAAATTGCTTGGCTTCGGGAGTCCACGTGCGCATGTCTTCCGGTGGCTGCACCGATGCAACGAATGGCTTCGTTTGCGCATCGTCAACATCCATGGTTTGCGCGTGCACGGCAAAGGGTAGTGCCAGTAGCGATAAAATGAGATACTGCACTTTCACAAGAACCTCCTGTATGTATATTGTCTTCTTTTCCAAGTTTTCAATGATCCGTTTCCCTGTGCAAAACAACGTTTTGCGGCTTATGCATAACGTTTTTTGATGTGTGATTTGTGCTTCAGGTGTACCACTATCTCCCCCAGACGTCAACGTATGAAAACCCGTATGAAAACCCCGTCCCGCACCGGTGTGCGGGATTCGGGGATGAGCCTTTGTCAGCTGGTCACTATATGACCGTGAACAAAGTGGTCCAGAACGACAACGTCAGGAAGACCTGATTGTCGCCACCCCACGGGTGATCAGCATCAGTCGACGCGACTGCCTGATCTCCACCCCATGGGTGATCGCCGTTCGGTGGGGGCGGACCGGCGACTGCTACTGAAACCACCAGCAGCATGAGCAGAAGCAGGATGACGCTAAGTTTTTTCACGTCGTCCTCCTTTTGGTGAAGGGTTGCGGAACTACCCCGTCAGCGCGGTGGGGGCCAACGCCGCGGGCGTGAAGAAACGAACGAGTTTGTGAGGACTACGGAAGTTTACTTTTTCTTTTGAGAAAATCGTTCATGTATCCTACCGCTTCTTTCTGGGTTTCGGCAAGGGTGTCATTCGTGTCCAAAAAGCCTACCACACTCCCCCGCTGGCGGAAAATTTTGGCAAACCACGGGCTACGGTACCGTTTGTCGAGCTTCGTTAGGAAGGTACGCTTCTCAAAAATCGCCTGATCTTTCTTGGATCGGTTCGCGAGACGCTTCAAGCACACCGACACTGGGCACACCGGAATGAGCAAAAGATCTGGTCGGTGCTTCAGTGTGAACGCGTTGCCTTCCAATTTCAAGAGCTGACGCAACGTCACACTTCCCTGCAATGGCTGGTACGCAATGGATGAAGAAACGCTGCGCTCCTGGATGACGAGAATGCCTCGTGCAAGCGCCGGTAGGATGACCTTCTGGTACAGGATGTGCCGGTCCAGGCTAAAGGCCATGGCAGTTTCCAGGCCGCTGTAGTGCCGCGCGTTCTCCCGCACAATCTCTTCGCGAATGACGTGACCAATACCTGCGTGCGTGGGTTCGGCAGAAAAGAGGACGTCACTCCCCTGCCATTCCTTAGGCTCGGGTAGTCGCTGATTTGATTTAGCGAACGCACGCACGTCAAAGACATGCAGCTGCTTAGCTTGCGCCCACGCCATGTACGCGTCGACTATCGTGCCTTTGCCCGAACCATCTATGCCGTCAACGATTATGAACTTCCCTTTGCGCTTCATCATAGGGGTAGTGTAACAAGGGTTTATGCATCGCGCTACCGTTGACGCACACCAATGCCTCATGGTACGGTGCCCAACTCAAACGTAAATACTAAAACATTCACAATATAGAAAGTGAGGATACATGCCAAACTTCGGTCTACCATCATTCCGTATAGTTCTTTGGGATGCCGATGGGACGCTCTACGATTCGCCAAAGGTGAGCATACAGAAGCACCGAGAAGTTGCTCAGCAATTGGTCCTACGAGTCCCCACCGAGGAAGACCTGAGAGCAGCCTGGCACGGTACCTGGAAGAACATTACACATGAAATCTGGGGGAATGATGCGAAACGCTTCAGAAAAGCGTACATGGAAGTATACCCGACGCTCACTTATCCACGGTACGAAGGTCTCGCGGAAGCTGTACTCAGCCTTCATCACCAGGGAATTGTGCAAGCAGTCCTCACTAACCGTGACGCCGAATCCTGCGCCCGTCGCATGAGCCAAGCGGGCATACCGCTATTCGCCTTCAGCGCCATTGATGGCATTGAAGATCGCACCTTCCACAAGCCCGACCCTAGGGCATTCGATCGCCTCTGGTCAGGTATTGCTGGTGATGGCGAACGACCCGAAGACGCAGTGTACGTTGGTGACACCATCAGTGACTGGGAAGCAGCACGACAGTTTGGTTGCCACTTCATCGGCGTCACAACGTACGTCACATCCCGCGCACAATTCCGCGCCGCTCGCGTCCACCCCGAGTTCATTCTCAAACACCCAAAAGACATTCTCCGGTTCTTCTAACCATAAGCAGCCCGACTACAAAATGGTCGGGCTTTCTTTTAGCGTTTGTAAAAATCGGCGCTGAAATCGATGGGCGCTAAGCGGATGTGCTGCACCAAGTGCGGGTACACGGTACGGACCTGCTCCAACATATCCCGCACCACTTCGCGGTATGACATGTGGCCACCAGACTTGGACCGGAGCTCTACCATGTGCGTGAGCTCACGGGGGTTCATGATGAAGAGCGTCCGCTTACGCGTGGCCATGGGCAACACGTACGACGCTTCGTAGGGCAGGTCTGTTTCCATGGCACGGTACAACCCCCCGGCTTTTTGGATGATGGTCTCGAAGATATCCAAGCCGCCGGCCTGCTCCATGCCCATTGATTCGGGTGGTTCCTCGAAGCCGTGCAGGCTGGTAAGCGGTTGGTTGAGCTGCGTACACATACGGTGGCGTTGCAGGTCGCGGAACGCGCCGTAGTCCATGAGCGTGTCGAATATCAACCCGCCGACTTCGTATGGTCGGCCAATGACATCGAATGGCCCACGGTCGGCAGTGCCGGCGGCAATGATGTCGGCACGCGCCAGGATCGGCAGGTCTTCGACCACTCGCCGAATCTGACCATAGCTGAAATTCGTCGCATCGTAGAGCAAAGAAGTCGCGAGGTCAATTTCTGGATGCACTGCTTCGTAGAATGCCACCCGTGGTTCATCATCGAGAATATGTAAATCACCTAAAACCGTGGCGGCAACTTGGTGCATGCGCCGACGGAGATCTTTCTTGTACGGCGTAGGATCGGTGTACTTGATGAGCGTGGGTGCGCCTTTGTACTGCAAGTTGAGCTTGGCTTTAATCCCTTCGGCAAACGGCCGAGCAGATGGGTCAGCAGCGAGAAGGAGTGCCTCGATCTCCTGCGCGTGCGGGTTGTGTGCGGGATTGGTTGCCGCTGCTTCGAGTTCGCGAGCAACGGTTCGTACCTCATCCAGGTCGTGCTGCTTCATCTTGAAAATTGCTCGACGCAAGCCGCGGGCCGAGGAAATCCAGCCGAGGTTGGTGAGCGTCGCTGTTGGGAGGAGGTAACGAGCAATGTCCAAGCTCCTGGCCTTTAGCTTCGCGGCATACATTTTCTCCGTTACATCTTCCGGCTTGGGGTAGGTCTGCCGGTAGTACTCGGCCATGGTTTGCGAGAGGTCAACGTAGGCGTCGAACATTTTCTCGCAGGTTTCAGTGTAAGAATTCGCGTGAGCCGAGGCCATAACCGGTACTGGCCGGTAGTACCGACGCGGGGGCACCGTTCCATCGGCTGCAAGCTTCCGCTCGAAAGATTGGTACCGGGTGGACTTCTCCTGGTAGCTCGCCAGCCGGTGGTCTTCGATGGCCTTGCTCGCCAGCATCGAAACATTCTCACATGCTAAGGCGACCACGGCCATATCGGCCACGGACGCGTCGCCGTAGCCCAAAACCCATTTCTCGTGGAACTCCGCAGACTTCTCTTCGGTGAGCTCGGCAAGCGTTTCTTTAATAGACGCTGCAGAGCGCGAGTACTTGGCCATACCCACAGCCAGCACCTCGGGCGGGAGGCCGGTGATGGCGAAGATGTCGCGGGCGTTTGGATCGGTAGGCGTGCTCATGCGCGGGTACTTTACCCGCCCCGTATGGAGTTGGCAAGGCTACTTTCCAGTACTCCCGAATCCCCCACCCTGCCGCTCAGTCTCGGAGAGCTCTTCGACGACTTGCACGTCTACGCGCAGTACTGGCTGGATAAGGAGCTGGGCAATACGGTCGCCCTTCTTGATCGTCACTGGTTCAGACGAGGTGTTGAGCGAGACCACGCCGTACTCACCGCGGTAGCTCGCGTCAATGACGCCGGCGAGGTTGGTTATCCCCTGCTTCGCCGCCAAGCCCGAGCGATCCCACACCAGGCACACGTAACCTTCGTCGAATGCCGCGGAGAAGCCGAGCTTGAACAGGTGACGCTCGTCTGGCTGAAGTGTGTAGTCTTCGCAGCTGTAGACGTCCATCCCCGCATCGCCAGCGTGCGCGTACGCCGGAGGTTTCGCGTCTGGGGAAAGAAGTTTTACTTTGAAGTTCATATTTTTAGCTTAACCATGAGCGCGTCAAGTTGGGCGTAGAGTTTTTCGGGTGCGCCGTTATTGTCAATGCGGTAATCGGCTTTGACGATGAGTTCGGGGATTGCCCGCTCGGTTTCGTGTTCGTGCTGCTTAACGAATGATTCGGTGGTAACTTGCCCGTCGCCAATATTCTCTGTTCGCTGCTGGATTCGTTGCAGACGGTTATCAAATGTTACCTCGATTCCTACAAACGTGAAGTGGGGGTACTGCTTGAGAATACGGTACTCATCGAAGTATCGGAAACCCTCCATGACGATGAGGGATTCCTTAGCTTCTTCAATGTCTTTAAGTAAGGTTTCTGCAAGTACATCATTACCGAACACGCCACGCAATGTGCGAGCGAGTTCCTGCATGTGCTCCCGGGTGATGGGCTGGTGTAAACGTTTGAGGATATCCCGCAACGGACCGGAAAACTGCTTAGCTACCGCCCCGTACTTCTTCACCAGGTAAGCTGCCGCCGTCCCCTTCCCTGCGCCTGGTAAGCCAGTGATGCCAATAACCATAGTCGCTACTTCTTCTCGAGCTTCAAGGAGTGCTCGGGCGTGTACTGGCGATACGTAACCCTCGCGCAATCGAAAAGTTTCCGCGCTGCCACGGACATGTCCACGTCGTGGTACTTGTCGGACGCGTAGATGACTTCGGTAATGCCGCTCTGAATAATAGTCTTGGCGCACTCGTTGCACGGGAACAGTGTAGCGTAAATCTTACAGCCTTTCGTATGGGCGTTGCTATTGTACACCGCGTTCTCCTCGGCATGGACGACATACGCATACTTCGTCTCCAAAAACGTTCCAGTCCGTTCCCACGGTAGGGCTTCATCCTTCACGCCACGGGGGAAGCCGTTGTACCCCATGCCCACGACGACGTTCTGTTCATTCACGATGACCGAGCCAGCTTGGGTGGACGGGTCTTTGGAGCGCTGTGCAATGAGCTCGGCCATCAGGCTGAAGCACTCATCCCAGGAGATGTAGTCCGTGCGCTTAGACATAGGTTTCTCGGTTAGGCGGTAACGCGAACCCCCGGCCCCATGGACGACGTGAGGGTGATCGATTGCAGGTAGGTGCCCTTCACAGTAGTTGGCTTCACACGCTTCACGGCATCCAGGAAAGCTGTCGAGTTCTCAATAATCTGTTCATCAGTGAATGAAACTTTGCCTACAGCTTGGTGAAGGTTACCCGACTCGTCATTGCGGAAGGTCACCTTGCCACCCGAAAGTTCGGTGACGGCCTTCGCCACGTCTGGGGTGACCGTCTCGTTCTTCGGGTTTGGCATGAGCCCGCGCGGCCCCAGGATCTTCGCCACCTGGCTCAAGTGCTTCATCATGTCCGGTGTTGCGACCACGACGTCTGCGTCGATGCCGTTCTTCAGCTTCACTTCTTTGATAAGCTCTTCCCCACCGACAATTGCGGCGCCGGCCTTCTTGGCCGCATCAGCAGCCGGGCCCGTGGCGAACACGGCAACCCGCTTCTGCTTACCCGTACCGTGGGGTAGGGTCACCGAACCGCGCACGAGCTGGTCGGCTTTCTTCGGATCAATACCTAAGCGGAGGTGCAATTCAATGCTGCCAACGAACTTCGTGTTCGCTGTCGCTTTCGCTAAGGTCACGGCTTCGCTCAGCGGGTAGAACTTCGCGGCGTCAATTTTCTTGACGAGCTCACGGTAGCGCTTGCTTCGGTTTGCCATACTGCTGCTTTCTTGTGGTGGTTATAGCGCACCAGAGACACTGGCGCTCCCACCTAGCCCTGAACCGGAGCCTCGCCGTAGGCGAGAAGCGACTGGTTCAGGGATGACGAGGAAATGATTACGGAGTTACTGGCTTCCGTTCACGTTGGATAACCGCCCAGTGCAACCAGAACAGCGGGATACTCATCAGGAGAAACGGAATGGAAAGGGCGAGCGTTCGCTGCCAGTTGTTCGCATTCTGACTATCAATTTCGGTCTTGGCATCGGCGTAGTCCTTCTGCCATTGGGTTAACGCAACCTTCTGCTCGGCATTAACGGCACACTTGTCCGCGCAGCCCAGGAGCGTCTCAACCCCTTCCGTATCACTCGTTGCAACCCCAGGTGCGGACTTCATGGCAATTGGATAATTTGAGTCACCCGCCGCATCCTTCACCACCCAGGTTTTCAGTGACGTATTGATGGTTGCACCAGCCGAAATAATAAACATAACGACAGCGGCGAACACAATAAAGTAGAAGTATATCGAGCGTGGCACCGATGTCGCACGCTGCAAAACTTGACCCGCTGCCGATTCTGCCCGGTAATCCTTCTGCACCGTCCGGAAGAAGAAGATGAAAATGGGAATTGCTACAATGAGAATGGATAGTGCATTTACCAAACCGCGCGTTTTGTTGGTGCTGGCGGTTGGCTGGTTCTGCCAATCCTTGTATGCGCTTTGCCAGTCATTAATAGCCGTACGGTCGCTCTCGGT
The DNA here is from genome assembly GCA_038065235.1 of Patescibacteria group bacterium. Taxonomy (GTDB): domain Bacteria; phylum Patescibacteriota; class Patescibacteriia; order PEXW01; family PEXW01; genus CAIPSZ01. The sequence goes on from JBBTRK010000014.1 coordinate 92,223, forward strand.
TAACGAGCAGGTCTCGGCACAGGTCACCTTCGTCGACACAGTTTCCGTGCCAGGTCTCACCTGGTTCAGGAAGAGGCCTGGCGGCAAGAACCGGCCAGACATCTCACCCTGAGTGAATACGGTTACCTTCGCAACGTAGTTAAGCAAATTAACGCTGGACCCAACGATGAAACCCAAGGCCACCAGTGCAATGAGGTAGAAGAATATGTTTCGGACTACTGATGGTTGCTCGCTCATACGCGTTTCGTTAGATACGAAATTAGTCGCTGATAGTTATGCCCATGTTGCGGGCGGTGCCTTCGACGATACGCATAGCACCCTCGATATCCTTGGCGTTGAGGTCGGGCATTTTCTTCTCCGCAATCTCCTTTATCTGCGCGCGCGTTACCTTGCCCACCTTCTCCTGCAACGGTTTGGCCGAACCTTTCTCAATCTTCGCGGCCTTCTTCAAGAGCTCGGCTGCTGGTGGGGTCTTGAGGATGAACGTGTACGTGCGATCCTCAAAAATCGTAATTTCCGCCGGGGTTACTTCACCCATGCGGTCTTTGGTGGCGTCGTTGAACTTCTTGCAGAATTCCGCAAGGTTAACGCCGTGGGGCCCGAGGGCTGTACCGACGGGAGGCGCCGGGTTGGCTTGGCCACCGGTAATCTGCAGTTTGACGAGTGCTTTAATCTTCTTTGCCATAGTGGTAGTAATGAGGAAAAATCAGCGAGTTAGCGGGTTGGTGGGTTAGCAGGGTTGCTACCTCTGCAATCTAACCCGCCAGTATACTGACCCGCTATTAAATCTTCTTAACTTGCAGGAAGTCTAACTCGACCGGCGTCTCACGCCCGAACATGGAAACGAGAACTTTTACCTTACCACGAGATTCGTCCACTTCAGCTACCTTACCTTCGTAATCTTTGAACGGCCCGTCGGTAATCTTCACTGCGGTGTTCACCGTAATATCAATCTTGAACTTTGGCTCGGCCACACCCATGCGCTTCTGGATTTCGAGAACCTCTTCGTCCGATATCGGCGTTGGTGTGGTACCACTGCCGACGAAGCCGGTAACGTTGGGCGTGTTGCGGATGACGTACCACGAGTCGTCGGTGACAATCATCTCGACGAGCACGTAGCCGGGAAAAATTTTCTCCGTCACCACCTTGCGCTTGCCGTTCTTGATTTTAATCTTGTTCTCGGTGGGGATGAGGACGTTGAAAATCTTGTCTTGCATGTCCATGGACTCAATGCGCTGGCGCAGGTTGCGGGCGACGTTCTCCTCGTAGCCTGAGTAGGTGTGCAGGACGTACCAGCGACGGCCATGCGATGCGGTCTGTTTTGCCATATTGGTTTAACGGTTGATGAGCTTCTGAAGCCCGGCGGTGAGGCCGAGGTCGACGGCACCCAGGAAGGCAGCGACGCCTAAGGAAACCCCAATGACAATGAGGGTATCGCGGAACGTGTCTTTCCGGCTCGGCCACGAAACTTTCTTGAGCTCTTCGTAGCTCTCGCGGAAGTACCGAAATATGATATTTGCCATGTTCTTGACTCCTAAAACAGCCCCTGTGGGGCAACGTGGCTGTACTGTACCACTGGCCTATGGGGGCGTCAACCCCGCGAAATTTGCAGCAGCCCAAACCCGGTGTATACTGCTTTTGACAAGAGGCGGATACCTCATTATTTACCGCCTAATTTTATGACCAAAGCAGTAAAACCTACAATCAGCCATGTTTTAAAGGCTGTCCAGCATCTCTCTACATCCGTAGATGGTCGTTTTACCGAAACTCATGAAGCAATTCTTAGTCTTGCTGAAATGACTGAGCGTCGTTTTGATCACATCGAGGGCCGCTTGGGTAATCTGGAATCTGGCATGGTCACCAAGGATTACCTCCTGGTTTCAAACTTTTAACGCAACGAGTTGGTGAATTACCTCATCGGGCTTCT
>JBBTRK010000015.1:0-35567 GCA_038065235.1 Patescibacteria group bacterium
CTAAAGTATGGCACAATTCGGGGATTTCAAGCACTATTCTTTTCCATTATGCCTAGCTTCACCGTTTCTCGGGACGCTTCACCCCAGCGAGCGGCACCCCTGGAAGTCATTTCTCCCACCGTTGTCGATGTCGCTTTTCGCCGTGGGCAGGATGTTTCACCTCTCCCAAAGGTGGCAAGCTTCGTCATGTCGCACCACCTCGTCGCCGCAAACCTCATGGGGCGGGTCATTGGCGCGGCACGGAATGCCCGGCCGCAGACGATTGTCATTGTTGGGCCAGATCACCCGAACCGCGGCACAACCCGATTCACCACGAGTCGGACGACGTGGATGTGGCAAGGGCAACGCTATGCACCACCGCAAAGAATCGTTAATGCGCTAGTGACCGAACCAGATGTGCAGGTCGATGAGTCACTCATTGCCGAAGAGCACAGCGTTCTCACGCCACTGCCGTTCCTCCAGCGCCAGTTCCCGCGTGCGCAGTTCGTTCTCCTTACGGTGCAGAGCAACTTCGATATGGTAGCTGCGCAGCGCATGGCTGAGTTTCTCAACCGGGTGCTCGGGCAGCATGATCTGGTTGTTGCGAGCGTGGACTTCTCCCACTACAAGAACCTCGAGGCCACAATGGCTGACGATGCTCTCTCCCTCGCCGCGTTCGCCCAGGCAAGCCTCAGTGCCTTGCAAAGCATCCCGGCCGACTCCCCCATGAGTCTGGCAATTGCCATGGCGTTTGCGCAGCTGCGGGGTGCCAATGAGCAGACCATCGTCGACCATACAAATGGTGCCGAACTCACGGGCAACCTCGCGGAAACCTCTACGACCAGCTACATCGACATCGTGTTCCACGGCAAGTGAATGGTAGACTGATGGTATGCCACACCAACGTTCCATTACTGTCGTTCTCCTGGTAGTTATTATTGTGGCATTCAGCTTCTCGATCCTGCGCTACCAGGCGAATAACGGCCAGCAGGATACGTGGTTCAACACGCACTGGAGAGTTCGAGCCGCAGAGCATCCGCTCGTCCGCTGGGTTTTCGGCTTGCACCAAGCTGGCGACGGCAAGGCTGACTACCTCTACCCCGTGCGCACCGAGGGTTTCCCGGTGCGCATATTCCTCGATCCCGCTGTCGTCATTCCCAACGGCAGCATTGATGCAGCGCTCCCAGAGATGGTGAAGCTTCTCGGCAGTGGTGGATTCGATATGGGAACACCGCTACAACTCACATCGACAAAGGACGTCTATACGAACGCTGATTTCCGGAGCCTCGCCGCGCAAGCATCAAAGATGGATTCCATCCAGACGCCGATCGATATTTTCATTCTCACGAAGGATTCCGTGTCCGCATCGCAACTCGGGAGCACAGTCCGTGAGCATGGCATTGTCGTGTTCATGGGGAGCATCCAGGAACTTACGTCTGAGCCAAATGCTCAGGCTGCATTAGTAACATCGACCATTCTGCACGAGTTCGGCCACCAGGTTGGTTTGGATCACATGGATAATCCTACCTGCATTATGGCCGCCGTGGTTGAACAGCCAACGTCGACCGTCTGGGCACCGCAGACCGTGCCGACGCACTACTGCGCCGAAGAGCTTGCACAGATTGCTGCGCTCCAGCAGGCGCGGTAGGCTACACCCATGCCAAGCCCCAAAATCCTCCTCGTCGACGGGAACGCCATTATCCACCGCAGCTTCCATGCCCTGCCGCCGCTGACGGCCAAAGACGGCACTATGGTGAACGCGGTGTACGGCTTTGCCACGGCGCTCATGAAAGCCATGAAGGATATCAAGCCCACACACGTAGCCGTGGCCTTCGACATGAAAGGCCCGACGTTCCGCGACGACATTTACGACCAGTACAAGGCCACGCGCGTCAAAGCCGCCCAAGAACTTTACGACCAAATCCCACTCGCCCACGATCTGGTGGCCGCATTCGGTTTCCCCGTCGTCGAACAGAAGGGTGTAGAAGCCGACGACGTGATTGGGACCTTGGCTCATCGTTTAGCGAAAGAGCAAGCGCACGTCGTCATTCTCACTGGCGACATGGATACCATGCAGCTCGTGTCGAAGAACGTATCCGTTTACAGCTTACGCAAAGGCTTGAACGATACGGTCCTCTACACGCCGAAAGATGTCGAAGCGCGCTACGGCTTCGGCCCCGAGGACATCATCGACTATAAAGCCTTACGCGGCGACCCGTCGGACAACATTCCCGGCGTCAAAGGCGTGGGGGAGAAGACAGCCACAGACCTCATCAAGCAGTTCCACACCATTGAGGAGATGTACCGCGTGTTGGAACACACGCCGCAGAAAGCGAAAAACGTTTCGCCAAAGCTGCTGGAGAAACTCATGCAGGAGAAAGAGAATGCCTACATGAGCAAGAAGCTGGCGACAATCAAACTCGACGTGCCGCTACACTTCGTCATTGAAGAAGCCAAGGTACATAGCGCTGATGCCGCCAAGCTTCACGCGCTCTTCGTGCAGTGGGGTTTTAAGAGTTTGGTGGCGAGAATTCCACAGCTCACCGGCAAGGAAGCTGCGAGCGCGCCAACCGAGAAGGACGAGAGCAATCAGCCGGCACCGGGTACACGGCAGTCACTCTTCGGCGAGAAAGCCACGAAACACATGTATACATTGGTGAACGATGAGAAAGCTTTCAAAGTTTTTCTTGCCGAACTGCAAAAGCAGAAAGCATTCGTCTTTGATACTGAGACAACCAGCCTGAACCCGTACGACGCCAAGCTGCTCGGGATAAGTTTCTCGTGGAAAGCGGGTGAGGCGTACTACGTGAATGTACAAGACCATGCTGGCTGGTTGAAAATTCTTAAGGGTGTTCTTGAAAATCCAAAGGTCGACAAGTGGGGCCACAACTGCAAGTACGATGGAAAAGTGTTTGCACTCGCGGGTATTAACGTCCAGCCGCTCGCTTTCGACAGCATGATCGCCAGCTACCTGCTCAACTCTGGCTCGCGGGCGCATAGCCTCGATGCTCTGGCGTTCAATGAGTTTGGCCACCAAATGATTCCCATCGAAGACCTGATTGGCAAGAAGGGGAAAGACCAACTGACGATGGAGAGCGTCCCGGTTGAAAAGATTTCCGAGTACTCGGGCGAAGATGCAGATTACACGTTTCGACTCGTGAAGAAGTTTGCTCCCCAGTTACCGTCGCTCAAACTCCAGAAGCTCTTCGATGACATTGAGATGCCGCTCATTCCGGTACTGCAGCACATTGAACTCGCGGGCGTGAAGATTGATTCGAAATTTTTGGCGAAATTCGGCAAGGACATGGGTGCGAACATTCGCAAGTTGGAGAAGCAAATTCACGGCTACGCCAAAGGGGAGTTCAATATTAAATCCCCGAACCAGCTCACTGAAGTCCTCTTCACCAAGCTCAAGCTCTCCAGTGAGGGCTTGAAGAAGACCAAAACTGGTATTTCCACGGCCGTGGATGAGCTCGAGAAACTTCAAGGCAAGCACCCAATCATCGACGCGATCATGGAGTACCGTGAACTTACCAAGCTTCTATCCACGTACATCGAGACATTGCCGGAGCTCGTTCAGAAACAAACAGGTCGCGTGCATACGGACTTCAACCAAACCGTGGCCGCCACCGGCCGGCTCTCCAGCAATGACCCGAACTTGCAGAACATTCCCATTCGCACAGAATTAGGCCGAGAGATTCGCAAAGCCTTCATTGCGGAAAAGGGTTTTCAGCTCGTGTCCGTGGACTACTCGCAAATCGAGCTGCGCGTGGTGGCGAGCCTGGCCAAAGAGCAGAAGATGATTGACGCCTTCAAGCACGGCGCCGACATTCACCAAGCCACTGCCGCCGACATTTTCGGCATTCCCGTTGATCAAGTGACCAAAGACCAGCGCAGTGCGGCCAAAGAAGTGAACTTTGGCGTGCTCTACGGCATGGGCGCGTACGGTTTGGCGAGCCGCAAGAAAATTAGCCGCGAGAAAGCGCAGGACTTTATTGACCGGTACTTTGCGAGCCGACCCAAGGTGGCGAAGTACTTGGAAGACACCAAAGCCCAAGCACGGAAGCGCGGGTTCGTGGAGACATTGTTTGGTCGCCGCCGGAATTTACTAGAAATTAATTCTTCCAACGGGCAAATCCGTGCCCAAGCCGAGCGCATTGCCGTCAACCTACCGGTGCAGGGGACGGCGGCAGATATTCTCAAACTGGCCATGATCGCGTGCGATAAAGGCTTACCGCAGGTCAGTCCAAAATCCCGGATGATTCTCACGGTCCACGACGAACTGGTGTTTGAAGTGCCTGTCGCGGATGTGAAAAAAGTTTCTACCTTTGTGAAGGAGACAATGGAAGGGGTATATGAGCTTGCCGCGCCGCTCGTCGCTGATGTGAAGGTAGGGGAGAACTGGGGCGAGATGGAGCCTGTCGGGTGAGCGCACGCTACCTGCCCGCCATCGCCTACGGCGAAGTCGTGGCAGGCGGGGAAAGCATGCGCTCGGGCATGTTTAGAGATACATAGCGCACCTTTTTCAAGGTGCGCGTGCAATGTTGATTGCACTACTTGTCATTCTGAGGCCGAGCCCGACGAGGCAGAAGAATCTTGCTGCTGTGTCATGCCAGCAGGATCCTTCCCCCTCGCAAGGCTCGGGGTCAGGATGACAATAATAAAGGCGAACCGGGGGGTTCGCCTCGCAGTATACTGTTTTACACAGCGTTTTTTGTATTTCGCCTCGCATCTCTTGCAGCGAGGAGCCTGCGTGTAAATTCTCCCTCGTCGATTTCTCCATTCAAAGCAGCGACCGACGCTTTTTCTTCCTCGCACCACTCTGGTTCGGCAACGAAGTAGAATTTATTAGGCACTTCGATTGTGACTCGTTTTTTCACGGTAACCTCCAAGTCCTTCTTTGCTCAAAGACTACCATTTAACTTGAGTGGATGGAACCCCGTCTACTTGGTATTAAAAAAGGCGAACCGCGGGGTTCGCCTAAAACTTAACATCCAAACAGTATGACCTATCGTAGCGTGTACAGTAACTTTGCAGTTAGAGATGCGGCTATGTACCAGCATGCAACAGTTACTCGAAGTGGTAAAGCAAAGAGCTCATACACTTCAGCTTGTGTGGCCATCCAGGCGCAAGGCTGAATAAATACCTTGAGCAAGAAGTGTGCTTGCCACTTACTAGTTGCAAGCCACTGCGCGACAGGCGGAGACCACCGGTCATACCAACGGGAAAGGCATTGCCCCAGTGTAAATGATTCAAGCCATTGACGTCGGTAGTAACGAAGTGTGTCGAGCGTGTTGCTGTTGCCGCTTTCGAACAAAGTCACGGCAGTTGTGATGGCGCAATTGTCTTGTTGTGTGCAGCTGTAAGCTTCCACATTAGCTCGTTCCATCTTGAGTAATCGTTCTCCAGTCAGTGTACTGAAGTGTCTGATTTTTCCAGCGTCATCACAAAATTTAATCTCACGGAATTCGTTTTTCTCCTTAATCTCGATGACGTGTTCATCCGGAATTTCAAAATTTGCTGGCGTCGTATAATCCTTGAAAAAGACTTCGATTCTCCATCCATTCTCTAGCATTTGTTACTCCGATATTTTAATGTACGTGTAGTTATTGTCACCCTCTCATAAGCGTAATTTTTGTCAATGTTTCGTTTGTTTGCGCGGGCCGAGACACCCGCGCTTTTGGCTGTTACAATCCCCCCATGGACCTCCTCATCCTCCACGGTGCCGATACGTACAGCTCTCGGAAGCGACTCATCGTGCTCCGAGAAGGCTTCAAGAAGAAGTACGATCCGGCTGGCTCAAACGTCTCATCCTTCACGGTGCCGTTTGAGATAGCCAAGGTTCGAGCCAGCGCCGCGCAGGTAGGTATGTTTGCCAAGAAGCGCCTGGTCGTCCTGTACGATTTCTACTCCACCGCAAATGCCGCTGACCGCGAGCAGTTCAATGCCTGGCTGGAAGCCGGAGCGTTCCCAGATACCATCATGATCCTGTGGGAAGGGAAAGACCTTGGGAAGCCCGCCTCGCCGCACGCGAGTCGCGGCGGGCCCGCAGTGCCGAAGAAGGCTGCAGCGAAGAAGCCAGCCAAAGCCAAAGCGAAAAAATCCACAGCAGCACCGGCAAAGATTTCGTGGCCAGCGCACGCTAAGGTTGAAGTGTTCGAACCCCTCGCCGCGGCTCAGCTTCTCGCCTGGATTCGCAGCGAGGTGAAACGGCTCGGCGGGAGCATTGATTCGGCTGCAGTTGGCCAGCTCGCGCTGAACGTCGGTCCAGACCTGTGGGCAATGAGCGGGGTGGTGGCGCAGCTCGTGGCAGCGGCGAATGGCAAACCAATTTTCACAGCTTTGGTGGGGGAGTGGAGCAAAGCGCCGTTGGATGACAACATCTTCCACTTTACCGACGCGCTCTCGGCACGGAATGCTGCGACAGCGCTTGGGCTCTTCCAGAGTCAGCTCCAGCTCGGCGTCCATCCACTCGTGCTGCACGCCATGTTGACCCGTCAGCTACGAACCTTGCTCGTGGTTGAAGATTGTTTGGATAGGAAGATGGCATCAGGGAGCATTGCGGCCGAGACTGAGCTGCACCCATTCGTGGCGCAGAAGGCCATTGCCGCCGTCCGGCAGTTTCCCGCTGGCACCATCCGGAAACTCTTCTTAGACCTGGCGCAGCTGGATGTGGACATGAAGACAGGCAAGGTTGATCCGGAGCTCGCACTCGTTAACTTCATCGCAAAGGTTTGCATCAAATAGCTGAGCCCCTCTCCCCGAGACCCTCTCCCACAAAGGGGAGAGGGTAATTACTAATACCCTACCCACTGGTAGGGGAGGGTGGCAGCAGCCGGGAGAGGAGGAAAAAAGGTATTTGTAGTTTGTTAAATAAAGAAACACCGCGATCAGCTGATCGCGGTGTTTCTCTTTATGCGTGGATGGGAGATCCTTCGCTATCGCTCAGGATGACCCTGCGGGTCACTTCGCTTTCGCCAGCGCCTGCATGAGTCGGGACTTCTTGCGGCTCGCGGTGTTCTTGGGCATGGTGCGCTTGCGGGCAGCCTTGTCCAGCAGCTTTACGGCGGCGCTCACGGCAACCTTGGCATCATCCAGCTTCTTTGCCGTAATGAGTTTGCGCGCTTTCTTGATTGCCTCGCGGAGTTCGGTTTTCACGGCGCGGTTCACGACGGTGCGCTTCACAGACTGGCGGGCGTGCTTGGCAGATGCGGCTTTGATAGGCATACGGGAATGCGAAAATGAAATCGAGGTGTGCACAAACTACCACGCCAAGCCGTACGGTGCAAGTCCGGAATACCGTGGAGTGCGCTGTGGCGGAATTCCTACCAAAAGGTGTAGAATAAGAGCGACATTGTTCTTTATATGTACCCCATGGAGGTTCCTATGAACAGGATGTTCCAATCACAAACGGTTCAAGCCCGGGCATTACGAATTCTCGTATGCTGCGACTGCCAAGAAGAATTCGTCTTCACAGTTGAAGCACAAGAATACTTTACCAATAAGGGTCATTTCCATGACCCCAAACGGTGCAAGTCGTGCCACTACGCGCACAAACATGCCCAGGGTGGCCACGCCCACGTTCAGATCCCGAGCATCTAATCCACGAATCCGCCACCCCTCACGATGGCGGATTTTTTTTGACGACCTTCCGGAAGCAGGGTAGGATGGGCATTCCATACGAGAAAATAGAACATTCACAATAGAAGAAAGGAGCACACATGTACGAACTGCATGACAAGTGTGCGGTTTTTGGCATTTACGGACCAGAGCATGCTGCCTTCCTAGCGTACGATAGTTTGCACATGCAGAACCACAGGGGCGATCGGTCGTCTGGGATGGTGACGACAGATGGTACGGTGTTGTACGAACACAAAGGTATGGGTCTTGTCCCAGAGGTGTACAAGCGAGCTGATCTTGAGCGCTTGCTTGGGTACATCGCAATCGGCCACAACCGGTACGCGACGTGCGGTGCGGCTACGTCCATCAATATTCAGCCCTTCCTCATCCCGGCAAAATCTGGGCTGTGCCTTGCCGTTGCCAGCAATGGCGACATTCCGACCTACCGAGAGAAACGCCAACGCGTCGTCGACGCTGGGTACGACGTGCAATCGCAGAACGATGGCGAACTCATCGGTTGGTACATCGCCTGGGGCTACGACCAGACCCATGACATGGTAGAAGCCATGCGCTGGGCAATGTGCGAGCTGCAAGACGGCGCGTACTCGTGCGTCGTCTGTACGGTCGATGCGCTGTACGCAATGCGTGACCCACGCGGGTTGCGCCCGATGTGCTTAGGGAAGTTTGGCGATGCTTACGTCATCGCATCCGAAACTGTCGCCTTCGATATCCTGCAGGCGAAGTACATTCGCGATGTAGAACCCGGAACGATCATCCGGATCGACGCAAGTGGTGAACGAGCGTTCCCGTCACTAACCATGCCTCACCGGCACTGCGAGTTCGAGCTTCAATATTTTGCCCGGCCTGACAGCCTGGTGTACGGCATGTCGGTATCTGGCATTCGCGAAGAGCAGGGACACATGCTCGCCCGGAACTACCCAATCGATGCTGACGTCGTCATCGGGGTGCCAGACTCTGGCCTCCATGGCGCACTCGGCTATAGTGAGGCGAGCGGCATTCCGTTCAAGTTCGGATTCATCCGCCACCACAATGCCCGGAGGGAATTCATCCAAGATGGGCAGGCGAGCCGGGACATGCAATCCAAATACAAGCACAATCCCGACCGGCGGGTCGTCAGTGGGAAGCGCGTTGTCGTCGTGGACGACTCGATCGTACGCGGGACTGCCTCGCGGAAACTCGTGCGCATGCTCCGGAACGCCGGTGCTCGTGAAGTGCACTTCCGGGTGACCACACCGCCGATCATCGGGCCATGCTTCTTCGGCATCGATACGCCAACGCTCGAGGAACTCATCGCCTTCCGCATGAGCATTGAGGAAATTCGCATCTTCATCGAAGCAGACACCCTGTTGTACCTAACCTTGGACGAGATGCACGCTTGTATCCCGAATCCCAAACGGGACTGGTGCTCTGCCTGCATGACCCGGCAGTACCCCATGCCACTTCCGGCCGATAAGCAGTACGCCATGCTCCCAGCTTGCTCTTAAGCCCTTGACGCATCTCGTACCGAAGGGGTATACTTCAACTAACGAAACCGCCATGCTAATGGTTTCGAAAAAATGCCACTTACGTGGCGCACAATATTTATTGAAGGGACTCACCATGTGGGTCCCTGATTTTTTTACCTCCGCTTTCGCCGTTTGCCAAATCCGCGTTGTGGCTTATCGCCCTTCAACGAGGTAATTTGGTCGCGGATATTCGCCGCGCGCTCGAACTCCAGGTTGGCTGCAGCTAAGGCCATTTGATTTTCGAGATCGTGCAGGATATGCGGCAGTTCATCTTTCGGAATGGATTTTGGATCAATGATCGGCTTCTCGTCCTGTGGCTTCTGCTTGCCAGCCAAGCGGGATTCGCGTATGGCCTTGATAATGCCCGCCGGGGTAATGCCGTGTTTTTCGTTGTACGCTTGTTGGATTTTTCGGCGACGCGTGGTTTCGCCAATGGCTCGTTCCATAGAGCCCGTCCGTCGGTCGGCGTACATAATGACTTTGCCTTCCACGTGCCGCGCCCCGCGGCCCATGGTCTGGATGAGTGCCACGTCCGAGCGCAAAAAGCCTTCTTTGTCGGCGTCGAGGATAGCGACCAGCGAGACTTCGGGCAGGTCTAATCCTTCACGAAGCAGGTTTATGCCAATGACCACGTCAATTTCGCCGGTGCGTAAGCTCCGTAGTATTTCTAAACGGTCAAAAGTGTCGACGTCGGAGTGCAGGTACTGCACCTTAATGTCCAGGTCTTTTAAGTAGTCAGTCAGGTCCTCGGCGATGCGCTTGGTCAGCGTAGTCACCAGCACGCGCTGACCTTTCTCCACTCGTTTACGGATTTGTTCTACCAGGTCGTCCACTTGGTTCTTCGTTGGCTTCACCTCAATTTCGGGGTCGAGCAAGCCCGTCGGCCGGATGACTTGCTCTACTACTTGATCGCTATGCTCTTTTTCGTACTTCGCGGGCGTGGCAGACGTGAATACCATCTGGTTGATTTTCGATTCGAATTCGTTGAACTTCAACGGTCGGTTATCGAACGCCGCAGGCAGGCGGAAGCCGTAGTTGACGAGCGCGGTCTTGCGGGACTTGTCGCCTTCATACATCCCGCCGATCTGCGGGATGGTCATGTGCGACTCGTCGATCATCAGCAGGTAGTCCTTGGGGAAGAAGTCCATGAGCGTATACGGCGGCGTGCCGGGAGCGCGGCCGTCGAAGTAGCGCGAGTAGTTCTCGATGCCCGGGGCAAAGCCCGTGGTACGCATCATCTCCAAGTCGAAGCGCGTGCGCTGCTCGATGCGCTCGGCTTCTAGCGGCTTGTCGTGCGCTTTGAAGAAGGCGACGCGCTCTTTGAGATCAGCCTCCATTTGCTTGAGGGCATTTTCCGTACCGCTTGGGTCAGTGACGTACTGCGTGTTCGGGTAGATATCGATGTTGTCCAATTGCACGATGTTCTTGCCCGTGAGCGCATCGAGTTCTTCAATTTTCTCAATATCGTTGCCGTAGAACTGGATGCGGAGGAGCCGTTCTTCCGACGCGGTGGGGAATATCTCCAGCACGTCGCCGAGCACGCGGAACGCGCCCCGCCAGATGTCCAGGGTGCGGCGTTCGAACTTCATGGCAATGAGCTGCTTGAGGAGGTCAGCGCGCTTGATGGTCTGGCCTTTCGTGAGGGTGACGACGCCGCGACGGTACTCGGCCGGGGAGCCCAGGCCGTAGATGCAGCTCACCGACGCGACGATGATGACGTCCCGCCGCGAGAGCACGGCTTGGGTACTGGCGTGGCGCAGGAGGTCGATTTCCTCGTTGATGTCTGTCTCCTTCTCGATGTACGTGTCGGACTTGGCTATGTACGCCTCGGGTTGGTAGTAGTCGTAGTACGAGACGAAGTAGTGCACGGCGTTCTCGGGGAAAAATTCTTCAAACTCACTGGCCAGTTGCGCCGCCAGGGTCTTGTTGTGGGAGATGACGAGCGTGGGCCGTTGGGTATTGGCAATGACGTTAGCCATGGTGAAGGTCTTGCCCGAGCCAGTAACGCCGAGGAGGGTTTGGGCACGCAAACCTTTTTCTACCCCTTTGGTGAGCTTGGCAATGGCCTGGGGTTGGTCGCCGGTTGGCTTGAACGGCGCATGTAACTTGAAACGCATAGTTTATTCATCGTACCGCGTTTTGGATGAAAAAACACCCCGGCCAATAATGGTCGGGGTGGTGTGAACATCATTTCAAATCCTTAAGAGCATTTTTTGCCGCTTCGACCTCTGCCTCTTTCTTTGAAGTGCCAGAGCCTTTTCCAAGGAGTGCTGGACCTACATATGCACTTACCAGGTAGGTTCTGTTGCGATCCGTTCCCTTTGTCGAATCCACAGTGTACGTTGGCGTTGTTTTGTAACGTTCTTGGCATAACTCTTGCAGGCGTCCCTTTGGATCGATAATGAATTCGTCGCCCAAGACCTCCTCGAGTTTCCGCGGGAAAACACGCAGAATGAAATCTCGGGCCGCTTCGTAGCCACTATCGAGGAATATCGCACCAATAACCGCCTCCAACGTATTAGCGAGAATCTGCCGTCGAGCCTTACTCGTGTCGAAGTCGTCCATAGCTACGCCGTAGGAGACGCACAAGTAGTCATCGAGTCCCAACTCATCGGCAATGTCGCAAAGCGCTTCTCGGTTCACCAGCGAGGCCCGATACGCCGTCAGCGTACCCTCCCTATCCCTGAACTGCTTGTATAGGAAATCCGTGACGGCGAGCTCCAGTGCTGCATCACCGAGGAATTCTAGGCGCTCATTGTGCACCATGAGTATTTCCGGATGCTCATTTACGAATGAGCAGTGGATCATAGCATTGAGCAAGTACAGTCGGTTCTTGAATTGAACGTCGAGTATACGTTCAAGCTGCACCAACTCATCAACGGACAAAAGTGAAGTTTTTACGCGCGGCCGCGTTCGTCGCATATTCATGCATACCTCATTGTCAAGTGTTTGTATGTTTCAAGAGAAACTACACCTAACATTGAATTTCGTCAAGCAATAGAAAAGCAATAGAAAAGCCCAACCTTGGAAGGATGGGCTTGATACGGACAGATCAATGTGAGTCTAGTTGTAGGAAAGAACCTCGTCGAGAATCGCCAGGCGATTGAACATTCCCTTGAGGTGTTCACGGGTTGCTTCAGAATCGCCACCGATTTCCTTTAGGAGAACTCCTTCGATTTGGCGAATACGCTCGCGGGTGAGATCATTACGAGCGCCGATGGCCTCGAGAGTCATCTCCGGCATTCCGAACATGCCGAAGCGACAGCCGATGAGCACTTGGTCTTCGAAGGGGAGTTGCGAAATCGTTTTTCGCAAGCGTCCCTCAAAGCCCTTGAGCTCGGCGCGTTGCCGACGAGCGTCGTGGAGCAAGAGTGGGTCAATTGCTTCACTGACGAGGACAAGGTCAATGAGCTCTTCGCCATCTTCCCCGTCTTTTCCGTTGTGCGCCGGTGCGTTGAGTCGCATCGTGCCGCCCGAAGCATCAAGCACGTCTCGAATCTTTGCAACGGCAAGCCCGGTGAGCGCAACAAGCTCTTCCATCCCTGGCCCGCGGCCGTGCGTTTGGTTGAAGAGGTACTGCGCTTTGCGGATCTTGTGCAGGTTTTCAACTGCATGGACTGGAATGCGTACGTTCCGTCCGGTATCGGCGATTGCTCGCTCGATAGACTGGCGGATCCACCACATTGCGTACGTGGAGAACTTGTAGCCGCGTTCGGGGTCGAACATGGCGACCGCACGCATGAGGCCAATAGTGCCTTCTTGGACTAAGTCGCCGAGCTCAATGCTTTCCAACCGTTCGCCCTGCCATCGCCAGTACCTATTCGCTACGCTATATACCAAACGAACATTCGCCAATATGAACTGATCCCGTGCTGTGCGATTCGTCCTCACCTGCCGCGCGAGAATTGGTTCCTCGTAAGCGGCAAGCATTCGGAATCGACAGATTTCCATGTAGTACGCTTTCTCGAGCTCACCTTGGTGGAGGAAAAACGATATGGCATTAGCTATGCGTCGTTTCTCACTTGCATCAAGGTCTCGGTAGAGCGGACCAACATTACCATCCACCTGACCTGCTTGTGGCGGTACCGCAATGGGTGGTGGCGTAGGTTCTTTCTCGCTGGCTTCCGTTTTTTCTTCGACGATCTGACGTCGCGTGAAGTCATTCTCGCGCCTCGGAATGCCGCATGCCCCGAGGAACTCAACAGTGAGCTCCGTTGACATACTTAGGAAGCCAGAAATTTCCTCGAGGGTGAGCTCCATTTTCACATACAGGTGCCCGAAGATGGTTTCGACCGGTACGCCAAAGCGCTCCTCAAGGTGCAGGTAACGCTTTTCCCGCGAGTCCACCACTTGCGTGTACGCTTCGTCGCTAATCAGACGAATGCCATGGAGCTGCACGACGTTTATAAGCCACGCCGCTTCTTTCTCCCGCGAACTTTCGTGTTGGGCTTTTGAGAGGTAGCGAGCAAGGACCGTTGGGGAAAGGATATTCCCTTGGCGCCTTGCACGCTCGAGTAGCCCTCCGTAAATACCGTAGATGTCTACCGCAGTGGGCACACCACGTGTTTGCTGGGCTGTCTGGAGCATCACTGCCCCTTTCTGTGGACAGCACCGCGATCCAAACGGCTCGCCAGTACACGCGCGAGGCGTTTCAGGGCGCCTTGCACGCTCGAGCGGTACTGCGGATCAATGCTGTTGAATGATAGCTCACGAACACGACGTTCCGTCTCCTCAATGTAGAAGAGCAGCTGCACCGCGCTGTAGGCTTTGCTCACGCGTTCCGATGCCGCCTGAACCACCGCAACAATATTGCCACCGGACTTCTTCACCTGACGCAGTTGATTCTGAATCTGCTTGAAGTCGGCGCTAAGCGCATCGACGATCTGCATGATGATACCGTGGGTTTCCTCGCCCATGCCTGACCACGTGCTATCCTTCAGCGCTGTGAGGAGCGCATGGAGGCGTTCCAGAACTGGCACAGGGGAGAGCGCGTTGCCCACCTTGAGTTTGCGATCGAGGCGGACAACCTTCTTCATGACCAGGGCGTGCGCCTCATCATTTGTGAGTGCATCCCTTGCAATCAGGTCAGCAACCTCGGTCTGTTTATCTGGATCCTTAACTCGGCTTATGGCATTTGCCTGGCCGAGTGTCAGCTGCCCCTTTGCCACGCGCCGTTGCACAGGTTCAGGGAGCTGGAGGATCTTAAGGCGATCGCGAACGAAGTTGGTTGACTTTCCTACTCGTCTCGCGAGGTCGTCGATAGCTTCGTACCCGCCCGTCTTCATGAGGTTGAAGAGGGCTATTGCCTCTTCGAAGATTGTCAGATCTTCGCGCTGCAGGTTTTCTATCAGTGCAACTTCGAAGCACTTTAGATCATCGAGCTTTGCGACGATTGCCGGGATTTCTTTGAGGCCGATGCTTTGTGCCGCTTTGAAACGGCGGGAGCCTACGACCACTTGGTAGAACGGCTTTCGACCCTTTCGTGGCTGGTAGGGGCGGACGATGATGGGTTGGAGTACGCCGTCCTGCTTCAACGATTGCCCTAGCTCATCAATGCCATCCGGCGAAGCCTGTGTCCTCGGTTGGCCGCTTGCCGTTTTAATTCTCGTGAGCGCGATGTTTTGTACGTTTTGAACTCCCATGTTTCCTCCTTGGTGAATTTTGTTTTTCTTCTGCGATCATATCTAATGTTCGTTGAATGATTCTATCTGTTTTGTTGCGGTCTAGTGAAGCCAACCATAAGCACGTACCCTGATTCTTTCGGTTCAGTTCATAATTGAATCCCGCAGCAGCCATGGCCGCTCGCCAGGAGCCAAAATACTGTGTGGCTGCAACGAAGAGTGGACGGTGGTTTCGATTTACACATGATGGTGCTAGAGACTCATCATTCTTATGGACGAGGTGAATACACTCAAGTATTCGAGTTGTTGTCCAGGATTGTTTACCGCCTGTGAGTAGGGGATCCAATCCAGCAAGACGAATACCCAACTCACGGCTTCCGATATGTTTCATGACTGCCACGTAGAGCGTCGGATCTTCTCTCGACCAAGTCCTAAAGCCGAGACTTTTGCCAGCACGAAATCGCTTACGGATACCACGAATGATTTTCGCGATGGTCCAGTGGCGGTTGCTCATTCGGAGCAATTCCTGATCGTTTAAGCCCGCTGCTTTAATTGCGTTTCGCCAAGTGCCAAAGTGTGCCTGCGCCGCCGTTATGAGGCAAGAAAGGCTCTTGTCCCCTTTCCGTGCCGCAGTGACACAAAGAGATTTATTCAGCACTGATCGTTTCCGAATTGCCGTGATGACAGTCTTCTTGTTCCAATAGCCCCACGTCCGCATGCTGATTTTTGCATAGTCAATGTCAGCAGCCTGAACCGCCTTTTTCCAAGAGCCGAACCTACTACAGGCAGCGCAGTAGAGCGCCGAATGATGGAGGCATATTTCTCTTGAATTGATTGCAAGAACTTGCGAGTGTCGTTTCTGAATTTCCACGATGATTACGTTTCTTGTCCACGTACTGCTAGCTTTGTACTGCCGTATTTCATCATAGTTGAAGCCTGATGCTGTAACAGCGGTGCGCCAATTAGCAAAATGCTTCACTGCCTGGTAGTACAATGATCTACAGTTTTGCTGGACATACTGAAGATTCAGGCGCCATTCTTTTCGATGGCGCCGTTTGATTTCTGAGAGCACACGCTCTCGCGACCAATGGTTTGCCATCATTTACTCCTATTTTCTTGGTTTCATTGTCAACGAGCCTGCCGGTGCAGTGCTGCCATTTCAGTTGAAATGGCATCTAGAGACCCTACGCAAAAAGTACGATTTTGTCAAGGCAGGATTGACATACAGGCACATTGGTGGTAGGCTCAGCAGCTAAAAACCGAAAACCAAAAACAAAGGAGGATGAGGTGTTTGGCATCTTTAAAAACCTGTCCTGGTACCTGTATTCTCCTGATGCGTGCATGGTCATGTACGTCTTCAACCACGAACCGCACTGGCCACTCTGGCTTTGCTTCTTGGTGCCCATAGTCCATTCCGTTTTGTGGGTGGGAGTTAAGACAACCATTTTTCGCGTCATCACTTTGCTCTTCCAGTGGCGATCACGGAAGCGCAAAGAGCGCACAATGCAGCTTCAAAAACCGAGTACATGGTTTGGCAAGCTTTGGCGTCTGATTAAGCATTGGGCGTACCGCGCGTACCAGTGGGCCCGCACGTTAGCACATAGCAAGCCGTTCACTGCCCGCGCGCTGTTCTGGTTTGGCTTAGAGCCTCAGATGCAGAAAGCTGGCTGCGCGATACTCGGCATCCTCTGGCCACGGTTTCGCTGGCGCGGCTATTTCGCGCTCTGCTTGGGTGGCAGTTGTCAGGTACTGTGTTTCTGCTTGTTCTACGTGTTCTTTGGGGAGACTATAGCTAACGTTGCCATGTACTGTATTTTTGTTCCGCTTGGTCTCTTCGCCCTCTACCGCTGGATTCGTCGCAATGGGACGAGCCAACAAACCCCGTAACCGACGTTTGCACTCGCAGCGTCGGTTTTTCTTTTGGCAGGATGGTATACTAGAAACATGATTGCATCGCTCCGCGGCACTGTCACCGCCGTCACATTGAAGTCCGTAGTCGTTGAGGTTGCCGGCGTCGGCTACCGGGTTTTTGCGACCGGGCAAACCTTGGCGAGTTTTGACGTTGGCGCAAGTTGCCACCTCTTCACCCACCACCACCAGCGCGAGGACGGGCAGGAGCTCTACGGCTTCCGAACCATCCAGGAGCTGGAGATGTTCCAGCTGCTCCTCACAGTGAATGGTGTTGGCCCGAAGTCTGCACTTGGCGTCCTCTCCCGGGCCAGCGTCGCTGACATTACACGCGCCGTGCACGCTGGTGAAATATCTATCCTCACCAAAGTCTCGGGCATTGGTGCCAAGACCGCAGAGCGGATCGTGCGCGAGCTCAACGGCAAGCTCGGCGCTCCATCGAATGATGCCACGCCTTTACAAGGTGGCGATGATGAACTTCTCGCCGCACTGGAGCAACTTGGCTATGCCCCGGCTGAGGCACGGAAAGCGTTAGCAAAAGTCCCCGCTACCATTACCGATCCAGCGCAACGCATTAAAGCCGTGCTGCGGGCGAGCTAGTATGCACGTGCAATCCTGGACCGACGTGCAGTTGTGGGACGCATTCGTTGCGGCCCAACGCCATTCGTCGTTCCAGCAATCTTGGGCGTGGGGGCAGTTCAAAGACCGGGTCGGCACCGACATTATTCGTCTGGTCGTTGTCGATGGCACAGAAATTGTTGGTGCGGTGCAAGCGCTCTATGAACCGTGGCGCTTTGGGCAATCAACGCTCACGGTATTCAGCGGGCCAGTGGTGGACGCGCGTTTGTCTGTAGCAGAGTACCAGGCAGCACACGGCTTACTGCTGCATGCGCTGGTGAAAGAAGCGAAAGTTCGCGGGGCAATATTTTTTCATCTCGAATCAGCACTCGAGCAGCGCAATGTGTCGCTCTTGCAGAAGTTTCAAGTGGAGTTAAAGCTGCGCCGCGTGAAAGCTTTTCAACCGCTCGACACGCAAATGCTCGATTTGCATCAGGACGAAGCTGCACTCCTGGCCGCTATGCACGAGAAGACGCGCTACAATATCCGGTTAGCCGAGAAGCGCGGCGTTCAAGTACAGGTGGCCACCGGCAGTGGTGTGGCGGCAGCACTAGAGCAATTCATCCTACTCAATAAGCAAACCGCCATGCGCGATAAGTTTACCAGCCATGCCAGCACGTACTACCGTCGCTTGCATGAGCATTTGGGTGATGATGTCTTGCGTGTGTACGTGGCTATGTTCGAGCAGCAGCCCATTGCCGCAAATATCGTGATGCACTTCGGTGATACCGCCACCTACGTGCACGGCGCATCCAGCAACAGCCACCGCAACGTCATGGCCCCGCACCTGCTGCAGTGGCGGCAGATTCTGGACGCCAAGCTGGCGTGGAAAAACTGGTACGACTTCTACGGCATCCAAACCCCGCAGCGCGCCCGCGCCAGCAAGCACGGCGTCACCTGGGCAGGGATTACGCGGTTCAAGTTGGGCTTCGGCGGGCAGACCATATCGTACCTGGATGCCTATGAGTTGCCCATCCGCAAAGGGTGGTATAGGCTGGTGAAAGTTCTTCAACGTATCTTCTAGATATATGGAAGGTGAATCCCCTGAATTTGAAGAAGTAGCAAAGCCCGAGCGAGAGCCACGGGTACCGCCATACGTGGAGCTTGATAGCGAATATAAAATTTTCGTGAAGACGTGTAGCGCCTGTAACCAAGAATTTCGTACAAATGTACCTCGGGATTTTTTTAAGAATCCAGACGATGAATCAACAGTACTGAATGCAAATGGTAAAAGCGCGGCAATTGAAAAAATCATTACGAATCAAGTCTGTCCTGATGTGAAGGGTAATGCCCAGGCACTATTGAAGACCGAAACACCAGAATCCTGAAAAATATGATCCGCACCGTCATCATTTCGGCCGCTGGCAAGGGCACCCGTATGAAGGAG
Organism: Patescibacteria group bacterium; assembly: GCA_038065235.1. Taxonomy (GTDB): domain Bacteria; phylum Patescibacteriota; class Patescibacteriia; order PEXW01; family PEXW01; genus CAIPSZ01. The sequence continues at coordinate 18,660 of JBBTRK010000015.1, forward strand.
CTGGCCAAAGACAAGCCCAAGCACATGATTGAGGTGAATGGGAAGCCGTTCCTGTGGCACTTGCTAGAGAACCTCCGTACTGCTGGGTACGAGAAGATTGTCGTGGTGGTTGGCCACCTCAGCCAGCACATCGAAGAGTTCGTCCGCACTTACCCACACCCAATTACCATCGTGAACCAGTTCGCGGTGATGGGCGAGGACAAGTACGGCACGGCAATTCCCGTTATGGCGGCACGGGAAGCGACGAATGGCCATGCCTTCTTAGCATTGTACGGTGACAACCTCTACTCGGTCCGTGACTTGAAGGCTATGAATCATGACGACGGTAACTGCTACGTCGGCGCCTTGCACCGTGACGACTACCAGAAGTACGGTGTGCTCATTCCGGATGCCGAAGGGAAGCTGAAAGAGATCATCGAAAAGCCGGATCACGATGTGGGCTCGAAGCTCATCAACACGGGTCTGTTCGTATTTACACCCGAAATTTTTGGCGCTTGCAACAACGTTACGCCAACACCACCGAAAAACGAGTTCTACCTGACGGACGCCGTGACCGAGCTGGCGCGAGTGGGAAAAGTACGGATTCAAACAATCCAAGACTACTGGAAAGACTTTGGCTCGCCAGATGATGTGGGTACGGTGAGCCGCTTCCTGCAGGAGCACGGGAACCGATGAGTACGCTTGTCGAATCGTTCTCTGGTATTCGTGGTATCTGGGGCGAGAGTTTGACCGAGGATGTTTGCCGTCGCTACGGGTATGCGTACGGTTCTTGGTTGCGGCAAAATGGCCACGTGGGTACGCCAATTAGCGTGGTCATTGGTACAGACACGCGGCCATCGCGTCTGTACGTCAAGCATGGGTTGCTCGAAGGTTTGGCCTCGGCGGGTATTACCAGTATCATTGACGTCGGCATCCACTCCACCCCGGCCACGGAGCACGCGGTGCGGTCTTTTGGCGCGGCTGGCGGCATCATCGTTACCGCATCGCACAATCCTGTAGAGCACAATGGCTTCAAGTTCTTGCAAGCATCTGGCGCGGTACTTTCGGTTGAGGCTGCCGCCCAGGTCATAATCGAAAGCCATGCCGATCAACCCCCCACGAAAGCTTCGCGCACTTCTGGTCTGGATAACCGGCAAGGTGAAGCACTCTCCGCGTATCTTTTGCATATTCAGCAATCCAGTGGATTAACACGCTACGACCTTGAGGCATTCCATGAGCGCGTGCTTTTTGACTTCAATGGTGGGGCTGGGGCAGAATCGGCAATCTCTTTTGCAAATGAACTCACATTGCCAGCGGATTTCTACCATGAGCAAGCCGGGAGTTTCTGGCGGGCAATTGAGCCGAAGTACGAATCCCTGGCGCCACTGGCTCAAAAACTCACCGATGAAGGTTTAGTATTTGCCTGTGCGTTCGACTGCGATGCCGATCGTATGGAAATTGTTTTACCATTGGCGAGTGAGTTTACGAAACGCCAGGGTTCGCCGGTTGTTTCAGGCCAGTACGTGCTGGGGTTGGTCACGAAAGCGATACTCGAAACCCGCCCGGATGTGCGCGGCCTGCCTATCATCACCAACGATGCGACGAGTCAACTGGTGCAAGCTGTGGCCCAGCAGTACGGCGCAGTCGTGGAAGAAGTGGAAGTGGGGGAGACGAACGTGGTCACGCGTATGGAAGCACGCGGCAGCATTATCGGCGGTGAGGGTTCCAGCGGCGGCAGCATCGTGGCGCCGGGCAAGTGCCGGGATGGCTTGCAAGCCTTGGCCGTCATCCTGAAGTACTTGGTGCAAACCAGCCAGACGATTGACCAGGCGCTCATGAGTTTACCTTCGTACATTACGCTCGCCACGAAGATGCAGTGCGATGGCGAGAAGCAAACCGAGGTGCGTGCTAGATTGATTGCGGCGTACCAAGCAGACGGCCACACGGTGGCAACCAGCGGGGGAGCCGACGGCGGGGTGAAAGCCTGGATTGGGAACAATGCCTGGGTGTGGTTCCGCGCCTCCAAAACCGAACCCGGTATCTTCCGCTGTATTGCCGATGCGCAAGATACAACAGTCGCCACCGACTTGCTCGAAAAGGCCAAAGTAGTGTTTGATGAGGTAGTAGCGAAGGTTTAACAATCTGTCATTCTGAGGCCGAGCTCAACGAGGCCGAAGAATCTTGCCGCTACGTTACGCCAGCAAGATCCTTCGCCCCGCTGCTGCGAGACTCAGGATGACAAGAAGATATGCGCCCGTAGCTCAGCTGGATAGAGCGTATGGTTCCGGTCCATAAGGTCGCAGGTTCAACTCCTGCCGGGCGCACCATGCACCACTCGCGACGCACCGTCCTATAGGCCGGTGCTGTTCGGATGCATGGCACGCCAGCTTTCCATAAGTCACCGGTGCATGCCGTGTACCCGACGAGCAAGAGCGAGGAGTGGTTCACGGCAGCTCGTTTCTCACGTCGGGCTTCGTTTTGCCGTGCAGAGAAAAAGCCCACGCCCTCTGTGAGCGCTCGACAGTCCATGCCCTTGACATCCTTGGTATTTTTGCTACTATGTTTTGTTGTGTAAATTCGATTGTCAGTACTGAACATTGAAAATAAGGGAATGAGGTTACGAAATGGATCGAGTCATTGTATTTCTTCCGTCGATCGTGATTTTGGCAAGCATTGCACTAGCGACAATATTCTACTGTAGGTGGCTTATTAAGCACTACGGTGAAGAATTCAAAAGTGTTGCGTGGCACAAAGAGCACGAACTAAAGGTCAGCTTGGTACTTGGTACGCCATTGATAGTTGTATATGCGCCTGCGGTTGAGGAACTCATCTTCCGTGCGCCACTGATTATTGCATTCTCTTCTGTCACGACGAATGCTTGGTATGGAATACTTGCATCGAGTTTAGCTTTTTCTTTGATGCACTTGTTTGGTAAAAAAGTGTTTATGCCAGAAATTATTGCGGCTCGGCAGGGGTGTGAACATCAAACGGACGACGTTATTGTAGAAGCGAACCGCATTCACGCACAATTAGGGAAATCAGTCCTACGTCGAAAAGTATGGCATGCCGCATGTACCTTCATAATAGGAATTTTCATTAGCTACTTCGCAGTAGCATCGCAATCTCTTTGGGTAGCCTTTGGTATACATGCATCGTGGAATTTGATTATGCCCTTCGTTGCGCAAGTAATCATGATTCTTGGGATGATTATGTGCGCGGTCATCACTCGTCTCTTTAAAAGAAAGCAGCAACGCTGTTGAAATTCAGACTCAGCATTGAACACAAAAAATTTTTTCATTCAAGTGACTTCCCGAAAATTCGAGGAGTCACTTTTTTATAGAATAAGCCCGGCCGTGTTAAGGGTCGGGCTTATCAAAGGTGCTTCTACTTGGTCTCCTCATCAGGTTCTTCCGAAATGTTGAGGATAGTGTTAGCAATCATCGCCTGCAGGGAGAGGACTTTGATCTTGTTCGGGATACGCTTCTCCCAGGGTTGGTAGATTGAGTCCGTAATGTACACCGACTGAATGAATGCTCGGTCATCGATTTTGTGTACTGCATTCGCAGAGAGAACGCCGTGCGTACACATGATGGTCATGTCGAGTGCGCCATGCGCTTCGGCATCATCAGCCGTGGCCATGAGCGTCCCGGCGGTTGCAATCTCGTCGTCGCGGAACAGGAGGTGACAACCTTTGAAGTCGCCGTCGACGCACTTGACCTGGGTCACCTCATGGTCGGGATGGTACTTCTCCACTTTTACCATGGGCAAGTTCAATGCGGTTGCGAGTTTCGTCGCACGAGCATCGCTGCCCTTATCCGGTCGGACGACCTTCCAATTCGTGAGGTGACGTCCACGGAGGATGTCGACGAAGAGGGGATCGGGATCGATGTGGTACGGCTTCACCCCAGCAGCTTCGAAGTCCTCGAGGATATGCAGGTGATGGATATCGCAGAGGATGACATCAGTCGCACCCGCAGCAGCGATGAACTTCGCCATGAGCTCCGTCATGATCGCTTCACCACCAGAGCTGTCACGTTCCTGACGTCGGAAACCCATGAATGGCATGACCGCAATGAGTCGTTTCGGATTCCGCTTCTTCAGCGGCGCAAGGATCCCCCAGAGGTCAAAGTAGGACTTGAGTGCTGGGCACGCTGTCGCGTTTACCACCACAACGATATCGTCTTCTCCGACCTGCTCGATATCCTTGATCCTGAAGAACGGTTCGAAATCAGCAAATTCTTTGATATTTGCTTTCCCACGTTCAATGTTCAGCGTTCTCGCAATTTTGTTCGCAAGCTCATTGCTCTCACGTCCAGTGTACACGTGAATTCTTCTTGGCACGGTATACTCCTTTTCAAAGTAACAATTTGATTTTAGCCCTCCACCTTACGCCTGGACGGTAGGGGTCGTCAAACTACCACCGTGCATTCCACGTTGCATGAGGTCTTTAGCGGAGGTATGGTGATGGTATCTCTCGCTGTTAACCTACCTACCTATGCTCACCATTCACAACCACGATATTGAAGGTGACCAAGATGGCATTCATGCTTTGAAGCAGCTCGATAATGAAGAAGCGCAGGTGTTGTTCGAGCATGCCAAGCGCCACCACGAAGCGCCATTCGAGGGGACTATTCACGGCAAGCGTATGAATTTCAAGCTCGTTCGCGAGAGTGACGGTACGCACACCGTAGAGAGTGAAGGGAAGGAAGCATCGCATACGACGGGTTGGTTCTAATTCTATGTCCCTCTTCCACCGCATTACCAAAGACCTGAAGAAGCAGCGCACGGTTCGCGAAGTCGTCATTCGGCAAACGCGCGAAGCCCTGCAGCAATCCAAACTCGCCATTTTCGCCGTGCACCGCAACGAGGACAAGGAAGCGAAGCAGCTCGTTGAGCAAGCGGGCAAGCAATTGGAAAAATTGCAGAAGCAACTTAAGAATCAACCCCGCTTTCTCAACGATGGCAACCTCTTGGCTGCGTTGGAAGAATTCGGTGAAGCCTGGCTTGTTGTAGAGTTCGCGCGCGGCAAGAAGCTCTCATTTCCAAAACTCCCAAAGCTCGCTCCGGAGCAGCAGATTGGCGCGCTCGCTGACTTCACTGGTGAGCTTGGCCGTCGCGCCGTGCTCAAGGCCACCGAACGGAAGCACAAGGATGTTGAGAAAATCTACGCAACGGTCAGCGACGTCGTCCGCCATCTGGCCGAGGCCGACCTCACCGGCCAAGCGCGGCAGAAGTTTGACGAAGCCAAACGCAACCTCAAGCGCATTGAGGAGATACGGTACGAATTGAGTTTGCGGAAGTAAGGTATTGGCATTTTTGTCATCCTGAGGCCAGCAGGCCGAAGGATCTTGCTCGCAATTTTAAAACCGCAAGATTCTTCACCCCTCGTCGGACTCGGGGTTCAGAATGACAAGGGGGAAGCATCCGAGCGCATGCTTTCCAGCATGCGCTTTTAAAGTATTGAATTTTACGCTGTGCTAGGATACGAAAGTCATGTCCACCTATATCCTCAAGCGGAAGCCCATTTCTGACCTGAAAATCGACTACGCCAAAGAGCTCAACGCCGAGCAACTTTCGGTTGTGGAAAATGGCGATGGGCACGTCCTCGTCCTGGCGGGTGCGGGGTCGGGGAAGACCCGAACCATTGTCTACCGCGTCGCCTGGCTGCTGGAGCACGGCGTGCCACCCGACCGCATTTTGCTGGTGACGTTCACCAACAAAGCCGCGCGGGAAATGCTCACCCGCGTGCAAGAATTGCTCGGCAATGTCCCCACACCCATCTGGGGTGGAACATTCCACCACGTGGCAAACCGAATCCTGCGGAAGTACGCCAGCAAAGTTGGCCGCACGTCGAGCTTCTCCATATTGGACCAGGAAGACAGCCGCAGCCTCATTGCTGCGTGCGTTGCCGACCTCGATATCGACACCACGCAGAAGCGGTTCCCCGCGCCGGGCATTGTGCAGAACATGATTTCGTTCTCGCGCAACACGCGGCGGGATCTTGCGGAAGTGGTCCACGAACGCTTGCCGAACTTCAGCCACATGGCCGAGCAGGTGCAGGCCGTGGCCAAACGCTACGCCAGCCGCAAAGAAAAGCAGAACCTGGTGGATTTTGATGACTTGCTCGAACTCATGCTTCGTCTGCTCACCGAGCACGCGGACGTTCGCGAACGCTTGCAAGAGCAGTTCCAGTACGTCCTTGTGGATGAGTTTCAAGACACGAACTCTCTGCAAGGCGATTTGGTGCGCCACCTCGCGAGTAAGCACGGCAACCTCCTCGTCGTGGGGGACGATGCCCAGAGCATCTACGCCTTTCGCGGCGCAATGATCCAGAACATTTTGCAGTTCCCGAAAGACTTCAAAGACGCCAAGAAGTTTCGCTTGCAAACCAACTACCGGTCCACGCCAGAAATTCTGGCCGTGGCAAATGCGGTCATCGCTAACAACATTGAGCAGTTTCCCAAAGAGCTCGCGCCCGCCAGGCCGAGTGGGGAGAAGCCCGCAGTCGTGCCGTGCCGCGATGACGGGCAGGAAGCGGCGTATATAGCCCAGCGCGTGCTGGAGCTGCAGGAGTCTGGATTATCACTCAACGACATTGCCGTGCTCGTCCGCGCCATCAGCCACACGCAAGCTCTGGAATTCGAACTGGCGCAGCGGGACATTCCGTACATCGTGCGCGGCGGCCTGCGGTTCTTTGAGCGGGCTCACATCAAAGACGTCGTGGCGCACCTTAAGCTCATTGCCAACCCGCAAGACGAAGTTGCCTGGTTACGCGCCTTGGGTTTGCAAGTGGGCGTTGGGCCGAAGACCGCGGGAAATCTTTTTCAACGGCTGCAGGGCATTACCGATACACAAACACTCGCAACCGCAGACCTTGTTGCATTGTCAGACAAGCGCGGCTTGAAAGGTGTGGAAGTTTTTCAAAAGTTACTGCACACGTTGCTCGCCGCCGCGGTAGCCGACCCGAAGAAGTCGGAAAAAACTTTTCACCCGCAAGATCTCATCCGCATTATTGCCACGAGCGATTACGTGGACTACCTCCGCACGCAGTACCAAGACGCGGACGAGCGCCTGCAAGACTTGGAGCAGCTGGCGCTCTTCGCCGGAAAGTACACGTCGCTCGACTCGTTCTTGACGGACGTGAGTTTGCAAGAAGCCTTTAGTGTCGGCGCGGCGACGAACGGTGAAGATACCGATTCCATTGTCCTCTCCACCATCCACCAAGCCAAAGGCTTGGAGTGGGAAGCGGTGTTCGTGCCGCGACTGCTCGAAGGTGGCTTCCCGAACGCCCGTGCCATTGACGAAGCGAACGGCATAGAAGAAGAGCGGCGCCTCTTCTACGTCGCCGTGACGCGTGCCAAGACGCACCTCACGCTTACGTACCCATTGGTCATCAACCCAACGGGCTCGATGATCCTCACGCGGCCATCGCGCTTCTTGGACGAAGTGCCGTCTAAGTTGGTAGAACGCGTGGACGTGCAAGAATCCCAGGCGAGCGGGGAGTGGGACGGGGAGGATAGGATAATTCATATATAGAAATCCGTCCTACGCAGATGAGTGCCTTGACCCAGCGATAACCGATGGAGTGTTACGGTTGTACAATTGACGCTACAATAAAGCTATTATGGAATTCAACTTCCCAATCGTGCTCTTCATTGCCATTGTGCTCGGAATTATCTTTTTTCAATTCCGTAGGATTTTTCGACGATCCTCGAGTATACTTGGGTCGATTTTTGAGCCTATTGGACGGCCGCAGAAAACCCTGCAGCAACTCGCAACTGAAGTGAACATTGAAGGGTGGGGGAGTAAAAATGCTTTACACTACAGTGCAGCAGGGAATTGGCTCGCTCAAGCTGCCCGCATGGAGGCAAGCCCACGGAAAACCTTTTTTCGCGCCGACCAAGTTATGGATTTGGAAGATGACGGCCCAATGGTTTCTGGTCAGCTGCAAGGTCGCTCGGTGTGGCTCTTTAGCATGGTTGGGCGGCCGCGGTATGGTAGTCAGAAAGCATCATCACGGCTTCGACGTACCGATCTATCCCAAACATTTATTGAGAGTCTGCTCTTTGCGCCAAAACCGGAACAGACCGAAAAAGTTATGTACCTATGGTCTTTAGAGATTTCGACAAATTCCATCCCGCTCCCGGTAGCGGTGAGCCGTCGAGACCTCAATGAAGACGATATTATCAACACCGAGAGCATTCACTTCGAGCAGCGTTATAACATTCATAACACCCAGGACAGTCTCATACTGCAACTCCTTGATCCAGCGATGATGGCACTCATTATTGATTCACGAGTAGATGCAATTGAGTTTTCCGATAGCAGCATTCTACTTTATGAGTTGAATAAGCATATTTCAATTGAGGTGTTGGATTTTATGCTCGAGGCCGGTTTGAAAATTGCCGAGCAAGTTGACCGGAACTATCCATTAGGAAAGTATGAACATGGCATTAGAAATTGAACTCAAAGCCCGCGTCTCGTCACTCCCCGTCATGCGCCGGCGACTTCACTACCACCAGATGGTACTGCAGAAGCAGGGGAGGGATCCGCACAATGCATATTTCTAAGCGACCTAAGTGACAGAGTTCTTGATTGCGGTATACTTCCTACGTTATGCCCAAACATCCAAAAAAAGTTTTTGAAAGTAAGCTTTCCACGAGTGATCGAATCGCAAGTCATATTGCGTCCTTTACCGGGAACATGCACTTCGTGTGGTGGCATACGTTCTTGTTCATCCTGTGGATTGGTTTGAACGTCGTAGCCGGGGAATTTGCCTGGGATCCGTACCCATTCAACTTCCTCACTATGGTCGTTTCGCTGGAGGCAATTTTCCTGTCGACTTTCGTACTCATTTCGCAGAATCAGGAATCGAAGCGGAATGAGATTCGCGAGCAGCTTGATTACGAAGTGAACGTGAAAGCCGAGAAGGAAGTGCAGGAGATTAAGAAGGCAATTTCGCGCATCGAGAAGAAGCTAAAGTAAGAAATGCGGGCATTATTGACGAAATGACGGTTTTTTGCTATACTCAACACAGAATGAAAATCAAAAATTACGTGCTCCGCATTGCTATCGTAACCGTCGCAATCAGCGCCGGATTTTTTGCATTTGGCGCACACACAGCACAGGCTATTGATCGTGCGCTCATATATTCTCCAAAAGATGGCGGCAATGTTCTCGACCAACCTTTCATCATTAGCGGCAAAGCTGCAGTGAAGAGCACGGTGCTGGTGTGGATAGACGGGAAGCTCGTAGGTGGTGCGGCAGTGCAGAAGACCACCAGTAAGAAAGCAACGGCCAATTGGTTTACGTACACGTATAAGAAGGATTTAAAAGTCGGAACGCATGTTGTCACAACCCAGGTGGTGAAAGGTGCTGATAAAAGCGTGCTTACCTCGACAACTGTGAGTGTCCCAGCAACGTGGCGGCGTAAAGTGGATGGTATGATGGTCCCGACCAAAGTGTGGAACCAGCTTCCGTTCGCGGTGATGATTGAGAATACGCAAGCCGCGCGCCCACAAGCAGGCTTGAGCCAGGCATCGGTGGTGTATGAGACATTGGCCGAAGGTGGTGTCACGCGTTTCCTGGCAATTTTCCCGCAAGCAATTAAGCCGAAGCTCCTGGGGCCTGTGCGCTCGTCACGGCCATACTACGTGGACTGGGCAAAGGAGTACGACGCTATATATTTACATGTGGGTGGCAGTTTGGATGCGTTCCAGGAGATTGGCCGACTCAAGGTGCGCTCGTATGACGGCCTAACGCGTATTGGCGCAAAGTTCTACTCTCGGAAGTGTTACGGCGTGCACTGCTTGTTCACCAGTGCGGTGCAGATGAACAAACTCGTGAAGGAAAAGAAGCTTACTGCTATAAATACGAAGTCAAGTGATGGCTGGACATTTAAGAATGACGTGCCGCTCAAGAATCGACCGAAGAATGCAAATGGGAAGAAACTTTCCATAGACTTCAACGGGCGGACGTACTTCGTGCAGTGGCAGTACGACCGCAAGACAAACCGCTACAAACGTTGGAACGGGTATGCTATAGCGAAGGATAGGAATACGGGGAAGCAAATTACGGCTGCGAATGTCCTGGTCATGCGCATTCCCAAAGAGAGAGTGTTAGATAAAAAACTGCGGTTGGAGTTCAAGCTCATCGGTCGTGGTGATGCCACGCTCTACCGTGACGGCAAGGCAATTGCACTCCGTTGGTGGAAGAAAGATAAGAACAGCCGTACTATGTACTACCTTAAAGGTACCCAGATCCCAGTAGAATTCAACCGTGGCACCACGTGGGTAGAGGTCGTGCCGGGTGCACGAAAGGTAACGTACAAGTAAGTATGAAGAAGCTACTTTTCGTTCTCGTACTGCCAATTGCCCTCTCTGCCTGCACGTTCGGGCAGAAGGTGACGAACACGGCGAGTGAAGCAAAGCAGGATGCGGGCACCTTCGTGAATAAAGCTACCGGTGTTACTGATACTGCAATACTGAAAGCCGCGGATATTGCCTTTGCTACGGCCCGGGCGAAAGAGTTCTACAATGCCTTCAAGGTCCAAGGTGAAGAAATTGCCAATGGGCCATGCCTGTCTGAGAACCTCACTACTGGGTGGGTTGCCGACCTCGTGCACAATCCGCGTATTGCTGAAGACGACTTCCCGCAGAATATCTGTCAGAACTTCAAGAACGGCACGGCGAAGCATTTCGTGGAAATTGACTTGAGCGGCAATTTCGTCCGCGCCCAGTAGTTATCCACAGTCACTATTCAACAGTGGTTAATAGTACAGAGGAATAGCACTAAACGTTCTTGCAACGAGGCATTTTTGTTGCTACTCTATAGACACGAAGTCCTTCTGGACAACGTACATAACAAAAATAGCTGATTATCCAGCCAGCCCCCGTCAATACCTTGAGCCCTCAACATCTGTTGAAGGCTCTCTTTTTTTGCTACCGTGCTGAATATGGAGCAACGCCCGAGTACTATGCTCAAAATTGCACGCCTCGCTTTCGGGGTTTGGGTTTTCGTTGAGGTTTTAAGCTGGGCAAAGGTAATACCTCTGACGTTGGAGTTCACCTGGTTTGGCCTCATCCTCACGGCCAGTGTTGCCTGGGGTGCGGTTGAGCTCATCTCCTTGCGCCTTCGTAAAGTTGGAGCCCAGAGTTTGTGGGGTGGGACGTTACTCCTTGTGCTCATCAGCCAGTGTACAGATGCAGGTGGCGATATATTTCGATTGTATAGTGCATACAACTGGTACGATCAAGTGGCGCACGTGGTTGGTGGGGCAGCCGTGGCGCTAATATTTTTCAACCTCCTGACATCTCTGCATATCGCACAGCGTATACAGCTTGGTGTAAAGTTTCGAGGGTGGCTTGCCGTCATGGGTTCTATGGCCATTGGTTCATTGTACGAGCTGGAGGAGTATGGCGAGGATGTCATCTTCGGCAGCCATCGCCTGGGCGACGCATTCGATACGGCAAACGACATGCTCATGAATACCCTCGGTGCACTTCTCCTCATTCTCATCATCGTCAGGATACGACGTCGGAAGCAACTGCAATGATAAAGAACATCCTCAAAATTATCGTGCCGAAGCGGATCGTGAACACGTACCACGTCCTGGAGGCGCGCGTGGCTGCGCTCCGTGCTGGGCTGCCGGCGCGCAAGCTCTTGGTCATTGGGGTCACCGGGACGAAAGGGAAATCCACGACTGTCGCCATGCTCAGTCACTGCCTCACTACCCTCGGCGAGCGCGTGGCCTTCTCATCCACCGTGCAGTGGGGGATGAAGGCCAAGACCTGGCCAAACAAGAGCAAGATGACCATGCCTGGGCGGGGCGAGCTCCAGAAATTCCTCGCGCGGGCGGTGAAGTCAGGATGTACTGTTGCGGTACTGGAAGTTTCCTCTGAAGGTTTGGCGCAAGGGCGGCACCTCGGCATTGCGTTCGATGCCGCGGTATTCCTTAACCTCACGCCCGAGCACGTGGAGAGCCACGGCAGCTTCCGGAATTACCTTGATTCCAAGGAGCGCTTGTTCGTCAGTGTGAACCGGTCTTGGCGGAAGACCCTCAAGGGAAAGAAAATTCCCACTGTTATCGCCGCGAACGTCGACGATCCCTACGCCTTTTTTTTCCTCCGTCACGCTGCCGACGCGCACATCGGTTTCACGCAAACGGACAATCTTATAAAGTCAGTGTCCGGTTTAGCCATACTGCGCGGCCAGGAGATTTCTTGTACATCGACCCAGTGCACGTTCATGATCGTAGGGGAACAATGCGTTGTCCCTCTCCTAGGTGCCTTCAACGTGCAGAACGCACTCGCGACACTTTCAGTGTTGGATGGTTTGGGCTACGATCGAGCTAAGGGTATCGCAGCGCTCGCAACTTTCGCTGGTGTGCCTGGCCGGATGGAAGAAGTTAAGCTCGGTGCACCGTTCCGCGTCTTCGTTGACTATAGCCACGAGCCGACGAGTCTGCAGGCAGCGTACTCTGCAGCGAAGCTCCTGGAACCGAAGCGTCTCCTCACGCTCCTCGGTGCGCAGGGCGGAGGACGTGACCACGCCAAGCGAGGCGTCATGGGCGCACTCGCTGCAGAGCACGCAGACGTCGTCGTAGTCACGAATGAAGACCCGTATGATGAGGATCCAGAGAAAATAATTTTTGACGTTGCAGAAGCTGCTGTGGCAAAAAGGAAAGCGAATGTCATCCGCATTACTGATCGTCGAACGGCAATTGGTAAGCTACTCAGTCTTGGACAACCCGGTGACGTCCTCCTCCTCACTGGCAAAGGCGGGGAAGAAGTTATGGCCGTTGCCAAGGGGAAGCTTGTGCCCTGGGATGACCGTAGCGTATTGAAGCAGGAGTGGATGGCAATGCAGAGGTAATTGAATGTTCTAAATAGCCTATCCGCATTGGGGATTTATTTTTGTATTTGATAAAAACTGACTCTATTGACTACCCAATTTTAAGTCCGCCGATAAATTCGTCCGCCGAAAAGTTTTCCCCGTTCCCGTCCCTTAGTGGGGGTTTTGCTCAAAGAAAGTTCGAACATCAATCAAAAACGACCGCCGGAGGATTTAGTATCGGACGACCCATGTGCCTCAGTTGCCCGGCGGGTCTGTTCGTACGAGGAGGTTGGCTTCCACGTGCTGGAGATGCTGAATGCTACCACGGCGACGAAGGCAATCCCAGTGATCATCTTCACAAATCTCGACCAGACGACGAAGGACAACGTGGAGCGGTCGAAGGCTCTGGGGGCGTTAGACTACTGGGTGAAGGCGCACTGGCAGCCCTCACAGGTTGTGGAGATGGTGAAGAAGATTGTATTGAAGAGCAAGAAATAATGATCGCTGAAGCTGTAGCATAATTACGTTACAAATACCGTAGACTTCACCGTTTTTTTCGCTTCATAACCCGATGCAAAGCATCTGGTTATCTTCATGCATGTTGTTGTTGACACCCATAGGGGTTAGAGATAGGCTGATTTGAAACAAATACTCTTTGACAAGTAGACAATTGGAGGTATACAGCCATGAAGAATACGGTAATATTATATTACCCAGCGATAGACTTTAAACCATTTTACCCTTGCTTTTGGGCGCCATTATCGATTTTATCGGTAGCAGCTCCCTTAATGGCCGAGGGGTTTAAGGTAATATTGTTAGATGGTAATCTCGGCAATAGGGATTCTGACATACGAGTAATCAAGGAAAGTCTTCCGGACTGCATTTGCTTCGGCATTAGTGCAATGATAGGGGGAGGACAGCTGGAGAGAGGACTGGGAATGTCTTCTTTTGTAAAGTCGCTAAGCGGGAAGGTGCCAATTGTTTTTGGCGGACCGCTTCCAACGGTAATTCCAGAAATTCTCTTCAAAGACCCAACCGTTGACTATGTCGTTCGAGGTCAGGGCGAGCAACCCTTTCTTGAACTCGTCAAGCTACTTCAGTCTGATCAGCCTAAAAGGGAGATCGCTGGTGTGGTTTGTAAGAATTACAGCGAGATCAGTAAACCAGTGATTCACGACAAGGAGACGTTGCCGCCTTATCCTTGGCACCTTTTAGATGTAGAAGGATACGTAAGGCAGGATCGCCTACTTGGGGACAGAGTCATGAACTTCGTTTCCAGCCAGGGATGTCCACACAGATGTGGATTTTGCAGCGAAGTTTCGAGCTATGGTTGTAAGTGGAAGCCTATGTCAGCTGAGAGGACTTTGAGCGAAGTGTCTGATCTCGTTAGAAGGTTCAACCTCGATGGCATTAAGTTTTATGACGCTAACTTCTTTGTAGACAAACAAAGGGTCATAAAATTTTCACAGGGGTTGATTGATAACAAGGTCAACATCAACTGGGCAGCTTCCGCTCATCCGCTGGGCTTGAAGAAGTTAGCTGACGGTCTTGGTATTGCAAGAAGGTCGGGATTAAAGAGGTTGCTCATAGGAGCAGAGTCCGGCTCTCAAGCAGCGCTGGATTACATCAACAAGGGGTGTACAACCAAGGACATCATGGATGCCGCAGAGCTCTGCGCTAGACATGATATTTCTTCGGCGTTCACCTTCATCGTCGGTATGCCTGGGATTTTCGATGACGTTGACGCAACATTAGAAATGGCGCTGAAAATGAAAAAACTGAATGGCAACTTCGAAATCAATATTCATTTTTACGCTCCACTGCCGGGAACGCCCCTGTACGAGGAAGCAAAAAACCTAGGCTATGCGCCCCCGATATCACTCCTTGAATGGTCAAGGTATAACTACTATGCCATTCAGATACCATGGCTCGATAAAAAAGTGGAGAGAGACGTAAGGCTCTTTGGTGACTTCTACGTTGATTTCCTCTTCCCTCCGACTTGGTTTCTGGTGGATTTGGAATCACGACCATTGGCCAGGGCTGCTTATCGGGTTCTGAGAAATTTGGTTCAACTACGTTGCAAAGTTCATTTCTACAAAGCACCCATGGAAAAGCTTTGGCTCAAAATGACTTTCAACAAGGACATGCTAAAGAGAGGTGATTGACATGAAGAAGATACCGTACCTGCGGATTTGTGTGACCGAGCGATGTGGGCTCCAGTGTTTTTACTGCCGACCCGGAGGAGAGGCATGCCGAGTTTCCGAGAAGAAGGAGATGAGCCTGCATCAAATCCGAACTCTAGTGGAGTTGATGGCAGCTCACGGCATCTCCGATTTGAAGATCACCGGCGGTGAGCCCCTGATTCGAAATGATATTCCCAAGATGGTAGAGTTGCTTTCCGTTATCAAAGGAATTAAACGGATCGAGTTGGTAACCAGGTCGCATAAGGTTGGGAAGATCGCTGAGCAACTTAAGTCCAGCGGCTTATCATGTCTCAATTTCAGCCTGGACAGCCTAGATCCGTTCACCTTCTATCTAGTGACAAGGAATGGCCGTCTTGATCTCCTGTTGAAATCCATAAGGCAATGTGCTAACTCGGGCATAGAGTTGAAGTTCAATATGGTGGTCATGAAAGGCATAAACGATCATGAGATACCGAAAATGATCGAATTTGCTGGCAAGTATAAGGCAGTCTTGAAGTTGTTAGATCTGATGAATATGCCGCAGGACCCAAAATTCTTTTCCCAGTACTATATGCCGCTCGATGTCATTGAGAAAGATTTTAGAGAGAAGGCGCTCAAGATAAGGGTGGTAACCCCGCCAGGTGGTATAGGTACGCCAATGCCAGTCTTTGAAATGGCAAACGGAGCGGTAGTGATGATCAAGGATGCCAGAAAAGGTACTTGGTACGGTGATACATGCGAAGGATGCAAGCATTACCCATGCCAGGACGCCATCATGGCCTTGCGCATCACTTCGGACGGATGTCTGCAACGATGCCTCCTGAGGAACGACAACCTGGTCGACCTCTTGTCTCTACTGGAAGGCGAAGCTGAACGAGAGGTAATCGATTCAGCGATCAAAACTGTTCTTCAAACATACGAGAAAGCAGTTTTCCACGAGAAAGGGTGGAAAGTCTAGTTTGGCAGGGGGCAACTTAAGGAAGTTCCCCCTCCATCTTTATCTGATAACTACCTGTCACCAGATGGTTGGTGGTTATCAGCTAATGATTTGGCTGAGAGTACATTGAAAACTGAATACGGAGGTATAACATATGAATATTTTAGTGTTGGGCGGAACGTACTTTATTGGAAGAGTGCTTGTTGAACTACTAATGCTCAACAGTTACTCCATTTCCTTATTGAACCGGGGGACAAAGAAGACAGTCAATAGCGGACTGCTGTCAATAACAGCAGATCGTCATGTTTATTCGGAGCTTGAGAAGGGATTGCGAGGAAAGAGCTTTGATGTTGTAATCGACCTCTCGGGCTACAATAGGAATGATGTCTCCCTAATTCTTGACTGCCTGAAAGGGAGGATTGGTCAGTACATCTTTTGCAGCAGCATAGCCGTGTGTTCTGAGCCACCGGCGTATTGGCCCATAACGGAGGGACATGAAAAATGCTCCTCGTTTGGAGAAAGTAACTACGGTTATAACAAATGGCTTGCTGAAGAGTGCCTTTCCCAACAATCCCAAAAAAATAGTCTAGCTGTATCCATCGTGAGACCCGTCTATGTTTATGGGCCGTACGACTACAGTAAACGGTTAGATTACTTTTTTTCGAGAATTTTGGATGGGCTACCAGTTGTTCTTACTGGTAACGGTGAGAACATTGTCCAGTTCGGTTATGTCTATGACTTGTGCAGGGCAATTATTGCTTTAATCGGCAATCAGTCTGCCTACGGACAAGCATTCAACATAAGCGGCCGGGAACTGGTGACAACCAAGCAATTTGTAAACCTCATTTCACAAACGCTAAGAAGGGACGTGGATTTGAGGTTTGTTGCTGACGAGGCAACGCGGACAGAGGAATGCTCCGCTCGTGATAGATAATAATAAACGGTTACCATAATCTCAGGAGCTTCTTGGGTTGC
>JBBTRK010000016.1:0-80200 GCA_038065235.1 Patescibacteria group bacterium
GAAGGCTATCTCGCAGTAAAGTATCACTCACTGTTGTTGCCAATCGTAGTACACTTGAGTTGGAATGTGTTACTATTTTGCGTTAGTTTTATCCTTCGTGGATATAAGACGCTGACACAAAAATGCACACGCTAGTAAAAACTCGGACGTATAACATCCGAGTTTTTTAATGTTATACTCCGTTTATGGAACGAGAACAATTTGTACAACTCGTGAGCGAAGCTATCCGAATCGTACCCATGCCGTTGCAGGAAAAAATTGAAAATGTCGTTTTTGTAATTGAGGAAGATCCCCGGCCACCCGGCTGGCGCGAGCGAGGGATTGTTGTCCGCCAGTACCTCCTTGGGCTGTACCAGGGTGTGCCGCTTACGAAACGGGGTATCAACTATAGCTTGGTCCTGCCAGATAAGATCACCATCTTCCAGAAGCCAATTGAAGAACTCGGTGTGACAACTGAGGGTATACGCAAACTCGTCCACGATGTAGTGCACCATGAAATTGCACACTACTTTGGTTTCGATGAGCCTGCAGTGCGGCGTATGGAGAAAAGCCGAGCGTTACGGAAGAAATTAAAAAAAGAAACCACTCCCGAAAAGTAAGGAGTGGTTGTAAGGGCAATTAATTTTCACTCGGACGGTATTTCTCAAAGTCTTGTTCACATTTCCGTATCAATGTAGCGTATGACTTCATGACGTGCTCGAAACTCGGGAAGAGTTCCACTTCTGCATAACCAATGAGGAATAGTAAGTATGTGCTTATTACGTGTGTACCTTCAGTAAGTCCGTACGAACAGGTACTATATTTTCTGGTGCCTACGCGGTAGAGCTCATTAGCGAGATCTTCTAACCAATCTTCTAACTCGAGTGGTGGTTTTGGTATTCGACTAGTTGGGATCTGTTGCAGTGCAATCCGAGATGTTTGAATCGAGAAAGTGAGCTCGTCGGGCGCATTCTCGAGTAGACGTCGGAACTGTGTTTGAACTCTAGGTTCGATAGTCGTCCGTTTTTGCAAATGCGTGAAGATACTCGTGAGTGCTGCATGTAATTTCAAAGTTGCCTCCTTGTTTGTTAATATACTGTTTGTAACAGCGAAATATAGAGTATTGGAGTTCCTCTGTCAATAGTATTTAGTATGGCTGTATGTAGTATGGCCCGGAACGGGTAATGTTGACAAAGTGAGTAATTTCCAGCACAGTATCGCTATGCCAGGCACACTGGATTTTTCGGTTGTCATCGTTAGTTGGAATGTTAAAATAGCCCTCCAGGATTGTCTGGAGAGCATTTTTAGTTTGCCCGTAGGCGAGCAACCGCGGAAGGTTTTTGTCGTCGACAATGCCTCGAACGATGGTACGGTCGCAATGATCCGGCAGCACTTTCCAATCATCACGCTTATTGCAAATACTGAGAATAAGGGATTCGCTGCTGCGAACAATCAGGCAATCGCAAAGATTTCAAATGATGATGTGCTCCTGCTCAATCCCGACACGGTCGTTCACCCAGGTGCATTCCCGCGTATGATCCAAGCGCTCGTTGACCACCCGAAAGCTGGCATTGTAGGCCCGAAGCTCCTGAACGCTGATGGCACAGTGCAACCATCGGTTCGGCGCTTACCAACAACGGCCGTGCTCATGGCAATTGCTTTGAAGATGCGACACTGGTGGCCGAGCTTTCCTCCGCTTCGCCGGTATATGGCTACGGACATTGATGTTGCAAAGGAGCAATGCGTCGGACAGGTCATGGGCGCGGCTTTCCTTATCCGTCGTTCTGTTCTCGACCAGGTTGGCATTCTCGACGAAAACTTCCACGTATGGTTCGAAGAGGTTGATTACTGCAAGCGCGCGACGGATGCGGGTTGGGAGACGTGGTACGTTCCTGCAGCGAAAGTGACACACATCGGTGGGCAGAGCTTTGGGCAACTACCATCGGTTGAAAAACAACGGCAGTGGTCTAATAGTGTGCGATGGTATAGCCATAAGCATTTCTCGGCAATCGCCTCGGCATTCTTGAGCATTGCTGGGCACATCGGTGTAACTGTGACGTGGTGCGCCGCATTCCTCCAGCGACATACGCTTATACGGCTCGCAGCAATTCCTGTACTCCTTGCACTCCTCACGGGCATTGCTTCATCTCAGGTTGGGTACCTCTCTGATGACTGGGACTGGAACTACGAAGCTCGCATGACCCAGCAGGACATTACCCGACCACTCACGCATAACGTGGGTGGGGCGTTCTACCGACCACTGGTAACCTACAGCTTCGCGTTGCAGTACAAGATTGCACCGTACAACATTCCAGTTGCGCGAACTATCCAAACTTTGCTGTTCACGACAACGGTTGTACTCCTCGTTGCGTTCGTTTGGCAGATGACCGGCAACGCGTGGGTATCGACGACCAGTGGTGCGCTCTTCAGCGTCTGGCCACCGCACCACGAAGTGACGACGTGGCTTGCTGGCCGGCCCGACCTGCTCAGCCTCCTCTGGATACTCGCTTCACTCGTCACGTTCCATGCAGCAATCCGTAAAAGGTCTATTGCTCTCTATGCCCTCACAGTACTCTTTGCAAGTGCTGCTGTACTCTCAAAAGAGACTGGTATCATTGCTATTCCTGCACTACTGTACGTTGTGATTTTACGGAAAAAATTTCGTGATTGGCGAGTGTGGGTGACTGTACTCGGATCAGCAGCAGCAGTTTGCTTCTTCCTCTTCGTTCGCAGCATTGTCTTAGGCCAGCTTGTAGGGAGTTACGGTGAAACGCAAGTGCGTACGAGCCTGGCGAATGGCGTGAAGCTCTTCCGCACCATTTTCGAAGGATGGGTAAATTGGGCATGGCTAGGAGCGAAGTTCACTCCACGTATCGCGCAGCTACTCCGCTACTTCGCTGTGGTAGTGCTCGGTGCCAGTGTCCTTACGGTGGTAGCGCTGCACTGGCGTAGCATGAAGAAGGAGTGGAAGAAGTTCGCTGCACTCGGTGTATGGTTTCTCATTGCAGTCAGTCTAGCGCTTGTCATGGTGCAGTCAGTGAACACAATGGACCTCAGCGGAACGCGTCACCTCTACCTTGCGAGTAGCGTTTTAGCTGTTACCATCGCTTACTTAATAGCATTCTTCAAAGCACGACGCCGCATTGCCTTTACCGTTGTGATCATTTTCGCCATTGCCTGGTTGATGAATGTACAACCATGGGTAGAAGCGAGTGCAGAGAATAATCGTATCCTTACCCAAATCCAGCTCAACGTTCCAAACCCACCCACTCAAGCAGTATTCGACATTCGTGGGCTACCCGGTGATACATTTGGTGCTTATCAGTGGTATGCCAAACGGAGCATCCCCGAAGCCGTTGTCGCTCTGTACCACCGTCCTGATCTCTACGCACCAACCGCACTTGAAACATCTCCGTACTGCAGCCCGTACCCAAACGGAAAAGTTGTACGTTTCTTCTACACACGTGCAACGCGCAATCTTACTTTCTTGGGTGTACACGACATTTCGGTAGTGGGTAGCCCACCTGCAGTACCAGCGCAAGCGCTCACCGTAACCTCACCCTTGCCAGGGACGTACGTCGCTACGGCTACTCCACAATCGTGGCAGGGGTATCGAGGTTTGGTCATTACCCTCGACGCAGTAGAGTCAGGATTCGTGCAATTGCAAATCCGTGGAGAGGGGAGTACGTTGTACAATCGTCCAGTCGTGCGCGTTGAGAGCGGCAGGAACGACGTGTACTTCTCGCTCTGCGAATGGCATGCCTGGCTCAGGAGTATTCCGAAGCGTGAAGTGAAGATTCTCACTCCTATTTCTACTACCGTCACTGCTGCGCACCTCGTAGCGCCGTACGCACTATGAAATCGCGAACATTCCTTTTCACCGTTATGGGGCTCATTGGGGTCGAGGTTGCATCGTACGTTGCGTGGCAGCACCCAACGTTCGGGGTCTTCGCTTGGGTGTTGCTCGTACTCCTCACCTACGGCCTGACACTCGCGCAACCAGAGCTCGGTGTAGCCGTGGTGATGGCAGAGCTCGTCCTTGGCGGGAAAGGGTACCTCTTCGTTTTGCCGCTTGGTGCTGAAGTGTCCATCAGACTTGGGGTATTCCTCGCTGTCCTCGCCGCGTGGTCAATGCACGCCTCGCGAAACCGAACCTTCTGGGGTGGACAGTGGCGGTTCCGCTGGCTCTGGCTTGGCTTTTGGCTGGCCGCAGTGTGGGCAACGGTCATTGGCCTGGCCGGGGGGCACGGCGTCGGTGTGGTTTTCAACGACGTAAACGCGTACTTCTTCCTTGCTCTTGTTCCCACCTTTGGCTTGCTTAAAACTAAGGCGCACTTCTCCACTGTGCTCTACGTCGTTGCTGCTGCGACGGTCGTTCTGGCACTAAAGACCGCCCTCGTCCAAGGCCTCTTCGTACACTACCCTTCAACTAGTCTCACAATGTTGTACAAGTGGGTCCGCGATACAGGTGTTGGTGAAGTTACGCACATTGTTGGACGACTATATCGGGTATTCTTCCAGAGCCACGTGTACGGCATATTTGCTCTCTTCACCGGCGTTGGCTTGGCCGTGGCAGACCGGCGACGGCAGTGGGGCTGGACAGCTTTTGCTGGCCTTGGCGCGTACGTCGTGGTCGTTAGCCTCTCGCGGAGCTTCTGGCTCGGTGGTGTCGTAGCCTTCGGCATTGGGTTTTTAGTCCTCCTTGGTCGACGCTCATTCCGTCGGTGCCTGGCTGCAGTTGCACTCTCGAGCGCTATCGCTCTCCTCATCGCGTACGTTGGTTTTCAGTGGACGTTAAATTTTCCAGGTTTGTGGGGAGGCTCGAGCAATAGTGGTTCACTCGTCCGCTCCCGAACTGACTACGCGGGCGAGTCGGCATACTCAAGTCGCAGAGAGCTTCTCCCAGCAATGCATCGTGCAATCTTACAGCACCCCTTAGCGGGAAGTGGTTTTGGCACGCCGGTTACCTACCTAACGAAAGATCCAAGGGTTAATGTGAACGGGTTGCGCGCAGGGGCACCATACACGGCAACTGCGTACGAGCTGGGGTACCACGCGTTCGCACTCCAGTTTGGCCTGCCACTAACGCTCCTCGTGGTTGGTCTGCTTTGGTGGTTCCTCTGGCAAGGTGTCACTATGCTACGGTTGCAGAGTAGCAATCGGCCAATCATTGCGGGGTTGCTCTGCTCGGCACTCGCGCTCTGTATTTTGCACCTCACGACCCCGTACCTCAACCACCCACTCGGTCTCGGTATGCTCATGCTCATTGCAGCGGGGTTGTCTATTTACGATCCTCGTTATGCCAAGCGTTGATGTTTCCATCGTCACGTGGAACAGCGCGGCTGACCTCGGTCGTGCGCTCGATTCAGTTTTCGCGCAGACCTTGCAGCCAGCCAGGGTTTTCATTGTCGATAACGGATCTACCGATGCAACTCGATCTATTCTCCAACGCTACCCGCAGTGCAGCGTGACGTTGCTCAAGGAGAATACTGGTTTTGCCGCTGGCCATAATACAGCAATTAACCAGAGTGTTGCAGACTACGTACTTGTTCTGAATCCAGATGTTGCGCTGCACGAAGAGTACATAGAGAAGGTATGCGCGTTCGCAGAAGCACAGCCAAGGTGTGCTGCTTTCGTCGGTCGTGTGCAACGGCCAGATGGCAGCACGGACACAATTGGTCTCCGTATTTCACCGTGGCGTATCGCAACAGACCTACGCAATCAACCGAGAGAACCACGGAGCGTCTTCGGCGTTTCGGGTGCCGTCGCGCTCTACCGTCGCGCAGCGTTGCAGGATGTTTCGGTCGATGGAGAAGTATTCAACCCCATGCTCTTCGCCTACAAGGAGGACGTAGAGCTCGCTTGGCGACTGCGCTGGTCTGGTTGGCAGGCGTACAGTGTGCCAGCAGCGATTGCCAAGCATAGCCGGGTCTTGCGGCAGGAAACGAAACGGAGCCACCGGAGTAGCAATCGCCGTTTCTTGAGCTACCGGAACCACCTCTTGCTCTACCCACTCGTTGAATCCTGGGCAACTCTTGCTCCGGACCTGTGGGTAATCATCCCTGCAGAGCTTGCCCGAATGGTTTTCCTCCTTGTCACTGATCCCAGAGTGACCATCCGTGCGCTTGCTGCTGCAGCAAAAATGTGGCACGCTGCAAGAACCTTCGCTCGCCGTGAACGTCGCACAGTTCGTGCGTCACAGGTGCGCGAAACGTTCCGTACATGAGCGCCATTCCAGACGTATCCATTATTATTCTAAACTACAAGACTCGCGGTTTACTGCGGCAGTGTTTGCGTGGCATTGCTTCATCCGGTGACACGGTGCAATCTCAGATCATTGTCGTCGATAACGCATCTGGCGACGGAAGTGTCGAGATGATGGAACGAGATTTTCCTGGAGTGAAGCTTATAGCCTCAGCAGAGAACAACGGTTTCGCTGCTGGGATCAACTTAGGGCTACGTCATGCAATCGGTCGCTACGTTGTGCTCCTGAACACCGACATCGCAATTATGGAGCAACCCTTCGACCGCCTAGTGCAGTTCATGGACCAGCACCCCCGTGTGGGTATGGCTGGGCCCAAGCTATTAAACCCAGATGGCTCGGTTCAAGATTCTTGCTACCGATTCCCAAACGCATTCACGCCACTCTACCGTCGCACCCCACTCGGGAAGCTGCCGGGTATTCGGGCACAATTACGGGCCTACGTGATGAGCGACTTTGACCACCAGGAGAATAGACCCGTCGACTGGTTACTCGGCGCGTTCGTCATTGTTCGCGCGGCAGCACTGCAGAGCGTTGGGGAAATGGATGAACGATTTTTCCTCTACTTCGAAGATGTTGATTGGTGCCGTCGATTCTGGGTGAAGAACTGGGAGGTATGGTACGTTGCAGACGTCGAGTGCGTGCACTACCACAAGCGTGAGTCGGCAGAGCATCCTGGTTTTCGTGGCCTGTTCGCTTTCCCAACCCAAATTCACATTCAGTCTTGGTACCGCTACCTCGCCAAGTATTCGGGGGTCTCGCTCCCCGTACATCCTCAACGGTCAACCCTATGAACTTCTTTCATAATTTACTCTCCCACATGCGCGGTTCCCGTTGGGATCGTACACGCCAGGTGCTAAAACGTAGCTGGCACTACAGCTGGCCTGTGCTCACTGGCTTGGCGGCTCTCCTCCTCATCTTGGGGTTGTGGTTTGGGCCACCAGCCCGGGCAGTGTACCGCGAAGCGCTCGCCGCGAAGGGTGATATGGAGAAGGCAAAAACCTACCTCGTCAGCCAAGATTTCACCGAGGGACAGCTCAAGCTCAGCACCGGCCGACAACACCTTGAAACTGCCCAAGTAAAAATTGGAAAATTGCGACCCCTTCGCTCACTACCATTCGTCGGGGCGAATGTGAAAGCTATCGACGAACTGCTGGCTGCTGGTATTGCGACGACTGCAGGGATGCAGCGGTTGAGTACATGGGCTGAGACAGTGGTGAAGCCTTTCAAGACCGGTAAGTCATTTAGCCTGAGTACGCTGAAGCCAGAGGAGAAGCGGAATATTCTCAAGGCTATTTACCAAGCGCAGCCCGATCTCCAAGCTGCGAAGGCTTCGCTCGACCTCGCGGTGTCACACCTCGAAGCAATACCTAAGAAAGGCTTACTTGTTCCAATTGCAAAAGCAGTGGCGCCTTTCCATGAACAACTCCCAGCTCTCCAGAATGGTATTACCCAAGCGATTCCAGCGAGCACAATTATCCCTTCGCTCCTTGGGTACCCTGAACAGCAGAATTACCTTTTTCTTTTGCAGAACAATACTGAGCTTCGCCCCACGGGTGGCTTCATTGGGACGTACGGGGTA
Organism: Patescibacteria group bacterium; assembly: GCA_038065235.1. GTDB lineage: Bacteria > Patescibacteriota > Patescibacteriia > PEXW01 > PEXW01 > CAIPSZ01. The sequence goes on from JBBTRK010000016.1 coordinate 7,824, forward strand.
ATCAAGGTGAAGGATGGTGAAATTACGTTATTCGCGACTGATAATGTCTACAACCTCGATGATCGAGCGAAAGCATTGAACGTAAAGCCGCCTGCCCCGCTCACACGGTACAATTGGGTTAACCGGTGGCTTTTTCGGGATTCCAACTGGTCCCCAGATTTTCCAACCGCCGCACAAGAGGCTTTGAGTTTCTATCGCCGTGAAGGTGGTCACGAGCGCTCGTTAAACGGCGTCATCGCAATTGACCCGACGTTCTTCCAGCAGCTGCTCACCCTCACAGGCCCAATAACCATTGGGAAGAAAGAATTCAATTCAAAAAACCTCGTTGATGAACTACAATTCATCACTGGCTACGCCTATGATGGCAAGAACAATATTGATACCACGCAGCGTAAAGAAATTATAGGTGTTCTCGGGAAGAGGCTCATTGAACAAGTACTTAAACTTCCAAAAGAGAAGTATGGCAAAGCTTGGACCATCTTCCAGCAAGGTGTGAGCGAAAAGCACCTCATCTTCTGGGTGGCAAATCAAACGAACCAGCGAACCCTAGAGCAACTCGGTTGGGCTGGAGCAGTTAAAATCCCACAGGGTGATAGCCTCATGGTCGTTGATGCAAATCTCGCCAGCCTGAAAAGCGACCCATTCGTCGAGCGGACGTTGACGTACATCGTGCAACGTGATGAGGAAGGGCTTATTGCAAACCTGACAATACATTACAATAATACTGGTAAACTTACCTGGAAAACCACCCGGTACCGAACCTATACGCGAGTTCTCGTTCCTCGCGGGAGTACGCTAATCTCCAGCACCGGAGCAATGGTGGAGTGCAACGTTAAGCGCGATGGCACTGTTGAGGTGGGGGAAGAGGCAGGCCATACTACCTTTGCTGCTTTTACTTGTACTGAATTAGGTGCCAGCCACGACCTGGTGCTTCGGTACCGTCTTGGTGGTAGCCCGAATGCGTTGTTCGACCAAGGCGAATACAAACTCCTCGTGCAGAAGCAGGCTGGCACGATAAACCACACGTTGAACGTGTCTCTTGATCTCGGTCGTAATCTCAGCTATGGTGGGACACTTGCCGAAACTATGAAATTACAGGGCAATAAGTTCAGTGATGCGACTACCTTACGTACAGACCAGTCGTACCAGCTTACTTTCTAAATATGTCTATCTTCGGCAAAAAACTCGGCATTGACCTCGGCACAACGAATACACTCGTGCACATGCCTGGGCGTGGGATTGTTCTCAATGAGCCATCAGTGGTTGCTATAGCGGCAGGTGACCGGCACGTGCTGGCGGTTGGTGTAGAAGCTAAAGAGATGATCGGCCGCACACCTGACACTATTATTGCCTCACGGCCGCTCAAAGAGGGTGTCATTGCAGATTACAAAACTACCGAGGCAATGTTACGGTACTTCATAAACAAAGCCCTCGGTGGGGTTCGTTTCTTTCGGCCCGAAGTCATGATCGCTGTACCGGCAGGAATAACTTCTACCGAACGCCGGGCAGTTATTGATGCGACAATTCAGGCTGGTGCCAAAGCTGCTTACATTATTAAAGAGCCAATTGCGGCCGCCATTGGTGCCAACATTCCCATTGGCTCGGCGTCTGGGCACATGATTATCGATATGGGTGGTGGCACATCAGAAATTGCCGTCATCTCGCTCGGCGGGATTGTTGCAAATACCTCGGTGCGCATTGGCGGGAATAAGTTCGACGCGGCGATTCAAGAGTACACCCGCAAGAAACACGGCGTTGCAATTGGTGAACGGACAGCAGAAGAATTAAAGATTCAAATTGGTTCAGCCCTACCATTGGATGAGAAACTTAGTATGGACGTCCGGGGCAGAGACATGGTCAGCGGCCTGCCCACGACTTTGCGCGTGACCTCGGATGATGTTACCGAAGCAATTCAGAATGAACTCACCGGCATTGTCCAAGCAGTGAAGTCGGTCCTGCAGAACACGCCTCCCGAACTTTCGGCAGATGTTATTGATAAAGGCATGGTACTGTCGGGTGGTTCTAGTTTGCTTCGGAATATGGACAAGCTGCTGACACAAACCACTGGCGTGCCAGCTTACGTCGCTGACGAGGCGCTGCTTTGCGTGGCGAAAGGCACAGGCGTGGCCTTGGACAACTTGGAGTCCTACAAGCGGAGTGTCTTGGCGACACGCTAGCGTATGCGCATTGGCATAGATGCCTCCCGCGCGAACTTTGCCCATCGCACCGGTACTGAGTGGTACGCCTTCCACCTCACGCGTGCATTCTTTGCATACCTTCGTCCAACAGACGAGGTGTTGCTGTATGTGAAAGAACCGCTACGGCCAGAGTGGGGGAGTCTGCCAGCCAACGTCCATGTTCGCGTGCTACACTGGCCGCCCCGAAAATTATGGACCCAGCTTCGGCTCTCGTGGGAGATGGTATTCCACCGCGTGGATGTCCTCTTCGTTCCAGCACACACGATTCCTTTCATTGCCCCAAAACGAACGGTAACTACGCTGCACGATATTGGTTTCATGCACGCAGAGGGGCTGTACGGTGTATCCGAGCGAGCCTACCACCGCTTCTCGGCAAAGCTGGCGCTCAAACACTGTTCGACAATTCTCACAGTTTCTGAGTTCTCAAAGCAGGATATCTGCAAAACCTTCACTATTGACCCCGGGCGTATACAGGTTGTGCCGAATGCGTACGACAAAAAAGCTTTCAACCGTGAGGTACGTGATGACCAAAAATGTATGACCGAAGCGCAAAATCTTGCGGGCGTACACCAACCTTACCTCATGACCATTGGCCGAATTGAGAAGAAGAAGAACACCTTAGGGCTAGTGAAAGCTTTTGCAATTTTGAAACAGCAGGAAAAGTACAAAGATTATCAATTGTTACTTGTCGGGTCAGAAGGTCTTGGCGCGGAAGAAGTACGTACCGCCTGCGCTACACTCGGCATACGTGCAGATGTGATTCAACCAGGTTGGCTAGCAGCAGACGTAGTCCCGGCACTTATGGCCGGGGCTAGAGCTTTCGTCCTCCCGTCATTTTTTGAAGGTTTTGGCATACCCGTGCTAGAAGCAATGGCCGTAGGCACGCCGGTGGTGTGCAGCAACGTGACGTCACTCCCGGAAGTTTCTGGTGGCGCGGCCGAGCTAGTTACTACAGATGCGCAAGCTATTGCCGATGGAATTTCTCGGGTCTGTACAAATGCTTCCTATGCTGAAGACCTTCGTCAGAAAGGTTACGATCGGGTAAAAGCTTTTTCTTGGGAATCAAGCGCCAAGCTGCTGGCTGGAATCATTCTTCAGTAACGCTTCGGGCTTGCTAAAAGAGCCTGTTTATTGTATTCTCGCAACAGTCTACAATTTTCATGGATCCTGCTTACCTCGCCCTTACGGGTCAAGAATCGTGCCTCGCCGCGCTCCGACATGTTGTTCAGTCGGGTGGGTTTGGTCATGCCTTGCTCTTTGCGAGTTACGACGACGTCGCTACGGATGCAGTTGCCAGTTGGTGCACGGCACGTATCGTCTGCACGGCGAAGCTTAGTGATCCCTGTGGCTCATGTGCGGGGTGTACGAGTGTAAAACGACAGGATGGGCTCATGCTCCTCCAAACTACATTAGGCGAGCGCCCGACGTACGCGGTTGATGACATCCGCGCGATTCGTAGCCATCTTGCCTTACGCGCCGGGCAATCAGGGCGACGCGTTGTCCGAATTGACAACGTAGATCGATGCACGGTCGCAGCGGCGAATGCGCTCCTGAAAATTCTTGAGGAACCGAGTATGGACGTGACGTTCATCTTAACCACTGCATCTTCGGCGCGCGTCCTGCCCACCATCCGCTCCCGAGCAATGCTCTACCGTTTACAACCGGTGCCACGAACAACGATGGAACGTTCCCTGGCAGCGAGTGGTGTGCCAACTAGTATAATTTCTACTGTAATCGCTGTTGCGCCTGGTCAACTTGGTACTGCCGCAGCACTCGTTGCCTCTCCAGATGCGCTCGCTTCGGCACAGTCTGCAGATGCAACTGCCGAAAAGCTTGTAGCGCAAACGACTACTGGGAGGTTCCGGACGCTCGCCACCTACCTCGAGGGGAAGCAAGAGGCAGGGGTTCAGCGGCAACAGGTGCGTTCACTGTTTGCGGCATTCGCTCGACGCGCGGCAACCGACCAGTGGGTTCAACAACGTCTCGGGCGTCTCCTCACCGGACTTATAGATCTACAGAGCAATAGTCAACCTCGTCTACTCCTCGAAGCTTTCGTTACCTAGCAACACCATGAAGAAACTTCTCCTCGCAATTCTTGCTCCGCTCGCACTCACTGGATGTGCCATCCAGTTCAATACGGGAAGTTCTGCACCCGCGAAAAGCGATGGTGGGGTTTTCGTGTCGCTTGATCGGGGCGTCTCGTGGGAGCAGAAAGTATTCATTCGTCAAGAAGAGAAAGGCCCGGTTACCATTGGGCATGCGAACATTGGGCACTTCTACTTGCACCCAACCGATACGGGCATTCTCTACGTGAGTACGCTCGAGAACGGTATTTGGAAGACAGATAGTAATGGTGATTCCTGGACGCAAACGCCGTTGAAAACCGGTTACGTACAAGGGTTCGATATTGATCCGCGTACCCCCGAGACCATGTACGCAGGCGTTGGTAATACTGTGCAGAAGAGTATTGATACTGGGGCAACGTGGCAGGTAATGTATACGAACCAACCCGGCAGCACCATCGTGAGTGTTCGGGTTGACCCAATGAATACAAAAGTGGTACTCGCGGTTACCGCCAGTGGCGTGCTGCTGAAGAGCGACGACCAAGCCGTGACGTGGCGCATTGCGTATCAATTCCCGCAGCTGGCATTTGGGCAGCTCATGTATTTGAAGAATGACTCACGGATAATGTATCTGACGCACAGCACCGGCGTATTCCGTTCTACCGACGGGGGAGTGACGTGGACAGATAGTATAAGCCAAGCGCTGGCGAAAGCAGCAGTAGGGAACATGAATGATTTCACCTTCACCGCACGTACTCCATCAGTTATGTACGTGGCCGGAACGAGTGGCCTCTTCCGCTCTCAGGATGGCGGTGCGACGTGGCAGGTTGTCCCAACGGTCATTCCACCGAACACTGTGTCCATCTTGTCCGTCGCAATAAACCCATTCGATGAGAATCAGATCTACTTCACGGCGAATTCTACATTCTACAAATCTGATGACTTTGGAAAGACCTGGCAGACGCTCAATAACGTCCCATCGACACGCCAGTACACGAAGCTCTTTGCCAATCCCGGCCGGCCTGGTTTGCTTCTCCTCGGTACATTCTACGTAAAGAAGAAGTAACCGTTATGGCAATTGCAGAATCTAGACGCGGAGATTTTGAGAAGACACTTAATCACCTGCAGCAAGAGCTTGCCAGTGTTCGAACTGGTCGAGCCAACCCTGCCATGGTTGAGTCGATTGTTGTCGATGCGTACGGCACGCCAACACCGTTGCTGCAACTCGCCAGCATTACCACGCCAGAGTCAACACAGCTACTCATTCAACCCTGGGATCCGAACATTGTGAAGAGCATTGAGAAGGCGCTGCAAGCGTCGGCGCTCGGCATAATGCCAACCGTGGAGGGGCTCGTCATTCGGCTGCACTTTCCGCCACTCACCGAAGACCGCCGAAAAGAGCTCGTCCGAGTCGTGCGGGAAAAAATTGAGATGGCGAAGGTTTCCATTCGAGGGATTCGCGAAGACATTCACAAACAGGTGAAGCTCGCGGAGCGCGACGGTGCACTCTCAGAAGACCAAGCAGCCTTAGAATCGAAAACGCTCCAATCAGTTGTAGAGGAATTTACCGAGCGCATTGTCACGTTCGGTGCCGGCAAGGAGAAAGAAGTCACCACAATTTAACGAATGCAAACCCTCATCACCTTCATCATCGTCCTTGGTCTTTTAGTGTTCGTCCATGAACTCGGGCACTTCGTTATGGCCAGGATTCTGGGCGTCCGCGTGAAAGAATTTGGCTTCGGCTTCCCACCCCGATTGTGGGGAATGAAGCGAGGCGGTACAACCTACAGCATCAACTGGATCCCACTTGGGGGTTTCGTTCGGCTGCACGGGGAAGATGGCGAAGAGCACGATCCAGGAAGTTTCGTCGCGCAGCACGCGTGGAAAAGGTTTCTCATTCTCATTGCAGGTGTCAGCATGAACGTCGTCTTGGCTGCCGCAGTCTTTGCCATTGGGTTCGCCACTGGTTTGCCAACGGATATGAGTGCTGGGACCCCAGCTGGGGGGCGAGTTCGCGATGTGCAAGTCCAAATAATTGATGTTGCCAAAGACTCTGCTGCATCGACAATTCAGTTACTCCCGGGTGATAGTTTGCTCGAGCTTAATGGGCAAACGGTAACTTCAGTGGAAGATGCCCAACGCATTGCCCGTGATGCCGGGATCGCGAATGTGAGCATTACATTCCGTCGAAGTGGGAAGGTTGTACAGCGAACCGTGCTGTTGGCAAAAATTCCCGATTCAGACCGTACTGGGTTAGGGGTAAGCCTGGTCAAAGTTGGCACGGTTTCGTACCCGGTGTTCCAAGCTGTATGGGAAGGTACACGCGCTGCCGGCAGTGCATTGTGGGCAATCGTGCAAGCATTCGGTCAGCTCCTGGGGAACCTAGTGCGTACCGGCAGTGCGGGGACAGAGGTGGCTGGCCCTATTGGTATCGCGGTTCTCACTGGTCAGGTATCCCGCTTAGGGTTTGCTTACCTCTTGCAATTCGTTGCCCTACTCTCGCTCAATCTTGCCGTCATAAACATCCTCCCCATCCCGGCACTCGATGGTGGCCGAGTTCTATTCTTGCTTCTCGAGAAGTTGCGTGGTAAACCCATGAGCCGGATCATTGAAGCGAAAATTCATAATACCGGGTTTGCCATTCTCATCGCGCTGGTCACGCTTATTACTTTTCGCGATGTGCTTAAACTCGATGCTTTTCAGTCTCTTTGGAACCGCTTCTTCTAACCCACTATGCTCCAACGGAATCTTTTTATCCCGACCCAAGCGAAACCTCCAGCCGTTGAAGTTTCGAAGAACGGCAAGCTCTTGCAGCAAGCCGGATTTGTAGATAAATTACATGCCGGCGTTTATTCCTGGTTGCCTTTGGGTTTGCGTGTGCTAAATAATATCGCCGCGGTTATTCGGGAAGAGCACAATGCCTATGGGGCGAGTGAAGTGCTTATGCCAGCTTTGCAACCGAAAGTGCTCTGGGATGAAACTGGTCGGTGGGAGTCACTTAAAGAAGTAATGTACCAGTGGCAGGATGACGAGAAACACGTCGGCCTTGCCTCGACGCACGAGGAAGTAATAGTTGATTTAGTTCGTCGCTCGCAGCCGACCTACCACGACCTGCCGAAAGGCCTGTACCAAATCCAGTGGAAGTTCCGTAACGAACCCCGAGCGAAGTCTGGTGTCATGCGTGGTCGTGAGTTCCTTATGAAAGACCTATACAGTTTCCACGCCACTGCCGCTGACTTAGATTCGTACTACGCTGGCGTGCATAAGGTGTATCAGAAAATTTTTACCCGACTTGGGTTAGTAGCGCACATCACAGAAGCATCAGGCGGAACGTTCACAAAAAGAAATAGCCATGAGTTTCAAGTGTTAAGCGATGCCGGTGAAGACCGGGTATTGGTGTGTTCAGAATGTGATTACGCCCAGAATGCTGAACTTGGCACACCCGAAACCTGCCCGAAATGTGGGAAGCCTGCCGCTATCCAGAAGAGCATAGAGGCTGGTAATACTTTCAACTTTGGCGATTACTATGGTAAGACCATGAGTTGTACCTACGCGGATGATAAGGGCAAGCGGCAACCATTGTTTGTGGCCAGTTATGGAATTGGGGTTTCACGCTTGGTTGGCACTATTGCCGAAGTGTTTAGCGATGATAAGGGTTTAGTCTGGCCCACCGCGATTGCCCCATTCAAGGCGCACGTCCTTACCATTGGGAAGCTCGACGATACGTTGCGTCAGCAAGCCTTGCACTTCGAGCACACACTCCCCGAGGAAGTACTCCTCGATGACCGAGATTTGAGCCCTGGCCATAAGTTCACCGATGCCGACCTCATTGGTTTGCCGTACCGCATTGTGGTCAGCACGCGTCAAGGGCAGAACGTCGAAGTGACGACGCGAGCAACGGGGGAGCAGCAGATTCTGACCCCGAGCGCGGCACTGAAATTAATTCAGACTGTATGATATTCGATAGACTCCTTGGAAAATTCTCACGCGACCTCGGAATAGACCTCGGCACATCGAGTACCCTGGTGTACGTGAAGGGGAAGGGGATTATGATTAATGAACCCTCCGTCGTTGCGGTGAACACTCGCACCGAGCAAATTCTTGCCGTGGGTTCTGAAGCTCGGAAGATGGTTGGGAAAACGCCGTCGCACATCATCGCCGCGAAACCAATGGTTGACGGGGTTATTTCGGACTTCGAAGTGACCGAGAAAATGCTTCGCTACTTTGTCGATAAGGTTCACCGCGAAGGGTTTACCCTCATTCCCCGTCCACGAGTGGTAATTGGTATTCCCCTCGGCGTAACCGAAGTCGAACGGAAAGCCGTGGAGGATGCAACGCTTCACGCTGGGGCGCGAGAGGTCTACCTCATCGAACAGCCAATGGCGGCAGCGATCGGGGCGCGGCTTCCAATCCAGGATGCTGCCGGCAACCTCGTCGTTGATATAGGTGGCGGGACAACAGATATTGCGGTTATTTCTTTGGGTGGGGTTGTGACCTGGCGGAGCTTACGAACTGCTGGGAACGCTTTCGATGCGAGCATTATGCAGTACGCGCGCGAGCACTTTAACCTCCTCATCGGTGAGCGGACAGCAGAAGAGACGAAGCTGAGCATTGGCAGCGCGACCGATGAATTCGATACGCTCGATACGAAAGTCCGCGGCCGTGATCTCATTTCTGGCCTGCCGAAAGAAGTCACCATGACCGGTCAACACGTACGTGAAGCGTTAAGTCACACCCTGAGTATCCTCATTGAAAACATAGGGAGCGTCGTTGAGAGCACCCCCCCAGAGCTCGTGGCTGATATTCATCAACGGGGCATCCTCCTCACAGGCGGTGGGGCACTTCTTCGCGGTTTGCCAGATCTTATCCAGCGAGAAACGAAAATTATTGTTCACGTCGCGGATGATCCGCTAACAGCCGTCGTCCGCGGAACTGGTATTGTTTTAGAAGATCTTGAAAACCTTCGACATATGCTCGTGCTCTCTACTGACAGCTCAAGCCCAGGAACCAAACGCTAGCGTATGGCATCTTCCTGGCGCCGACTCTCTTCTGTCGGTTTGGTTATTACCACCGTACTACTCCTCGGTATCCTCCTCACAGTTGGCTTCCTTGGGCCTGTGCAACGTGTTCTCGCACCTGTTCTCCACCCAATTGGTCGTGTTTCGTACACGCTCGTCGATCGCATCGCGACATTCTTTCGGCACCGCACATCTTTGGCTGAGAGTAAACGTGAGAATACTGACCTCAAAGCTCGCCTCATTCAAGCGGAGCTTGACCGTGCTTCACTCAATCAACAACTCGCTGAACTTAAAATTGTGCGGGAAGAAGCTGATTTTCTCAAACGTCGGTCACTGCAGGGCGCAACTGGGAGGGTTATTGGTCGGTCACAGACCAACTCTCAGGCGCTCCTCATTGATATTGGCACGCAGCAAGGAGTCCACGTCGGTGCTCCGGTGCTGGCGAGTGGAGGTGTACTTATTGGTACGATTATCGACGCCAGCGAGGTAACGAGCAATATCCGGCTCTTGACGGCTGAAGGGACGAATATAGCGGTACGTGTCGAGAAGCAAGACGGCCCGTCAGGTATTCTCGTCGGGGAGCGAGGTGTAGGAACTCGGCTGACGTTGGTTCCGCGCAGTGATTCATTGCAACCTAAACAATCAGTGGTAACCGCTGATATTAATCCCCAAGTCCCAAGTGGTTTGCTTGTTGGAACAATTTCAGTCATTGATGTTGCCCCTGGGGCGCTCTTCCAAACGGCGACGGTTATACCATCAATTCCTTATGAACGTCTCAATGTCGTCACTGTGCTCCGTCGTACGTGATCTACATACGATCAATTCTACTCATCCTCCTTGCCTTTGCTCTGCACCTTGGGTGTACGGCGCTCGTGCAGGTTGGTTGGCCGCCGCAGCCACTTGTTTTGCTCACGGTGCTCACCGTTTGGCTTGATCGAACATCAGTTATCACCCGAACGCTTGTTCCCACTGCGCTCCTGGTCGATATACTCCAACCCACGCACGTTCCACTCGTTACCCTTGCGGTACTCGTTACATGGTTCGTTGCTGCTCTTGTCCAGCGCCAATGGCTTACGAACCATTCACTCGTATCGTTACTGGGTTTGACTATACTCAGCGTTACTGCGGTTACTATTGTCACTTCTGCTAGCTTGTGGATTGGAGCGAGCCTGGGAGGAAATGCAACCTCGTTGCGTGCTGTTTGGTCATCTTCGGATGTTCTGCAACGTATGGGCATTGAGGTTGCGATCACACTCATCATGGGTATCTTGCTTCGAAGCTCGGTACGGTTCTTCCGCAGTCGTTTCCTCTATGCCCCACGGTAACCCATTCGACGTTGTCCCTGTTGCAGGCCTTGGGCGCTCGAAGGTCATCCGACGTTTTCGGAGTTTTGAGTTCAGCGATGCAACCCTCGATGCCACGGAAACCGATAGTCCAACACTGAAGCACCAAGTACAGCCAAACCGACTGCGCGCGCTCATGATTTTATTCTCCGTGATCGTTACCATACTTCTTGGCCGTGGAGCTTGGCTGCAAGTTTTCAATGGTGGGTCCATGCGCGACGCGGCTGAAGAAAATCGCACCCGACTCTACACCACGCCTGCTCCGCGGGGCATCATCTACGATCGCAACCATACTGCACTCGTCGAAAATGTCGCCGAGTTCACACTTGGTATCATCCCTGGTGATTTACCGAAAGACCAACAGGAACGAACACGAGTCATTCAGAAAATTTCTGAAGTTGCAAAAATCCCTCTCGATACTTTGCTGCTAATAGCAGGAAAAAAATCTTCAAGTACTGAATTGAGTATTCTGCAGGAGCATGTGCCATACCATGATGCGCTTGCCCTCCGTGTTCGTTTACAGGATGAGCCTGCAGTACAAGTGAAAGCCTCACCTCGGCGTCACTACCTTACTGACCAATCGTTGAGCCCAGTGTTGGGATATACGGGGAAATTTACTGACCAAGAGTGGCAGAAACTTCTCGAAGAACTACAAACCGAGTACCGCTTCATCGACGTCATTGGAAAAACCGGTTTAGAAGCAACTTATGAAGCGCAGCTGCGCGGGACGAGTGAGAAATCGGCAGTGGAAGTAAATGCTCAACGCCGTGAGCAGAAGGTTATTACGTCTGAACCTGCAATTCCTGGGCAAAACCTTTTGACGACGATTGATGCTGGTTTGCAAACAGCATTGGGTACTGCGCTAACTGCAGCATTGAAAAGTTACCATTCTACAGGCGGTGCTGCCGTTGCCATAGATCCTCGGACTGGTGGAATACTTGCCATGGTGAGTATGCCGACGTACAACAGTAATGATTTCGTCACAGGTCTTTCAACAGATGCGTACCGTGCGCTCACTTCGGATGTGCGTCGCCCACTCTTCTTCCGCGCCATAGCTGGCGAATATCCCTCCGGCTCAACCATTAAACCCGTCATCGCCAGCGCTGCGCTTGATCAAGGAGTCATTACACCTCAGACGACAGTCATGAGTACTGGCGGCATAAAGATTGATAAGTGGTTTTTTCCAGATTGGAAAGCTGGTGGCCACGGCGTGACGAATGTCACTAAAGCTATTGCCGAATCGGTTAATACATTTTTCTACACCATTGGCGGTGGCACAGACTCATTCACAGGGTTGGGAATTGATCGAATGACGCAGTACGCTCGTGCATTCGGCTTCGGTGCTCCAACGGGCGTCGATATCCCCGGTGAACGCGGGGGCTTCCTCCCGAGTAAAGCGTGGAAAGAGCAAGTTAAAGGTGAACCATGGTACATCGGTGATACATACCATTTCGCCATCGGTCAGGGTGACCTCTTGGTAACACCCTTACAAATGGCGCTTTCTACAGCGACGATTGCCAATGGCGGGACGCTCTACAAGCCACACTTCGTACAAGCATTCGAAGGGAACAACCAAGATATTCGACAGGTATCACCAACCGCACTTCGGTCACCCGTCGAACATCCCGATGCAATTGCGACTGTCCGCCTTGGCATGCGCCAGGCCGTAACCAGCGGAAGCGCGCGAGCCCTGCAATCTCTTGGAACCCCTACGGCTGGGAAAACCGGCACAGCTCAATATGGAACCGAGAATAAAACACATGCGTGGTTCATTGGTTTTGCTCCGTATGAGAATCCCACTATTGCCATTGCAGTTCTCGTTGAAGGTGGGGGAGAGGGGGGCGTCGCGGCTCTTCCAATTGCCAAAATTGGCATGCAGTACTGGTTAGAGCACAGTAAAACCCCTACAAAACCGTAATTTTGTTGAGGGTTGACACATTTGCGCGTAGTGCGTATTCTTTCAACCACGTTTCGCTATTTTTTTGTTGTGCTTATGTCTACGAAGCAATTTGTGACCGCTGAAGGGTTAGAGAAGTTAACTGCAGAGCTCCACCGGCTCAAGACAGAGAAGCGCAAAGAACTTGCGAACCGGATTCAAGATGCAAAAGAACTCGGCGACTTGTCGGAGAATGCTGAGTACCAAGAAGCGAAGAATGAGCAGTCTTTCGTAGAAGGACGGATTGCAGAAATTGAAGATATCTTAAAGAACGTTGAAATAATTACTCATACAAATTCTGGGATAGTCCAAATTGGATCAATGCTTACAGTCAAGATTCTTGGGGTCGAGCAAACCTTTACCATTGTTGGTTCAAATGAAGCGAATCCACCTGGGGGTCGCATTTCGAATGCATCACCCTTTGGGCAGGCGTTCCTGGGACGTAAAGTTGATGATGTCGTGAAGGTAAAAACTCCTCGGGGAGACGTTGAGGCAACGATAAAAGACATTCGCTAGTACCATATATAGCACGCTATAGATGGGCTAGTTTTTGGTTTGCTGAAAGTACGAGAAAATGCTACAACATCACCATGGTAGTGGCTGAAAATGATGAACGATTGGTTCGCTTGCAACGCCTAAAAGAGTTGCAAGGCGCTGGGGTCAATGCGTACCCAAGCACGGTAAACCGAACTCATACTGTTGAGCAGTTTCTTGCTGCGTTTGAAAATTCAGATCTACGGGCAATCCTGGCAGGGAGAATTCGGGCCCAGCGTCGGCATGGTGGCTCAACTTTTGCAGATCTCGAGGATGGTACTGGGCGGTTGCAAATATTTTTCTCTTCGAAAGATCTTCCAGAAATGTACGAGATTCTTGTTACTCGTTTTGATATTGGCGATTTTATAGAAGTAACCGGTACCCCATTTACGACCAAATCAGGACAGAAGAGCCTACACGTGACCGCGGTAGTTCTCCTGTGCAAGGCGCTTCGACCGCTGCCAGATAAAATTCATGGTTTAACTGATACTGAGCATCGCTACCGGCAACGAGAACTCGATCTCCTAGCGAATGCCGAATCGATGAGTGTTGCTCGTAGCCGTGCCGCTATGTTGCGCGCCCTTCGAGCAGGATTCGAAGAAGCTGGTTTCCTGGAAGTTGAAACGCCAGTGCTGCAGGCAATTGCTGGGGGCGCAACTGCGAAACCCTTCACAACGCACCACAATGCCTTGAATCTTGACCTCTTCCTCCGTGTTGCCCCCGAACTCTACCTAAAACGTTTAATTATTGGCGGCTTTGAGCGCGTGTACGAAGTTGCACGGTGTTTCCGCAATGAAGGCATAAGCCCGCAGCACAACCCGGAATTCACGCAAATAGAGTTCTACGCTGCGTACTGGGACTACACACAGATGATGTCATTCTGTGAACAATTACTAGTTCAGGTCGTAGAAAAAGTTCGCGGAACACTGCAGTTTGAAGTTGATGGAAAGACCATAGACTTTTCTGCACCGTTGCCTCGCGTGCGCTACGTCGATGCAATCCGAATTGCAACAGGTCTCGATGTTCTAGAGAGTGACGTGAAGACGCTATACACCGCAGCGAAGAAGCTAGGCGCTGATGTTGCGAAGAATGATGGGCGTGGGAAGCTTATTGATATCCTTTGGAAAACTGCGGTTCGGCCGAATGTTCACCGCCCAACGTTCATAGTTGACTACCCGGCCGAGCTTTCACCATTGGCAAAACGTAAAGCAGACGACCCTCGCGTCGTGGAAATGTTTCAGCTCGTAATCTCCGGAGCCGAAGTCATCAAGGCCTTCACCGAACTAAATGATCCGCTCGACCAAGCAAAAAGGTTCGCCGAGCAAGACGCCCTACGGAAAGCTGGTGACGAAGAAGCGCAGGGGACAGACCCACTGTTCGTTGAGGCTTTGGAGTACGGTATGCCGCCGACGGCTGGGGCGGGCATCGGTATCGATCGGCTCGCAGCCATACTCACTGGCAGCCACAGTTTGAAAGAAGTTATTCTGTTTCCTACACTACGACCGAAAGAGTAGCCTTACTATGCTTAATATTAAGAAACTGAAAGAGAATCCAGAAGCGTTAATTAACGCTTTAGAAACTCGCGGTGTCAAAGAAGCTAAGAAGGTTGCTCATATTGCTATTGATCAGCACGAAGCATATATTCGTACACTCCAAAAAACAGAAGAGGTTAAATCAAAACTTAATAGCCTAAGCAAAAAAATTCCTACACTCCAGGGAACTGAAAAAATGGAAGCGTTGGCAGAGGCAAAAAAACTGAGCGCTGCCTCAGTAAACCAAAAGTTTGTAAATGGTATGGCTTTGTACATGCTGCCCAATATTCCAATCGACGATGTACCAGTTGGTCCTGATGCGTCAGGAAATGTTGTACTTCGCGAAGAAGGCCAGCGGAAAACATTTCTGAAGGCGCAAGACTACCTTACCATCGGTGAAGAGCTTGATATTATTGATATGCAACGTGCCGCGAAAGTATCGGGTTCACGCTTTGGGTACTTGAAAGGTGCGGGCGCACTTTTAGAATTTGCCTTAGTGCAGTACGCAATGCAAGAGCTTACGAAAACGAACTTCACACCAGTAGTACCACCAGTGCTAGTTAACGAACCCTACATGGAAGCCATGGGATACCTAGCCCAGGGTGGAAGTGACGAGGTGTACCATTTCGACAAAGATAAGCAGTATCTAGTTGGCACTTCAGAGCAGTCAATGGGGCCGTACCACGCGGATGAAATTATTCCAGAATCTGATCTGCCAAAGAAGTATGTCGCTTTCTCGAGCTGTTTTCGACGAGAAGCTGGTAGCTACGGCAAGGATACAAAAGGCATTTTACGTGTACACCAATTCGACAAAGTGGAAATGCTCGTGGTGTGTGCGCCAAGTGATTCAGAAAAACTCCACCAAGAGTTGCTCACGATGCAGGAAAAACTCGTGCAGGGTTTAGGCATTCCATACCGTGTTGTCCAACTGTGTACCGGCGACCTAAGCTTCCCTTCAGCAAAAACCTACGATATTGAGTGCTGGCTACCAGGGCAAAACAATGGGAAAGGTGAGTACCGTGAGACACATTCGACCTCGAACACTACCGACTACCAAGCTCGTGCGCTCAACATCCGCATGAAGGGGAAGGATGGAAAGAACGTTATAGCACATCTACTCAATGGCACTGCCTTCGCCATTGGCCGGACGATTATCGCAATCCTAGAGAACTACCAGCAAGCTGATGGTTCCGTGCTAGTGCCGGATGTTTTGAAGCCGTTCATGCATGGTGTTGGCGTCATCCAGAAGCCCTAGGCATGCATAATGCATTGACGGAAATCCGAATTTCACGTTCGGCACTCATCCACAACGTGAAAGCCTTTCGGGGCGTCATTGGCCCAAAAGTACAACTCATGGTGGTTGTGAAGAGTAATGCCTACGGCCACGGGGTAGGGGAGTGCGCACCGATCTTCGCGAAAGCGGGTGTCGATTGGTTTGGTGTTGCTTCGCTAACCGAAGCACTGCAGCTACGGCATATCGTGAAAACGAAGCCAATCCTCGTCCTCAGCTTCGTCGATGGTGGTACTGCAGCAATAGAGAAAGCAATCCAGCAGGGGATTCGTTTACCAGCGTACACGAAAGAGCAATTACGTCAGTACCAACGCATTGCACAGCGATTGAAGAAAAGCGCATTCATCCATTTAAAATTCGATACTGGCACTTCACGCATTGGTTTTCTTCCAGAAGAACTCCCAATGGTAGTTTGGTATCTCCAACGTCTCACAAATGTGCAAGTCGAAGGTGTCTATAGCCACTTTTCAGAAGTTGAGTCGAATAACAAAAAATTCACATTGAAGCAGCTCGATTGTTTTACAACACTTGTGAACAATCTTGAATCGTCACTCGCCAGGCGACTCATAAAACACATCGATTGCTCCGCTGGGGTGCTATTAGAACCACAATCGCATTTCGATATGGTTCGTGTTGGTATGTCTGCGTACGGTATTCACACTGTGCAAGATAGAAAGCTCATCAAACATACGTACCCAAAATTTTCGCTCATACCAGTACTCACATTTCATACAACAGTGATTCAAGTGAAACGTGTTACAAAAGGCGTGACGATTGGGTACAATCGAACGTTTACCTGTAAAAAACCTACGACTATTGCAGTCCTGCCCGTTGGTTATTGGGATGGTCTGGATCGAAAACTCTCCAACATTGGTTCTGTCATTATCAATGGGAAACACGCTCCAATACGAGGACGGGTCTGCATGAACCTGACGATGGTTGATGTCACTGGCATTGCTGCAGTCCATGTGGGTAGTCAAGTGACGTTCATTGGTTGTGCAGGACCAACTTGCCTGACTGTCGAGGCACTCGCCAAACAGATTGGTACAATATCATACGAAGTACTGACACGTCTCAACCCATCCATCGCTCGGTCCCTAGCCCCCTAACGAACGTGAGTTTCCGCAAAACACACCAACAACTCCGTAACCCGCTGTTCATGGGATCCAAGCGAGACCCGTGGATGGCCAAGCACCCACGCTGGGTTGCGTGCATACTCATTCTCATCCTTACGGGCTGCCTGTACCTCGTGTATGGACTTTCCGCATGGCAGGTGACCACGTTGAAAGTTTCTGGGCAGTACACACTCCCACTTACCGAGCTCCGTGACATTACTCGAGCGCAGCAGCAATCCCGCTGGCTACTTTTCTTTCGCCAGACAAACCTCTGGGCATTCGATACGCGTGCCTACGAGCGTCGGTTGAGGGAGCGCTGGATGTTTTCAAAACTTTCGATCCGACGGTCGATACCGAATACCCTAACCTTGAATGTCATCGAGGAACAGCCAGCGTACGTCTACCAGCTGAATGGAGCACTTATCGGAATTGATCGCAAAGGTACTGCTTCGACGTTTCTCCCGGCTGCCCCAGCTGGTGTCCCGCAAATTATTTTTCTTGCGCCATTCGATCTCAAGCTGCAAGATGCAGCACTTTCAAATAATCAAGCATCTTTTCTTACCACCTTCATTGAGAAAATTCGTGAGCGCCAAGATGAAAAATTATTTGTGAAAAAAGTCACCGTTGCAGTTGCACCTGAAACGACATTTCGTTTGGGTATGACGGGGGATTGGGAAGTGATCGTCAATTCTGTAGCGAGTGCTGAAGAGCAAGCACAAGCACTTCTCTTAGCCTACGACCAAAAACTGCAAGGCAAGAAGCTAGAGTACGTCGATGTGAGCGTCCCTGCTCGGGTATATGTGAAATAATTTATGCTTCTCGTCGTCCATGTCATCGCTGGTGCAGTTGTCGGGGTTGCTCTGCAACATCCTGCCATTTCTGCTCCTATTGCTTTTGCGACACATATACTCCTGGATGCTGTTCCACACTGGAATTACCCAGTGCCGCAGAAAAAAACTCTCCAGAGCTTCTGGCAGAGTTTTGGGCCTGACATGGTTGCGACTGTGATAGTGAGCGTTGGGCTCATTGTGTGGTTCTGGAATGTCTGGCCATTCGTTGTTTGGGGCATTGCCTGGGCAAGTCTACCAGACTTCTTAACGCTGTACCGGAATACCAAACCTTGGTCAATTTGGTTAAAGGGGTACTACAAGCTACATAATCACGCGCAGTGGGAAGTCGCTAGAGGCCCAGGATTGGCTATACAAGCATTTTCCGTAGCAATCCTAGTGTCGATATTGAGAATGCTTAAATAGGCTAATGGAGGCTTCATAGTGATTTTTGTACCTAGGCTTCGTTTAAGGTATATTGTGCGACCCATTACGGCAGAAAGGAATATAGTTTCACATCATCCCCTACGGCAAGTAGTCGAGCGGGTTCACTGGAATGCCATTGAGACGTACCTCGAAGTGTAGGTGTGCACCAGTGGTGAGACGCCCAGCACCAGGGGTGCCTGGCATACCACCAGTGAGACCAATAATCTGGCCTTTCTTCACAAAGGTATCTTCCGCAACGTTGATTTGGCTCACGTGCCCGTAGACGGTGGAGATGCTATTGGAATGCACGAGTAGGATGTAGCTATACCCCATTCCCCCATTCTTTGTTCGAGCGACGTAGCCATCGTCAGGAGCAGCAATAGCAGTCCCTTGTGCTATGGGCACATCAATTGCTGGATGCTCGAAGTATTTTCGATATGGGTACGTTGGGTCATGGAAGTACGCACTAATCCCCTTCGCGGTAGATATTGGCCAGGCAAGCTGAACGTTTCGATTCCCCGTGAAGGTCGAGAAGTCCTGATTCGTTGCTGTTGAACCACTTGGTCCCTGAAGCTTCGTTTTAACTCTTTCCTCAAGTGCGCGAATGTCACTGTCGGCCGCAAGTTGTTCTTGTTTGGATTGCTCGAGTAATTGGCTGTACTGTTGCTCACTCGATTGCGTATCAGTGAGAATGGTGCCTTTGTACTCTTTCTGCGCATCGAGTGAGTTCTTTGCAACAGTAACTTCTTGCTGAAGCCCTTCGAGCTCTCGTTTATTCTTCTCTCGGTCAGCTTTCTCACGTTCCAGGTTACTCTTCGCGTCTTGTAAATCTCCAAGTGCGGTAGCAACCCGGTCTTGCAGCGTCGCCGTCGCTCGAATATCATTCACCACTTCAGAAAATGAATTGTGAACCACAAGGAGCTCCAACGGATCACGTTGATCATACCGATTAATCGTCCGCACGAGGTCTGCGAGGTATAAGTGCTGGGCGTCAATGTCTTTCTGCTTTTGGTCAACAGCCTGCTGGGCTGCGGCTATCTCTATACGTTTTTCTTCAATCGAATAATCGAGTGACTGCAAATCTAACTCTGCTTTCCCAACTTGCGCATCGAGGAGTTCAAGTTCATTCTTCAAGCTGGCAGACACCTTCTGCTTCTCAGCAATAACATCCTGGTACCGCTGAAGCCGTTCCTGGAGGAGTTTTTGCTGATCCTGCTTATCCTGGAGGGCTTTATTCAGCTCATCAACAGTGGGATCGCTAGTTGTGAGTGTGGCTGGAGCAGCTATAGTCGGCGCTGTTGTTTCTTGCGCACGGAGGCTATTTGGAAATGACCAAACCACGCTCATGAGGAGCGCAAGACCAATGGTGAGTGATTTTTGACTAAAGTTTTGTTTCACCATAGCGAGCTCACTATAGCACGCTTCTTGCGAAAAATCAAGCTCTAGAGGGTTTCCAGAGACTGTTGTAGCCGCTGGAGCGCTCGTTTTTTCCCAAGAGCTATGGCAATGTCAAAAACATCAGGGCTTGTCTTGGAGCCAGAGAGGGCTACCCGAACTGGCCATAATACTTCTTGGTTTGACCATCCCCTTTCCGAAATCCATGAAAGCGTCGCAGTACGAATTTCATCAGCGTTGCCCCAATCCCCTTCTGCTCGGTCATGAAGCCAAAGGGTAATTGTCTTTATGACTTCTTTCGTGCGCTCGGGCGTTCCATTTTTTGGAATTAGTATTGCACTATCGTACGTAATATTTTCTTCAGTGAGAAAAGTAATTGCTGTTTGAAGATCACTCAAGCGTTCAGCGCGTTCAATAACTAAGGGTAAGTACTTTCGTGCCTCAGCATCCGAACAGCTTAGTTTTGCTGCTTGAGCAAGTACGACAGGATCGGTCGTACGCATGTGTAAGCGATTGAGGTGGATGAGCTTCTTGGTGTCGAATATGGCACCAGCTTTATTCACTTTTGAAAGGTCAAAATCGCGTTGAAGTTCCGTTAGTGATGGGTAATACTCTTGCTCAGTTTTCGGATTCCACCCTAGGAGAGCAATAAAATTCAATGTTGCCATGGGGAGATAATCAGCCAGAAAGTCGGCGGCCGCGGTTGTGCCATCTCGCTTTGAGAGTTTTTTTCGAGCGGTATTCAAAATGAGCGGAAGGTGTGCAAACGCCGGTGCTTCCCATGCGAAAGCTGTATACAGTAAGAGGTGGAGTGGCAGTGACGGTAACCACTCCTCGGCTCGGAGCACGTGCGATATTTCCATCGCATGGTCATCCACGACATTCGCCAGGTGGTAGGTGGGGAAGCCATCGGTTTTGATAAGTACTGCGTCTTCAATAGTTGCATGACGAAAAACCACCAAACCTCGAACCAGGTCGTCCACTTGCGTGCTGCCTTCTCGAGGAGTGCGGAATCGAATGACGTGAGACTCCCCTGCCGCAACACGCGTAGCAGCAGCTGTTGGTGTTATCGTTCGGCAGGTACCGTCGTACCCTGGGGGCAAATGCTGCTGCTCTTGGCTAGCACGCAATGTAACAAGACGTTCCGGGGTGCAGAAACAAAAGTACGCACTCTCCTGCTCGATGAGTTTGGCAGCTGCGTCACGGTACATTGGTAGGCGTTTGGACTGCACGTACGGTCCAAAGACTCCTCGTTCGAAGATTTGACCGTTCTCTCGCAATACACCTTCGTCAGGAGAAATGCCATAAGCCTGGAGTGTATCGACAATATCTTCTACTCCTCCAGCAACTGAACGCTTCTGATCTGTGTCTTCTATTCGGAGAACGAATGTACCACCGAGCTTCTTTGCAAAAAGATAATCGTACAGCGCCGTACGAAGGCTACCGATGTGGAGGCGACCCGTCGGTGATGGTGCAAATCGTACGCGGACAGGGTTCATTGGAAGAGAATAGTGTACCAGAAGCCAAATGTAGCGCGGAATACTCGTACGAAACGTCGAGGTTGCGTTACCAAGCGCCAGAGCCATTCTACGCCAAGCGCACGCATTAGGCGAGGTGCTCTTCGACGGGCGCCTGTGAGGAAATCAATTGCTCCGCCAACACCTATAGCAACATGGACACTTGGGAACGTTGCAAGGTTTTTGGCGATCCAGAGATCTTGCTGTGGCTGTCCGAGTACTACGAATAGGAGTGTTGGCGCGTACACTTGAATTCGTCCTTCAACCAATTCATCTTCGTACCAGACGTCAGCCGAGATGTCTGGGAACTTCTGTTGGAGTGCTTTCTGTACGTTCTCTGGGGTTGAGAGACCACCTGGCCGAAGTACTATACCAATTTTCATCTGCTGCGTTGTACAGTATGCGCACAGATCAGGCACAAGGTCTGCTCCCGGGTAACGTTCGAGGGCACCAAAGCCTCGTACCGCTAAGGCCAAGCCAATGCCATCAACTAAACAAAGTGAGGCGCGTTCTGATATCTCGACGAGTGTTTGATTCTTTGACGCCAGAACAACATACTCTGGGTTCAGAGTTACAACCTGATGCTGGCCCGTGGACGTAAGAAAGTTCGTGAGTGTTTGAAATGCTTCAGCACGAGTGCCAAGATGCACTTTCAAGCCACGGTAGATTATTGCTTGCATATGTGTATCATGCGACGGATTGCCGTTAGGCGCAAGGGCGATTCTTGCCAGAGAGCGTATTTTCTGGTAGAGTATATGGACTATGCGAAAAGTTTTTTCTCGCATCATAACGACGGTAAGCGCGTTCGTTTTGCTCGTGCAGCCAGTATTAGTCCAAGCGGCTTTTCAGCCTGGGCGGATTATTGCTGATCAAGAATTTATTGATAGCAAGAGCATGGAAATTGTCGACGTCCAAGCATTCTTGCAAAGACGTGGTGGCACCTTAGGCACAATGCAGGTAACTGATTTCAATGGGGTTATAAAACCAACTAGTGAAGCGATTGTTGAAGTAGCTCGGCTCTACGGCATTAATCCTGCGGTCATTCTGGTAACGCTGCAAAAAGAAATGAGTCTGCTTACCTGGAAAACCCCAACGCAGCGCGCCTACGACTACGCTATGGGGTATGGCTGCCCAGACAGTGGTGGATGCAGTGGAAAAGCCGCTGGGTTATATCGTCAACTCGATTTTGCAACGTGGCAGTTTCGACAGTATCTGGATTTCCCTGGGAGTTACACATTTCGCGCTGGGAATACGTACACCATCGATGCCACGACAGTCTTGCTAGAAAATCAGGCAACTGCCGCACTTTACAATTACACGCCGCACTTCCATGGGAACGAAAACTTCTACAACTTATACACCCAGTGGTTCACCCGAACTTTCCCCGATGGCTCGCTCGTCCGCATTGGGAAGACGGGGACGACCTGGTACATCCAGCACGGTGAGCGGAGAGCAATTCTCACTCGGGCTGCGTTCTTAACGCGTTTTGGTGACTATAAAAAAATTCTGGATATTTCCCCAGACGCCCTCGCGAACTACCCGCGTGGCACAGACATTAGATTACCGAACTTCTCACTGGTGCAAACCCCAGATGGTACGACCTACCTCCTAAGTGGCGACGAAAAACGAGTTATTCAATCTCCAGAAGTATTTCGAAATCTCGGCTTCAATCCTGAAGAAGTTGAGCAAGTACTCACCGAAGATATTGTTGGGTACCTCAATGGGGTAACTATAAGCAATGCGAACGCATACCCTGCAGGCGCCCTTGTGAGAATAAAAGAGAATGGTGGGGTTGCGTGGATTGAGCAAGGCATTCGGTACCCAATTCTTGACAGGAGCATTCTAAAATCACGTTTCCCGAATCGAAAAGTAAATTTGACCATAACGAATGCTGAATTCGTGCAATACCCGAGAGCTGAGCCCCTCACCCTCCGTGATGGAGAACTAATTCGCATTAAAGGTGAAGGACTGGTAAGCGTTATTTCAAATGGGCAACGCCGAAGCATACCCACTCGGAAACTTTTTAATCAGTACGGTTACAACATGAAAAACGTAATAACTATTTCTCCACGCGTTGCAGAACTCCACCCCATAGGTGAACAGCTTCCGAGCATTGGAAAATAACGTATGAGTATTATTGGATCAGCATTCCTGCCGCACACGCCACTTCTTTTACCAACCACGGATCCTGCACATGCGAAACGAGTGCAGAGTTTGAGGAAGGCAGTTGAGGAAGTCGTAGCGTGGGCATACGCAGCGCAGCCAGACGTTGTGGTGTGCTTCAACCCACACGCACCAAGCGTCGGGAATCAATTCACATTCAACCTTGCCGAACAATATACTGCGTCGTTCGATGAATTCGGTGATCTTACAACTAAAGTTGCACTCCTCGGCACACCAACATTTGCATACAACATGAAAGAAAATCTCGAAGCGCTCCTCCCTGTTGCGAGTGTCATTGAACCGCGGGTAAATTACGGTCTTGGCATCCCGGCAATTTTCTTCCATCAGCGTATGCCGCAGCTCCCATGGGTAGAAATTTCAACACGACGAACGACACCCGAAGAGAACCTTGCTTTCGGTGCTCGCATGCAAGAGGTACTCCTAAATAGTCGAAAACGCATTCTCTTGCTAGCAACTGGCGAGGTTTCTGCTCGGCTCACTGATGCTGCGCCGCAGGGAAAGAGCCCAGAAGCCGCACATTTTCGCAAGCACTGGTTAGAAACCCTGCATCACAATGCACTTCAAGATTTCCTCAAGACCGTGCCAGCCGCGCAAGCAGAAGAAGTTTCCTCATGCGGTACTTGGAGCGTTGCACAGATCCTGGGTGCGCTCGTCTCAATTCGGACGCACGTGAAAGTTCTATACGATGAAGCTCCGTACGGGGTTGCGTACGCGGTTGCAACATGGCAACCAGCGTGATTCCTCAAACCAGCCGGCGAGTACTAGTTATCCCGCTAATTCGAGTTACCCCTTCACTTGCCGCACTCTCCTACAACGTCCCAGCAGGACTTGATGTTTCCCCTGGGGGGTGTGTGCAAATTCCTTTTCGGACAAAAACTATTGAAGGTATTGTTTGGGCAGAAGACACTACTGAAAAGCGTAAAGGCACCAAATCAATTCTAAGCCGAAAAGAAAATTTCTATCTCACTACAGAACAACTAGCTATTGCCAAATGGCTTCAGCAGCAGACACTGACACCGCTTAACATTATTCTCCGTAGCATGGTTCTTGGAGGCAGGAGAGAATCCCAGACCAAAATCCGAGCGCAATCTAAAGTGACAATTGTGGAGTGCCCAACCGGGCTCGCTCGTCAAAAGGTACTCATGAAGTGGTCACAACTCATAGCCGCGAAAGTTGCATATACGCTTATTGTTGTACCGAATCAAGGTGCAGCGTCACAATGGATGGCACTGCTTAAAAATCTAAAGCCTTTACATATTGTGCCACCCCGGGGTGCTACTGCGCAACGACGGCTCCTCACTGACTTGCGAGCAACGAAGACTTACATCACCACGCATGTTGGACTGCTCTATCCCCTTCCCCCGATTGATCGGGTAATCCTCGACCTTGCCGATGATGAAGGGTACTTTGCATTCGACCAAGCACCGCGCGTTGACCTGCGAGCACTAACCATCACCTTTGCACGTGCTCACTGTGCCGCACTGCTTGTGCTCACCCGCTGGCTAAGTCCCGCAGTCGTCGGAACATTAGGCTCGAGCGAGGCAACACGCATTGGGGAACGGCCAGTAGCGACACTCATCGATCGACAGAATGAACCACCCGGAGAACGTGGGCACCTCCCGCCGTCGTACCTACTGGAGAAGCTCCAAAAAACTCGAACATTATGGCTACACTCACGGACGAGCGAAGCAGGACGGTACGTCTGCTCCGACTGTGGTACCGCCGTTCTCTGTCCAACGTGTACTACGCCCCTTCGGGTCCGATCCAGAAACCCACTCATACTCGAGTGTGTGCGTGACCATTTGAAAATTGCAGCCCCAAGTACGTGTACTCACTGTAAAGGCACAAAGTTATCCACCCGAGGACCAGGTATTCAGCAGGTCGCCCGGACTATAGCTGAGCTCACAGGATCACAAACCGTCGCGACACTTGAACGTGGCACAGTTCAGGGTGACCTAGAGAGTGCATTACACGTTGTCTCGACGACGGCGATTGGCAGTTATCCAGCTTTGACCTTTGCCGCCGCAGTCATTCTTCAACCCGATAGCTATTTCTCGCAGCAAGGCTACCGCTCGGCTGAGCAATTCTTCTCCGCATTTGCTCTTGCTCGAGCCGCAGTGACCCCGCAAGGATCGCTCTTCATTGTTACATACAAACCCGAAACCCTCGCGTATACATTCCTCAATAACCCAAATAGCTGGACGGATCAGACACTTCGAGAGCGGGCAGAACTCAACTACCCACCCGCTGGGACAATGGTAGTCCTCCAACCTCGAAAACGGGTTACTAACCCAACTCCACAACCTTTTAATGAAATGCATATCCCAAGTGGTGTATCGAAAGTGATTATCAAAAATTCTTGGTTACTCCGGGCAGCGAACCTCAAGCATGATGCACTACTGCAGTGTATCCAGCAGTACCTCGACCCATCGTGGGAAGCAATTGTGAATCCACCTGCACTTCCTCAGGATTGACAAGAGCAATACATTTCGATAGCCTATCTTTCATGGCTTTACTCCCAATTACTACAATCCCACATGTAATTCTACGTACGAAGACGCAAGATGTTTCTGTTGCGGAAATTCTTACAACCGAATTTCAAAAGCTCATCACGGACATGGTGGAAACCATGCACGGGGCTGACGGTATTGGTTTGGCTGCGGTGCAGGTCGGCATTGCGAAACGTCTGTGCGTTGTCACGACAAAAGATGGTGTTGTTGCTTTCATCAATCCCCGAATAACCAAGCATTCATTTCGGAAAGAGGTTCTTGAAGAAGGATGTCTCTCTATTCCTGGTGTTTTTGGCACTGTTCGTCGACCGAAGCGGATAACCTTAATCGCACATGATGCAAAAGGCAATCCGCTCACCCTAACGATCGACGGGATGTTTGCACGAATCATGCAGCATGAAATTGACCACCTCGATGGAGTGCTTTTCACCGACAAAGTGATAACCATAACCAAAGGTG
Organism: Patescibacteria group bacterium; assembly: GCA_038065235.1. GTDB lineage: Bacteria > Patescibacteriota > Patescibacteriia > PEXW01 > PEXW01 > CAIPSZ01. The sequence goes on from JBBTRK010000016.1 coordinate 34,172, forward strand.
AACGACCAAACCGGACCTAAACGTTGGCGCGTCATTTTCGCAGGCACTCCGTCATATGCAGTGCCAAGTCTCAATGCGGTGGCTGCACTGCAAGGTGTTGACATTGTTGGGGTGTTGACGCAGAAAGCAAAACCCCATGGACGTGGGTTACAAGAGCAACCTAGCCCAGTCGCACAGCGGGCAAAGGAGCTTGGTATTTTTACCATGATGCCTGAAAAAGTCCGTGTGCCTGAAGTGCAAGCAGCTATCCGAAGCCTGAACGCTGATATTGGAATCGTCGTTGCGTACGGAAAAATTCTACCCGAAAGTCTCTTGAACGATCTCCCGCATGGTTGGGTGAATGCCCATGCTTCCCTACTGCCCCGTTGGCGCGGTGCATCGCCTATTCAGCATGCAATCTTGGCTGGCGATACAGTGACTGGGGTATCACTCATGCAACTTGAGCCAGGTATGGATACTGGACCAACATTTGCCGTGGCTACCGTGCCGATTACTCCAAGTACAAACTCGGCAATGTTAGCGGAAGTCCTTGCGGCATCGAGTGCTAAACTCCTTTCCGAAAACCTCATTAGTTACCTCATCGGTGAACGGGCGCTAGTCCCACAACCAGCAGTTGGGATTACGACGGCGCCAAAGATTACCCCCGCTGATGGGGCAGCACGTTGGGTAGATGCCGCGTCAGTAATTGAACGAGCAGTACGCGCTTTCACGCCCTGGCCGAGGGTTAGCGCTCAAGCTGAAACGCTCACGTTCAAAATCCTTACGGCAAGTTGCGCGGAAGGTAGCGCAAAACCAGGATTTGTTGCTTTGCATCCCCGTGGCTGCAGTGTTGGTACGGGCAAAGGATTACTAATTCTTGAAACCATACAACCAGCAGGGAAGAAACCCATGGATGTCCATGCGTTCCTTCGTGGTCACCCAGAGCTTATTGGCGCAACGCTAGCGTGATACGATCTTCACCGACTGCATAACGTCGCCAATAGTAATGTTCTTAACCACATCCATACCCTTGGTGACTTGACCAAAGAGGTTGTACTGCTTCCCAAGGTTCTTCGAAACGTCAGCAAGGGTTATAAAAAACTGCGAGCCATTCGTGTTGGGTCCGGAATTTGCCATTGCCAGTGCACCTTCAATGTACTCACCTTGCACCGGCTCATCTGGGAATTTGTATCCTGGCCCACCCGTGCCGTTCCCACTCGGATCTCCACCTTGAATGACAAACCCAGGCTCAACGCGGTGAAAGGTGAGGCCATCGTAGAAACCAAGTTCAGCAAGGTATACAAAGTTACTTACGCTCTTTGGGGCATTCTTTGCGTCAAGCGTCAATTCAATTACGCCTTTCGTAGTGGTAATAATTGCTTTCTTGTTTGCAATGCGGTTGTCAGAGAGAACACCAGGAAAAGCGTAAGTCATAGAAGCATTCTTATTAGTGGAAGATAAATTTGCAGGCTGGTTTGTATTCGCATTATTTACAGTGCTTACATTCGTATTTGTCTGTTTATTCGTATTTTGTGAGATATTTGTTTTACTCGACTGCTTCGTTACACCCGCTGGACGCATACCAGACCAGATAATGAGCCCCGTAATGATAAAAAACGCTACAATGACACCAAGACTGGTTAAGACTTTATGCATTTTGGTCATAGTGGATACTTTTTGGGTAAATAGTGTATAATTCTTTCAGAAAGGATTGTACCATATGCACAAACTTATCGTCACTGCTTCGTTCCTAGCTTTACTCGCTTCCCAGCCAGCAATAGCCCAGACGAATACTGCTACCGCACCTCTAATTTCCGGAGTAACAGTAAGTAACGTCACTGCTGTTTCAGCGCTTATTTCTTGGTCAACTGATGTTGCTAGCACGAGCTACGTTGATTTCGGTACCACCAACCTCTACGGTAATACCCTTGGAATTGGTACTTCAGTAACATCGCACAATGTAACACTGTTAGGTTTGACAGATAGTACGCTATACCATTTTCGTGTACGTTCAATGGAATCAGTTGCGAATTACGAATCGAAAAGTACAGATACGACCCTTACAACTACGCTAGGTACTGTTAATACGAATTCCGCGAGCAATGCAAATTCGGCAGTGAATACTAATGTCGCAGCCAAAACTAACCTGAATGCCAATACGAATAAAAATACAAATACAACGAAGAACACTAATGCAGCAACAAATACTAATTCAAACAAGAATACAAATGTGAATGCCAATAAGAACATAAATGCGAACCGAAATACCAACGTCAATACCAATGCGAATGCCAATGTGAACGCCGGAACGAGCATATTCAATCAAAACGTAAATTCCAGCACAAATTCTGTTACTGGAACACTCAACAATACTAATACGGATCTCACAAATGTGAATGCCACAACGAGCACGACGAAAAGCGATGGACGCACTGGTATTGTGCTCATTGCAGTTGGGGTTTTACTCTTAGTTGGGATTATTGTCTTCGCCTGGTGGAAGGCTCGCCAGCAACCTGTCGTTCGGCCGTAACTAATCGTTAACTGCTTTCTCAATAGTCGCCCCACCGAGGCAGACTTTACTGTCGTAGAAGACTATAGCTTGACCTGGAGTAATTGCGCGCTGCGGTTGGGCAAAAATTACGTGTAGGGAATTTTGGTTAACACTAATAGTACACTGCTCGAGCGGCTGCCGGTAGCGAATACGTGCTGCACAGGTGAATCTCTTGGCTGGTGTTGCACCAACAACCCAAGAGGCTTCTGTTGCCTGTAGGGCTGATGCGTACAGTACTGGGTCCTTATCCCCTCTCGCGACGAGGAGGGTGTTTGTATTGGTATCTTTCTTCGCAACGTAGTAAGGCACGCCGCCCCCAACACCCAAACCGTGTCGCTGGCCAATAGTGTAGAACGCAAGACCTTGGTGTTCACCTACAACGCTTCCAGCTTCTGTGAGAATCTGCCCTGGCGTAGCTATAACTTTCCCCTTTAAGAAATCGGTTATGTTAACCTGACCAACGAAGCAAATACCTTGGCTATCTGGCTTCGATGCTACAGACAAGCCTGCTTTCGCTGCGATACTCCGAACTTTGGACTTCTGTAAGTGACCAATGGGGAAATATGTTCGTGCTAATTCGGCTTGCCCTAGCGTGTGCAGAAAGTACGTCTGATCTTTACGAGTATCGTCTGCAACAAGGAGTTGGTACTTCCCTCCTAATTGACGTACTTGTGCGTAGTGCCCAGTTGCAACCGCATCGAAACCTTCTGCTAAAGCACGTTGGAGGAAAACCCCGAATTTAATTTCTCGGTTACAGAGAACGTCAGGGTTTGGGGTTCGTCCTGCTTCATACTCTCGAAAGAAGTACTCGAGTACGCGAGCCCTATATTCCTTCTCAAAATTCCAACTCTCCCACGGTATTCCAAGCTTCTCACACACAGACGCAACGTCGGCCTGGTCTTGTTCCCACGGGCACGGTTGGTTACTCCCTGGCAATGGTTCATAGTTCTTCATGAACACGCCCTGCACCTCATGCCCAGCTTCGCGGAGTAATAGCGCAGCAACAGAGGAATCCACACCGCCCGACATCCCCACGATGACCCGGGTCATAGGTTAACGCTTCTTGTATACTGTGAAATTCTTTACCTGCTGGATACGCTCATAACGCATATCAGTGACTAGATTTTCAGCTGCTTCATGATTTCGCTGCCACTCGAGTGTTCCCACTTTGGCCATAAGAATAAAAATGTAATCTGCGTCCCCAACGCCAAGTGGGAACTGGTATAGATACTGCCGGTGCGCAAGCTGAGCTCCAACGGTGTTTGTTGCAGATACGTGTGCAGAAACTGGTACTTTCACTACTTCCGCTCGAATAATTGGTGCTATTGATGAAGGCCAGTAAGGCCGCATATCCCGCGTTTGACTGTATGGCAACGGACTAAGCCGATATGACTCGAAACCTCCAACAACAACTAAAAAAACTATTGCAACACCTTCAAACGAAATACGAATTACTCTACGCCCGTTACGATTCCACCATGGTCCAAACCGTCTTCTAAGTGCAGCCAAGCCGTAGACTGTTGCAATGAAAACAAACCCACCAATTGCTGATTGGTAGTGATAATTTATGAGTCGTGTTTCGATACGTTCGTTAAATAGGTTCACCACATAGTCGGGCCAGGCCACAGCTAGCCAGAATGGGCTGGCGAGCGGCAATAAGCCAACTGAGCCAAGTTGCCCAGCGTACATATTCCGCGCTTGCTTTCCCAGGATTATAGATACTAAGAGTTTGGGATTTTGAATAACTGTCTGGCTAATTGCCCTCGGAGAATCTCCAAGGGTATCATAGAGAACGTTGTACTTACTGGGTTGATTCTGGCGCGCAGCAGGCATTATTGCAAAGTAGGTAAAACCAAAATAGATGACCGACAATGCAATGGTTGCAAGGGCAATTCGACGTACCTTCTGGTCTTTACGGTCTCGCCAGAGCATGAGTATGCCAAACGAAGCAAGCATGACAGGAAGCTCTTCTTTTGAAAGGGCAAAAAGAATAGCAAAAACTGTAAACCAACGCCAACGCCTATCGACGTATGCCCAGGTAAAACCAATGGCAAATGTTGCTGTAAGGGTTAGCGCGTGGAAGTCGAACAAAACTGCTCGCTGCAACGTTGGATAAAAAAGAAAGCTCAAGGCGAGTACGGCAGCCAACCATTCATGCCCGAGAATACGCTTCGCTAGCTTAAAAAGTAGCCAGCCCCCAAGTGCAACCACTATTACCTGTGCGACGAGGAGCACGTTCGGACTTGCGTAGACCCAGTATATTGGCGCAAAGAGCACGAGCAGAATGTCGGCGTGATGGATGTACCTCGACGTAATGTTCATCCCGTACGGATTCGTGTATTCGAAGAAGCGACCGTGGCTCGTGTTCCATACAGTCTGGGTCATATTACCCAAGTCGAATCGGCTCGTAATAACCTTTGTCTGCATTACGATGGTAATTGCACAAAAATACCCAATAAACAGTACGATGGCTATGCTAACGACTGCTCGAGGAGTTCTAACCCAACGCCAAACCCACAGGAGTCCTTGCCGAACGCTTCCCCAAGCAAAAACACCCACCCATAGGAGTTCTATACAAATAAGTGCTAAACGTGAGCTCGCAGCCAGAATAACCGCGCTGACCCCGACGAGAGGATTGAGCATTGCCACAATTGCTGCTTCACGGAAGCCAATACCACTTGGCGTAATGAAGCTGACATAACCAATGAACCAGCTGAGCGGCATTGCTGCGAGAATTGCTATCGTTGCACTGGATGGGAGGGTAACGAGAGCCGCCACGCTAGCATAGCCACCTATACTAAAACCTATCCAAGCAATGGAATAGAAGCAGAAAAGGTGTAAAAAAGCTCTCGGGGATATTTCCCAAGTAACCCGCTCGCGTTTGAACTTTTCTAATACCCAATTAACGAATCTACCGAGATGTCGGATGCCAAGAGTGATACATATAATAAACATGACCCCAAGCGCGAGGATCACCTTCGTCCAGAGCGGGAGTTGGGGTGCGGCGAGTGCTAAGATGCCACCCAAAAACATTGCAGAAGTGAGCGTCGCGAGAACTTCAACGACTGTCGCGAAGAATCCGCGATCTGTGGGGACGCCAACATCACGGCTCAAACCAACTCGCCCAATAATACTCCAAATGTTTCCCGGGACGTAGCGGGTAACTTCTGAAAGCAAGAGAATTCGTCCTGAAGTTAGAAAGGTTTGTGGATGCCCGATAACTTGAAGAATACGTTGCCATGCTAGTACACGAAATAGGAAAAACGCGCTAAAGCAAAGGATTGCGACTCCAACCCACTTCCAATCGAGTGTGTGCAGCGAGGGTTGGATGTTTGACCAACTCTGGGAAAGAACCTGTACAAAGTATGAAGCAACAACAAGAACAATCGCGGTAACGATGAAACGTTTCATCCGTACGGAAAGTTTAGGCAAGCGGACCATCACCATTCCACTCACTTCGAATTGGCGGCTGTCGGTGTGCCATGCCCCGAACCAGAAGCTCAGCTAGTAAACCTGTTACGACAAGCTGCAAACCAACGAGCGTGAAGAAAATAGCAAACGTGAGCATCGGGCGTGTGCCAATTGCTTGATGACCAACGATTTTGATGAATGCTAAGTACACCAAAAGAATAGTACCAATACCACCGACGGTGAGCCCAATGCCTCCGAAGAGATGCAGCGGACGTCGATTATACTTCGTGAGGAAGAATACAGTAAGTAGATCGAAGAACCCACGGAAGTAGCGTTTCCCACGGTATTTCGTTTCACCGTACTTTCTTTCACGTGTATGGGTTTGGACTTCAGCTATGTGGAAACCCTGACTGGCAGCGAGGATAGGGATATAGCGGTGAAGTTCACCGTAAAGTTCAAGTGCCTGCGCTGCTTCGCGAGTATAAAGTTTTATTCCCGAATTGAAATCATGGAGTTGCAAACCCGAGAGTTTCCGTGTGACGAAATTGAAAAGCTTTGAGGGAAGACGCTTCTCGAGTGAATCTGGCCGGTCAAACTTCCAGCCTGTCACAATGTCAACGTCCTGCTCAGTCATAGCGGCAAGTAATTTTGGGACTTCACCAGGATCGTTCTGGAGGTCAGCATCGAGCGTGACAATTAGTTCACCTCGTGCTCGCTGAAACCCTGCATACAGTGCGGTGGCCTTGCCACTATTCCGTCGAAGTACAACTGGATGGACGCTACGATCTGTGTCAGCAATATTGTGTAAGAGTGCCCGTGTCCCATCCGTCGAGCCATCGTCAACGATGAGAATTTCGTAGGGTACACCAAGTGTTTTCCCAAGCTCGTGAAGTTCACGAATGAGCTCGGGCAGACTTTCTCGCTCGTTGTATGCCGGACACACGAAAGAAACCGAACGTTGCGTCATATTGGGGATGCTAGCAGCTCTCTGGTGACAGGACAACCCTTAAACTACGAGCGGCGCTGGTGGGCTTTGAAAGCAGCCTGCAGTTGTCGGGCGCCATCAATGAGTCGGGGTCCAGGACGATTGAGGTAGTTCTCTGGTAAATAAGCGTAGGCATTCTCCTGCAGCGCTCGTACGTTCAACCAGCCTGGGCGATTCCGAATTCGTTCGGCATCGAATAGCTCATCACGATTGCACCAGTGAAAGACTAGGAAATCTGGATCGGCAGCTTGGATTTCATCAACAGCCATTGGTGTACTTGATTGCTCATGTTGCCCGCGAATCATTTTCCCACCCGCAATAGAGACGAGTTCCGGGACCCACTGTCCAGCTTGTGTCGGTGGGTTTGGCCACATTTCACAGTACACGAGGAGTTGCTGCGCTGGAGCATGGTTTCGAATATCCTCGAGTTGCTCTTGCATGGTGAAGACGAGTGCCTCAGCTGCCTGGTACCGCCCTACGGCTCGACCAAGGATGAGAATTGATTCCAGAACACTACTCAGGCTGGTCGGCTCAAGGTGGAGCACCTCACCATGCCCAGTATATGTACGAAGACCTTCAGGGTTAAACGATGTTGTCACAATGAGGTCGGGCTGTACTGAATCGATTGTTGCGGGTTGCGCATGCAGCCACGTACCAAAGCGCTGCCGACGCAATGCATCTGCCGGGTAGTCGCAATTTTGTGTGACGCCAACAACATCATCCCCTGCGCCAATGGCAAAGAGAATCTCTGTTGAACTCGGGGAAAGCGAAATAATACGCATACGCCCCTATAGCGTACCGCAGGATTCCACTGAGGTCGAGTCCTAAAACTTCACGGTCTGCCCAAAGGAGAGTCGTTTTTCTGGTTTTGGCTTTTCTAGATCAGCGGATGGTGGTTTCACTGGCTCCTCAATCTTTGCTACAGGTGGTACCACTTGTCGAAATGGTTGCGGTGGTCGTTGTGTTGTAGCACGACGTTCATTCCCATACGCAGACTGGTTTGGTCGTGGGTAATTCGGTCGCTGCGTCGGCATTGGCCGGCGTTCTGGACCTGATGGAATATTTCGCCCATTCCCCTGAAAATTTTGTGATGGACGCTGGGCGAGGTCAGCTAACCGAATAGTTGGTTGCTGCTGCTCTGCGACAATAGGCTCGACAATGACGCTCTCTCGTTGAAAGAGGTCCTTGGGCGGACGGCGTTTCTTCCCTTCTGGCCGGTATATTGATTCTTCCTGTTGCACGGCGTTGTTCTCCTCCTCAGCAGATGCTCGGTAGACTTCCTCGACGCCGCTCCAGCGGAGGATTTTCTCCTCAACCTCAGTCCGCTTCTGCGCGTAGCGTTCACGTGAGGCAGCAATGACCTTCTCTCGGTTGTTCGTCGGTTGGAGCTCAAAGGGCGGCAGCGTCGTTGCGCTGAAAGGTTCAGAGGCTACACCATCAATCATGAGCTTCAGATATACTTCGTACTTGGGTAGGTTCACAAGATCCGTTTGCATGAATGTCGGTTCAAATTCTTTCTCAAGGAATTCTGCATCTTCACCCCCAACGCGGAAAGCCATAATTGTTCCAACGTTCCCGAATACGGCCGGGGCAACTTCTTCACTCAGCTGCTCAATGTACTGATGGGCAATAATGAGGTCTAAGCGGTATTTTCGAGCTTCTGAGAGGATGCCCGCAAAACTCTCAGTGGCAAAGTTTTGAAACTCATCAACGTACAAGAAGAAATCATTCCGTTGAGGTTCTGGCGTATCTACACGACTCATGGCCGCAAGCTGCAAGCGGGTAATCATCATTGCCCCAAGAAGTGAAGAATTATCTTCGCCTATGCGGCCCTTCGCCAAGTTGAGTAGCATGATCTTCTTGCTATCCATGATGCTCCGAAGGTCGATGGTGCTCTTCGGTTGGCCCACGATGTTCCTGATAATTGCACTGGAGAGGAACTGTCCAACTTTATTCTGAATCGGTGCTACTGCCTCGTTTCGGAACTTATCATTGTAGTTCGCAAATTCATCAACCCAAAAACCTTTAACAATTGGGTCAGTCACTTTCGTCAGCACCCGCGTTCGGTACCGGGGGTCAACGAGCATTCGCGCTATGCCAAGCATGGTTGAGCCTGGGTACTCAAGGAGAGCTAAGATGGTGTTATTCAAAATGTACTCCATGCGAGCGCTCCACACCCCTTCCCAAATCTTCGTGAATACACCCATTAGCCCCGAAGCTACTAGGTGTCGCTGGGTCGCATCGACTGCTTCGAGCACGTTGAATCCAATGGGGTACTCGTAGTCAGAGGGGTTAATGTACACAATATCATTGATCCGGCTATTCGGGACGTACTCCAACATCTTCTCAACCAAATCACCGTGTGGGTCAACGAGGGCTATACCATGGCCAGCCTCCATGTCGTTCACAATCATACGTTCCATTACTGTCGATTTACCCATACCGGTTTTCCCAACCAAGTACATGTGGCGGCGTCGATCGTCGAGTTTAATACCGAAACGTCGCCGTTGGCCACGGTAGTTCGTTTCGGCAAAGACGTTCATGGAGGCGGGATCGAACATACTATTCGACAAATGGGAGATTAACTGGAACTTGCGGTTCTGGTGGGTTTTCAGCTGCCGAAGCCGGTTGCTGTGCTTGGCCAATAGGTACTTGTGACGTCGGTTGCAATGGGGCTACGGGAATCATGGCTGGCGGCACTCCACGCTGCACCCCCATGGTGCTACGGACGCGTTGGATTGGCAGCGGATTTTCGACTGGTAGGCTCGTGGGTGCTCCTGCGCGCTTCGTCTCTGTCTTTAGCACTTGTGCCGCCTTCACATCAATAGTGGGGAAGTGAAAAATCGTGGCCAATTCCTCCACGTTCAGGAAGAACGCTGAACGACCGCGCCAAATGGAGCGGTTCCGATAGTTGTAGAGGTTTCGTCGTTTCCGATCGAGTAAACGCATATTTTTAAACCAGATTACGTCTCCAGTTTTTGTCGCTTTACTCAAAGTAAAAAAGTTGGAATCACTAATTGCAAACTGTTTCAACCAACCCAAGAAACCATTTGCCCCGCGCGCTTTGTTGAATGGCTTCAGCCCATCTGGCCCAATTGTTGTTTTTCCCCAGTAGATGTATCGCCCTTTCACCTTAAAAGCAACTTTACTCATTTTCATCTGCATTTGGGTAACCGTATCACGTTCCCCTGGGGATAAGTGGAGCATGAGTGATGGTGGGTCATCTCGCTTCTTCGTCTCCTTATCTGGTGTAAGCCCGAGAAGTGTTGCAGTAGCTGCTTCCCACGAATCTTTGACGATTGTTCCCCCAATCCCAGAATTAAGAAGTCCGGCCTTAGATTTTACTTTCTTGCCAATAAGTTTGTTGACGAGTTGTTCGCCAGAATCTCGCCACTCGTCAGGAGGGAAATCCTGACCAATTACGAACTGTGCCCACATTTGCTCGTCCGGACTCATGCGGCTCATTATTTCCATAAGTGACCCTATGGGGTCAATGAGTTTCTGGGAAAGTCCATGCTCGAAAAATGGATAGGTTCGAATTGGGTACGCTGAATGACGAAATAAGGTGAGCTGGGCAGACCAGCAATCCCATTCGGGATGGGGAAGCTCTCGTGGTTTTGGCATGAGGTCGACGTAGTCTTCAACTTCGGTTACCTCGGCATCGGGGTACTGGGCATAAATTGACGCTTCGATAATATCGCGCTGAATAATCAGGCATCGGGCGAAGAACTGCACGTACCCACCAAGGCTTACAATTTCTATAGACATGCTCGGCGCGACGAAGCCGTAACTAAAAAATTCAGTGAAGGGTAAACCCCACTTCTCAGAAAATATTGGGCCTTTACCAATACCGGCAAAGTGCGCAAACATTTGTTCCGCCGCTTTCGGCGTCTGCTCTGAATTCTTAGGTACATCAATAGCGAGTAGGACGTACTTCCCCTCATAGTACTTCATCACGTATCGAATTTGAATCCACTCGTGCCAGGTGTACTTCAACCCCACAAGGAAGGTGAAGACAATACCAAGCCACCCTCCATTACGGAAGATAAACCAGAACATCGTTGCCGGATTCTGCGCCGATGATTGGAAATCATAGACGAGAACCGAAAGATCAATTACCGCCATGGGAGAAAACGAGATTACGCCAGAACGAGTGAGTACGTTCCGTCACTATTTCTTGTAAATTTTTTTCGATTGGTAAGGGCAAGGTGGATGGTGTTGCGCTTCACCATGCGCTGCTTAAGAACTTCACCCACGAGCTCATCCCGGGTGAGTGGATGCTGTTCACGCTTGAAAATTGCAATTAGAATATCTGCAACGACGCCTGGTTTATAGCCCCACTCTTTCAACGCGTATATTCCACGACCGACAAGTACGTACCGATCGTTCAGAATGAGCTCATTGTGCACTGTCGGCGGGTACGCTACCCGATGATCAAACTTCGTTTCATTAATTAGTTGGGTAATATCGTTGAAGTGTAATGGCTTCCCAGCTTTCTTTAGCACGAGGTATATTTTGTCGCTCATCCTACGTGGCACAATCGTCCCCCACCCTGCTAGCCCGTACTCTTCATAGGGGTTCTTCGCAATTATTGTACTAACACCTATGTAGGATAGCACAGCTTCATCGGTGAGTTGGTACTGGTGCTCTGTACCGAATGAAGTTTTTCGTAATTGCTCGAGCACTTCTTTGACTGGGAGGGGTTTCCCATTGGTTTCAAGAAGTTGGTGAACATTCCGGATGGTTTCATCAACCAAGTGGACTGGCGCTGTGGTAAGTTGCCAAGCGGGGAAGAATTCATCTGTCGATTGAAAATGCTTTACGCGATCCCGAAGCAAGAATTGCATGATGAAAAGTGTCGCTGCGCGAGGAGCTTGCGCATCATCAGACGTCCCGAGGAGTTGCGCGAGGAGAATATCTTCTCGCATGACCCCGCCGTGCTGGTCAAAAACAGCAGTTATTGCATCAACGATAGAGTTGATTGCATGGTGGGTGTCGTTGTACTTCCGCAGCTTCGCAATTGCCCCAGATTCAATCTGTCGAATACGTTCCCGGGTTACGTTATACTGGGCGCCAATATGCTCTAATGTTTCTGGAGCTTTTGCGTGCAAACCATGTCGCCGACGTAAAATTTCTTCTTCTCGTGAAGAAAGTATCTTGAGCAGATGCGAAAGCACATCGAGCGGGCTAAAGTGCTCAATATCATCGGTTTGCTTGCGATTCAACACCTGGTCGAGTATTGACCCTGTTTGAGAATCGGATTGATCTATCATGTAACATAGTATAGCACTTATTTCTTACTGTGTCAAGTTTTTTAGGCGCGTGTTAAAACCACTAACTTCGGGTGAGTTACTAGACGACTCGCTTCTTCAACTTCCAGTTATGCCAAATAACGAGGAGCGGCGCAGCAACGAATATTGATGAGTATGTTCCAGATGCAATGCCAATGAGGAGAGCAAGGACGAAGTTCCGTATCGTTTCCCCGCCAAATAGGAAAAGTGACGTGAGAATAAGCAACGCTGTCATCGAAGTGTTTATAGAACGAATCATGGTTTGATTCAAGCTCTCATTCACAACATCTTCAAAGGTTTTCCCTGCTGCACTGATTAAACGTTCACGTATACGGTCGTAGACAACAATGGTGTCATGTACCGAAAACCCTAAAACGGTGAGGAGTGCAGTTACGAAGAGCGCATCAATTTCTATACCGTAGAAGTGGCCGAATATTGCGAATACTCCAACAACCATAAACAAGTCATGGACGAGGGCAACAATAGCGCAGACCCCATACACCCATGAGGGAACCGGGCCAGAGGAAACACGACGGAATGCCCAGGTGATATACAAAACGATTATTAGTAAAACAATTGCCGTTGCAGTAATTGCCTTCCTTTTCAATTCATTCCCAATGGTTGGGCCAATAGATTCAAAACTCTCTTGCACCGTTGTTACGTCTTTACTCTGGAGCTGTTCGAGAAATTTCGTACGTTGCTCATTCGACATAGCTTCGGTCCGTACAGTTAGACCATGATCGCCTGTTTCTTGCACAATAACGGATTGCAAGCCTGCCTGTGTCGCAACGTCTTGGACCACTTGTGCTGACGGTGGTGTACTTGCAAAATTTAGGCGAACCAGGCTGCCACCCGTGAAATCAATACCTAAGCGTAAGCCCCAGATGGCAAAGCCGACTATGCCTGGAATTAGGAGAATAAGCGAAAGGCCAAAGAGGTAGTTACGTTTTTGGATGATTCGGTACATAACTTAGGGTTGGGGTGGAGATTGGCGAATGTTTCCGAACCAGCGCGGGTGTCGGGCAAATCCTGCACTCGTGACAAGCCGCAGGAGCGTACGGGTTACAGTGATTGCCGAGAAGAGACTCACCACGATACCAATGAGAAGGGTTATGGCAAAACCCTTGATGAGACTCGAGCCAAACCAAATGAGAATGAGCGAGGTAATGATACTTGAAACATTTGAGTCACGAATTGAGAGCCAGGCACGCTTAAAGCCTTCTTCAATAGCCGCGTCGAGTGGCCGACCATTCCGTAGTTCTTCTTTCGTTCGTTCAAATATTAGAATGTTCGCATCGAGGGCAATACCGATAGACAAGATAAATCCTGCAATACCAGCGAGCGTGAGGGTCACTGGCCATATTTTGAAGACTGCCAGGACAATAATGGTGTACAGCGCCAACGCAAGGGTCGCAAGAAACCCAGGAAGTCGGTAGAAAACGATCATGAATAAACCGACGATAAGAATACCAAAGATTCCAGCAAAAATACTTCGTTCAATCGAGGTCGAACCGAGTGTTGCCCCAACCGTCTGCTGACTGACGAGCGAAATTGGTACTGGTAAGGCACCAGCATTGAGACGTCGCGAGAGCTCTTTTGCTTCAACGAGCGTGAAGCTGCCGCTAATGACGGCGCTGCCACCGGTAATCTCCTGATTCACCGTAGGATTGCTTAAGATTTGGCCGTCAAGGAATATTGCAATTGTCTTCCCAACATTACGTTTTGTAATTTCGGCAAAGAGCTTTGCACCCTCACTATTGAACTGCAAAGAAATTTCTGGAGCACCTGTGGACTGGTTGAATGTGACAGATGAGCGCTGGAGCTGCTTGCCAGTAAGACCGGTTTCCTTAAATCCGGAGCCTGTTGCAGCTGCAGTTTGGGTACGGAAGAGAATATGGCGCCCTCGGACTTCCACAGCATCTTTCCCATCAACTTTCGTTGTGCGCTGCTCTTCACGCTTGATTATGTGGTACCCAAATTGCGTCTGCACCAGTGTTTTTGTTACTTGCCCATCCTTCAAATCATCGAGGAGTGCTTTCTCAAATTCTGGAACGAAAGTTCCCTTCTTGGCAAAACCCAGATCACCACCACGCTTCGCTTGCGTGGTTTGATCATCGTTACTCGGATCTTGGGTGTACTGGTCTGCAAGCGCGACGAAATCCTGCTTCGGATCAAGAGCCTTCTTCAACACTGCTCCTGCTTCGCTCTTCACCTTCGCATTCTGGGCATCTAGCGTTTTCTGCTCTTCAGCTGTTGGGGGCTTCTGCTCAGCTGGTTCTTGGAACTGCAAGATAGGTGTGTCACCAATGAGGGTAATTGCCTGATTAATATCTTTCACCCCCGCGAGTTCAACAATGACCCGCCATTTGTCCCCCACTCGGCTTGTCTGGACCACGGGTTCAGAAACACCAAAAGCGTTCACCCGTCGCTCAATGACATCCCGCGCACTCTCTAACGCTTGCGCTTGATCAGCTGCGGGGATTGCGCTCGTATTTGCCTCATATACCAAAGCCGAACCGCCTTGAAGATCCAGACCGAGACGAAGATCGAACTGTCGTTGCAAGAACTTCCAGCCAAACGATGGGTGGGAAGGTAGAGCCACGTAACTCACCGCTGCAGTGAGCACAATGATGCAAGCAAAGGTAATCCAAACCCGACGACGCATAGTCATGCCGCCATGCTATCAATTTTTCGCTGTGCTGACAAGCCTGCCCTACTCTTTCACGGTTACCGTCGTCCCTACACTTGCCCATTTGAATACTTCTGCAGATTCCTTTGGCGAAAGGCGGATGCAACCGTGAGAAACACGTTTACCAAGGTGCGCAACGCCCTCGTAGTACACGTCGCCATTCTTCAGCTTCCAGTATGGGAGTGAATGAATGCCGTAGGCTCCATCTGAGGTAATTGCCATCCAATTATCCATGTATAAGGCGTAGCGACGAGAGTAAGCCGTAGGAATTTTATTCTGTGTCGTAAACGCTCCAAGTGGGGTTGGCGTAGACCATTTTCCTGTTGAAATGAGGTGCGTGTCAACCAAGCGCGTACCTTCATACCGTCGCATGCGTTGATCAGAAATGTCGATAACAATTCTCTTTGATCCAGGAGCTCCTGTAAATTCCTCACTAACTTCTGGGGTTACAATGACGTCTGGGAGAAGATCCGAACCCATGCTCACTGGCGCTACGGAAATACCGGAAGTGTACTTTTTACCGAAGGGGGTGAATTGAATCTGTCCAGCGCTGCCATCTGCAGTGTAGCTTGTTACGACTGAAGTTTTCCCAGCAGCAGAGCCAACGATAATGTTTGGAGCATTCATCGCGCTTGCGGCACGGAGCGAATTTGGCGCGATACTCACCGTCTTGAAAGAATTTAGTA
Source organism: Patescibacteria group bacterium (assembly GCA_038065235.1). Classification (GTDB taxonomy): domain Bacteria; phylum Patescibacteriota; class Patescibacteriia; order PEXW01; family PEXW01; genus CAIPSZ01. Next base: position 49,764 of record JBBTRK010000016.1, read on the forward strand.
ACGTACCACTACCAGAGAATACTTTCACTAAGGTATTTGGTTGTGAAACAACCGTAGCAATTTCTGCCTTGCCATCACCATTGATATCGACCGTTGCGAGTTGGACTCCGGAACGAACATTCGCAGGATACGCCCGAAATTGTCCAATACGTTTGCCCGTAGCTGAGAATGTAACAACAAACGATCCCCCACCCTGGCCAGGTGCAGTCACGATGTCTGCCTTGCCATCGCCATTCACATCGCCAACCGTAACGTGCGTACCGCCACGAAATTTCTTGCCAACAGCTAAGAACGCGCTTAGACGTTTTCCGTCAACAGTGTATACACGAATCTCTGGCGTCGTTCCGCTTCCGAAGTTAACAATAATTTCTTTCACCCCATCGCCATCTACATCACCCGCCGTGACGTACACAGCAGGATTTCCTTTCACATTATTTATTGGGAACTTAGTAATTGTTGATCCATCCAGCCGAAGCAAACGAGCCAAAGGTTTCGATCCAGCAGGGCTGCCAACCAAAATTTCTGACACTCCATCGTTCCCAAGGTCTGCCGCCGTAACATGCGCTCCGGCGGGAATCGTTGGTAATTGCCGAATGAGCTTGCCCTCGGGTGAGTACAAACCTGCTAATGGTGCTTTCGCATCGACTGACTGTGGAAGTAAACAAAAGAGGCCTAGCAAAATGCCAATGCCCAATAATGGAAGCGATCGAAAATGAAGCATAATGTGTATTTTTATTGTGTTTCTGAATACAGTGTAACACATAATTGACACGAAGTCAACTTTCATTCATACGTGTTACGCCGAAGTTTTTGCCATGAACTGCTGGTGCTCTGCAGTATTGAGTAACCCACACTTCTTATATTTCTTGCCACTCCCGCACGGGCAGGTGTCGTTTCGGCCAATTTTCTCTCCAGGTTCTTGATTCGTTGTTACCGACGTTGTCGCTGTTGGACTCGTTACGTCTGTTGATTCTTTCGCTGGTGCGCTAAACGTCAGCGCTTGCTTCGGCTGTTGGGTTGACGCAGGGACACTGATATTTGCTTTGAATATTGCATGTACAACCTGTGATCGAATCGCTGAGAGTAATTGACTAAAGAGAATGTACGCTTCTTTCTTGTACTCGACGAGCGGGTCCCGTTGGCCGTACCCGCGCAAGCCAATGCCCTGTCGCAAGTGATCCATGAGCGCTAAATGTTCGATCCAAAGGTTATCTATAACACGAAGTTCAACCGCGCGTTCGACGAGACGCATGAGATCTTGCCCATTCGTAGTTGCCTGTCGACCTGCTGGGGTTTCTCGAACCCGTTGCTCGAGCTCAGTGTACCCATTACTCAAAAGTTCTTGGATATGGTTTAAAATTTCATTTCTCGCCGCGACAGTGCTACCAACATCGGTAGCGCTCTTTCTAAAATGTTCAAGTTTTAACCGCGCTTGCAAAGGTATGGGGAAAATAGCATCTGCAGATTCATATATCTCATCAATGTTCCACTCGTCTTCACGTTCCGCTGAAGTATGAGTTGAAATTATGCGCTCAATTTCCTCATGCATGGCTTCGAGCATAGATGATCGTCGGCCTTCTGGTTTCTCTAAACTCTTCACCACATCACGGCGTCGACCGTAAATAACTTCGCGGTGCTTGTTTATGACGTCATCATACTCCACGAGGTGTTTTCGAATATCGAAGTTATGACCTTCTACTTTCTTCTGCGCACCTTCAATAGAACGAGAAATCATTTTATTCTCAATGGGCATATCATCTGGCACGCCGAGGCGTTCCATAAGTGACTTCACTCGATCACCACCGAAAATACGCATGAGGTCATCTTCGAGAGACAAAAAGAATTGCGAGGAACCGTTATCGCCCTGCCGCCCTGCTCGGCCCCGGAGCTGGTTATCTATGCGGCGTGATTCATGTCGTTCGGTACCAATGACGTGAAGCCCTCCCAGTTCACGAACCTTCTTCGCCTCATCCGGAACCGGCGGGTTACCACCGAGAATTATGTCGACGCCGCGTCCAGCCATGTTCGTCGCCACAGTTACGCCACCTAGACGTCCAGCCTGGGTAATAATCGACGCTTCTTTCTCATGGTTCTTCGCGTTTAACACCTGGTGTGGAATCCCCTCTCGGTCCAGGAGCGTCGAAAGAATTTCATTCTTCGCAATAGAAATTGTGCCAATGAGAATTGGTTGGCCTTGCTCGTGCCGAACTTTCACATCACGGACAATGGCTTCCAGCTTGCCAGCTTCGGTCTTGTAAACGCTGTCGGCAACATCTTTCCGGAGCATGGGTTTGTTGGTAGGTATGCTTACAACATCGAGATTGTAGATTTTGCTAAACTCCTCGGCTTCGGTTGCCGCAGTCCCAGTCATACCGGCCAATTTGGTGTACATGCGAAAGTAATTCTGGAACGTAATCGTGGCGAGAGTCTGTGACTCTTGCTTAATGTCGACGTGCTCTTTCGCTTCAATTGCCTGGTGCAGGCCTTCGGAGTAACGTCGGCCAAACATTAACCGCCCGGTGAACTCATCGACAATGACCACTTCACCCTCCCGGACAACGTAGTCACGGTCTTTCTTGAATAAGGCAAAGGCTTTCAGGGCTTGCTCAATGTGGTGGACCATCTCCACGCCACCCGCCGCGTAGATGTTCTCGACATTCAACCACTTCTCCATTTTCGAAATACCGTTTTCGGTGAGTGTTGAAGCCCGAAGTTTTTCATCGATATTGAAGTCTGGGCCTTCTTCTAGTTTCTGCACGAGTTCAGCAAACTTGTAGTACTGATCGCTCGGGGTAGAACTGGGACCCGAAATAATCAGCGGCGTGCGTGCCTCATCGACGAGGATAGAGTCAACCTCATCAACAATGGCGTAGGAAAGATCTCGCTGGGCCATATACTGCGCATCTGGCACCATATTGTCGCGTAGGAAATCAAACCCATACTCATTGTTCGTGCCGTAGGTGATGTCTGCTTTGTACGCAGTCGCTCGGTCAACCGGCCGGAGGAATTGCAGTGACTCGTCACCTGGGAAGCTCGGGTCGTACACGAACGCTGCTTCATGTTGGATAGAGCCAACCGAGAGACCGAGGAAACTGTAAATTTTCCCCATCCAACGGGCATCACGTTTCGCGAGGTAGTCATTCACCGTGACCACGTGAACTCCTTTGCCCGCAATGGCATTGAGGTAGCATGGCAACGTCGCAACTAGGGTTTTACCTTCCCCTGTGCGCATTTCTGCAATCTTACCTTGGTGCAGGATTATGCCACCCATGAGCTGCACGTCAAAATGACGCTGACCGATGGTGCGAAACGCTGCTTCGCGAACGAGGGCGAATGCTTGAGGTAACAGTTCGTCGAGCGATTCACCTTTGCTGTGCCGGTCGTAGAGCTTCTTCGTTTGCTCAGGAAACGCACTATCAGATAACTTCTTCATCTCTGGTTCAAGCGCGTTAATCCGCTCAACCAGTGGCTGCAGGGAATTCACGACGCGCGCATTTGCGTCACCGAAGATTTTTGAGAAGAGAGCCATAGTCTGCCTATCTTGCTACAGAGTGCAGTTCATTGCAAGCCAGTGCTAGACCAATCCGTGATGGCCGGCACGTTTGGAGATGAAACGATCCTTCGCATCCCGGAGCTGTCGCTCGAGTTTCTCTACACAAATATCTATTGCTTCATGCATTTCCGTGGCCTTCTCACCGGCTTTGTACGTCCGACCGCGCCATACCGCAGACCCTTCAACCCGACAGATATTCCCGTGGCGTTGATTGTGGTCAACATCAAGCATCACTTTAATTTCGGATACGGGCTCTCGGCTCAGCCGCTCTAGCGCACCAAATTTTTGGGTTGCGTATTCGGTAATACTCGGAGTGAGCTTAAAATCTTTCGCAGAGACAATCATATGTTTAGGGTAAAGATTGAGAATCAAAACCAAGGTAACGTACTTCCTCTTCCAGCTGCACGCCAAGCTGATCCCGTACCTGCTGCTTCACGTAGCTTATGAGTATGACAATATCTTCAGCGGTTGCATTGCCAGTATTCACAACGAAATTCGCATGGTCAGTGGATACCATTGCCCCGCCAATCTTCTTGCCTTTCAATCCAGCCTGGTCGATGAGTTTCCCTGCGTGACCGCCAGATGGATTCTTGAAAACACACCCTGCACACCAGGCACCTTTCGGCTGCCAGGATCGTCGCTCGACTGCCTCGCGTACTTTCGCCTGGATATCTGTGGGTGTACCAGGGGCGAGTTTCAACGTACCAGATACTATGATTTCTGAGCTTGCGTACTTGAATCGTGTATAGCGGTAAGAAACATCGAGTTCGGCTCGGGAACAGGTTTTCAGTTCGCCTTTGGAATCGATGTACGTAATTTCTTTTACGAATTCTGAAATACCATGGCCACCTGTACCCGCGTTCCCCGCGAGTCCCCCACCGAATGAGCCCGGGATACCTATGGCAAACTCTATGCCTGTGAGATTAGCGCTTATTGCTGAACGAACCACACGACTTAAAACAGTGCCAGCGTCAGCAATAATTGTACCATCAGGCAGAACCTCACAGTGTGTCGACGTTAGGTTCACAATTAACCCTGCGAACCCCGCATCAGCTACCAAAACATTGCTCCCACCCCCAAGGGCGGCCACTGGCAAACCTGCTCTCGTCGCGAGTTGCGCTGCTTTCTGAATAATTGAAATATCATTGCTCGCGAGAAAAAACGATGCTGAACCACCGACCTGAAACGTCGTATGCGAAGCTAAGGGTTCATCCAGTTTTAGCCCTGGAATGTTTTCGAGTTTTGTACGGGCTTCATTCATTGACAAGTATTGTGGTGCAACGTATACTATAGCGCAATTTCCCTAAAACACACACGACAAAGAAAGGAGGGGCACAAATGCTCGTTCCCATTTCGATTCCGCCCGTGCTACTCGATTTGTACCACCTCCTGCTCCGATTCTGGCAGGCACATGGTTTCATCACGCTTGTGGCGTTCGGGGCTGGTGGGTTTCTGGTTTTCCTTACCTACAGCCTCTTTGGCTACCGCAGGATGAGGACCGTTCGACGGATTATTAGCATGGCTGAAGAAGCAGATATTGACGAGTTAGTGTATGGCTCATTCGTCAATCGGTTACGCATACGCCGCTCTCACCAGGCAACTCGTAAACCCGTGCAAAATCTACAAGCTCCCGCAGTTCGAGGCACACGAACGGGACAGGATGACACGCTCAAACGCTTCGGCGACAGTATTGTCTATTACTTCCCAGAGAATTCCTCGGACGTCCGAGAAGGTTTGCAAATGCCTGAGCATGCAACCTGGATTTTCGGTGACCCACCAGACATCCAGCTGCCACTCAACGTCATCCCAGTGACCATTGACGCTGTAGGGTCCTGGTATCCTGCAGTAATCAAGAGCAGTACTGGTCTCACCCAAGTACGGCCGACAATGAAACGGCAATATTGGAAACACGGGTACCGAAACCTCTTCATCGGTGACTTTGTCCTCAAAGGAGATATTCTTGGGACGGTTACCAACCCTGGGCTGACGAAACGCCACGTCATTGTACGCTCACCTTGCAATGGTTTCATTTTGCAATTTGGGGCGTACCCCTTCACTCCCGTAACACTTGGGGCCAGTGTCATGCTCCTTGGGGAACTCGCAACCGTCGAAGCCTTCGAGTATCCTCATGACCTCGCTGGATTCTTTACCTGTAAACCCGAAGGAACAGAAAGTCTCGTTGGGACTATTCTCGAGCCTGATACGCTCATCGGTAATGTCAGTCTGCTCTTTGGCTCAATCCAAGAGCCAATCCATTCCACCGTACGCATGCGCATCGTTCGCCAGTACATCAAGAACGGCGATGCGGTGCAGTATGGCCAAAAGCTCTTCGACTACATCCCACTCGACAAGCCCCTTAGCTCAAGCTGAGGGGTTTTCTTTTTGGGCGAGGTCAGCGAAGTGGGTGATGTCGCCTGCACCGAGGGTGAGGATGACGTCTCCAGGCTGCACAAGATTCGCTGCTGCCTGCAGTGCGGCTTGGACGTTGCTCACACGAACCGTACGCGGTCCAATAGCGTTTGCCAGAGCATCAATATCAGCTTTCGGCCCGTCTTCCCGGCCCGCAACGTCGTAGACGTCAAGGAGTATGACTTGATCTGAAGTTCTCAGAACTTTTGCAAAGTTGCTAGCAAAGGCAATTGTCCGGCTGTGGAGGTGCGGCTGGAAGATACTGATGAGTCGCCGCCCAGGAAATGCTTGCCGGGCCGCCTGGAGTGAAGCCGCAATTTCCGTCGGGTGATGGGCGTAATCATCAATGATTGTTGCTCCGTGCCACTCTCCGCGTTGTTCAAAACGTCGCCAGGTTCCAGGGAATGCCGCGACCCCTCGTTGGACAACTGCAAAAGGAATACTGAGTGCGTGAGCGACGCAGATGGCTGCTAAGACATTCCGAACGTTGTGTTCACCGAAGAGCTGTGACTGTACTGCACCATTGTACAATCCAGAAACGGTAAATGTCGTACCTCGCTCGCTGTGTGCAATACCTCGAGCGACGAGGTCGGCTTGCCCGAAGCCGAACGTCTGCACCTTTGCTCCTGACGCACCGGTGAGTACCCCAAGACTCGGATCATCCGCGTTCAGCGTGACCGTACCAGCTACGGGTACATGCGAAATGAATACTGAGAAAGCTTTCACCGCATCAGCGAGTGTCGGGTACACGTCGACGTGCTCATGGTCGACGTTGAGAACGATGGCGTGATTCGGCTGATACAGGAGAATGCCTTGGTTGTACTCATCAGCTTCCACAAGAACATCATCCCCTTTGCCCGTTCGCTCATTCGTATTTCCGAATGCACGTAGTCGCGTGCCAACAATAACCGTCGGGTCGCGTTGTGCTTCCATCAGGATCGTCGCGAGGAAAGCGGTCGTCGTCGATTTTCCGTGCGTGCCAGCCACGGCAATGCTATTCTTCCCCTGCAGCAATTCGTTCACCGCCTCGGGGTAGCTCATTGTTGGTATACCCCTAGCAACTGCGGCAGCCCGTTCAACGTTTTCTGATGGAACGGCGACGGTATGGAGTATAAGGTCACAGTGTTCTGGTATATGCTTCGCTGCATGCTCACCAATGTGCACGTGCGCGCCATGCGCTTGCAGCCAAACGGTCGTCACATTTTCTCGTAGGTCACTTCCAGAAACCTGTTTGCCTTGCTCCAAGGCCCACTTGGCAATGGCCGAAACGCCAATTCCGCCGATGCCAACGATGTGAATGTTTTTTGCTGCGTGTAAGGTCATAGATTTTTGGAAATCAGTGCAGCGAGATTCTTAGCCCCATCAGTATCCCAGATACAAGCAGTGGCGGTACGAAGCTCTGCGAGGCGCTGAGGATTACCCACGGTGCTATTCAGGAGCTCTGCAAAAACCTCTGGGGTTAAGTCTTGCTCAGCGCGCACCAGTACGCCACGCTCCTCTAGTGCTGCAGCATTCTGCACCTGATGGGTATTGGGAAGTGGCACTATGAGCGCGGGCTTACCCAAAGCAATGAGTTCTGCGAGGACATTACTCCCCGCCCGGCTGACAACGAACGATGCGAGCGCGTACAAGTCTGGAAGCTCACGGTTCGTGAAGCTTATTGGGACGTAATTCTTCCGCACCGTTGGTACTGCTTTCCCTTCACCAGTGATGTGAATGACCTGGATGTCTGGTTGGAGGAACGGCAGTGCAGAAATTAATCGTCGGTTCAACTCGAGTGCCCCCGAGCTGCCGCCAATGACCAGAATTGTTGGCTTGCCTTGCCTGAGACCATACGTGGTAGCTGCTCGAGCTGCATCACCTGTACGCAAGTCTGGCCGCAGGGCGTACCCAACGACCGCAACAGGCTGCGGCAGGAGTAGCGCCTGCGCCTCAGCGACTGCGCAGCGTATACTCGCGTGCTTGGCAATGAGCTTATTTGCAAGTCCCAGGGTAACATCCTGCTGGTAGAGCAGCACGGGAATTTGCAACCAGCGGGCGGCCCACATCACCGGCACCACTACATAACTGCCGGCCGTAACGACCATTGCTGGTTTTAAAGTACGAAGCTTGCGCCATGCGACTATCGTTGCCCAGGCAATGACCGGAGCATCGATGATATTCCGTATCGAAAAGTACCGCCGGAACTTACCTGCAGGAATAACGCTGAATGGAATACCGGCTTCTTCCACAACTTTCTTATCACGATCGTTACGTTCACCCCAAAAAATACACCGAATATCTGGCGATACTTTCTTTAGTGCGGCTGCGGTAGCAAGCAGTGGGTTCACAGACCCGAGCGTGCCGCCCCCGACGAGGAGAATAGTTCTCATTGCCGTAAGCTCCGTGAGTAGTTTAAGAGAATACCAACGCCGACGAGCGAAACAACCAGCGACGTGCCACCATTAGATATGAATGGTAAGGGTTCACCGGTGAGCGGTAAGAGTGAGGTAAGCGCGCCAATATTTATGAAAGCTTGAATCGTGAACCAACTCACGACGCCGGTGATGACGAGCCGAACGTAGGCATCGCCTGCTCGGCGGGCAAGTTGTATACCCCGCCACAAGACGCCAACATAAAGCGCCAGAATGCCTACTGAGAGAATAAAACCAAGCTCTTCGGCCGCAATGGCGAAAATCGAATCCCCTTCTGCTTCTGGTAGGTAGTTGAACTTCTGCATTGAGTGGCCGAGACCACGCCCGAAGATACCGCCAGAACCAATTGCCAGGAGCGACTGATTAATTTGGTACGCATTGCCTTGTGCATCTTCTTCTGGATTGAGGAAGACATTTAACCGTGCTGCTCGGTACGATGATGATTGAATGAGTAAGAAAAGACCTACAACGAGTAACCCAGCGATCCAGACGAAATGCTTTACCGGGGCTCCGGCAACAAAATACATGACCACCGAGATAGCGAGAATAACAATTGCCGTCCCGAGGTCTTTTTGGAAAGTGAGAATTGCAGTGATGACCCCGAGGAGTCCGAGCAGCGGAAAAAGCACTCTGCTCGGTTCAGCGTCGTGGAGCGAACGTTTCGAGAACCAAACCGAGAGGAATATAATGACACTTAATTTGACGAGTTCCGAAGGCTGCAGGAAGAAACCACCGAAAGATACCCAGCGTCTCGCACCGAGGAGCTCTTGGCCAAGCCCTGGGATGAACGGTAGGAACAAGAGTAAACAGGTAATAACGAAAATTGGTAAAGCTACTTTCTTCAACCAGGAAATGTTGAACTGCATGATGAGCACCATGAAGAGTAACCCAATGAGCAGGGCAAAGATTTGCTTCTTCAAGTACCCATTCGGATCACCGAGTGAGTTGAAGGCCGAAACACTGCTTGCTGAGGACAGAATTATAATGCCGAAGACGCAAAGGACAAGGATAATACTGAGAAATATCGAATCTGGTCGGCGTAGCGTGGTCATCGGAGGGCTTTAATAGCACGGACAAACTTCTCTCCCCGATCAAATTCGTTACGGAAAAGTCCGAAGCTTGCCGCACCAGGGGAAAGGAGGATTGTATCGCCGGGTTTCGAATAGCGGACAGCAGTACGCACCGCAGCCGCCATCGAACGAACACACGAATATGGGACGTGAATTTTCGGCTCTAGTGCATCAGTCGCAGTGCCAGGCAAAAACACTACCGCAGAAACACGATTTAGTGCCTTAACAAGCGATTGTTGAGGTAGGCCTTTGTCTGTCCCTCCAGCAATGACGATGCAGCGTCCATGGACGCTGGCAATACCCGCAACTGCTGCCACTGGATTCGTCGCAGTGGTGTTGTTGATGAAGGTGCGCCCTTTGTATTTGCGAACAACCTCGAAACGTTCAGGTACGCCTTGAAACTTCTTCAGCGCGCGGCGAATAGTTACCAACGATGTGCCGAGGAGGTACCCCGCAAGCGCGACGCTGATGGCGCACCGTAAAGTACCAATATCCTGATGCTTAAGTTTTGCCGTAGGGACAACACGAAGTATTTTCCCCTGCACATTGAGTACGACCCAATCTTTCTCAATGTACGCATTCGCTTTGGGATGAGGCTGGTCACTCGTCCAGTACGTTTTCGCACGTGTGTGTACCTTGCTGTATTTCCGCCAGTCACTATCCAGTGGCGCAACAAAAAAATCTGCAGAGGTTTGACCTTCAGCAACACGTGCCTTTACTGCGGCGTATGCGCGCATAGACGTATGCCGGTCGAGGTGGTCTGGGTAGAGGTTGGTAATGAGCGCAAGCTTTGGTGCGAGTGGCGCAGCGAGTGCTTCAAGCTGAAATGAAGAGAGTTCAAGAATGACTGGGGTATGTCCATCGTACGCACGTGGCTCAAGGAGGGGTGAGTGGCGTACATTTCCAGCGAGGACAGTACCTCGATTGTGGCTCCGAAGCAGAACAGCCAACCACGTTGCAACTGTTGTTTTCCCTTTCGTTCCAGTTATTGCCACAACCGGGTTTCGGCTTGCGGTGCGGAAGAGACCTACATCAGAAGTGACCATGATGCCCTCACGGTATGCGCGCCGTACACTCGCATCTGTCAGCGGTACACCGGGGTTCTTTATGACCACTTCAAAGTCTTGCACGTTCGCTATCGCCATGCGGCCAAAAAAGTATGTAACGGGAAGATCGCGAAGTCGTTTTCTCACCGCACGGAAGAACGCAGCGGGCTTCGCATCGACGACCGTTACCTGTGCGTGCTGTTGGCAAGCGTACCGCACCGCAGCCTCACCCCCACCCTGGGCACCCAAGCCGTACACAACTACGCTTCGCCCGCGAAGATCGCTTGGCTTGGCGTGACGAACGATAACCGTCAGTGTGTTTGCATGCGTTGGGCCATCACGTCGCGCCGAAGGTAAATGCTTTTTTTCAAAGGTGCAAATTTTGCTTTGCTCAATATTTGCACGACGTACCCCTTGCCGTACCAGCTGCATGGTTATGCCTTTCCATAAATCAACCGCATAACCACTTGCACTTTTCACAATGCCTTTACCTTGAAAAGCACGGGAGAGTTTAACGCCTCGAGTTTGGTCGACACAATAGTGCTTGCCACAAATACCTGGGCCAAGCCAGACTTTGACGTTTCGAAGATTAACACCTTGGCTCCGGAGTAGTGTAAATGCTTTTGGAACAATGTTTTTAACCGCCCCACGCCAGCCAACGTGCAGCGCGCCAATCCAGCCCGTAACTGGGTCTGCCAGGAGAACCGGAATGCAATCAGCAGTAAATATCCCCAGCGCGATTCCCGGTCGTTGCGTGAGTAGGCCATCGGTTGCGGCGAGGTAAGTTTTCGGCGTTCGTGCGCCAGCACCGCGCTCGCCATCACCGACAATGCGAATGCGGTCACCGTGTACCTGATGGCCGAGGATGAGCTGGTCAGCGGTTGTATGGAGCGTCTTTAAAAAAAACTGACGGGTTTGAACAACTTTTCCCCGTGGGTGACCCGAGAACGTCAACGGCTGAGCAGACAACGGCGCTGTTGCGTGCTCAATACCTGAAATGCCGCGAAGAACTGCAGACTGAAAAACCCGCATAGCCGCAGCATACCACGGGGCTTCTCTTGAGTGAACCAGCTAGTTAGAAGGTTCGGTCGATGAGGAAAACGACCACGCCGATGACTGCAGTAACTGCCGAAATGACCCAGAAACGCATAACAATCTTCGATTCTGGCCAACCAATTGCTTCGAGGTGGTGGTGCAAGGGTGCCGAAAGGAATACCTTCTTGCCGCGAAATTTCTTCGATACGAGCTGGATGATGACACTGCCAGACTCCAGGACGAAGAGCAGGCCAATGATTGGCAAGAGCAATGCCGTGTTCGTGAGCATGGCAACGATACCCAGAGTCACGCCCAACGACATGGCACCGGTATCGCCCATGAAAAATCGTGCCGGTGGGATGTTGAACCACAGAAAGGCGAGGAGCGCACCGACAACTACCCCACAAAATGTGGCAAGCTCGAAACGGCCTTGGGCAAAGGCAATAGCGCCGAATGCCATGAAAGCAGTGAGGAGCGTACCTCCAGACAAACCATCGAGACCATCAATTTCATTAACCGAGAAAGCTGTTGATACAATAACCACGATGAAAACGGGAATGTACCACAATCCTATTTCAAAATTTCCTAACAGTGGTACGTGGATCATGCTGAAGCCAAGTTTGGCATAGAACCACCACGCGCCAACAATTGCGATGGCGGTATATATGAAAAGCTTGTGACGCACTTGCAGGCCCCCACCTTTCGGTCCCCACCCCCGAACATTGAAATAGTCATCGACTAAGCCGACAAGTGCAGAAGCAACAAGGGCAGCCACGGGTAGCCAGGTCTGCTGACGAGTGAGGAAGTTCAACTCATGCCAGAAACCAGCAGGGACAATCTGACGGAGAACGAAGAAGAAAACCGCGATGACTAATATGGTGAGCCATATAATAACCCCACCCATGGTTGGCGTTCCAGATTTCTTCTCGTGCAACTTTGCAAAAATTGGGGCTGTCAATGACGAACGGATTTTCTTGCCCAACTGGTAGCGGTACAACACGCTGGCCCACAACGGCGTGAATGCCATCGCCGCAAGAAACGCGAGCGACGTGAGGAAGAAGATTCGAATGATGATGACGTCGTCAATCATACACTTAGATGCTGGACTGCTGGAACCAGAGTAAGAGTACTGCCCAGGCAACCCCAAAATTCAGCAGGACGGTTGAAGCGTGAAGTACGGGCAGAACCCGAGGCGCACGGTGCCGAACAAAGGGCGCCAACCCCAGGTGGTGAGCAACGGTCAGGAGCGTGGCAATAGCAGGGAGGAACCACACCACCCACCATGACCCTAGCCCATCGATACCGAAAGGGATGGTATAATGCGTAACAACGGACAGTGCTCCGTACGGAAACCCATTCACGACAATCCCCCACGCAATGACTAACCCACCGACTGCGGCAATGACTGCCCAGCGTTCCTTTGAACGCCAGAGCGGCGTGAGCGCGTGGCGGAACCACGTCCCGAAACGCTGGCGGGTACTCTTGATTATTGGATTCCTGTGCATCATGGCTACTCTCCAGATTACCTCGATGCGCCAAGAAGTCCAAACGATAGACGAAGGCGTACACCTCACTGCTGGGGTTTCGTACTGGCAGAAGCGTGATTTTCGCTTAAACGAAGAGCATCCCCCGCTCATCAAGCTCCTTGCCGCACTCCCGGTCGTCATCAGCCGCCCGCACATCAACTACGATTCCCCGAGCTGGCAGAATGGCGATCAGTGGGCATTTGCACGAGAATTTCTCTACCAGAGCGGCAATAACCCAGACACGCTGCTCTTCCTCGGTCGTCTGCCAATGGTCGTGCTCAGTCTATGCCTAGGGTTTGTCCTCTACCTTTGGGGTCGCAAACTGGCGGGTGATTGGGCAGGTCTCCTCGCCCTTGGCTGGTATGTTTTTGACCCGAACTTCCTAGGCCACGGACACTACATTACCACCGATGTGGGCGTTACCCTTGGGTACGCGCTCACACTCTACGTCCTGGTACGGCTCCTAGATCGCTGGACGTGGCAGCGTATGCTCGTTTTCGCGCTCACCTTTGGTCTGGCTCAAATGACGAAGTTTTCGGCAGCGCTCTTACTCCCCTTGTGCGTCATCCTTGCCCTAGTCTGGGCAGCTTGGTTCGCCGATCAGCACCGTATTCGCGCTGCTTGGCGGCGCTGCGGACAAGTTCTTGGCCTGGCAATCGCTGGCTTGGTACTCATGGCATTCGCGCTGTATATGGGCCAGATTAAAGCCGGCCGTGATGATGTTTGGGTCCAGTCACTGCTTCGGGAACGGACTGCCGTCCTTGCAGAAGGCCGGCTCAGCCAGCAACCAAATATTACTCAACGCCTCATTGCGTGGTCTAATCCAGACACCAGATTCCATCCGCTGTATACAATCGGCCACGACATTTCGATCCCAGCGTGGTCGTACGTAAAAGGTTTCATCGTCGTCGCCAACCACGACTACTGGGGTCACTTGGCGTACCTCAATGGCCAGTACTCAAACTTTGGCTGGTGGTGGTACTTCCCGTTCGCCATACTCATGAAGACCCCATTCGCGACGCTCCTCACGCTCCTCCTCGCCGCTGTCGCGCTTACCCGTTCGGTACAAAAATTCCAACTGCGATTACATCCTGGATTTATCGTCGTGGGCGCTTCATCGCTGCTGTATTTACTCTGGAGTATGACGAGCAATATCAACTTAGGTATCCGGCACATTTTCCCAGTCTACCTAGCGGTGTTCCTAACGATTGGGGTGTTCGGAGCTCAGATTCTTGCCCAAGGGAAGAAGCAGCTACAGTGGCTTTTCGGTGGCATTGGCGCTCTATACATCCTCACGAGTTTATTCGCCTACCCAACGTATACCTCATACTTCTCAGAAATCATAGGCGGAGCAGCGAACGGGCCAAAATACCTGGTCGATTCCAACAACGACTGGGGCCAGGACGTGAAACGACTGAAGACCTACCTCGTTGCGAACAACGTGCCCTACGTCTGCATGAGCTACTTCGGCCAGGCAGACCTTACCTACTATGGCATCGACTTTCGCTACCTACAGACGATTGATGACCCACATTCACCTACGGACATCAACTGTGTCGTCGCGATAAGCGTGACGAGCATGCTCTCCAAGGATGGCGCCTACTGGTGGTTGAAAACGTACGAACCTGATGCGCGTATCGGTGGGACCATCTACGTTTTTGACTTTCGAGATGGAAGAATACCCCCGATTTCAAATTGACTTTTGTACAATTTTTTGTCATAGTACAGTTACCCTGCGTATCGAAAAAAATACATGAAGTCGACAACGCTAGTCAAAATCCTTACCGATGCAAATGTCCTGCCCGAGGCTGACCTCACGGCAGCTGTTCAGGCTGCCGAGACGTTACATACCGATCTAGAGAAACACCTCATCGACCAGAATATTATTTCCGAGAATGTGCTGTACGAGACAATTGCCTCGTACTACAAACTCCCGTTCGTAGATCTGAAGCAAGTGACAATCCGCAAGGATGTCCTAGAGGCTGTGCCCGAACCACTCGTACAGGTGCACCAAGTGGTGGCGTACGACATGGACCCGAAGAAAATTAAACTCGCGACGCTGGACCCTCGAGATCTGCAAACCTTTGAATTCATTAAGAAAAAAACCGGACTGAATCCGGAAATTGCACTCACCACACCTTCGAGCATCAAGAGCGCACTCGCCCAGTTCCACAAAGGGCTCTCTGCGACATTCAAAGAGATTACCAAAGAGACAACGCAAACGGAAGATGGTTCGGGCGAGAAGAATTTATCCGAACTCGCCGAAGACGTACCCATCATTCGCATTGTCGATAGTATGCTCGAGTACGCAATATTCGAGAGTGCCTCAGACATCCACATTGAACCCCAAGAAGCCGACCTCATCGTCCGGTACCGCATTGACGGCCGCTTGAAGCAGGTCATGACCCTGCCGAAAACCACACAGTCTGGCATTATCGCTCGCATAAAAATTCTTGCGAACTTGAAAATTGACGAACACCGACTCCCCCAGGACGGTCGCATAACGCTGACGACGAAAGACTACAAGGTTGCGTTCCGCGTTTCCATACTCCCGGTGTATGACGGCGAGAAAGCCGTACTCCGTTTACTCAACGAGTCGGCCCAGGTTCTCAGCTTAGAGCAGCTTGGGCTTCAACCGAAACCGTTAGAAATTCTCAAGCGTAACATTAAGAAACCACACGGTATTATTCTCGTCACCGGCCCGACTGGCTCGGGAAAGACGACGACGTTGTACACCGTCCTGAATATCCTCAACAAACCCGAAGTGAATATTTCCACAGTGGAAGACCCAATTGAGTACCGCATGCCGCGGGTAAACCAGAGCCAGGTGAACCCGAAGATTGGCTTCACCTTTGCCGGGGGCTTGCGATCGCTCCTGCGGCAAGACCCGAACATCATCATGGTTGGGGAAATCCGCGACAATGAAACTGCGGAAATCGCAGCGAATGCTGCCATGACTGGCCACCTGGTGCTTTCGACGCTACACACCAACGACGCGATTACGGCACTCCCCCGCCTGGGTGAAATGGGCGTGCCCTCGTTCCTCATTGCCTCCACGACGAACATCCTCATGGCGCAACGTCTGGTGCGAAAAATTTGCCTCCACTGCATCCAGAGCTACACGCTCTCGAAAGCCGCAGTCGAAGACCTCGATAAGCAATTCGACGTCACGTTCATCCTAAAAACCCTTGCTCGGGAAGGCGCAATCATGAATGAAACCGCACCCATTGAGTCACTACTCTTCTACCGTGGAAAAGGCTGCAAACAGTGCAACCATGAAGGCTACAAGGGTCGTGTCGGCATCTACGAGGTTCTAGAAATAACCCACGACATTGCCGACCTAATTCTCAACAAAGGCACAACCGAGGATCTTCGACGGGCAGCCCAGAAGCAAGGCATGCTCACCATGGCGGAAGACGGCTTCGTCAAATCGAAGTACGGAATTACCTCAATCGAAGAGGTACTCCGCGTGACGAAGGATTAAACTCCAATGCCTGTCTTTACCTACATCGCACGCAACAACCAAGGTGGCACCGTTACCGGAACGCAGGATGCGAAAGACGAGAAGTTTCTAGCTTCCCTCTTACGGGTTCGGGGGTTATCTATCGTAAGTGTAAAAACCCCAGCGACTTCGGCTGCGAAACACTTCTCATTCAATATCTCACTCGGGCGGATACCCGTGGTAGAGAAAATTGTATTCTTGCAAAATCTTCAAGTCATGGTTCGGACAGGATTCTCCCTGGGCCATGCCCTTGACGTACTCGCGCAACAGACGGAACACAAGGGTTTTCAGAAAATTATTAAAGAAATTACCGCCGACGTCGAGAGTGGAATAACCCTCTCCACAGCACTGACGAAATTCCCAAAAGTTTTCCCTGAACTCTTCGTGAATATGGTTGCAGCCGGCGAGGTATCGGGCAAACTCGATGAAGTCCTCTTGCGGCTCACCACGCAGATTAAGAAAGATCACCAGCTCATTGCCAAAGTACGTGGGGCACTCATGTACCCCGTCATCGTGTTGGTCGCCATGTTGGTACTCGGGACGGCAATGATGGTGTTGGTCATTCCAAAGCTGCTAAGTATATTCAACGAATCCGGTGGCACTTTACCGCTCCCAACCCGGATATTGATGGGACTTTCGAACTTCATGCAGCACTACATTTTCTTCATCATCCCGGGAGTCATTCTCTTCATTTTCATTTTCCGCTGGTGGATTCACTCCCCCCGAGGCAGGATGCTCTGGCACCTCTTGCTCCTTCGCCTCCCAATTGTTGGCCCAATTCTCAAGAAAATTAACTTGGCGCACTTCACGCGAACCCTCAGCTCCCTGCTGAAGACTGACATTCCCATTGTGCAGACGTTTCAGATTATTGCCAAGACCATGGGCAATGCAGTTTTTCGGAAGTCACTCAATGAAACTGCAGAAGAATTGAAGAAAGGTTCAAGTATTGCTAAAGTACTCACTCGATACACAAAACTCTATCCGCCAGTCGTCTCGCAGATGATCTCGGTGGGTGAGGAGAGTGGTACACTAGATACCATAAGCGAAGAAATAGCAAAATTCTACGAAGAAGAAGTTGACCAGGTTATGTCCAATCTCACCTCAATTCTGGAGCCAATTCTCATTCTCCTCCTCGGCGGAGGTGTGGGCGGTATCGTCGTGGCAGTCATTTTGCCGATCTACTCGCTCACCGACCAAATTAACTAATCATGAGCTTCCTCCGACCATTTCGGAACGCTATGGGCATAGATGTGAGCGACCAAGTGCTCCGTATGGTTCAGCTTGTGCCTCACGGTCGGGCATTTCGGCTCCGTTCCATAAGCGCCCGACCGCTGCCAGAAGGCGTCATTGTTGAGGGCGAAGTACGGAACCCCACGAAAGCTGCAGCAGTACTCCGCGACCTCGTGCAGAAGCCCAGCCACCACCATCCCACCACAAAATCAGCCACCCTCTGCCTACCCGAGCGGAAGACTTTCACGAAAATTATTGAAGTCCCTAGACAAGCCGCAACAACCTTTGAAACAGCGCTGCGTGAAGGTTTGGCAGAAAATATTCCATTGAAACTAGACGAAGCGTACGTTGACTGGCAGATCATTCCATCGCAATCGGAAAAAACCAAAACCGTCCGGGTTATTGTTGCCGTTGCCCCCCAACTCCTCGTTGAAGGCTTTCTGACCATGTGCCAACTCGCCGGCATTGTGCCAGTGGTACTAGAACCAGAATCAGCCGCCCTGTGTCGGAGTGCGCTAGATGTTCAACCCGCACCCGGTAGCCACCTCATTATTGACCTCGGCGCTACCCGAACCGGAATCATTATTGCCGAGACCGATCTCGTCGCCTACTCTTCGACCGTCAACCTCTCGGGGATTGGTTTAACCCAGGTGCTCCAAACGAAACTCGGCTTGAATGCAGAAGAAGCCGAGCAGGCGAAACGAATCTGTGGGCTGGACCCCAAACGAGGAAAAGGTGCGGTGAAAGCTACCCTGGAACCAGAATTTAGACCGCTCTTTCAACGTATACTCGAAGTTATAAGTTTCTACGAAGAGCACGCCCCGAAACAAGCAAAAGTGCAGGATATTACCTTAGTTGGTGGGGGCGCCCGGCTGAGCTTTTTGCCCGAACTCGTGCAGTCCACTATATCGCTTCCGGTCCGCGTCGGGAGCTGGCCAAAGTCAGTGAATATTCCCTCAGATGATCTTCTCCGCATTGGCCCCTCGTACCTCACCGCACTTGGCTTAGCTCTCCGCGGGGCTATGGGTGCCTCTTGGTCCAGCCCGCACGCCCTATGATGCTCTTGAATCTCATTTCGCCGCAGATGCGAGAAACTCTGAGGCAGCGCGTGCTACTTAGTTCTGTTCGAACACTCGTGGTCATGGTGGTGTGCGTTGAGCTTGTTTTCGTCGGTGCCCTCACTGTTGGAGATTTCCAATTGAAAGCGAAAACTAAGCGTGTCACCCAAGAAGCAGAACTTTCAACGCTCCTGCTGCGGGCCCAAGGCCAGACCACGATTGCAGATACGACGAAATTACTCAACAGCCAAGTGAAGGCGCTGCAAGATCTTCAGAAACGTTACGTTTCTTGGGTGCCTACCTTTAATACGGTGAGCGAGCTCACCCCACCAGGAATCTCACTCACTAGTATTGCGTTCGACCAAGGAACGGGGAAAATTTCGCTTCGTGGGGTGGCTGCAACGCGCGAATCATACACGAGTTACGAGAAAATTTTACAGGGGAGCCCACTACTAACCAATGTTATTTTTCCGCTGCAAACCAAGAAGACTGCGCTTGGGTTCGATATAACCGCAGCCTTCAAAGTGCCTCACGACTAACGTATGCGTACACTCTCTCCAAAACACATGCTCCTAAGTTGGGTTAGCGGTGGCCTGCTCTGCATAGTCGTTTTGGCCTGGTTCTCCGTTAGCTACCTAGCCCAACGATTGCATGTGCATGAAAATAATCTCCTCGAAGCGCAGATCACCATTGAGGCAAATAGTCGCCAACAGAAAAATTTTTCTACACTCAGTAAACAGGTAGCCGAAATTCAAGGACATGCCCAAGAACTCAATCGTGCTTTCCCTGATCGTACGAAAGCACTGGAATTTATCGAGTTTATCGAGACAACAGCTGCACAAGAGAATGTTGAACAGTCCTTCAATCCAATCGAACCAACCCGCACTGCTGCAACGTCACTCACCGCGTACCTCGTCGAAGAGCGCGGATTCAGACTCACCTTGAAAGGGAAAACTCCGAATCTCTTCCGTTTCCTAACTGCCCTTGAGGTGAACCCAGTGTACTTACTAACCACTTCGGTATCACTGAGTCGCGATGATAAAGGTGAAGCGACTATGGATTTGCAAGGGACAATTCCTTGGCACTAACATATGCAAAAAATCAGCCTGAAAAAAATCCACTTCCACATCGATATTGAGCGCGTCCCAACCCTTACGCTCTACGCAGCGCTGAGCTGTGCTATTGTTTTCCTCCTCGGGGCGGCATGGTTCAGCTACCGCAACGTATACGTCCCCTACATGAATAACACCATCCCAGAAGAAAAACTCGACCAGAAGCAAGACAAACTTAACATCAAGGATTTTAGCGACGTCCGGGCAAAACTCGAAGCGAAGCAGAAAGGCACACCGAATGCAGCCGCAGTAGACCCTTTCCAGACCCCCAAGCCTTGACGCTTCTGCTTGTGTGCAGTATAGTACGAACACTGTTTTCTCATTTGTAATCAACTATGGCACACGTAAAAGGCGCCGGTACAACCAGTCTTGGTCGCGATTCCCAGTCCAAACGGCTCGGGGTGAAGGCGTACGCAGGTGAACGCGTCAACGCTGGATCAATTATCATTCGACAGCGCGGGACTGCAATCCGAGCGGGCAAAAATGTCCTCCGTGGCGGCGATGATACGCTCTACGCTAAAACAGCTGGGATCGTCTCTTTCCGTTCGCGGAAAGTCCGCCGTTTCGATGGGAAGCTCAAAGGCGCCCGTTTCGTCGACGTCAAAGTCTAACGCGGCTCTACTTCGATTCGGTCCGTCCGGCTCCCCCGGACGTTTTGCATTTCTTGGCCGCCGCTATGAACTCTCGGAAAAGCGGCTGCGGGCGCAGTGGGCGTGAAGTAAACTCGGGGTGAAACTGCACCCCGACGAACCATGGGTGATCTACAACCTCAACAATCTCCACAAGCCGGCCATCTTCGGTCGAGCCAGAAATGCGTAATCCTGCTTTCTCGAGTTGTTCGCGGTAGTCGTTATTGAATTCGTAACGGTGCCGATGTCGCTCGAGCACCACGGTTTCTCCGTACGCTTTTGCGCTGAGGCTACCTGCAACGAGTTTGCACGGCCAGTTCCCCAAGCGCATTGTGGCACCGTAGTCTTGCGCGAGGAGCTTCTTCTCCTGGTCTGGCATGATGTGAATGACGCGGGTCGATGCGTTCGGTGTGAACTCTGTACTCGTAGCGTCTTTCAACCCGGCGACGTTACGGGCAAATTCTATTGTCGCTATCTGCATTCCTAAGCAGAGTCCGAAGTACGGAATGCGCTGCTCCCGAGCATAACGCACGGCCGCAATCTTGCCTTCCACACCCCGTGCGCCAAATCCTCCAGGTACTACAATACCGTCGGCCTGTTTCAACACAGACCACGCTTTGGCGTCCTTCGCCTCGAGCTTCTCTGCATCTACCCACGAGAATACCAGCTTCACACTATTTGCATAGGAAGCACTCCGGAGCGCTTCCACGACGGAGAGGTACGCATCGCCGTGCTCGGTGTACTTACCCACGAGCACAATCGAGAGTGTTGGCTTGCCATTCCGTGACTTCCGCACGAGCTCTCGCCACGGCCCCAAGGCTGGACGACGTGGCTCCAGGCCGAGGGTGGAGAGAACTGTTTTCGTAATCCCGTATTTCTCCATATCCAAAGGCACGTCATAGATGCTGCGCGAGGTTTTCGCTGGAATGACGGCCGCCAAGGGCACACCGCAGAAGAGTGAGAGCTTCTCGAGGTGGTCTTTTCGAATCGACTCATCAGCACGGGCAATGATGATATCGGGGTGAATACCGGCCCGTTGCAACTCTCGGACTGAGGCTTGAGCGGGTTTGGTCTTCAGTTCCTTCGTCGTCTTCAGGTACGGCAGCAAGGCAACGTGGACGAAGAGCACGCGGTTCCCCATGGCGTGCCGCATCTGCCGCGCAGCTTCCAAGTACGGCTCCCCTTCTATGTCACCGACCGTCCCGCCAATCTCCATAATGAGCACATCAGGCTTGTGCGTATCAGTCACCTCCTGAATAGACTGTTTAATTGCGTCAGTAATGTGCGGGATGATTTGAATAGTTTTTCCGAGGTACCGGCCCGCCCGCTCCTGCTGAATAACCCGCTGGTAGAGCTGCCCCGTAGAAACCGAGGATGACTTGGTGAGCTCCACATCGAGGAAACGTTCGTAGTGGCCCAGGTCCAAATCGGTTTCCGTCCCGTCTTTCAAAACGAAAACCTCGCCATGCTGGTATGGGTTCATCGTCCCCGGATCGACGTTGAGGTAGGGATCAAACTTTATGGAGAACACTGAAAACTTACTCGCCTTGAGCAATGCCCCGATAGAAGCAGCAGCAATGCCCTTGCCCAAGCCGGAGCAAACCCCACCGGTAACGAAAATATAATGGGTTCGACGCGTACTCATATATTTATGCTAAAGGTAACGGTTGTAGCGTGAATCTGCAACGTTACTGGGTGTTTGCCCGTGTGCTTGAGTGTTGGCAGCTGTTTCTGCAATGCAGGCGGGAGTGCATAGCCAATCTGCTGAGCGATTGCTTTTGTAATATCGGTACTGTTCACGGCCGCGTAGAGTGTACCAGTTGTCGCTGCCTTTGCCTCCACGTGTACGGTTTTTCCGTTGAGGGCCTTGGCGAGCGCATCAAGGTCGTGCTCGGCATCTGCATCTGCAGCCACATGTTTCTGCTTCCGCTGCTGCGCTTCGGCTATGGCGTGAGCGCTCGCAGGTACTGCGAGGTTCTGCGGGATGAGAAAATTCTTGGCGTAGCCTTCGGCCACGTCAGCGACATCACCACTGTGGTACGGCGTGACGGGTTTTATGAAGAGCACTCTCATGGTTTTTCCGTCAGAAGCTTCAGCGCGCGCTGCAGCTGAGTATCATTATCGTCGCCAGCTTGGGTTGGATCTTCCACAACCACATCCGGGGTAATGCCTGAACCATCAATTGTTCGGCCCAGCGGGGTAAACCATTTCGCTATCGTCAACTTCAACTGCGAACCATCTGGGAGTGGCTCAAGCGTCTGCACGCTCCCCTTCCCGAAGGTTTTCGTCCCCACAATCGTGGCGCGTTTGCTGTCCTGAAGCGCACCCGCAACAATTTCTGATGCCGAGGCACTGCCCCCGTTCACCAGCACGACGAGGGGGGTCAGGGGTAACCGAGCATCGCGGTCTGCACTATCGCTTCGTTCCTTGCCGGCAGCATCACGTTCCTTGACGACTACCTGTTTACCAATGAATTCTCCGGTGAGATCTACCGAGACATCGAGTAACCCCCCAGGATTATTCCGCAGGTCAAGGATAATTCCTTTGGGCTTGTCTAAGAGGAGGCCGCGAACGATAGTATCAAATTTCGATAGCGTCTCTTCGTTGAAACTCACTACCTGCACCAGAGCAATATTGTCTTTGAGCCGCCGTGTCGTAACGCTGGCAATGGTTATCCGCTCACGTTGCACGGTGAACGAAAGTTCTTTCGCAGTCCGGACCACGGTTATGGTCACTTTCGTTCCTGCCTTCCCTCGAATGTAGCCAACAATTTCATCAATCGTAAGCGCTGTGACATCCCGCTCGTCAACCGTGAGCAGAAAGTCACCAGCTTTCAAGCCAATTTTCTCTGCCGGGCTAGAGGGCAAAGGCGCAATAATTGCTGGGCGCTTCTCTTTGTAACCAATTTCCGCCCCAATGCCTTCTATGCTTAAGTCTAAGTCATTCTTAAACGCAGTAGCTGCTTCGGGGGTAAAGAAGGTGGAATACGGATCACCCAAGCTGCGGACAAGGCCGCTCACAGCCCCGTAGAACAATTTTGCGTTGTCGACGGGTTGCAAGACGTACTGTTGTTGAATTTGCTTCAGAACGGCATCGTAGACGGCTGGCGCGTTTGGGGTTAAGCGCGTGAGGGCCTGCAGAGCATACAGTGGGTTCACCAGCCCTTTCTCTCGATTCGCCGTCCAGTAGCCACCAATAAACCCTGCGAGCAGAATTATTGCCAACAAGAAGCCAATCCCAACCGGCTTTGCACGTCCATTCCTCTTCGGTACTGGGGGTTGTGCATCAATCATAGTCGTTCGATGTGCGCGCCGAGCTGCCGCAGACGATCTTCGAGTTGAACGTAGCCTCTATCGAGGTGCTCAACCCCCATAAGCGTGGAGGTTCCCTCGGCGATGAGTGCGGCTACGACGTGCGCCATCCCGGCGCGAATATCTGGAATCTCGAGCTTCGCTGCGTGCAGTGGGGTTGGCCCCTGCACAATGGCGAAGTGTTTGGCGTGCTGGTCACGAAAACGACATTGCGTTTCTGGGCACGTCGCGGTTACCGTTATATCTGCGCCCATGCGGACAAGCTCGGTGGTGTAGCCGAACCGATCTTCGTAAATTGTTTCGTGGATATGGGAAGTGCCATCCGCCTGGGTCAGTAATGTGAGTGTGGGCTGCTGCCAGTCGGTCATGAAACCAGGGTGTGTATCGGTAGAAATATCTACAGGATGGAGCGCTTCCCGTCGCCAGAAACGAATGCCATCTGACCGAACATCGAAACCCCCGCCAAGTTTCTGAACGACATTGAGGTACGTTACCAACTGCGCTTGCTCTGCACCTTCGACAAAAATATCCCCACCCGTGCCAATTGCGGCGGAAGCAAATGAAACGACTTCGTTCCGATCCGCGGTAATACGGATGGAAGCACCGTGAAGCTTTCGGACGCCTTCAATTTCAATGACCCGATTCGCGCCCAAGTGAATGTGCGCACCCATCCGCTGCAAAAACATAACTAGCTCCAGCACTTCTGGTTCCACTGCGGCATTCTCTATCCGCGTCCGACCCTGCGCCAAAACCCCAGCGAAAAGAATAGTCTCGGTAGCGCCAACACTGGGAAAAGGCAAGCTAATGGTTGCCCCTTTGAGCGCTGTTGCACTAGCAATGTACGCCCCATCGCGCTCTGCAACGTTGGCACCCATTTCGCGCAAGGCATCGAGGTGGAAATTCACTGGCCGCGGGCCAATTTTATCACCGCCGAGGACTGGTACCTGCGCGTGCTGTCCCCGGTGTAGGAGCGGTGCCAAAGCTAGAATGGGAATGCGATTCTTCCGCGAGAGTGGCGGAACAGTCGTCGTTTTTATTGCTGGCGTTTGCACGTGGAGCGTCCCCTGCTCCCGCTCGACCGTGGCTCCAACGGCAGTAAGGAGCTCGGCGGTGATCTCTGTATCCCCCAATTGCGGGCAGTTCTCAAGCCGACACGGCTCATCGGTGAGGAGCGTTGCCACCATGAGCTTGGTAGCAGCGTTCTTTGCACCGGCAACGCGAGTGCGACCCGTTAGTGGAGTGCCTCCGGTTATGTTTAACGTAGCCATACTTTTTCGAGTATACAGGAAGAAAATGACTCAGCCTAGCCTACAAACCTTTCGGTGCGGTATGCTACCTGCACCATGACGCTTCCGCTCCGCCGCGCCCTTGCACTCCTGTTCGCTGGACTCTTCGTGCTCGTTGCCCTCGCTAGTATTGCCTACGGTCGAGGGTACCGCTTCGATTTCAAAACTCGCAACATTCGGCTGACCGGGGTCATCCTGCTCGCGGGCGCGCCAGATCGGGTCCAGGTGAAAATTGATGATGGTGAACCTAAGAATGTTTCCCTCCCAACCACATTCCGTGGGCTCCTGCCGACTACCCATACAATTTCTCTATCAGCCCCAGGGTATGAAAGCCAAATATTTACCTTGAACGTTCGGTCAGGACAGACCACGTTCGCAACAGACATCCAGCTATACCAAGGTAGCCCATTCACCACCGTGCGAACCGGAATTCCCAAGCACGCCATACTCGCGCCAGATGGTTCTGCGGTTGCATGGCTAGAAAATCAGAAAATAACTATTTCAGATACCACGAGTGTGAAGCATCTCACTGTTGCACTGGACGTTGAATCTCTCACCTGGTCAGAAAGTAATGATAATCTTTTGCTCCAAAACGAAAATCAGGCCACGCTCGCTATCGTGAGCCATGCAGGAATTCTTCGAGAAAAATCGTACGTCTTGCCTGTTGGGAATCGACCAAAGATTGACCAACTGCTCAATGACCGAATGGTCTACAGCGCTGTCCAAACCATACCGGGTTCTACAAGCTGGCTGCTTTTGGACGAATCTTCGGCCTGGATTCTACAACCGAACGGTGACCTTACCTTGGCCACCCGGTGGGGTAACCAAATCGTCGGGGCTATGCACCTGGGTCGGCAGAGCCTGGCCACCATCCGCCGGGAAGAAGTGCTCGTGCGCAACATTACTAATAGCCAGACGGCACTGTACGAAATTCCTGGCATTACCCAAGCCAGCGTTGGGTTAAGCGAAGGTGAACTCAACCTACTCATAGCTGATGGAGACTTGCTGCAGTGGAAGCGTGGGAAACTGTTCTAGCGAAGCATCAACGAAAACAGAACCGTGCCTGCTGGGCCTAGTAGTGGCTCCCCCACCACGTACGTTGGGTAGCGCTGCACAACTAAGTTGCGCTGCATAACATTACTCGTCAGTGCGAATACCGATATTCGCCCAGGGAGATCGCCAAAATCTGCCATGCCAGGTTGGATGATACCGTCATAGCCAATGGCGTGCCGACGTGGGAAGATAAGCTTATCGCTGCTCCCAGCAATGATGAGACTACCGGCAGGTGTCGTGTTCACAATCCACTGCGACTGCGCTTGCGATCGTAAAATACGTTGTGTCGTCGAACGCATCCCAATCGTGTTATCGAGCACAATGAGCGTCAAACTCACAGCAATGAAACTTGCACCAAGCACGAGCGCAACTTTCCTGCCCGTTGCAAAGTGCCGAGCGGCAGTGAGGAGTGCACCGAGCCCCAAACTCTCCAGCACCGCCAAGGGCAACCAGTACCGGAGCGTGGAAAAATCCAGCACCGGCGTACGTACCGCGGGGAACTCGATGAAGCGGAAGTTGCCGTACAGAAGTACCAGCAAACTAGAACCGACAAGGATACTCACCAGCACCGCCCGCTGCGGCCGGTTGCGCCAGCGCCGAGCAAGGAGCCAGCAGAAACCCAGTAGCCCAGGGATGGCAACGTACGCCACAGGACCAATGCCGTACGTGGTGAAGCGCTGCCAGGCAATGTCTGGCTTTGTCCCGAATGGGAAGAAAACGTTCTTCACCTGTTTAAACGTGGAGAGCGAGCGCGCAATTGGCGCTGGTTCAAAAGCACTCTCCCGATAGCCACCAGCAGCTAGCTTTCCATATGACTGCTGCTGGAAAGCCAGTAGCGCGAGGAGTGGCACGACTGCCGCCAGGCAGGCCAGGCCAACGTGCCGCCACGGGACAGTTTTCCAACTTAGGAGCAGGAAGGTCACTAGGGCGGGAGCGACCCACGAAATCTCGCTCGGACGTATGGCGAGTGCCACCCCCCACGTGAAACCCGCAAGCAGGCTGATGCTCCACGTGTGCACTTTCCACGCACGAGTTGTCAACCACAACGAGATGATAAGCACGTTGGTGAATACCCCATTCTGCCACAAGCCCCGGCTGGCGTAGAACCAGAAGGTCGGAAACGTCGCCAGGGTGAGCGTGGCAAAGAGCGCGCCTTGCCGACCAATAAAATCTCGAGCGAGCGACCAAAATGCAAGTATTGCCGTTGCCGCCAAGGCCGGGCCGAACATGAGCATGCCAAAGGTTCCAAATATCTTCCCCACCATACCAATGAGGTACGGGAAGAAAACAAAACTCCCAGGCACCAACTGCGTCCCGGTGTTGATGACACTCCGTGGGCTACCCGGCAATGATGTAAGTATGGCCGCTACTCCGGTGTGACGCACCTGCTGGGCAAAAGCGAAATTTGCCGTTTCATCCGGAGAGCTGAACACGGGCCAGGATAGCTGTTGCCAAGCCGTAACGCTATAAAATCCAAAGAGTACGAGCCAGAGGAGTACCCCAACGACGAGCTGCTTGTGCGTACGTAAAAACTGCCTCATGTGCCTATCCTACGCCAAGCGCAGGCAATCGGACAAGCGGGCGGTCAGGAAACCCCAAGGTACTCGGCCAGTGCAGCTTGCCACGCTCGGAGGGGTGGGAGCTTCGTCGACAAGAGTTGGGAGTACACTGGACGGGCCGCAGGACGGACAAACTTCTCGGGTGGAACTGGCTTTACGGTTACCGTCTTCCCCGCAATGCGGAAAATCTCTTGGGCAAAGGCAAACCACGTACACGCACCGTCATTTGTGCGGTGATATGTGCCAAATGGTGACTGGAGCTTCACCATGTCATAGGTCGCTCGGGCAAGGTCTGGCGCGTACGTCGGGCTTGAGAACTCGCCATCTACAACGTCAATAGAAGAATGTTTCTCAGTAAGCGCCAGCATGACGTCGACGAAACTCTTTTTCGCGTTCACTGAAGCTGCCGGTTTGCCGAAGAGCCGGGAGAGCCGGATGACATAATGATTTGGATTCTCGCGAGCCGCTATTTCACCTGCAGTTTTCGTCTTTGCGTAAACACTCTGAGGGTTTGGGGCATCAGCTTCGACGTAGCCGTCCTTTTTCATTCCATCGAAAACGTAATCTGTTGAAAAATGTACGAGCGTCGCCCCGAGTTTCGACGTCACAGCGGCCAAATTCATTACTGCTGTTTCATTCAGGAGTTCAGCTTTCGCTGGTTCATTTTCTGCACTGTCGACGTTATTATACGCCGCGCAGTTTATTACAAGGCTCGGTTCAGCGGCAGTGAGCTTGTTTTCGACACTTTTCGCATCAGTAATATCTAGGTTCTCAAAATCCCAACCCACAACTTGCCACAGCGGGTCAGCAGAAAATACGCGGGTAACCTCTTGCCCGAGCATACCTTTGGCACCAGTGATAATGATTTTCTGCACTAGTGTGTCTGTGCAAATGGCTCTAACGCCATAATGTGCTTTCGGTCAGCCTTGGTCATCAATCGCTTGCCGTAGAGCAGGTCAACCAAAGCCAGTAACTTATCATCTTCTTTATGAGTAAGCAGCGTCAGGTCGCCGCGTAAATCTGCCAGCTTATCATCCAAGTAGTGTTTCGTAACCATTTGGCTAGCAATGCCTATTAATCTCGTGTCCATGCCAGTAACTTTGCTGTCCATACTCTCAAATCGTTGATTTACCTGCCCAAAACGTACTTCCATCTGCTCGGACAGCAAATGTACAGCCTCTAAAGCTTCTGTAAATTGAGTATCCATTCTTTTCGTAAGTACCTCATGAAGACGGGTCATTTGCTGGCCCTGCGCTTCAACAGCTTCAGTAATTATGCTAAAACGTTCATCCGTTTGTCTACCTTGAACTTGAACAGCCTCTAAAACTTCACGAATTTGATCTCCTTGGCTCTGAACAACATCAAAAACCTGATCAATTGTCGTCTTTTTTGTGGACATAGAATAAAAGGGGTTACGCCCTCTTGTCAGGACAAGTATAAATCCACCAATAGTAAATGGCAAACACAACGCCTTTTCCGCGCCCCCTCCTGGTTCTTTGTTCCCAGTTCTATGTTCTACAGTCTATGATCCCCCCTACCCCCTATGCCCGTACTGCTTCCTGTAGTACTCCAAGTACTCCCCGCTCTTCAGCGGCTTCCACCACTCGGGATGGTCAACATACCATTGCACCGTCTGCTTAAGGCCCTCTGCAAGGCTCCAGGTTGGCTTCCAACCGAGTTCTGTGGATGCTTTCGTCGTATCTACGGCGTAGCGTCGATCATGGCCTTCTCGGTCCTTCACAAAGGTTTTCATTTCATCGCCTTTCCCGAGCTGCTTGAGGATTGCATCCAGAATCGTCAGGTTCGGCCACTCTGGGTTCTGATTCGCACCGAAGTTGTAAATTTCGCCCACCCTTCCTTTCCGCAAGGCCAAATCAATCCCCCGGCAGTGGTCTTCCACGTGTAGCCAATCCCGCACCTGCATGCCGTCGCCGTAGACGGGTACAGGCTTGCCTTCGATAAGGTTCGTTACCGCTAGTGGTATGAACTTCTCGGGGTACTGGTTTGGGCCGAGGTTATTCGTACAACGCGTAATGATTGCTGGTACTTCGTAGGTTCGCACGTACGCGAGCACCATCAAATCCCCTGCTGCCTTTG
Organism: Patescibacteria group bacterium; assembly: GCA_038065235.1. Taxonomy (GTDB): domain Bacteria; phylum Patescibacteriota; class Patescibacteriia; order PEXW01; family PEXW01; genus CAIPSZ01. The sequence goes on from JBBTRK010000016.1 coordinate 79,654, forward strand.
AGGCAGAGTATGGGCTGGATGGGTGAAGCTTGTCCGTTTCCTTCGAAAACTGGCCAGCTTCAATATCACCGTACACCTCATCAGTTGACACTTGAACGTAACGGTCAAGTTTCTTCTCCTTTGCTACTTCGAGAAGCACGCGTGTGCCGAAAATATCTGTCTTTAGGAACGCTTCTGGGTCAAGGATTGACCTGTCAACGTGCGTATCCGCCGCAAAATTCACAATTGCATCACAATCATCTGGTACGGATTTACGGACTGCATCGATATCCGCAATGTCACCCTGAACGAATGTGTACCGCGAATTCTTCTCGACATCTTTCAGGTTGGCTAGGTTGCCAGCATACGTAAGCTTGTCGTAGTTCACAACCGAATCCTCGGTGTGTTCCCGCAAGATGTAGTGGACAAAGTTCGAGCCGATAAACCCCGCGCCACCAGTAATGAAAAGTCGCATAGGCTAATGTTTATAAAGGGCTAGGTACGTCAGTAAGAGAGTGTTCCATAGTGTGTGGCATTATACTCGTGTAGAGCAGTACTGCCAAAGTTA
>JBBTRK010000017.1:0-44288 GCA_038065235.1 Patescibacteria group bacterium
AGTGCTTTAGCACGTTGCCCCCAACCTACCGCCTTCTAGGCGGTAGTAGTTGAGTATGGGGACCCATTTTTTGGCGATGCCCCCGTTTCATTTTTCTCAGGAATCTGACGGATCGTTACTTGATGATTATAACCATCAGAAACGACCTATAGCCCTTTACTGCGAAGGAATAAAATGGTTAAATTTAACTCTTAAGATGTTGAACGGTAAAGTAAAAACATTTAACGGCTATAAGCTTCCAAAAGTAAATAAAGTAAAGGGATAAAGAACATATACTGTATTTTGTGGGATTATTTTGGTAAGCTTGGCTAATGACACACCAACAGGAGAATTTTCCTAGATAATTAGAAATACCTATGCCAAAGACAATATTAGTGACAGGTGCCGCGGGGTTTATTGGGCCGGTGTTTATTCAAAAACTTCTTGAAGAAACGGATTACAATATTATTGTTGTTGATTGTTTGACCTATGCTGCTCGGGTAGAAAACGGCAGTTCGTTAAGTTTGAAAATGGTCGTAGACCTTTTGAGAGAGAAACAAGGGAGTGCCATAGATAAGCGGTACACATTTATTGATAGCGACATTCGTTCTCCGCACATAAAAAATATTATAGAAACCAATAAGGTCGATTATCTTATTAATCTGGCGGCGGAATCCCATGTGGACAGATCTATTGATGGTACTCCGGAATTTATTTTGACCGAAATGCTAGGTACACATAATCTTCTAGAAATTATCCGAAAAAATAACTCTGAGAATAACGATAAAATTGAACGAGCTATTTTTGTTAGTACCGATGAAGTGTATGGAAGTATCGACAGAATGTCGGGGTATGAAGGCGAACGTTGGCACGCTTTGTCTGATGCAGAGGTGAGTACATTAATTGACAAATATAAGTTTACTGAACAAACTCCGTTTTCAGGCGGGAGCCCGTACGCAAGTTGCAAGGGTGGGGCAGATTTGCTGGTTGGTTCCTACTACAACACCTTCAAGTGGAATAATGTTACGGGCAATGTTGATTCCACAAGGATGCCGCTAATGATAACCCATTGTGTAAATAATTTTGGCCCTTTTCAACATCCTGAAAAGCTTATTCCCATGGCCATTTGCACCTTATTAATGCCTCAAGTGGAAAATTGTAAAAGAAAAATTCCTGTCTATGATGACGGTCTAGCCGTGCGAGAATGGATTCACAGCGAAGATCATGTAAGTGCTATTATGGGAGTGCTGAATGGTGGAAGTATCGGAGAATCGTATAATATTGGGAGCGGTATTCGTTGCCGTAACTGGCAGATGCTTAAAATAATTTTTGAAGCGTGCAAAAAGGAAGCTGCAGAAAACGGTTTTGGGAGTTTGGCTGAAGCAGCATTTGATGCTTCTCGCCGGGGAGGGATGGTACGGCCGGGACATGACCTTTGTTACGCTGCAGATAGTGCAAAAATACATGATGATAGCAAAATTCATTGGCAACTAAAGCATGTAAAAGATTTTGAAAAGGAAATTATTAAAGTTGTTAATTGGTATAAACAAAATCCGGATTGGTGGAAACAAACATGGACAAGCCCAGAGTTTACCAGCTATTGGAACAGGAAATACAAAAAAATTCAGGAGACGAATACAGAACCATTTGACTTTTATTCAAAATACAAAGAACAATTAAAGACTACTTTGTAGTACCAAATTCCTACCCAGAATCCACATCCTCCCCGAAGAATGGTGCGCATGAGTGCTAGCGAGGAGTACGCGTTCGTGGGTTAGAGCGGGACGAAGATGGAAGCTAGTACAAACCGGCTCTGCCGGGATGCGGAGGTGGAGCCCGCGATCACGCGTGCGCCGTCGCTGTTTTGTCGTGGATAACTCGGTCAAAAATCACTTTTTAACGTGCTAGCCTACAATAACACAAACAACCGAGGCTAAAGCTCATGGATTCTGGAAAGACCAGGAGCCAGCCTCATCAGCCAAAAACCGCAGTCCCTAAGACTGCACCTTGAAAAGAAAGTGAGGTGATACAGGTACTTAGCCCGCGTCCGCCACACGCACAGAGCCGGCAGGGGACCCCCCAACCCTGCAATCAATGTTAACCGCACATTTGGATAATCCAGATGTGTACTGTGAAGAAACCCTTCAACGCTGCCCTAGAACAGGAGCAGCAGTCCGACACACCGAGAGATGCATAAGGTGTACTCCCGTACAGGTCTGTACGGCCAGGGAGTACAGGAAATATCACTACAGCACAATCTTGGCATATAACAAGGGTTCCCGTCGCTGAATACAGCCACACCTACCCTTGTGGGCGTGCATCGCACCCCCCACGCTATCGATATTTCCTAGGTATTGACAAGATGGCAAGATTGTGATTTGCGAGGAATTGCTGTATCGTTTAGACGAAGATCCACGCTTCAAGCAGGTGAATGATGAGGTAAAAGGCGGCATCGTAACTGCTTACGTGCCAATTGGTCAGAATGAAATTTTCGTCGGCAGCTTTGTTCTTGGTCAGCGTAAGGGTAAAGTGGCGTATAGCGCACAAGAAGTAACGGCTATGAAATTGCTGCAGTCACAAGCCACGGAAGCGTTTTTGAATGCCAGACTCTATAAACAGGTGGTGGAGAGGATAAAGGTATGAGTATAGGGGTTCTACTTACGATTATTAATCTCGGTGTCTACCTTTTTGTAATTTTTCTCTGTTTGAGAAAATGGAAACAGAGCACTGCAATACGAAGGTTCTTTTGGGTTTTAGTTTTAACGTTTCTATGGATTGTAGATTCTTTCGTGGAAGGTTTGAATAAAGATGCATATCATTTTCTTGCTTATACAAATTTCGCGCTCGCAGCATTCATTGCTGCAAGTATGGCCACGTTTTCCATACATTTTCCAGGCGCAAATGTAAAGTTTACACAGAAAAAAGAATTCATCCTCTGGACCCCAATAATAGTTATTGCAAGCCTGTCGTATGCAGGTGTTTTTGTTAAACCCACGGGTTATCAAATTGTTGAAAAGACAAGTGCCTATTGGGTTTATATGGCCACACTTTTTTTCTATTTTATCGGCATTAGTGGCTATACATTAGCAAAAAAATTACACAATGCTACTGGAATTGAAAGAAAACAGCTGAAAGGTTTCACGCTCGGCTACCTGTTAGCAATTTGCGTGTTACTTGGTGAAAGTATTTACGTGAATACCGTTAAAGGAATAAGTATTGCTACAGATCAAGTTATCTACAATGTTTCAATACTTTTTTCTGGGATTGCAGCGTATTCTATTCTACGGTTCCGGTTTCTTAACTTTCGTTTGTCTATTCAAAGAGGCGCTATTCGTCTGCTGTCCTTCTTATTAATTTTTGGTCTTTACCTACTAAGCATTCTACTTGTACATGAGAGCATACGCCCTCAAACACGAGAAGGTGACATGATATTTCTTATAATAGTTACCATAATTATCGTATTGACTGTTGAGCCGATACGCAAGTTTGTTTTTCGAAAAGTTGATTCGCTCTTCGATTCCCATGAGGAGCAGCAGCGACGCACTCGTGAACGCATTTGTTTAGCCACGACAACGCAGCAAACGCACGAAGCACTTATGGCAACTGCGCTAGATTTAGTACGGGAAACCTCGGGTTTTCAGGACGTATCGTTCGTTGAAGCGCGAGCCGGCTTCTTTCATGCTAAAATAGCAACACGGAGTTACTTAGAACGCTATGGTCGAGTACTCGTTACCGGTGAATTACCCTACCGGCTGGAAGAACATGATACTTTCCAAGACATCGTGCAGGAATTGAAGGGGAGTGGTGTTGGGCTGCTCCTGCCAATCGGGAAGGGCGAGCTATTCATGGGAAGCTTCATCATCCGGAATAAGCAGAACGATATTTTCCCATCACAAACCATTCAAGCCTTGAAAGATTTACAATTCCAAATCTCTGACGCTATTATCGGTGCACGCCTCTATAAGCAGGCGGTGGAGAGGATAAAGGTTTAATGTAGGACATTTTTAGCATTTTGCATTATTATTTTTTTTAGTAATATCGAATTTACATCCCTATGGATATTAGAAATTTTTTAAAAGGAGGTCTTGAACAGGTAGATTTTTTAAAGAGCATTGGATTATTTCCAACGCCCAGGGTGATTAACACGGCATCAACTAAGCCAGTTGTTAGTGATAATGAAGGCAACTCGTACTTGATGTTCTGTTCAAATAATTATTTAGGTTTAGCAACAAATCCAGCTGCTATTGAAGCATTAATTGATGGTGCGAAAAAGTTTGGTGTAGGTTCAGGAGGATCAAGATTAATGAGTGGGAGTACTACACCCCAGCAGGAACTCGAAAAGTCCTTGTCAAGCTTTTTTTATGGGCTAGGGTCAGTGCTTTTTACAACGGGCTACATGGCAAATATCGGAGCGATAAACACTATGGTAAATCCTAAAGTTATGCCGGGGGTTACACTTAATGAAGTTACGGAAATATTTAGTGATGAGTATAATCATGCAAGCATTATTGATGCGTGTAAATTAACTCGAGTGAAAGTAAATGTTTATCGACACCTTGATGTTGATGATCTTGAAAGTAAATTATCAATATCAACGGCAGAAAGAAAAGTGATTATTACGGAAGGAATATACAGTATGGATGGTGATATCGCCCCCCTAGATAAGATTGTAAAATTAAAAGAAAAATATAATGCAGTTCTATACTTAGATGATGCACATGCTATTGGTGTCTTAGGTAAAAGTGGCAGAGGTACGACTGAAGTTTTTGATTTAAAAATCGGACGTGATGTCGACTGCGTAATGGGAACTTTTACTAAAGCCTTTGGTGCTATTGGTGGATTTGTCATATCTGATAAAAATTTTTCAGATCTATTAACTGTTTGCGCACGGACATATATTTTCTCTGCACCTATACCACCAAGTGTCACTTTAGCTATACAAGAAAATTTCAATTTTTCAATCTTGCATGGAGGTACCTTAAGAAGAAAATTGTTCAAAAAATTAGAGTATCTTTACTCAAAATTGGATGAAAATAAATTTACGGTTATTGGAGACCGACAGCATATTGTTCCAGTATTACTTGGTGAGGAATCATATGGAAAGAAGTTCTCTAGTTTGTTATTTGATTCTGGTATATATCTGCCATTGGTACAATGGCCTGCAGCACCAAAGGGTAAATCACGTTTGCGAGTAACTGTGTCACCAGATCATAGTTTATTACAAATAGAAAAGCTAATATATAGTATGATTAAAGTAAGGAATAGTATTAAGATACATGCATGAAATTGATTTAGATAGAAGAATAAAATTTATTAGAAGTCTGACTCAGACAGTTGATATTCATGTTCATCCACTTGATGTAATCGGAGTTTGTGAACATCTCGGAGACGAAAACACAACAGAGGAACTTGTCTCCACTCCAGCGAGTTTGGGGATCTCCCAAAAGTTTAATTTTAACCGTCTAATTAATTCTTTAACAAAATTATCGTTTTCAATTGCCCCATCAATAGTTAAATCTAGTATTTTAGAGTATTACCAATCTATGAATATTGGGAAAATTCTCTATGAGATGAACTACGCGGGTATAGATCGTTCATTTTTTGTACCAATCGAGCCTTACGTTACAAATAACGAAACACTGAAAGTATCTGAATTAACATCAAGAGCATCTTCATATGCATCTTTCGATATTCATAATCCAGATGCTACAAAGAATATCAATTTACTTTTTTTAAATCACAGTTTTGTAGGTATTAAACTGCATCCAAATTTGCAAGGATTTATGCCCCAAATCGAAAAAAATAATGATGAGATTGTGAGGAATAATTTAATAAATATATATGACTTTGCTGAAAAAAGAGGTATTCCATTACTTTTTCATACAGGAAAATCTTATATCTTAAAAAATCCACGTAGCAATCTTTCCAAAAGCGTATTGATACATCGATCTTCAAATAACGGCGTTCTAGAAAATTTTTTTCAACACGGAGAGTACATTTTTAGAAAATTTTCATTTCCTGTAATTTTTGCCCATCTTGGATCCTATGCTTTAACAAAACTTGATATAAAAAATATATTGAAAGTAGCATTAAATAACAATGTATTTTTTGATACAGCAGGTATTAACCCAAAGTGGATAACCAAATTACTAAATATTGAACCAAAAGTAAAAATACTTTTTGGGTCCGATGCTTATTATTATTCACAACATCACTCCGTTATCTCAGTTTTTGATGCAATTCAAAGTTCAGAGTTACCAAAAAGATATAAAATTGAAGTAATTAGAAACACTTTTGGTAATTATGCAAAATTGATATTTTGAATTATTCATGATGATAACAATTTTAATATTATTTGCGGGTGTTAGTAACTTGTTACTCGCATTTTTATCCCTCAAAATAAGTTTTCACAGAAAACTTAATAGATATTTCGGATTTTTTGCTCTGACAACTGGTATATGGGTACTAAATAATTTTTTCCTTAGATTAAGCCCCGATATTTTTCGATTGAGGTTGTCTTATTCTTTGGGGGTACTGGTAATTCTTACTGCAATTCCATGGATTCAAGAATTAGTGGACAATCACGGTATTACAGGAAAATTAATTCAATTTACATGCCTTATTTTCGGAGTTATTTCAATTACTAGCAACTCAATAATTAACAGTTTACAGGGAAGCTCAGAGGGTGGTTATAGAGCAGTAACAGGAGAGCAATTTAGTATTTATTCGGTATTCTTTTTCGTTTGCTTAGTATATATTTTTTTAATTCAAATCAGTGTCTATCTTAACTCAAGTGGGGCACGAAAAGCACAGCTTAGGTATGTAATTGCGGGTGAAATTATTTTTTCAGGAATTTCATTGTTTGTTAGTTTTATTATCCCAACTGTATTTAGGAGTTTTGAGTATACTGCTTTAGATAGTCCCAGTTCAATTTTTTGGATCGGATTCACTTTTTATACAATCGCAAAACATCGTTTTCTTGATGTTCGACAATTCATTTTAAGGACTATATCATTTTCTTTCCTAGTAATTATTATCACCTCATTATTTATTGTAACATTGTTAGGAATTAGTCAGTTATCAAATAGAACTTCGATACGCTACTTAGTCAGTCTTGTTGGCGCAATACTTATTACAATTTTAGTTGAACCCCTAAAGCGTATTATCGAAAAAGTTACTGATAGATTATTCTATAAAGGGCGAATAAACTATGATAAGTCAATTCAGCAGCTTAGTGAAATCATTAATAAAGAGATTGACCTGAATAAGCTTCTTGCTGAAGTAAGCACCAAACTTGATGAAGACCTTAAGATCCAATCAGCTCGTATCCTTTTGCCCGACCAGGGTGGCACTGTATTTGTTCAAGAAAGAATTAGCGGCACTCAAGAAATTATTTTAGCCCATAGTAGTGCGTTGATTCAATATTTGCAGAATGAACGACGTGTTGTTGTTTTAGAAGCTTTGGAACGTCGCATAGAAAACACGACTGATCAAAAAAATCGTATCGAGCTCGAGCGTTCAAAAAGCGAACTCGACAAACTAAATGCCGCTGTCGTCTCCCCAGTCATCACCTCCGACGGTCGTATCGCCGCCATCCTCGTGCTTGGCGTCAAGCTCTCTGGAGACCCGTACAGCAACGACGACCTTAACCTCCTGCAGCTCCTTGGCCCGCAGCTGGCGAGCGCCTTGGAGAAAGCCCGGCTTTACGAAGAGATTCGGCTCTTCAATGTCAAGCTGCAGAAGGAAGTAGACATTGCTAGGGAAGGTGAAAGACAGAAAAATGTTAAGCTTGAAGAACGTAACCGTTTCCTTTCTGCAATACAGAAGGTGACGAACCTGATTACCCAAACCTTGGAGTTCAAAAGGGTTACGCAATCTATAGTCGATTCCATTTATACTGAGCTAGGTTTCGTGGGTGGACTTTTGCTCTTTCTCGGTGAATCGCGGCGAAAAGTTTTTCCCGAAGCGCTCACGCGCACACCCGTTACGGAGAAAGTCCTCAAGCTCCTGCCCAAACCTCTAAACGAGTACTGGGGCGATTATACTATTGACCGCACCTTGAACATTGAGGCCATGAAAGCCAACCAGACGCGCACGAGCAACCGGATTGCCGACTTCGTTTCCCCGCCCGTGCCGGCAATTGTGTGCGGCGCAATCCAGAAGCTGGCGGGCGTGAAGGTTATTGTGGTGGTACCGATTGTCTCGGAGAACGAAGTCGTTGGCTGCATTGACTTCTTCCTGGCGAAAGAGTCGGGGCAGGTGACGCGAACCGACCACGACATGATGCAGGCGATTTCGAACCAGACCGGGCTGGTGTACCGGAATATTGAGCTGGTGCGGCGCATGGAGGTGACGAACAAGGAGCTGGGCGAAGCGAACGAGCACCTGAAAGAGCTGGACCAGGCCAAGAGCGAATTCGTGTCTATTGCCAGCCACCAGCTGCGCACGCCCATGACCGGCATTATGGGCTACCTCTCCATGATTGTGGGTGGGGACTTCGGCAAGATTGATCCTGCTCTGAACAAGGTGTTGGATAGTCTGCTCGACGCCAGCCAACGTATGATCCGGCTTATCAACCTCTTCCTAGACGTGACGAAGATTGAGAGTGGCAAGCTGGTACTGGACAAGCAGCCCATACAGTTAGAGGATTTGATTGATAAGGAATTGGATGTGGTGATGAAGCTGGCGAAAGACCACGGCCTGAAGTTGGTGTACAAGCGGCCGAAGGTGGCGCTGCCCAAGCTGGTCATTGACGACAAGATTACGGACGTGGTGCTGAACCTGGTGGACAACGCCATTAAGTACACGCCCAAGGGTAGCATTACGGTGACGAGCGAGCGGGAAGGGGACTGGGTGCACGTGAAGGTGCAGGACACGGGCCGCGGCCTGGACCCGAAGGAAGCGAAGAACCTATTCAACAAGTTCGTGCGCGGTTACGGCATTGCGCAAGTGAACCCAGATGGGTCGGGGCTGGGACTGTACGTGGCGCGCCGTATTATAGAAGTGCACGGCGGGAAGATTTGGGTGGAGAGCGACGGCGTGGGCAAGGGCAGCTGCTTCCAGTTCACTCTGCCTATTAAGCCCGTCGACGTGAAGGTGGAACCCATTGGCGCTGCAAAGGTGAAAGTGGGGAAGAAGGCCTAAAACGTTGAACTTTGAAAAAGTACAGCCGTCACGACGGCGCTGGCTTTTGACATGTACGTCTGCATTCCGTAAGGTGTTGAGAAGTCATAGAGTTTTTTTGAAAAGAGAAAGGTACACAATGGTATGGGTTTTTGACTGTGACGGCACGCTGTATCCAGACTGCGCGCAGATCCACGACGTCTTCGTTGCACACCTGCGCACGTACTTCTCCAAGCTTATCTGCATGACCGAAGGAGACGTTGAGCAGGAGCGTGTGCGGCTGCGAGTAAAGTACAGCACTGAATTCAGTTTGATTGCATTCCACAAAGAGTACGGCTGTGACTTTACTGCGAGTGTCGCGGCGACGTACGGCAAGATCGACTTGCGGCAATGTGGTGTACAACCCTTGGCTGAAGACGTTCGGCACATGCTGGCCGCGCTCCCAGGCACGAAAGTTGTGTTCTCGAACTCGCCGAAGGCATGGGTACGCCAAGTCATCACGTACCTGGGCGTGCCGGATGTTTTCTCCACAATCTTTGGCATTGAGGAGATTAGCTTCATTGGGAAGCCTGACGCCTCAGCCTTCGCATGCGTTGAGCATTCGTACCCGACTGGGCACCTCGTGCTGTGCGATGATACTGCAACGAATCTCGACATTGCCCACACACGCGGTTGGGGCACGGTGCACGTTAATCCCAATAGTGTCGAGGTCAAGGCACAGTACAAACATCGTCAAATTCGCTCATTGCTTGAACTTGCTGTACTATCGTAGTTCGGCACGAAAGGTGGCTTATTCCCACCTTTCTTTTTTTTCATGAGGAAACTTGGTACAGTGAAGGCATGAAGACTATTCATATCATTTCGAGTTTCGCCGTTGATACGATTGCTGCTAGCCCCGGACGAAGGGCGCAGACGCGCGTTGGCGGGCCGGCACTTTGGTACCAGCGGTACTTCCGTACGCAACCAGTTCGATTCGTAATTTCGCATGGTCGTCAGCCCGGTGTAGCACAGATTGCTTTGCGAAAAGGTTACGAACGCGGAGTGCTGGTAAAGAAACCCTCAGTCATTTCTCTGCAGCGCAAGCAGCATGCTGACGCCTTTGTGGTCTCGACGCTTGCCGATGAATTTGATCTTGCATCGCTGATGACATTGGAGGGTCTCCGTTGCGTTGACGTGCAAGGCTACGTGCGAGCAGCCAAGGGCAGAGGGCTGAAGCGAGTGCATATTTCAGACAACATTGCGCATTGCATCGATATTGTAAAAATGACTGCACACGAGAAAAAATGGATTTCGCCCAGGACGCTTCAAATTTTCAAGCAGCAGATTCTCGTAGTGACGCAGAGTGCAAATCCAACCATTGTGTTCGAACATGGTCGGCGATTTGCAGTGCAGCCACGTCACGTCGCAGCTGTGAACACGCTTGGGGCAGGGGACACATTCTTTGCCGTTTTTGTCAGGGCATACGTACGTAAACGTGATGTCAGGAAGGCAGTAGAAATTGCAATGCGCACTACTGAAAAGTTTCTGAAGGAGAAGCGGTAGTACGTTCTGTCGTGCAGTCCCGGGAGGTGGGGGAGACTTTTGCATTACGCGAGCTCGTGGGTACGCAGCATTTGACAACTTTTCGGCGAAGAGCAAAGATACCTCTCTCAATGGTTCTTTGCCCAAAAACGCCCGCATAGCTCAACTGGTAGAGCAGCAGTCTCCAAAACTGCGTGTTGGGGGTTCAAGTCCCTCTGCGGGTGCAAAAATACACTCATTTTTTATGAGTTATTTTAACCCCTTACTTTGGTGTAAGGGGTTTTTCATTATTCCCCCCAAGAAGGCATTGTGCAGGTCTGAATACTATATATTTATGGGGTATTTGACAATTTTTGGTCGAAGCGCCAAAATGGCCTCTTAGACCGTTCTTTGCTAGAAAAATGAATATTGAAAAAGGTGTAACGAACAGCCCGCTGTGGGTTTTCGCGCTACACAATACAGAAAGGAAAAATTATGGGATGGGGTGGCACAATAAAGGTTGGTACCAGCGGGTACTATTGTTGGGTATGTGGTTTGGTTTTTACCACACTACCATCTGCCGATGGGGACATCCATTGTCCAAACTGCCAGGAATGTATTTGCCCTGGCAAAGATCCTCTATGGGACCGAAATACAGCGTGGTGCGGGTCGTGCCGTATGCAGTACGGTTACATCTGGAACACGGCCGTGCCACCGCAATGTCCAATTTGCAAACATGGTCCGAATGACGTACTTGATGTGGAAAAACATAAGAAAGGAGAAAAGCATGAAGGTAAATCAACTCCCTGATGCACAGGCACTAGCGCGCTTCGCGGATCAGGATGCACCCACCTTGCACACGCAGCTCGGATTTACGATACCCGAAGTTGCAGACAAGTTCCTGGCATTTCATTCGCTGGGGACGCTACCGCGTTCAACGGTAGAGAACTACATAACCGCCCACTGTGGCTTGGGCTAGGAGATAACGTGGTAAAGCGAATTCTTACTGGAATGCGCACGACAGGTCGCCTACATCTTGGCCACTACGTCGGCGCACTGGAAAACTGGATACGCCTTCAGCATGAGTACGACTGCTACTTTTTGCTAGCAGACGTGCAGGCGCTCACGACTCACTTCGATCGAGTGGAAGGCATCGAAGATTCCGTCCGGCAAGTCGTCACTGACTGGCTCTCGGTTGGTCTGGATGCTGAACACTCTTCGTTCGTGCTGCAGTCGTACGTCCGTGAGTACTATGAGTTGACGCAACTGCTCAGCTTCATGGTTTCCATGGGTTCGTTGCAGCGCAATCCAACGTTGAAACAGGAAATCAAAAATCTCGGGATGGGCGATGTGAATGTCGGTTTTATGACTTACCCTATCTCGCAGGCGTCGGATATCCTGCTTTTCAGCCCGCAACCGTACAATGCCGTGGACGAGTTATTGATCCCAGTGGGCGAAGACCAAATTCCTCATATCGAGGACACGCGGGATATCGCTCGTCGGTTCAACAATCGGTACGGCACCATCCTCACGCTGCCCACAGCGAAAGTTGGTGACGTTCCTCGGCTTGGTGATCTTGCGGGCGGTTCCAAGAAAATGGGCAAGAGCTACGGGAACGCAATTTACCTGTCCGACCCGCCAAACGAGGTCGAGCAGAAAGTGCGTGCTGGCTTCACTGATCCCAAGAAATTACGGAAAGGTGATCCTGGTGATCCCAGCATTTGCCCAATCTACTCGTACCACGAGATTTTCCGGGCCGACGGCGCCGAAGAAACAGCGGCTGGATGTCGCTCGGGAGCGCTCGGGTGCGCAGAGTGCAAACGCAATCTTGCAAAAGCGCTCAACGCCAAGCTCGATCCCATTCGCGAGAAGCGGCTGGAGATTGAGCAGAAGCCTGAGTTGGTTTCCGAAGCAATTTCAACCGGCACTAAACGTGCTCGTGCTGTGGGGCAGCCTACCATTGAGGCGGTCCGCAGCGCAATGCACATCGATTACCCAACCCTCAACATGGAGTAGAAGGAAGGTGAGCCATGAAAGCTCATAAATTGTTAACTGGTCGATGGCCCCGCCACGGGGTCAAACAACCAACAATCGACGCCTTCCTACAGAAGGCTTTAAAGACGAATCTCGCATGGGGGAAGTGGCCGGTGCTCGGCTTTCCTAGCATGGCACCGGATAAGTTTGCCGTGTCGGTGTATGATCGTTTCATTAAGCGGCACTGCAACGCAATCCTTACGCATACCCGGGGTAAGGGCGAAAAAGGCTTTGACGGCATTAAACCTGTCGAAAAAGCCGTTGTGTATATGCTGGCAGACTTACTGGGCATTGGTAATCACGCGGCTATTGAGGATTTGGTCGACGGCTACATCGCCTCTGGTGGAACCGAAGCGAACATCATGGGCGTGTGGATCGGCCGTGAAAAACTCAGGAGCGAAGTACGAGACGAAGCTGACCAGCGCGTTGCGTTGCTCACAACTTCGTTTGCGCACTACTCAGTGCGGAAGGCTGCTGGATTGACCGGAATTGGTGAAGGTCATTTCGTTGAAAACGGCTTCGTCGATTTCTACGAAGGCCAACGTCCAACGACACTCTTCATCCCGGCCACCGATGGTTCCGGACTTCACTACGTGAAGGCGAATTACAATGGTTCTATGAACGTGCCCGCTTTAGAACAGAAGATTCGGTTGTTGCATGCCGACAAAGGGATGCGCCGTTTCATCATAGTTCTGAATGAAGGGTCAACGATGACGGGGTCGCTGGATCCCGTTCAAACCGTGGGGAGCTTACTGCAGAACATAAAACACGAGTTGCAAGACTGCAGATTCTACGTTCACGTGGATGCGGCCTACGGTGGGTTCATCTACCCCTTCACTGAGACGGGGTACGTTGGAGGCTTCAGTGTTCCGGAAGTGGACTCAATGACCGTTGACCCCTATAAAATGGGGCAAGCGCCAATGGCACAGGGAATCTTTCTGTGCCGGAAGCACCTGCAAGTGTACACTCAGCGTCAGCAAGGGTACATTCAAGAAGAGTTCGATGACACGTTAATCGGGTCACGAACTGGTGCTCATGCTGCGGCTTGTTTCGCCTTAATCCATCAGTTTGGTTTTAAGGGTTATAGGGCAATGCACATGAAGTCGATTCGGCTAGCGAATGCTATTCATTCGAAATTTTCTCAAGTTTCGGGACTCGATATGCTACCGCGACAGCTAAACATGGTGAGCTTCTACTTGCCATCCGACCTTAGCCACGCGACGCTGAAACGTGTGCACGACTTGGTGAATAAGTACCGAATTATGTGGGCATTGATTTCTGAGGATTGCGAAGATCCAAAAAGGAGTCCTCGCCGTATGATGAAGTTCAACATCACCAGGGACGTCAACCCGAAATGGATTGATAAGTTCCTTGATGAATTCGTTCCTTTGCTTTCATGAGACTTTTTAAGACAGCAGAGGGCTGCGGTTATAACCGGAGCCCTCTTTTCTTGACACCAAAAAACCTCTCTGCTAAGGTTTGCAAACGAGTTCTTTACAAGTCTAAATCCCATGAATCAGGTCCCCTAGAAATAGGGGATTGGGCCTGATTCGCCAATTGGCAGGGAGATCTCTGCATCAGTGGAGATCCGGCTTCCTCCGTAACCATAGGGTAGATCCGATGTCGGCTACTCCGTAGCGTCTGCGTCGGTGAGAGATACGTGGATTTTTTTCACGTAAAAAGGTGGCAACGCGTAGGTTTCAAAGACCTCCGTCCTTTTCTAAGCATGGCTCCAACCATGCTTTGCACGGGATGGGGGTTTTTCATTGCACATGAACAATTTGAAATAGAAATGAGGAGAAAGAACATGAAACACATGTCTCGGATTGTTTTGGATGGTCCGCGGCGAGAGAAGCAGTTAGCCCGCGAAGCGCTGGCAGTTGGGTATGACGCCCGCGTTCGTCTGGCAGAACTGCCCGGAGCGTATGAAGCGTTGGAACGGTATTCGCTGGGCATGATTGACCGGAAGGTGAAGCATGGACAGGACCTTACCTTTGAAGAGGCTTTCTGCGGCATGGCGTACGTCGTTGCCGCGACCAATGAGTGCTTCTTCGAGGCAACCGCTCCAGCGTTCTCCACGGCATACCGTTCGCCCTTCACGCCCGAGAAGGCAGTGGCGTGCGGGACGGCTTTCATGCAACTCATGGCGGCGAAGGAGTCCTTCAAGCACCTTACCGCGGAGGAAGTTGCGGGCATTGCAACCGCGAGCTTAATGGATACGGTCATTCGTCTGGATCCAGCGAGCGTGGTTGAGACGTCGGGCATGGGCGGTGATGTGGGCTTTGTTCACAACGGTGTGATAAAGAAGACCATCAACGTTTCCACGCTTAGCGCGCTCGTCCTGGCAGCTCTTGGTTTGCCAGTGGCAAAGCACGGATCGTACGGCAACACGTCAGCGGTGGGGAGCACCGAAGCGATAGAGCTCCTCGGTGCGAATACGACCTTGCGTTCAATCGAGCAGGTAGAGCGGGTTTGGAAAAATTCCCACTTTGCCTTCCTCGATGCGCACTGGTGCAAGACTATTCATGATCTTTCGCACTTGATCATGATGGAGACGATCAACCACGTGGCTGGCCCGATGAGTGCACCGTTTGCACCGCGCACCAACATTACGAAGTTGATGGGTGTGAACGAAAAAGTTCACCCGTCGGTCATTGCCAGCGCATATGCGTTGCTACACGAAAAAGGTCTGCAACGTAATGCGGGCGTGGCCATTGTGTGCGGCTTAGATATCGAGAGCCCGCACACCGATCCGTACGATTTGCCCATGGTGCGTGAGCATACGATTGTCGACGAGCTTTCGCCGTTTGCATCCGTCGTCGCCATCGCGCACCAGGACATGTACCGCGGTTCATTTTTGGTAACACCTGGCGACTTCGGCGTTACTATCCCGCCCACGTCGGTGCACGTCGTGAACGACAAGGAGCATATTCTTGTGGCTAACCAGCGTACTCTCCAGAATACGGACGAGCACCTGGTTAACTACCTAGCCATGAATGCGGCTCTACCCCTGTTCATGCATCGGTACGGTGATCGCGTTGACTGTGTCGTGCGCAATCAGCTGAATACGGCGTATCTGCAGGAGTGTTTCCTGGCATGCAAGCAGGCGATTGCTTCTGGTGGGGCCTGGGATGTGCTGCAGAAGCACGTTCTGGAATCCCAAAAAGAAGCGTAAGCGTAGAACCTTTGTAAGAACGGCGTATTTTACTACGCCGTTCTTTTTCATTACACTGCATCTATGGTCAACCTCTCCCGAATGTTCAAACAATCGCATAATATACTCATTGGGGCGGCGCACTTTCCGCCACTCTTGGGTTACGCCAAGACACCTGGTTTGCGAGTTGCGGAGAAGGTGGTGATGGCCGATGTGCGGGCTTTTGTGCGCGGAGGTATGGACGGTGTTATTATTGAGAACAACTACGACATTCCCCATACGGAGTTTGTACATCCAGAAACGGTTGCGTCTATGGCTTTGGTGGGTGCACGTATTCGAGCATCGGTACGCAAACCGCTTGGTGTGAATGTGCTGTGGAACGATTACCGCGTGGCCTTCGCACTTGCCTCAGCACTTGATCTCGCCTTTATTCGGATTCCGGTCTTTGTGGATCGCGTCCGAACCTCCTGCGGGATAATCAACGGCGACCCAAGCGCTGTTGCGCGGTACCGAAAGCACGTGCATGCTGAAAACGTTGCGGTACTTGCAGACATTCACGTCAAGCATGCCAAGCTTCTTTCTCGGAATACACTCCTGCAATCGGCGCGTTTAGCTTTCCGGAAAGGTGCTGATGCCATTGTGGTCACTGGCCGATGGACAGGTGAAGCACCCGAACTGCAAATCCTCAAGGATTTACGAAAGCAGCTCGGTGTTTCGCGGTACATTCTTGTTGGGAGCGGGGTTGACGTGCGGAATGCGAAAGACCTCATGCGGTATGCGAATGGCGCTATTGTTAGTACATCGTTGAAAGCCGGTTCCGCGGGCACGCACGGTGTGAATGTGAAACACTGGAACCAGCGCATTAGCATGCGGAAAGTTCGGACCTTGCGCCGTCAGATTCCGTAATAAAATGCGCTTACCCAGAAGGTAAGCGCATGTTTTTTAGCATACGAATTGCGTGAGGAAGTCGCCGAAGGCATTGGGAGAGGCGACGCTGTGTGTCGCCAGTTTTTGGATTTCTTTGCAGCCATCGCCTACTGCTATACGCCACGGTACCGGAAGATGGAAGAGTGCGATGTCATTGTGGTCGTTCCCAGCAATGAGTACGTGGTCAAGAGGTATACCGCGCAGCTCGCAGAGCTTGCGGAGGGCCGAAGCTTTTGAGACGCCCGACTCCATGACCATGTAGTTTTGGTCATTGCTTGTCCAGTTGACGGTGTTTGGGAATGGCATCTCCGTGCCGGGTATGGGCAAGAAGGCAATGACACAGCACTGCGTTTGGTGTAAGTGGTGCAAAAATTCCGGTAAAGTTCCGTACTCTGCAGCAACGTGCTTTTTTGCGAGGAAGGTATCTTTCTCTTTACCTTGCGCGAGGTATTCCAAATTGACGTAGAGGTTATCAACCAGTTGGACAAACCCCATGCCATGAACGTAGTGCGGTGTCATGAGGTGTTGCACCTTCGTACACGTTTCGGCACTGACAGGAAACGTGACCAGTGTTTGGCCTTCTGGTGAGCAAATTCTGCCGCCATTCTCCACGATGACTGGGAAATTCGGTGTGAATACACCCACTGCGCATTGCAGATACCGGTAGTAGCCTCGACCGGTTGCCACTGTGCAGAGTACCCCGTTGTGCATTAATCGCTGCATTTCGGCAGCGACAGTTGCAACAATTTTTCCATCCACCGCCATAACCCCGTCAATATCCGAAACAATAAGTTGGGGAATTTTCAAAGTTCATGCTCCTTTCCATGTATGTTCTGTAGTCGTCCTAACACAGCGTCAGTGATCTTGCAAACTCGTGAGCGCACAGGCATTGACATGGCAATGAACTGTTCGTAGTATGTTCGTATGATCGTTCCCGCACTGCAGACACTCTCGCTTCGTCGTCGCAACCTCACCCCCGAGGTTGCCTGCACGTGCTCGTGAACAGAATGATGTAACCGCCCTTCGTGGGTAGGAGCAAGCAACCTCGCAGAGGTTGTTTTTTGTATTCGCAAACACTGCTCATTGAACCCACAAACGAAGGAGGACGCAATGCGTCACATAATCGAAGCCGGACACTACTACAAGGCTATTGGTCCCACGGTCTGGAGCGAGATGGGCTGGCAGCTCGGCCTGCAAATGGCGCAGCCTGGTGATGCCACCATGCTTTTCATCGACGACGTGCACACGGCAGACCAGGCGCACCCTATGGAGCGCGCGGCGCAACTCGTGAATGATTTTGCGCCAGGGCCCACGTACACCGTGCTCGAGTCGAGCGTTCGACAAGAAGCGAAGGACGCGCTGACCATGCTCTACGCCTTGCCCAAAAAGAAGCGCCCAGTTGTAAGCGGCGACGGCACGGTGTTCTGCTCGGGCGCGCCGCTCGTCAGCGCCGAAGGTGTGTGCCTGTGTACGTTGCTCGACGTCGGGCTCACCTTGCGAAAGTCGCGCCTCGGCTTCCGCTGTGGCGTGAACATCCTGCCGGACTTCTACCAGACGCAGCAGGCCCCGGTCCTACGATTGGTCCAGAGAATTCTGCCGGATTTCAACCTGCGCGTCGTGCTCTTCGCGGTGTGCGGGACGTACACCAACATTGCTCTGTCTTAATGCAGTGAGGAGGCCTAGCAAACCTCCTCACTCACCTCATCCCTAATTATTTCTCTTATGCCATTCACGAAGACCATTGGTATCCTCGGCGGCACGGGCCCCAGTGCCAGCGCTGCCATGTACCAGAAAATTATTCAGCTCTGCCAAGAGCAGTACAATGCTGTGCAGGATACGGACTACCCGAAAATCGTGCTGTATAGCTTGCCACTCACCGGCTTCGATGAGACCGGCATCGTGGATACAGCGCACGTGCTGCAGCAGTTGCACGACGGGATAGCAAAACTCGTCGCTGCCGGCTGCGACTGCATTGTTATGGCGTGCAACACCGTGCACGTGTTCTACGATGAACTGCAAGCCACATGCCCCGTTCCAATAGTTCACATGGTGGAGGAGACGGTGCAAGCCGCGGCAGGGCATCCTGCGGTTGGCATACTCTCGTCAGAAACGACGGCAAAGTTTGGCCTGTACGTCAGCGCATTGCAAAACCAGAACGTTGGTGCAGTTGTTCCCTCAGCGAAGCAGCAAACTAAGGTTACTGAAGTTATCACGCACGTCATGGCTGGGCTGCAGAGCGAAGCTGATGTGCAGGCGTTGCAGGCGATTTGTCATAATTTAAAGGCGCAAGGTGCTACGGCTATAATCCTCGGCTGCACGGAATTACCCCTCGTTCTGCAGCAGGAGCACATTGCCTTGCCGCTGTTTGACGCGGTGACAATTGGGGCGAAGGCTACATTAGCTTTCGCTCACTAACGAATTATTCGCTATGATACGAGCACCTATGGAAACACTCCCGAACAACGTCTTCGTCAAGAGAGGAACGCAGGATGGCCCTACGCTCGCCGTCGTCGCTGGCGTGCACGGCAACGAGCGCGTCGGCGTGATGGCTTTGCAGGCCCTGTGGCCAACATTGGAAATTGTCAAAGGCACGGTGTACGCGATGTATGCGAACCCCGAGGCAATTGCTAAAAATGTTCGGTTCATTGAGAAGAACCTGAACCGTTGCTTTATGCACGGGAACGTCAGCACGACACTGGAAGAGCGACGCGCACAAGAGCTTTTGCCCATCTTCGACACGTGCGACGCAGTGTTGGACCTGCACGCGACGAACAGCGTGAAGACCACGCCATTCCTCATCACCGAGCAACCGAGTATGGACCTGGCTCGTGCTTTGGATTTCCCCATCATTTCCACTGGCTGGAACGAAGCCGAAGGTGGCGCAGTGGATGGTTACGTCTATGAGCGCGGGAAAATTGCAGTCACGACTGAATTGGGATCGGTGAAGACACCCGAACTCTACCTCGATCTCGCGAAGCAGAGTATCCTAACATTTCTACGGTACTATGGTTGCATTGAAGGTGATGTGCCGACTCCAACGCAGACCCCGAAGTACGTCCACATCGTACGGTCAGTGCTGAAGCAGACGAACGCGTTGAGCTTTGCAAAAGACTTCGCCGACTTCGAAGCGCTACCCGAAGGTGACGTCTTCGCCAAAGACGGCGACACCGAGTACCGCGCGGGAAAAGGGGAGTGTATCATCTTCCCACGGCCGGAGAAGGAAATTGGCGGCGAAGCGTTCTTAGTTGGGAAATTTACAGCGTAGAAAAAACGTCCACGAATATCGTGGACGTTTTACAAAGTGCTATCGGCAGCATTCGCCTGGGTACTTCATAGGAATGTTAGGCGATTCTTCCGCGATAAGGCTGCGCAAATTCCTTACCATAATCACGCGTCCATCAGTGTCGTTGTAGTGCACAATTACCTTGTACCCCAGCCGGTTGAACCAGAGGTTGGTAACGCTCGGCGGGTTTGTTTTTGTGCGCACTACACCGGTGAACAACTTCGCCGCAATGAAGTCACCGAGGCGGAGCTTGAACAGCTCGCTAGCGATGTGCTTGCTGCGGTAGGGCATAGCCACGCCGATCTCGTCCTGGTAAGCAATGCGATCCTCGGTGAGGCCACAGGTAATGCCGAGCTTGGCGTCAAGCTCAATCCCAGTGAGCGCGTAGCCCCAGGAGAAGCCGATGACGTTGCCGCCATCCAACGCCAACCAGCAGGTGGCATTCGGCATGCTTAGTTCCTTGCGAATGTCACGTTCCACCACGTCACTCGGCCAGAAGTCGGTGAGCGGTTTTCCACACGTCGGGCAGCGCAGGGTGGGAATATCCCGCCACTGCTCAATACCCCATTTCTTCTTGCAGCATTTGCAGGTTTTCCACTCTGACCAGGGCGTGGTACTGAAGACGTCCTGGTAGCAGCGGATGAGCTGGGGGAGCAGCTCGGGGTTTACGGTTGGGTTAAACCGCTCGTAGGTAATTGCATTCATATATTTTCCTTTCTGAATGCGGGTTTGTGAAAGAACATTTGATTACGAAAATCCCTCTCGGTTGAGAGGGGAGTAGGTTGACGCAATATCAGGTCAGCTCACGCCTCTTTCAAGCGAGAATGTGGTGAAGCGTGAGCATGGTGGCCAAGGCGATTGAGCATGAGTCGGTAGCCACCGAGCTTGCCCTGCAGCCAGCACTGGACGCGGGCCACAGTGGTTGAACTTAAACCCGTCACTTTCACAATCTTCGTGTACGGAACCTTCTGGTTCAGCAGCTGCGCTGCTTGCCAACGGCGGGAGAATTCCAAAAGCTCTTCAGCGGTGAGTAAGTCACGGAAGAAACGGCGCGCTTCATCCTGGCTTTTCAGCTGTAGGACGGCGTTGAGTAAATTGCGAGTTTTGGGGGTATTCCAGGTAGGCATAGGAGAATGAAGTACTTTACTTAACTAAAGTACACCCGCACGGATTTGTTGTCAAGCGGTGGCTTGCGCGTAGCTAAAACACCCCTTACACTAGGAACATTCCTTAACCTATATATTTATGAAAGGCATCATTCTCGCTGGCGGCACGGGCTCACGCCTCTTCCCGCTCACGCGTGTCACGAACAAGCATTTGCTGCCGGTGTACGACCGGCCGATGATCTACTACCCCCTGCAGACGCTGGTGCAGGCGGGGATTAAGGAGATCATGATTGTCTCAGGAAAAGGCCATGCCGGTGGTTTCCTTGAGTTACTCGGTGACGGTAGCGCGTTCGGCGTCCGCCTCTCGTACGGCGTGCAAGAGAAACCCGGTGGCATTGCCCAAGCACTTAGCTTGGCTGAGGACTTCGCGGATGGTGAGAAAGTCGTGGTCATCCTGGGCGACAACATACTGGAAGATTCTATTGCGAAAGCAGTGCAGGATTTCTCGGCACAGGAAAAGGGCGCGAAGATCTTCCTAAAGGAAGTGGATAATCCAAAATCCTTTGGCATTGCCGAAGTCGATGGTGCAAAGATTTTGAGCATCGTGGAGAAGCCGCAAGAGCCGAAGAGCAACCTCGCCGTGATTGGCGTGTACATGTTCGATGGCCAGGTATTCAACGTCGTGAAGACCTTGAAGCCATCTGCTCGTGGAGAACTAGAGGTGACAGACCTGAACAATTACTACGTGCGAGCTGCGACCATGACGTTCGAGACCCTGCAAGGTGCATGGGGTGACGGCGGTGAGTCGTTCGACTCGCTCTTGAAGGCGTCCCTCCTGGCCCAGCAGTGGCGGCAGCAGGGCAAACTCGACAAACCCATCGGCGCGAAGGAGGAGTAAGCATTATATTTCTAGTATGTCATGCCGGAGAGCACATCCGGCATCTTGTGGTTGTTCCGTGGTACGACCGAGTGGTTTCCAGTTTCTGATCGTCAATCACGGATTGTTTGCCCTTTCTGGCACCCCGCACCACTTCGGGTGCGAGGGCAAGGCAGAAAGGGCACAAAGACTGCTGGGATCCTGCGACGGAACACTGGAAGCAAAATAACAGTTATATCTCATCCTTCCGGCGCAGTCCCTCCTCAACTGAGGAGGGGAGGCAGACCCTGTTGAACCCGACGACATTGGAGCACCAAAAAGTGATTTTTGTGTTATAATAGCGGCATGGAACTGCGTACGCTGAAGGATCTTGACGTTGCCGGAAAGCAAGTTATTGTTCGTGTGGACTTTAACGTGCCGTGCCGCGACGGTAAGGTTTGCGATGCGACACGCATCACCGCGGCACTACCGACGATCGAGTACCTGAAGTCTCAGCGCTGCCGGATTGTGCTGCTCACCCACCTGGGCAAGCCGAACAACGAGCATGATGTTCATTTAAGTTTACGTCAGGTGTTTGACTACCTGGCTGAACGTATACCCAGTGTGCAGTTCGCCCCGCAGATCCCTGGCACGGCCGAAGCAATAACTCGTAGCAAAACCATTCGTGAAGGCGACGTGGTCCTCTTCGAGAACCTACGTTTCAACCCCGGTGAGGCGAAGGACGACCCAGCGTTCGCCGCGAGCCTGGCTGCCATGGGTGACGTCGTGGTGAACGACGCGTTCTCCGTCTCACACCGGAAAGCCGCTTCAGTCTCGACCTTGCTTACCTTGCTGCCGTCTGCAGCAGGCTTCCAGCTGGAGAAAGAGGTTGCCTTCCTGGGCAGCGCCATTGCCAAGCCCAAGCGGCCGCTCGTTGCGATAATTGGTGGCGCGAAAATTTCTACAAAGTTACCAGTCATCCGTGCGCTCCTACAACATTGCGATTACGTGTTGCTCGGCGGCGCCTTGGCAAACACCATGCTCAAGGCACAGGGCATTGCCGTGGGGAAGTCGCTCATCGAGGAGAGTATGGTGGCCGATGTGCAAGACCTCTCGCTCACGACGAACAAGCTGCGCGTGCCGATCGACGTCGTAATGGCTGCGAAGCCAGAAGCTGGTGTAGCAACGTCAACCGTCGCTGTAGCGAACGTTCCTGACGACGAGCTCATTCTTGACATTGGCCCCGAGACCGTCGACCTGTACGGCATGATCATTAGAACTGCCGGGACGATTGTCTGGAACGGCCCAATGGGATACTTCGAACTGCCAGAGTTCGCAAAGGGGACAGATGACTTGGCGAAACTGGTGAGTGAGACGCACGCGGTGACCATTGCCGGTGGCGGCGAGACGCTCGATGCAATCAATACCCTGCAGCTCGGCGCTAGGTTCACCTTCCTCTCCACAGGCGGCGGCGCCATGCTGAAGTTCCTGGAAGGCAAGCCTATGCCAGGTATTATTCCACTCCTCAAGACTTCGTAAATTTATGGCAATCCTCACGCACCTTCGCGGGCTTGAAATTCTTGATTCCCGTGGGAACCCCACCCTGCAGGTAACCGCAACACTTAACGACGGTAGTGTGGGTGTAGCGAGCGTACCTTCTGGCGCCTCGACCGGCAGCCACGAAGCTTTAGAACTCCGAGATAACGATGTTGCTCGGTATGGTGGCAAAGGCGTGCTCCGCGCCTTGCAGAACGTCGAAGGGGTAATTTCCCAGGCGCTCAAAGGCAAAGACGTTAGCGATCAGCGTGCCATCGACAAGCTTCTTATCGAACTGGACGGCACGCCAAACAAGTCGAAGCTGGGGTCGAACGCCATTCTCGGCGCGTCGCTCGCCATTGCGCACGTGAATGCGCACGCTGCCAAGCAAGAGCTCTGGCAGAGCATTGCGGCACAATTTGGTTTTATAAATGCTGGAGCAAAATTTCCCACGCCCATGTGCAATGTCGTCAACGGCGGGGTGCACGCAGACTCGGGTTTGAGCTTTCAGGAGTTTATGATTCTGCCGCAGCAGAAAGATTTTCCTGAACAGATTCGTTGTGGGGCCGAAATTTTTCATGCCCTTGGTGCAGTCATCAAGGGTCGA
This sequence comes from Patescibacteria group bacterium, assembly GCA_038065235.1. Lineage (GTDB taxonomy): Bacteria > Patescibacteriota > Patescibacteriia > PEXW01 > PEXW01 > CAIPSZ01. The sequence continues at coordinate 24,106 of JBBTRK010000017.1, forward strand.
GCATTCTCTACACTGGTTGGTGACGAGGGTGGATATGCGCCACGGCTGCGCTCGAACGAGGAGCCACTACAGCTCATTAGCGAGGCAGTGGCGAACGCCGGCTACACGCTGGGCAAAGACGTGCTGCTCGGCATGGATGCGGCAGCGAGCGAATTTGTAAAAGATGATGGTATGTATCCACTTACTCTCGAGGGCAAAGGCTTGTCGGCAGACCAGCTCACGGCTTTGTATTTGGAGTGGCACGCGAAGTACCAGCTTGTATCAGTTGAAGACGGTTTAGCCGAAGATGACTGGGAACATTGGCCGGCGCATACCGCAGCACTCGCAGCGAAAGGCATGTGGGTGGTCGGCGACGACCTCTTCGTGACTGACGCGAAGCGCCTGCAACGCGGCATCGACGCGAAAGTTGGCAACGCCATCCTCATCAAGCTCAACCAGATTGGCACGCTCACCGAGACCGTCGACGCCATCAAGCTGGCACAGGCACACGGTTACAAGGTCGTCGTCTCGCACCGCTCGGGTGAGACATGCGACACGACCATTGCCGACCTCGCCATTGCCGTGGGTGCCGACGCTATCAAAGCCGGATCACTCTCCCGCGCCGAACGTTTGGCCAAGTATAATCGTCTCCTGGCTATTTGGCACACAACTCATGCGTGATCGCTGTCCCATCCTGAAGCCGCAGCTACCCGTCGTCCTCGTGGTGATGGATGGTTGGGGCATTGCGAAACCCAGCCCTTGGAATGCAATTTCCCAAGCAAAAACTCCAAATTACACCAAGCTTTTGGCCCAGTACCCTAACACGAGCGTCGAAGCGGGCGGGAAGGCAGTTGGCCTCTCTAAGGGGCAGGATGGGAATAGCGAAGCCGGGCATATGAACATTGGCGCGGGTCGCGTGGTATTGCAGGATGAAGTCCAAATTTCCCGCGATATAACCACGGGAGCGTTCTTCCGAAACTCGGCATTTGTGCGGGCCCAGCGTCACGTCGAGAAGCACGACTCCACGCTTCACCTCATTGGCATGTTGGGTAATAGCCAGAGTGCGCACGCTAGCCCTGACCATATTTTAGCGCTGCTCACGTTTGTACGGTTGACGAAATTGAAGCACGTCACCTTGCACATTTTTACCGATGGTCGAGATAGCCCACGGTACGCCGCCATTAAGATGCTTAAGAAGTTAGAAAAAGAGTTGGCAGATACTCGTATCGCGTCTGTGACCGGCAGATACTACGCCATGGACCGCGCCTTGCATTGGGATCGCATCCAGCAGACCTACGACCTCCTCACGCTTGGTACCGGGTTGCAATCGAAAAATCCTGAATCGGCAATTATGGAAGCGTACAACCGAAATGAGAGCGACGAATTTATCCAACCAACTGTTGTGGTCCCAGACGGCCAAAGCCCCAGTGTGGTGAGCGATAATGACGCAATTATATTTTTCAACCTGCGGAGCGACCGGGCACGGCAGCTGACCAAAGCTTTCGTCCAACCGAAGTTTTTGGGATTTCGACGGAAAAAAGTTTTGAAAAACCTTGTGTTTGTGGCGATGACTAATTTTGGTCCAGATTTGCCCGGTGTGCTTACTGCCTACCCAAGTACGGGCATTAACCAGACATTGCCTATGGCTCTGAAAGCGTACCGACAGCTCTACGTCTCGGAGAGCGAGAAGTATGCGCACCTAACCTACTTTTTCAATGGTGGGTACGACCATCCGGTGGCGGCTGAAGATCGCATCTCTATCCCATCGCCGAATGTACCGACGTACGATCACCAACCAGCCATGTCGACCGCAAAAGTTACCCAGTATGTAATCCGAGATATTCAGAAAGCAACACATGACTTCATCGCGTTGAACTATGCAGCGCCAGACATGGTGGCGCATACCGGGCACATGCACGCGTCAATCAAAGCGGTCGAAGCCGTAGATAAAGCGTTGGGGCAGCTCACCGAGGCAGTACTGAAAGCGCACGGTACATTACTAATCACCGGTGACCATGGCAACATTGAGGAGTTGAAGAATGTTCGGACGAAAGAGGTTGATACCGAGCACTCAGCCAACCCCGTGCCTTTCATTTATGTGAGTGAACTCTATCGAAACCTCAAAGTTAGAAAAACTGGAAAACTTGCAGATATTGCTCCAACCGTGCTGAATATTATGAACGTTGAGAAGCCAAAAGAAATGACAGGACGAAGTTTACTCTGCAACACCGATGCCTGATCAACCATTCACCCCCCGTGTTCGCCCCGTCGTCCTAATGATTTTGGATGGTTGGGGTGTTGCGCCGCCATCGCGAAGTAACCCGTTTGATATTGCTAAACTCCCTACGTACGACGATATCGTGGCACACTACCCGGCCATGACCCTGCAGGCGTCGGGCGAATCTGTTGGTTTGCCGTGGGGCGAGATGGGGAACTCCGAAGTCGGCCACATAAACCTCGGCTCGGGAAAAATTGTGTACCAGAGCTTACCCCGTATCAACCGCGCAATTGCTGACGGGAGTTTCTTCACCAATCCGGCATTCAAAACTGCAGTCGAGCACGTGAAGCAGCACGGCACGCGTCTCCATCTTATGGGTTTGGTCAGTTCCGGTGGCGTACATAGCTTCAACGAGCACCTCTACGCTTTACTTGAGTATGCCAAGCGGGAGGGGCTTACGGAAGTGTACGTCCATGCCTTCCTCGATGGGCGGGATACCCCCTCGAAGAGTGCTGAGAATTTCATCTCCAAATTACAGAATCACATGACCGAAGTTGGGGTAGGGAAGATTGCCACTATGGGTGGCCGGTTCTGGGGCATGGACCGGGACAACCGCTGGGAGCGCGAGGAGAAAGCCTTCGCGGCGATGGTCTTCGGGAAGGCTGATGTGACTGGCCCAGACCCGCTGGCGCTTATCCGGGCGAGCTATAGCAAAGGCGTGTACGACGAGGAGTTCGTACCCACAATTATTACCGGTGCCGACGGCAAACCCGTCGCGACTGTCCAGGATAAGGACGCAGTCATCACCTTTAACTTTCGGCCAGACCGGATGCGGCAGATAACAAAAGCTTTTGTCCTCCCAGGTTTTGAGAAGTTTAACCGCGGGGCGTACTTGAAAGATCTCTGCTTCGTCACCATGACCGAGTACGACCGTGACCTGCCCGTGACCGTTGCGTTCCCGCCCGAGGTCATTACCAACCCAGTCGGCAAGGTCATCGCTGACGCTGGCCTGAAGCAGCTGCATGTTGCAGAGACCGAGAAGTACGCGCACGTGACGTACTTTTTTAACGGGGGTCATGAGCAGCTCTATCCGGGTGAAGACCACGTGCTTATTCCGAGCCCGCACATTTCCAGTTACGACCAGAAGCCAGCCATGGCTGCCCGGGAAATTACTGACCGCTTGGTGAAAGAGTTATCTAAGGGGACGTATGACTTCTACGTGGTAAATTATGCCGGGCCAGATATGGTGGCGCACACGGGGAATTTTCAAGCCACAATTGAAGCTCTGGAAATTGTCGATGATTGCTTGAAGCAAGTGGTTGAAGCAATATTTAGCGTCAACGGTGTGCTGTATGTCACCGCGGACCATGGGAATTCGGAAGAGCTATTGAATTTGCAGAACGGGACTATAGATAAAGAGCATTCTACGAGCCCGGTACCGTTTTTGGCCGTGGCGAACGGCTGGAAAGATACGTCACCATACCAGCTGCCTGGCGGGGTGGAAGCACTCAACACCGTTCAGCCTGTGGGTATTCTCGCTGATGTTGCCGTCACTGTCCTCGAGACACTTGGCTTGCCCGTGCCAGAAGAAATGACGGGGCGGAACTTGTTAAGCTAAAGATATGGATGGCGTTGCCCTGCCGCTCCAGCTGCCTGCGCACGCACACGTCCGGCGGCACCACGCGGCACTTCGTTTACTTTTGGTTTTGCCACTTGTGCTCATCGGCGCTCTAGGCATTGGGCTGGTTCGGCCCACCCCGCATATTCGCTCGCTCAACGCCAATGGCCAGCAACCGCTCGCCAGCCAGCTGGAGGTGGGTTTCTCATGGCCAATTTCCCGCACGCTCGAGGTGCAGGTGACGCCGCACGTCGAAGGCCAAGTGCTTTTCAAAGATGCACTTATGCAGAACCGGCTCGTGCGCACTGTTGTCTTCGTGCCAGATCGCACGTGGTTGCCGAGCACGACATACACACTCACGCTTAGCAATGTGCAGAGTGCAACTAACTTTGGATCACAAGGGAGTGACTCTAATCTCACATTTACGACCGAGTCGCTGCCAGCAATTGCAAGAGTTTTGCCGAAAGCCGAGAGCACCGTCGTTTCAGATGCGGCCTGGACCGTGACCTTCGATACGCCGCGGAGCGTATCGGGTGTAATAACCGCACGGCTCGAACCTTTCGTTGAACTTACACAAACCTGGAGCGCAGATGCGAAGATCCTGACGCTGCGGCCAGTGCAGTTTTTAGCCCAAGGGAAGCAGTACACCCTTCACATAGCGCGCACGCCGCAGCAGCTCACCTTCGGTACGCCAGACGTGGCTACCCAAGGTGAGCCGCAAGAATTACTCAGCGCAAAGTGGAGCGTGCGCGAGCCGCCAGGTATTACCACAATTTCTCCGAGTGGCACAGGCGTAGCGCTCGATGTGCCGTTGATCGTGCGTTTCGCTGAGCCAGTCGACGCTGCAGCGTTTAATGCGTCAGTCCAGGTGAGCCCGGCCGTGGTCGGGACGTGGGCAAGTACCGATAGTACAATCTTTACCCTAAAGCCCGAGGTGTTGAAAAGCGCCACGACGTACACCCTTACCATCCCGAACGGGTTACGGACGAAGAGTGGTGGTGTGCTGGACACCGACATACGGGCGCAGTTTAGAACTATTGAGCCAATTGCGCTTGCGACGACCTCACCAGCAACCGACGCAAAAGGGGTGGGTGTGAATCAAACTATCCGGCTCACATTCAACCAGCCTGTCCAGCACACTAATGTTTCGTCACTCCTCAAACTCTCACCCAATGTTCAAGGCACATGGAAGTGGACAGGGGAGGAACTAATTTTCACTCCGAAACAAGCTCTCGCCTTTGGAACGACGTACTCGCTTACGGTTTCGAAAGCGCTGCAGCCGACACAGGGTTTGCCCGCGACCAGTAACCTCACACTCCGCTTCACCACCGAACAGGCAGTCACGCGGCTTGCCGTGCCATACCACCGGCAGGATTACAAGCTTAGTTGCGAAGTCGCCACCCTTGTCATGGCCTTGCGTTACCGCGGCGTTGACATTGGCGAGCAACCGCTCATCGATGCGATTGGTTTCGACCCGACGCCGAAGAAGAACGGGGTGTGGGGTGATCCAGATGTTGCATTTGTCGGCGATATAAATGGCCAGCAGCCTGGCACAGGATATGGCGTATACGCTGCGCCGATTGCGAAAGCAGGGGGTACGTACCGGCCTTCCCGGGTTATGACTGGCGCAACGTTAGAGGAAGTACTAATCCAAGTGCAAACCGGCAACCCGGTTATTGTGTGGGGCAATGCATCAACTGGGAAACGTGTGGATTGGAAAACCCAGACCGGCAAGACGGTGCGCGCAATTACTGGTGAGCACACGCGCGTGGTCATTGGCTTCGTCGGCAGCGTCAGCAACCCATCGACAATTGTCACCCTCGACCCGCTCTTCGGTGAGAAGCGTTTCACACGTGCAGCCTTCCTGGCAGACTGGGCGTTGCTCGGGAACATGGCAGTGGTGGTGGAGTAGGCTTGACTATACGCAGTAATTCCTTACACTTTCTCAATATGATGGAAATCTTACGAAACATGCTCCGTCGAAAAGGACGAACGATTCTTACCGTCACCGGTATTACGGTTGGCATTTTTGCGTTCACGGTCATGGGTTCTATGGCTCTCCGCTTCAACAAGATGATCAGCGGGGGAAAATTATACATCACGGGTCAAATTACCCTCATGCCAAAAGGGACAAGCTTTTCTACGGGCTCGGGTGGGGCGCTCTTGCCACTGGATGTGCTGCAGCGCATTGAAAAAGTTGAAGGTGTGGCCGCAGTTGCCGGCGGGGTTGAACTGGGTCTGAAAGAACCAGACCCTGATAACCCACTCGGCGGGGCATCTTTTGGTCCACCCGCAACCATTGAGGGTATGGATTTGCAATCCAGCTACAAGAACCGCAACTGGCAGACGATGGCAATGAAATCTGGACGGATGATTGAGAAAGGTGACCCCGATAGTGCAATAGCGGTTGGCTACACAATCGCGGCTGATAATAAGCTGAAAGTCGGTGATACCTTCACCATCCGCAAGCGCGATTTCAAAGTGGTAGGGATTATTGACCAAACCCTTACCGGTCCAGATCAGTACGTGTTCATGCCTATTACCGCGGCACGGGAATTGCTCATCGCTTCCAACCCTTTTTTGAAGTCGCTCAAAGACCGGGCGGACGAGGCTGGGAAAATTACCGATGCTGACCTAGCGAAGCTCCCCGCAGAAACCCGCAAGCAACTCCTGGAAGCTCGGGCGTTTAAACTCTCTGATGTATCCCAACTCGCGGCTGCATCGTGGCAGGATGGCCAAGACCCAGATGTGGTTGCGAACCGCATTAAAGACCAATTCAAGGACGAGGTTCTAGTGCTCTCGCCCACGAAGCTCGGGGAGACTATCGATAAAGCGTCAGCGATTTTCAACGCCATCATCCTCGGCAGCGCCATGATCGCTTTGGTTGTTGGTGGGTTCTCCATCATCAATACCATGATCATGTCCATTTCCGAGCGCAAGCGGGAAATTGGCATTAAGAAGGCCTTGGGCGCTTCGAACCGTTCCATCGCTCTTGACTACACACTCGAAGCAGGGGTCATTGGTATCGTCGGCGGCATTATCGGTTTAGGCTTTGGCACACTCACCATCGTCATCATCAATTCTAAAACCGCGGCCAGCGGGGCAGAAATATTTCTCATCAGCCCGGTCTTCATGGTTGGTGTCGTGGTGTTCTCTTTCGTCCTGGGTATCATCGCTGGCCTCCTCCCAGCTGTCCGCGCCTCTCGCCTGAAGGTTGTGGACGCCATCCGCGAACTCTAATTCCAAAGTTATGTCGAAAATCCTCATCCACGCCACCGGCCTAAAGAAGCACTACCAACTCACCAAGACGAATGCGGTTCACGCCCTCCGTGGGGTGAACATTGACGTGCTGGAAGGGGACTTCTCGGCCATCATCGGCCCGTCGGGGTGCGGCAAGTCCACGCTCCTCCACATCCTTGGTTTGCTGGATACCCCAGACGAAGGCCAGTATACGCTCGACGGCATTGACGTTATGAAGATGAAAGACAAAGAAGCGAACGTTATCCGCGCGAAGAAGCTTGGGTTCATCTTCCAAGGTTTCAACCTCATACCCACGCTGACCGCGAAGGAGAACGTCATGCAAGCCGGGAAGTACGGTGGGTTGAACCTGAAGCAGCGGAAAGCCCGGGCCGAAGAGCTGCTCACGCTTATGAATCTGCACGACCGTATGGACCACAAGCCCAACGAGCTTTCGGGCGGACAGCAGCAGCGTGTGGCAATCGCCAGAGCACTCGTTAACAAACCGGCAATAATCCTGGCCGATGAGCCAACCGGTGAGCTGGATAGCGCAACGTCACTGGAGATTATTGATTTACTGAAGAAGTTGAACCGCGAGAACAACCAGACATTCTTGATGGTGACGCACAACATGGAAGTGGCGAACGCCTGCAAGAAGACCATTCAGCTGAAGGACGGTTTGAACGCGTAAGCATTCTGAGCATCACGGCGCAGCAGCCTGCGGCGTTCTTTGGTATACTTGGGGCATGCACCTCACGCCTCTCTTCAACCCGCGGACGATCGCTGTCGTGGGCGCTTCGCGTGACCGGACGAAGCTCGGCAACGTCATCTTCCGCAACTGCAGCCGCTTCGGCTACACCGGCAAGGTGTACGCGGTAAACCCGAAGGCGCAGCGCGTGGAAGGCCAGCGCGCGTACCCGAGCCTAGCAGCAATACCGCAAAAAGTTGATCTCGTCATTGTCGTGACGCAAGCTGCAGTCGTGTCAGCGGTGATTGCCGATGCAGTACGCGCAAAAGCGAAGAGCGCCATGGTCATTAGTGCTGGATTTGGTGAAGTAGGGGAGAAAGGCAAAGCGCTGCAGGAGCAGGTGGTTGCCATTGCAAAGCGCGGTCGCCTACTGCTGTTGGGCCCTAATTGTCTCGGCATTGTGCTGCCACACCTCAAGCTCAACGCGTCGTTCGGTGCTGGGCTGCCTGACGTCGGCGGGGTCACTATCCTCTCGCAGTCTGGGGCTATTGCCGTTGCAGAAATGGACTGGGCCGCAGCTAAGCACCTGGGCTTCCGGGCGATCGTCAGCCTCGGCAATAAAGCCTTACTCGGCGAAGCAGAACTCCTCGAGTACTTCGCGGCTGACCCAGGCACGAAAGTTATTCTCTTCTACCTCGAAGACATTCGTGACGACCGCGCCTTCATGCAGGTGGCGCAGCGGGTTGCGAGCAAGAAACCAGTCATCGTGCTCCGCGCAGGCCGCAGCGTCGCTGCAGCGCGGGCAGCACAGTCGCACACTGGCGCGCTCGCTGGCAGTAGTGCGGTGACGGACGCACTCCTTCGGCAAGCTGGCTGCATCGTCGTCGACACCATGGAAGAGTGGTTCAATCTTGCCGCAGTGTGCAGCGATGCACCGCGGCCCAAGGGCAATCGCCTCGCCATTCTCACAAACGCTGGTGGCCCGGGCATCCTCGCCACGGACGCGCTCGCGGGTACTGCGCTGCAGCTCGCGCAACTCACGAAAACGTCACTCCAGAAACTCCAACGCGTATTGCCGCCCGCAGCTTCAATCCACAACCCTGTTGACGTTATGGGCGACGCACCACCCGAGCGCTACGCCGCCGCGCTTAAGATTTTAGCCGCAGATTCTAACATTGACATCCTCGCGCTCGTCCTCACCGAACAGCTCATGACGCGCAGTAACGCAGTAGCGAAGGCGGTCATCGCCATTGCGCGAAAGTCGAAGAAGCCCGTTCTTACGTCATTCATTGGCGGCGCGGGGGTTGCTGCAGCAGTCCGTCAGTTGCAGCAGGCGAACATTCCAACGTTCCCATTCCCTGAAGCTGCGGTGAAAGCTGCGCACGCGCTCGTCGTTGGCACGCGGCCGAGTGGTTTACCAATTCGGAATATTCCGCCAACGCTCACGCCATTCCGTTCGCACGGGTGCACTGCAGTCGGTGAGCAGGCGCGGAAGTTCCTCGGCGCAGGCGGCATTGATGTCCTCCCATCCTACGTCGTGAAGTCCGCTGACCAAGCTGTTCGGGTGGCAACACGATTGCGCTTCCCAGCGGTCATGAAGCTAGATTCGGCAAAGGTGCTGCATAAAACAGACCGTGGTGCCGTGGCCGTGGATCTGCATACGCCGGCAATGGTTCGCACTTCATTCCAACGGTTTGCGAAGAATTTCAAAGTTGAGTTGAAGAAACCAGAAAGTCACATCGTCATCCAGGATCAGCGATCCCACGGCGTGGAAGTGTTCCTCGGCGCCATACGTGATCCGCAATTCGGGCCAATCATCGTCCTCGGCTTCGGCGGCATTTACGTTGAGGCGCTGCGGAGCGTGAGTTACGCGTGCGCGCCAATGACGGTTTCTGACGCAAGAGTTTTCCTGGAGCGCTCGCAGGTCTGGTCTGTACTCAAGGGTACGCGCGGGCAAACCTTTGCAACTGATTCGCTCCAGAAACTCATTGCTAATTTAAGCAACTTCATTGCTGAACGCCCAGAGGTGCAGTCCATTGATTGCAACCCAGTACTCGTTTCGCATAGCACAGCCACGATTCTAGATGCGCGGCTGACGTTTCAACAGTAGTATGCTACCTTGCGTTTGATCTTATGAAAAAATTATCCAAAATAACCATTTTTGAAGGTCATAAAATACGACGTCATTGGGGTGCGGACACAGAGTTATGGTCTTTTGCCATTATGGATGTAATCGAAGTATTGACACAGACTGACCGTCCAAGAAAGTATTGGAATGACTTAAAAACCAAGCTTAAACACGAAGGAAGTGAGTTGTCCGTAAAAATCGGACAACTGAAAATGCAGGCCAGTGATGGTAAATATTACCTGACGGACGTGGCTGATACCGAAACCATACTACGCTTGATTCAGTCTGTCCCTTCCCCTAATGCCGAGCCGTTTAAGCTCTGGCTGGCTCGTGTGGGCTATGAACGACTGGAAGAAACCGCCGATCCAGAGTTAGCCATTACGCGCGCACTCAAAACTTATTTTCAAAAGGGTTACAGCAAAGAGTGGATAAATCAGCGACTCAAAAGTATTGAAATTCGTAAAGCCCTCACGGAGGAGTGGGAAAAACGAGGCGTGAAAGAAGGAATAGCCTTCGCCATTTTGACTGACGAGATTACCAAAGCTTGGACCGGAATGACGACAAAACAGTACAAGCAACATAAAAGTTTAAAGAAAGAGAATCTACGTGACAATATGACTAATCTCGAGTTAGTTTTGAATATGCTGGCAGAAACCGCGAAAACGGAAATTTCCGAAAAGCGTGAACCGAAAAACCTGGACGAAAACAAAATCGTGGCGCGTGAAGGCGGCAGCGTGGCAGGCAACGCTCGGAAAGATATAGAAAAGAGAACCAGCAAGCGAGTGATTACGTCACAAAAAGCAATGTTGCAGCATGGAAAGAGGTTTACGAAAAAACAATGAAAGCCGTTTTACCCGCAGTACGTGTTGGCAACGTCAAGGTATTTTTCAGCCGTTTGGGTTATCACCTGGAGCGCAACGGCAGCTTTGCCAAGCGCGCTGGCCCGGGAACCTTCCCGCGGTACCACGTGTACGCCGAGGTGCAGGGCGACCAGATTCGGGTGAGCGTCCACTTGGACGCCAAAGCGCCGACCTACGAAGGCACCAGCGCGCACGCCGGCGAGTACGACGGCCCGCTCATTGAAGCCGAAATGAGCAGGATTATGAGAGCAGTTTCATAGCCCTTCATGCAGACTTTATGGATATTCTAATTTTTTTACTTGCATTTATTGTAGGTTTATTTGGGCGCAATTTTTTACCATCATATTTTTCTACAAAAGGTCAGAATTTAGCTACAAAAGAGGATGTCACAAAAATAACTACACAAATTGAAGAAGTAAAAAAGATATATAGGGATCAGTACGATCTTTCCAAAGCAGAGAGGGGGCTTTATGATCGAATGGTAAAGACAATTTATGAGTTCCTTTCACTTATTAAAAAATATGAATTCGAAAACTCTCAACAAGTAACAAAAGAGATAGTTTTAGCTAACCCAGACCTTAAACATAAGTACTTTGCATTTATTGATGCCTCGAATGAATTCATTGGTAAAAGCTATATGTTTTTGAAAGAAGAAAATTACAAGTATCTAAAAGACGCAATAAACATTAGTAGCAATTTTTCTGATATGGGACGGAATCTTTTGTATGCTATGAGAAAATCACTTTATCCTGATACTATGCTAGACCCCGAAAACTTGAAGGAATTAAAGTACTAAGAGTAAGTATCAATAGCCTCGATTGTGAACTTTTTAACTGAGTAAATTATGAATACATTTGAATCAATAGTATTATTAGTTGCTGCATATTTCGGCGTAGGAAGTTGGTTAAATCATAGACGACTAAAAAAGAGATTCGATATAATAGAAGCAATGTTGGCTCATAAGCATATATTAACTTTTGATGAAACAAGTTGGGAAAATCTACCAAATAACATAAAAGGTAATATCAATGAACAGAATAAGTGGTTATAGATTCTCTAGACAAAGGGTAAGTTCAATATTGTGCTAAACTAGGTTCATGATAAAAACCGTCAACAAATTCACCTGGAAAATTGGCGGGGCAGCAGGCAACGGCATTATGGTGACGGGCGCGATGCTCGCAAAGTACGTGACGCGGGCGGGTTTGTGGTCTGTTGACTACAGCGAGTACCCCAGCCTCATCCGCGGCGGGCATAACGTGCAGGTCGTCCAGGTTGATGACCATCAGATTTTCTCGCACGACCAGGGCAATGAAATCCTCGTCGCGCTAAACGAGGATACGGTTCGTAAGCACGTGGGGGAGATGTCTTCGCAGGGTGCCATCATCTTCGATCCTGACCGGCTCACCATCAACGACGCCATGCTGAATGGCCGCAAGGATATCCAGCTCGTCCCCGTGCCCTTGGTGAAACTCGCCTTACAGGAAGGCGGCAAGGATTTGATGCAGAACACCGTGGCGCTCGGGGCGACGCTCGCACTGCTCGATGCACCCATGGATCTCATGGATGCGATTTTTCAAGACACGTTCGGTGAGAAAGGAAATGCCGTGGTGCAGCTCAACCAGAAAATTTGCAAGGCAGGGTACGCCCACGTGCGAGAGCAGTTCAAAGGAGTATTCCCCTGGAGCATCAAACCTAAACCGCAGGCGCCGCGCATGGTCATTGATGGCAACAGCGCCATTGCTCTTGGTTTTTTGCAGGGTGGCCTGACGTTCTACTCGGCCTACCCCATGGCCCCAGCGTCATCCATTCTCATAACACTCGCCGAGCTAGCGCCGAAGTACAACATTGTTGCCAAGCACGCCGAGGATGAAATCGCCGCCGTCAACAACGCTATTGGTGCGTCGTTAGCCGGGGCGCGCGTCGCCTGTGGCACGTCAGGTGGGGGATTCTCGCTCATGGTTGAAGGCCTTGGCCTCGCCGCAATTACCGAGACGCCGCTCGTCATCGTAGACGCGCAACGGCCCGGGCCAGCAACTGGCTTGCCGACATGGACCGAACAGGGTGACCTCCGATTCGTCATGCACGCATCGCAAGGTTACTTCCCACGTATCGTCGTCGCACCGGGCGACCCGACACAAGCTTTTCAGGAATCGGCGCGCGCCCTGCAGCTCGCTGAACAGTTTCACTTGCCGGTCATCATCCTCACCGATAAATACCTCGCCGAAGGCCATTGGAGCACGCCAGTGTTCGACCGGAGTGTAGTGACGGTGCAGCGCGGCGGCTTCGTAGCTCCGTACGAGCACCAGGGCAAGGATTGGTACGGTCGCTACGCTGATACGCCGAGCGGGGTAACGCCACGGCCCGTACCTGGCCAAGACGGTGGTGTATTTTTAGCGAACTCGGACGAGCATGACCAGTACGGTTTTGCCGATGAGACCTCGGCGAATCGTTTGCTGCAAGTTGCCAAGCGCAACCGCAAGCTCGAGTCAGCACTCCCACACCTGCCGCCGCGCACCATCTTGTGGGGCGAGCCTGGTGCAGACGTGACACTCGTAACTTGGGGTTCGACCACGCTTTCGTGCCGAGAAGCCTTGCGGAAGTTACACACTGCCGGGGTGACGGCCAACATTTTACAAATCCTCTATATCCTGCCTTTTCCAACCGAGGACGTAACGAAAGTACTGGCCAGTGCCAAGCGCACCGTCCTCGTCGAGACGAATAGCAGTGGTCAGCTTGGCAGTGTTATTGCGGAGTACACGGGCAAGCGCTGTAATCACCAACTTCTGAAGTTCGACGGCCGGCCATTCTGGCCCGAAGAAATTGTCTCGTTCGTGACTTCTTTGCACTAGTATGGCCACGCCGCTCAAGAACACCGATTTTAACACGTCACACTTCCCAACCTGGTGCCCGGGCTGTGGTGACTTCGGCATTTGGACCGCGCTGAAAAACGCACTCGCCACATTGGAAGTGAAGCCATCGAACGTGCTCATCGTGTACGGCATTGGCTGCTCTGGCAACATGTCTAGCTTCGTGAAAGCCTATGGCTTTCATGGCCTGCATGGCCGCGCGCTACCGGCCGCGATTGGCGCGAAAATCGCCAACAAGAACCTCAAGGTCATTGTCGTCGGCGGTGACGGTGACGGCTACGGCGAAGGCGGCAACCATTTCATCCACGCGCTACGCGGGAACGTAGATATTACCTACATCGTCCATGATAACCAAGTGTACGGCTTGACCAAAGGCCAGATGGCACCGACCACGGAACTCGGGCAGCAGACTTCCAGTACGCCCGAAGGGTCTGCCGACCAAGCGCTTAACCCAGTCGCGCTCGCTATTGCGGCTGGTGGCTCATTCGTCGCACAAGGTTTTGCCGGTGACACGACCCAGCTCTCTCAGCTCATCGTCGACGCGGTGCAGCACCCGGGTTTCAGCCACGTGAATGTGCTGCAGCCCTGCGTGACGTTCAACCACCACAACACCTTCAGCTGGTTCTACAAGCGCGTGTATAAGGTGGAAGGTGTGCAGCACGATTTCAGTAATAAGTACGAAGCCTTAGCTCGCGCCTTAGAGTGGGGCGATAAGATCCCGACCGGCTTGCTATACCGGGAAATCCGGCCGACGTGGATTGACCGCGTGCATGAGCTCGACGGTGAGTCGTTGGCGACGCGTCGGCTTGATACCATAGACATTTCAAAAACGCTCCAGTCTTTGACTTAAACTTTGTTACGTACGCAAAGTGGTTTTCTTTTGGGCTTTACAAATTTTAAAGCGAGCGTACCATATTGAGCATCATCCATGGATGGAGGCTTATGTTCTTTCAATGGTTTCGGGTCATTTTCCAGCATGTCTATGTTGCACCTGCAGATGGTCCCGAGTGCCTGCTCTGTAACCACGCAACAGAAGTGATCGAGGTCGGTTCCTATCGTAATAAATGCTTCTGTCGGCACTGCATGAGACACTTCATGCCGGAAAAGCCATAAACTCAACACCTACACATCCTACGTGTAGGTGTTTGCTATACTACAGACCTATGGAAAAAATTTGGCGCGTGGCCGAACTGGTGCCTGTTGACGTGCGATCGCAATTTCCGGAGCTCAACCCCATAACCCTGCAGCTGCTGTGGAACCGTGGTCTGCGTGATCAAAAGGTGATTGACGAATTTTTGAATCCCGATTGGGGCGGCGACATCCACGACCCCTTCCTTTTCACGCAAATGCGGAAGGCCGTTGATCGTATTCTGGCTGGCATTGCAGAGAAAGAAAAGATTATCGTCCATGGCGACTATGACGCTGATGGCGTGTGTTCGTCCGCGGTACTCATAACCACGCTGCGAGCATTAGGCGCAGATGTTGATGTGTATCTACCACACCGTGAGCGCGAAGGCTACGGCTTGAATTTGCAGACCATCGACCACTTACACGACGTTCACAAGGCGAATCTCATTATCACCTGTGACTGTGGCACAAGTAACCACGACGAGGTTGCGCGGGCAACGGAGCTCGGCATGGATGTCATCATCACTGACCATCATCACGAACCAGTGAAGCGGCCAGATGCCTATGCCATTATCAATCCCCAATTGAAAGACAGCGGTTACCCGTTCCCCCACCTGGCAGGGTCGGGCGTGGCGTTCAAAGTTGCCCAAGCGTTGATACGGAGCGCGCCAGGTAATACCATCGGCGGTCAAACGAAAGAAGGTTTTGAGAAGTGGTTACTGGACTTTGTGGCCATCAGCACAGTGACCGATTTCATGCCGCTCATTGGTGAGAACCGGACGTTGGTAAAGTACGGTCTCGTCGTACTTCGGAAGTCACCGAGACCAGGCATCCGCGCGCTCGCCGAAGCCATGAGCTCACGACAAGAGAACTTTGACACCACGACCATTGGCTTCCAGATTGGACCGCGCTTGAACGCGGCCGGCAGGATGGACCACGCGAGTACGGCATTCCGCCTGCTGATTAGCACCGACGCGGAAGAAGCGACAGCGATTGCCGCAGCACTTAATCAATCTAACGTGGATCGGCAGAAGCTCACGGAGACTATCGTCAACCAAGCGAAGAAGTCCATCGGCACCGTTACCCCAGCGCGGAAGCTTCTCGCTGCAGTGGGTGAAGGCTGGCCCGTGGGTGTCGTGGGTCTCGTCGCGGGGAAGCTCACTGATGTGAATCACCGGCCAGTATTAGTCATGGCCAAGCAAGGTGAAGAAGTTGTTGGTTCGGGTCGCAGCATTCCGGGCTACGATATTACCGACGCACTCTTGCGGCACAAGCAGCTGCTCACGCGGTTTGGTGGACACGCTGGAGCCTGCGGCTTTACTATGCCCGAAGCGAATGCGCCTGCGTTTGTGAGAGGTATGGAAGAAGATGCAGCGAAGCGCATTACGGAAAAAGATTTGCAGGATGTTGTACAGATTGATGTAGACCTGGCGTTGCCAGATGTCACATGGTCACTGTTGGATACTATCGAGCTACTGGAACCGTACGGAGTTGGGAATCCGAAACCAACTTTTTCCTGTCGCGGCATGCACGTCACCGAGCTGCAGCCTGTGGGGAAGGAAGGGAAGCACTTGCGTATCGTGGTGAACCACACCGTGCCCGAGCCGCGCAAGTTCATTGCCTTTGGCGGGGGCGAGAAGTACGGGAATGACCTGACCGTCGGCGACAAGATTGACGCGGTCTTCACCGTCGACCGGAATGAGTGGAACGGCACAGCCGAGCTGCAGCTGAAGGTGATTGATTTGCACATATCGCAGCAAAAGTAGGTGGTGTGGTAAACTAGCAGCACGTATGGACGCATGCACGCTCTTCACGGACGGTGGGGCACGGGGGAACCCTGGACCGGCAGCTATAGGCTATGTCATTTTTGACGGCAGCACGGTTCTGGCTGAGCGCGGCGAAGCCATTGGCCACGCCACGAACAACGTTGCCGAGTACACAGCCTTGCTCCGTGGTTTGACACATGCCAAGGAGCTAGGCGTGCGGACTGTGGCGTGCAAGTTGGATAGCTTACTCGTGGTGGAGCAGCTCAACCGCAATTACAAGGTGAAAGACGCAACACTCGCTCAGCTCTTCACCAAGGTGTGGAATCTCACGCACGACTTCCAGCGCGTTACTTTCAGCCACATCCCGCGCGAGGAGAACGCGCACGCCGACGCGCTCGTAAACGCGGCGATCGACGCCCTGTAACCCTATGTTCCTCAACTTCCTCTTCATCACTTTCATCGTGGGGGCGGTGGTTTTCTTTGCGGCTGCGTGGAAAGTTGCGGATGGCATAATCCAGAGCCCACGAGAGTTGCGGCCAGATGACTGGATCACGGCGGGTTTACACCCTGAGTTTGTGCAGTTCCAAGCGACTGACAACGTCACACTGGCGGGTGCGTTCCTCCCTGGCTCCACGCGCGCCACAGTCATCCTGCTGCACGGCTACGGTCACTCCAAGACACAGCTTATCCCGCAAGCCAAGCTCTTACACGATGCAGGCTTCAACACTTTTCTCTTTGACTTCCGCGGCTCGGGCGAGAGCGGTGGCGAGTTCATTACTTTCGGTGAAGAAGAGACGCGTGACCTTGCCGGCGCCGTGCGCTACGTCCACACGCGGCAGGATGTGGACCACAACCGTATCGGTCTACTGGGCTACTCTATGGGTGGGTCTGTTGCGCTACTAAAGAGTGGTGACCTCCACGAGATTCGCGCCATCGTCGTGGACTCTAGCTATGCCGAATTTCGTTCGCTTATTGAAAGTAACTTCAAAGAGTACCTTGGCCGTTTGCCATTCTTCCCATTCGGCACGCTGGTGCTGTACATCATTAAGGTTCGCACTGGTGCGTACGTTGAGGACGTTCGGCCACTGCGGCATATGCACACGTTGCAGAATATCCCCATTCTCTTCATCCACGGCACCAAAGACCGTACGGTTCCCGTGTGGGATGCCATGCGCTTGCACGCTGGTGCCACTGGCCCAGCCGAGCTTATGGTGGTGGAAGGGGCAGGGCACAAGGGGACGTTCAGCGATGGGATAGAGAAGTATAGCCGGAAAGTTGTAGGATTTTTCAATACACACCTGCTGGAATAGGGTATTATTGCGATCGGAAGCCAACGCATGGTACGCTCGCACCGTAATCTGCTACTGCACTGCCTATGAAGCTCCGCGACATCCGTTCAAAATTCCTTAATTTCTTCACGACCAAAGGTCACGTGGCCATTCGGTCGTCTTCACTTATCCCTCTCGGTGACCCCAGCGTACTCCTCACCACTGCCGGAATGCAGCAGTTCAAGCCGTACTTCCTGGGCGAGCGGGATGTGGAGAAAGATCTCAAGAGTCGGAAGCTTACCAGCGTGCAGAAGTGTTTCCGCACGTCCGACATCACCGAGGTGGGGGATCAGACGCACCTGACATTTTTTGAGATGTTGGGAAACTTCAGTGTCGGTGATTATTTCAAGAAGGAAGTCATCGACTTTGCTTGGGATTTCTGCACCAAAGTCGTTCACCTCAATCCCGATCGGCTATGGGCGACGTACTACCACGCCGAAGTAACGCGTGGCAAAAAGAACCCTGGCATACCATCCGATGCCGAATCCGTGAAGCTGTGGCAGGCACACCTCCCGAAGGATCGCATTGCTGGCTTTGGTCACGACGCGAATTTCTGGGGGCCGCCCGGGAAAACTGGACCGTGCGGACCGTGCACCGAAATCCACTACGACCACACAGGCACACCCTGCGACCTGGGCGCGAAGTGCTTGCCCAACTGCGACTGCGGTCGGTTCATAGAAATTTGGAACCTGGTGCTCATGCAGTACATGAAGAATGAGGCTGGCGAGTACCAAGAGCTCCCGCAGAAGAGCATTGATACGGGTATGGGCTTGGAACGGCTGGCCATGGTCCTGCAGGAGAAAGCGAGCGTATTCCAGACCGACGCATTCAGCCACATCATCGAAACGATCCAAAAGGACGAGCGCTTTGACTCGACCGGTGAAGTGCTGGAGGACGAGCGTCGCTTACGCATTGCTAGCGATCACTTCAAGGCGGCGATGTTTCTGCGCGCCGACGAGGTGCGGTTCAGCAACAAGGAGCAGGGCTACATCCTCCGCCGCGTGTTTCGTCGCGCCTGCGACCAGTACTTGCACCCAGGGTGTGCTTTTGAACCCGTCATCGACGCCGTGATCAGAGAGTACGGTGAGGCGTATCCCGAGCTGAAGGAGAAGCGCAGCGCAATCCTGGAGGACTTCCAGAAGGAGTACGTGAATTACGAGAAGGTTCGCATGTTGGATATTGGCAAGCTGGCAAAGCAATTACCCAAGGAAGACATCTTGAGTCAGCAGGAGGAACAGCAAGGCGCATCGAAAATTTACATTACCGGCAAAGCGGCAGTGCAGCTTTTCACCACCTACGGCTCCACCTTCGACCAGCTCAAGCAGAAGGGCTTTAGTTTCGATGACGCTGAAGTGGAAGCTGAGCTGGGCAAGCACCGTACTGCGTCCCGCGCTGGGGCCACGGCGAAGTTTGGCGGCCACGGCTTGAACAGCACCACGCTCACGGACGACGAGCGCAACGTCATGACCCGCATGCATACCGCGACGCATTTGCTCCACCAAGCTCTGCGCGACTTGCTCGGGCCAGAAGTCCACCAGGATGGGTCGGACATAAACCCTGAACGGCTGCGCTTCGACTTCACGTATCCGGAGAAGCTGACTGCAGAACAGATCCTGAAGGTCGAAACCATTGTGAACGCGAAAATCGCCGAAGACCTACCCGTGACGTCGAAGGAAATGCCGCTGAAGGAGGCACAGGAATCTGGCGCGCTCGCATTCTTCAAAGAGAAGTACCCTGACACGGTCAAGGTGTACAGCGTTGGCGATTACTCTAAAGAGTTCTGTGGCGGCCCGCACGTCGAGCACACCGGTGTGCTGAAGAGCTTCAAGATTGTTTCCGAGAAGTCCGTCTCTGCCGGCATCCGTCGAATCAAGGCAGTTGTGGGGGAGTAGGGTTACCACCCCCGCTTCGCGACCCCTCCTCAACCGAGGAGGGGATACTCTAGCTACATCCCTAAGTATCTCCCCCTTGGGTAAGGGGGAGCAAGAAGAAATTCTCCTTCCGCCGCCGCAGGGGGTAATTTGTATCACTTGCGGGCAACACACCCCTTGACGGACCATTTTACGACACTGTATACTCTATATGTTTTGGAGTCGCTCCTTCACAGGACGTCCAGCCCTTGACCCATGCTTGGGGGCGGACCGACAGTGACCTAAAGCCGAAACACGAGAAGTGTGTAGACATAAGCCATTGCCATCCGCCTAGGGTTCTTCTTAGGCTTTTTTATTTGGCAAAGTGCACAAAATCTCACGTTTCGGTACAACATGGTCGGCCTTTCGTTACGAGAGGCTCACAAAAAAACTACGTAAGGTAGGGAAGATTTGTGGTTGGTTTATTGCCGGTATTACCTCCCTCTATACATTCTA
>JBBTRK010000018.1:0-21661 GCA_038065235.1 Patescibacteria group bacterium
CGAATGATTCAGGAGGTTCTGGCTAAACCTAAGCACTAGAATCTTCCATTACACCCGTAATTATACTTGACGAATGCAAACAATCGTTGCTTGACAACGAATTTTGTGTTATAATTCATGCAGTTAAGTTTAAAAAGTATTCAATAATCAATGGACGCGCAGCAATGCACGACCAATGAGAGGAGGTGCGAACACCATGGCAAAAAAGAAGAAGGTAGCAAAGAAGAAGAAAGTAGCGAAGAAGAAGAAGCGCTAGTTCGCGAAACAGAAACGTTTAAGACAACGATAGGTAACCTATCTCAGTCTGAAAAGCAAAGTTCCGCCGCTCCTATGCTGGCGGAATTTTGTTGTTTCCGTGCAACGAAAGAGAAACGAATGTAGCACGAAGCCAAGCGCGTTGACGACCACTGGCACTTCGCGAAAAGATTATTATTTATAACCGAGCAAGTTTCATGAGAGCCAAATTTTGGCGAAAACTAGCCAAAATACAGACATTCTAAATATTCTAATGATCCCAAGCCCTTGCGCTTATACGCGCCAATATTTGTACAGAGGGGTACCCAAAAACACGCAACCGAAGACCAGGGCTATATATATCGAGAACTGTTGTTCGTTTCCATAAGCATGAACGAACCTCATCCATGAACAACGAAAACAACAAAAGTGCAAAAGCACATGATTGCAAAATGCCCAGCGGCAGCGTTCGCCGAACGTCTACATGAATGGGTAACAAAAAATGCTCTATTGAGCAGCAATGAAAATGCTGCATACGTAAAATAAAATATGTGAGCACAGAGCAATGTGCAAACGTCGAGTAAGAATTCTGTTATCTGAGATTGAAAACCTCCAAAGTCATGATTTATCCACAGGGTAATTCCAAGTGATTTTTTGGCTTACCTTGTAGAATAAACTCTTGAGAATACGCAAAAACCTTAGCGACAATATCATTAGCACTATTCTACTACTACGCTGTCGACTGATCCCGAAGTATTCTCGCAGACGATGAAATTGATTCGCGGTCAACCGCACTCACGTACAGACCGAAGAGTACCCACCAGGTAATGCTCCCAACTTCGAACCAGCTGGGGAGGAACTGTGCACTAACCACAACTGCCGTGAAACTCACCAAGAAGAATGCAGATAAACGCCGTACGTCATCGCGCTGCGTCATGTACTGTGAGACAAGCCAAGAGAGGATGCTACCGATGGCAACGAGTGCGAGTGCCAAACCCGGCCAGCCAAACTCCTGGGTCACCTGGACGTACCACGACTCTGGATTGCGCACGTACCGGCCGGTATTCAGTGTCGCAAGCCCGACCGACCCCAAGCCAGTGCCCCACGGGTGTGCACGGATGCGCTCCCAACCATCGAGGCGTGCATTCCGGTGCAAGACGGAAGAGGAATTGTGGAAGAGTAACGCCTGCAGTGTGGAGCCGCTGCCAGTATTCGCTACTGGCACGATGCTGAGGAGCAGCCCAGCGACAATGACGCAGAACACAAACGTTAGGATGATGGCGCGAAGACGCTGGACATTCCGCTGGAGCGCGTGTGAACGGAGGAGTACGTACACCGCTGCGCCTGCGAGGACGCTCAGCAGGTGTGCTCGCGAGTAGGTCGTCAGGAGAACGATGCTGATGAGCGCAAGGTCAGCAATCCACCATCGGCGGGGGAACCACCGTCTGCCGAAGAAGAGCGACGCGAGCAAGAGGAACGCTGCGTACATAGCGAGGCTATTCGGCCCGGGGAAGGTGGACATTGCACGCACGAGGTTGTCACCGATGAGGTGGAATGGCGGCAAGGGATTGCCGCCAACTTGCACCACGTTCGAGTATCCAAAGTGCTCGAGGAACGTGCGGGGGAGAAGGAACACCTGGAGCACACCGAAAAGCAGAAGCGGGAGCGCAGCAAGGTTCAACGTGCGCAGCAACCGGAGCAGTGCTACGGCGTCGCTCCAGAAGCTGCGGGCGACGAAGTAGAAGGCGAAGACCGCGAAGTCGTACCGAAAACCGAATATGACGTCTTCGCTGCTGTGGATGATAGTCCCACCGACCAGCACGCCGTACGCCATAAAGAGCACGATGAGCCAATCCATTGCGTGCATACGGAAGGGGAGGTTGCGGTGCCGCAAGATGTACCCCAGGACGCAGAGCACGAGGATGCCGAGGATGAGTTCTTTCCAACTTTTCGTCACCAGGTCGAGTGCACCATTGAAAGAAACATTTAAGAAGTCTGCGCCATGCCGCACAGCCTGCAAAATAAACGTCGCATACGGCATGAAAAAGAGCAGGCCGAGTCCAAGCCAAGCCAGAATTCGATTCCGTATGGGGCTGGGTGATTGTGGATACATGGGCTGAGCTTACTCTCGTGGAGGAGCAAGCACGAGATTCTGAAAGGCAACGAGCAAACCGACCGCTACCCATACGTGCATAATGTAGAGGATGGAGAACGTCTGGTACTGCACCAGGATGCCAATGACGGCGGCGAGGCCACCAACCAAAAGTGCCCGAGGGTTCGGCGAACGCGCGCGGCGAATGGCACGGATGCTGCGGACAATTAGAATTGCGAAGGCGAGGGCTAGGGCAATGAGACCGAGCATGCCGGCTTCGGCGAGCACTTCCAAGGTTAGGTTATTCACAATCTTCCAGCCGTCTTTGGGTTCGTACGATGGGTTAATGGATGCGTACGGACCAAACTGCCCCGGACCAATGCCAACTAGAGGCTGCTCATGGAACGCTTGGTTCGCGAGGTCGAACGTTGCAACACGCTCTTCGTAGCTCGCACCGGTGAACAGGTTCGTGATGTGCCCGGTAAACTTCTGCACACTGAAAGCATCCGTGCCACCGCCCAACATCTGCATCGCAACGACACCAACAATGAGTATGCTCGCCCCGAACGCCAGGATGCGACCAGGGTGCAGGAACTGACGTAACGAGAAAGCGATGATAACCACGACACTTGCGCCGAAGGCAAGGTAGCCGCCGCGCGCGACCGTAAGGACTAGGACGAGCCCAGCCAAGAGCAGCAGTGGCAGGCCAAAAAAACCTTTCCGCTGCACACGGCTAAAGAGCGACGCGGTGAGGAGCGAAAGTGGTAGGAGGAGGAAGTTGGCGAAGTACAAGGGCTCCAACGCCGTGGACTGCACGCGCGGAAAGCCGAGGACAGCCTTGGTGTAGAGGTCGCGCAGGCCAGTGATGCTCGGGGGTAAGCCGGCGTAGTCACCGAGGAACTGGAAGAGGCCGAACGCCGAGACGATCGCGGTAGTGATGAGTAGGACATTGACCGCCCGATTCGCCTGCGCTTCTGTCCGGACGAGTTGGGGAATGAGAATGCTCACGGCCAGCGTGAATGCCGTGAATGCGAAAACGAACAACCCCCGCGTGAGATTCTCTGCGTGCGTCAAACCAATGCCGAGAATAGTGAGGTACACACAAAGCGGGATGAGGAGCGGCTGAGGACGCCAGTAAAGCTTGCCACGCCAAGCACTCCGCGTCAGCCACGCCGCGATGAGTGCAATTGCAACCACCTGACTTGGCCGAACGGTAATACCAGCTAAGTCCACGGCGCCAATGCGCTCAAAAGGCAACAGAAAAACAACAGCGAGCACGCCGAACATTGGCCAGCGCAAAAAAACCGTATACAAGATTACCCCTGCCACACCAGCGAGGGCGAGGAAGGGTGAACGGCTTGCCAAGAAGGCAACGGGCACGCTCACGGCAACAACCGTTGCGAAGGTAATGAATGCTCGAGGGTAGGTGATAATTCGGTCGGTCATGCGCGGGCAACAGTAAGAAGCGCTTCAAGTGTGAGCTGCGCGGTTCGCGTCCAGGTGAACGTCGCCGCACGGGCAAGCCCTTGCGCGCGGAGCTTCGCCCGCAGCGATGCGTCGGCAATGATGCGCCCAATCTGGGCTTGCCACGCTTCCTTGTCCGATGGATCGGCGTAGAGCACAGCCTCACCGCCAACTTCGGGTAATGATGAGGCAGTACTGGCTATGACCGGCACGCCGCAGGCCATGGCCTCGAGCACCGGCAAGCCGAACCCTTCGTACCGCGAAGGGAAGAGGAGTGCCGTGGCACCACCGAGCAGCGGCACCAGGTCATCCTTGGCGACGTACTCTAGCACGCGCACGCGGTCGCCCATGTGGTACTGGCGGATACGCTGGTCGAGTGCCGACGCATCCCAACCGCGCTTCCCGACGATGACGAGGTCATGGTCCTCACGTTTGGCCACGCCAAATGCGTCGACGAGGAATGGGTAGTTCTTCCGTGGCTCTATGGTGCCAATGGCAATGCAGTAGGGCCGAGGGAGATTATACGTATGCCGTACGCGGTCGACGAGCGCTGGATCGGTGACCGGTTTGAATTTTGCGTCCACGCCGAGCGGTGTTACCGAAATGCGTGATGGAGGAATACCCAGGTGCCGCACGACATCACGTTTCGTTGATTCGGAAATAACCAGGACGTGGTCAGCGTGACGGACACCTGCGGGCAGCAGGTCGTGCCAGTACGCGCGAGCCGTACGCGAGAAGTACTGCGGGAAGAGCCGGCCAATGAGGTCATGGCAGGTAACCACGAGCTTCCCTGGCCAGAGCACGGGGGCGCTGAATGCGGGAACGAAGAGGACGTCGGGACGGCGCCACGCGGCGGCAAGGGGCAGACCGAGCTGATCCCATAGCATGCGCTTCGGCGTGTTGAGGTTCCGCTTGATAGTGATGATGTCACGGAACGTCACATCTGGCGGGGCGACGGTCGTGAGCGCCGAACGGAGCTGGTGCACGTAGCGACCAAACCCGGTCGTCTGCCCAGCAGTGGCTTGAAGGTCAATCGCGATTCGCATACGCTTGACGAGTGAAGAGTTCGCGGACAATTGCGGTGGGGAACGTCCGAGTGAGGAAGAGACCAACGACGTACCCAGCAACGCCCAGGAAGAGGCGAGTGAAGAGCGGAAGTGTTGGGGTGAGCATGAGGAGGATGACCATGGGCACGCAGGCGAGAAGTGTGCGGGCGAGACGGTGCCAATGTAGCTTGGCTTGGGTAACACGGAGAATGAGAATGATGCCCGTGAGTGCAATCGCCAACTCACTCACCAAAGTCATCCACGCTGCACCCTGAATACCAGCACGGGGGATGGCAATGAAGTACCCCGTGAGCGTGACAACGGCCACGGTTGCGTACGCCCAGAGCATGCGGCGCTGCGCCCCAACCGCCACGACTGCATTCGCAAATAGGTTGCCGAAGAAGATGCAGGCCGTGGCGACCATGAGCACGGTGAGCGCTGGGGCAGCAGCAACGTACGCTGACCCACCGACCAGGCGCATGACCTGGATGGCAACGAAGCCGGTGCCAACCGCGAGCGGAATGGCGAGGAGGCCAATCGTATCCACAGCACGCTGCAGAACTTGCTGAAAACGAAGCTTATCCTGGCTAGCGTGTGCAGAGGCAAGCAACGGTGTGAGTAGCCCGGCGAACATCGCCGGAAAGGTAGTGAGCACCTCGAGCACTTTGTACGCCGACGCGTATAAACCAACTTCGGCATCAGGACGCATTCGCGCGAGGATGAGCGTATCGGCCTTGAAGTACACCAAGTTGAACGCAATCGAGAGGGCGACCGGCCACCCCTCGCGGAAAATGGTACGGACTTTCTCGCGGTCCAGGTGCAAGCGAATGCGGACGATACCACGACTAAGGATGAAACTGAGTAGGACGTTGGCGACTGATCCGGCTGCGACGGTGACCATAACCCACGGCACGGTCGGGTGACTGTGGACGACGAGATAGGTACTCACGAGTAAAACCACGCGACCGACAAGCTCGGCAATGGCTACCCGGTGCATCTGCAGCGCTTTCTGAAATATCCCCACCAGCACCTGGTTCATGGTCACCGCGAATGTGGAAATAGTCGCAATGGCAATTGCTTGCTTCACGTCCCCGGGGTAGTGCGTGAGCAGCGCGATGAGCGGTGCAAGCACTAAGAAACCCGATGCCGTAATGAGCCGAAGGGTGAAGGCGGTGCTAGCCCAACTCTCCGCATTCGCCTCGTCTGAGGAAAGCTTCTGCAGCAGGACAATGTACAAACCAAGGTCAACGAGCACGCCAAAAACCTGCAGGAACGCTAAAGCGACTGCGTAACGCCCGAAGGCAGCTGGCCCTAAGCTGCGCGTGAGCATCCCAATGACGAGCAGACCAAAGCCAGTGCTCACGACCTTGCCAGCGATCTGCACGGCAGAATTCAGGGCGATTTTTCGCGTCAGGGACATATGGTTACAGTAGCACAGCGAACAAAAGTGAATTGACATTTCACCATATTTTATGCTACAATGCAATACGTCAATGCACTTGATTGTGTTTCCTCGTCACACTCGAAGCCTTCACCTCGCCGCCCTCGCCACATGCGTAGGTTTTTTTGTTATCCTCGGTCTGACACAGTCGTTGCCAGCGACAGCTGCAGTGAAGAAAGCCCCAACCCCGCCCTACCGTGCGACTGTTGGGACACGTTCGCTGGACTACCTCCAAATCGAACCTGGAAAAACCCTTACCCTCAGTATCGACGTAACAAACACCGGCACAAAAGTGTGGCGCGCGAAAGGGACAAACCTCGTCGCGCTCAATGCGGTGAAGAAAGCGAAGACTGGTTTCGACATCAACAAGAGTACGAAGTTCTACGACAAGAGCTGGGGCACCATCGTTCGGCCTATGGGTTTAAGTAAGGACATGAAGCCCGGGGAGACAACAACGATGAAGTTCACGCTCAAAGCCCCGAAGACCGTCGGTGAGCACCGCGAGTGGTTCTCACTCGCCGTGAAAGGCATCGACTTCATGCCGGGTGCTGCGTTCGAACTCCTCATCCGCGTTGGCGCCCCGAAGACTGCTGCGTACCGTGTCGATGCTGGGCTGGCATCATCCACCAGTTTCACCATGGAGCCGAGCCGCTCGAAGACCTTTGACATCACGGTCCAGAACACAGGCTCCGCGACGTGGAATCGAAAAGGCGCTGGAGAAGTGGTACTCGCACTGGCAGAGCCGCAGCAGCGCACCAGCGTACTCTGGCACCAGAACTGGTACGGCAAAACCATCCTCGGTCGGCTCACCACCAGCCAAGTGAAACCCGGACAAAAGGGAATATTCCGATTTGCCCTCCAGGCTCCCAAAGACTACGGCGAGTACCTGGAGAAGGTCCAAGTCATTTCACCTGGGCTCACCCGCGCAGTCGATGGCCTTTTAACAATAACCGTCGTCGTCCCGAGCCCGAGTCCTGTGCAGGTGAGCACGAACAGCCTCGGTGCGGAACCAATCATTCGCGTCGGCTTGGTGACGACATCTGACGGCTGGGTAGAGGTTGCAGGGGATAAACCCGTGCTCGTGACTGACGTCAATGGTGCGCTCGTGGCCGAGGTAGCGGCGGGTGCGGTTACGCGGCTCGCATTCCTCAACAGCGCCTATGCCGTAACCGCGAATGGGGTGACCGTCGCTGCACCAGGCCCGCTGCGGATGGTGGGAAAAGAGGTGGGAACAATTCTAACGGTCACCAGTTGGCACAGCCAGTACAACGCCTTCCGCGGCACACTTGAGCTTCGCGCGACACCCGCGACGAAGAAAGTGTGGCTCATCAATGAGCTGCCCATGGAACAGTACATCAGCGGCTTGGGCGAAACAGGAAACAGCGGCCCAACAGAATTCCTAAAAACTTTGACGGTCGCCGCCCGATCGTACGCGCTCTTCCACAACCTACGCAAGACCAAGCACGCCGACGAATTCTACGACATCAATGCGACGACCGACCAGGTGTACTTGGGCTATGCGTACGAGCTGAAGGTACCGAACCTGGTCGCGGCTGTGGTTGCGACTCGCGGCGTCATCATGACCCACCCCACGCCAGTCACCGCAAAAAACACCGTCGGCGCTATTGTGGCGGCGTACTCATCCTGCACCGACGGCCGCACGCGCAGCATAAAAGAAGTATGGAACCTCGACATCGAGTACTTCCCATACCTCGTGAGTGTGCCAGACCCCACGGGCATATGCACCACCCCACCCTACCCCACGAGCTACCTTACCGGCGGCGGCGGGAACCACATGGTGGGCATGTCTGCCTTCGGCGCCGTGAAGTACGCTCGGGACCAGGCGAAAACCTTTGACTGGATTCTATCGTACTACTACACCGGCATTACCCTGAAGCAGGTGTACCCGTAAGGAGCGAGTAGTCGAACAATAGTGCGCTATACTGCACCTATGCCCACGCTGCAGGACGTTCAAATTAGTGCCGATGAATGGCAAGATATGCTCGCCGAACTCGCCAACTACTCACGGAGTAAACGCTGGCGTGATTTCGCGTGGCACGCCTCCCGCATGTCCATTTTGGATCCCGAGCGTTTTCGGCAAATTGAAATTACCGATTCGGACTGGGACGGGCTCGTCAGCGACCTCTCGAAAGCCGAGGAACAAGGGGACTGGGATGGTGTGGCTGTGCGCCTAGCACACATGAAAATGATCGATCCGGCTCGTGGCATCATCCTTGTGGTGCCGGAAGATTTGTGGGCTGCGATGCTCAATGAGCTCATGAACTTGCGCGCAACCAAAAACTGGGAAGAGTTCATTGCGCACGCCCACCACTTGCACTTCGCCGACCCCGACCGCTACCACTCAGGTCTAATCACCGATGAGGACTGGGTGGAGGTTGTCCGCGCAATCCAGAAGCAGAAAGACGCCGGGGATTGGGACAAAGTGGCGCGGCTGTGCGCGTACCTCATTGGCGTGGACCCTAGCCGAGCCAGCCAGACGCCCATGCTCACAGACACAGAGTGGAATAACCTCTTCGTCGCGCTCGAAGCTGCTCGCCAGCAAGGCTACTGGTCGGCATTCGCGGCGCAAGCCAGCCGAATTAGAGTTTTACTGATGGCGGCACAGCGCCAGCCGGTGGAGTTGACGGGGGTTCCGGCCTAGGTTTTACATTCGGTGTGGCTGAGCCCTCTAAGAGGTCGCCATCCATTTTCGCCATGGTGCTAGCGCCCATTTGATTTTCGATTTGCTCCAGCAGATGCATCACCGACTTCGCCACTGATTCCGGATCCGGAATGTGCTCAAAGGTAAACTTTCCTTGCTCGCCCGCGGTCTGGATGGTGACGTTGCCGAACTTGAAGAGGTTGCCGAGTACGCCCTCGATTTGCCAGGTGACGTCTTGCACGCGGTAGAGCTTCTGCTCGCTCACGATGCGGTGAAAGAGTCGCTGCTGAGTGATATTGATGATGCGCTCATTCGTAATAATCCAAACATCGAGGTAGTAGTTGAGCCACGACACGAAGAAGAGCAAACCCCACACCAGCGCGTACGCCGAGAGGAGCATGGTAGCTACGGCGTAGCCGGCACTGGTTACGTCCACAAAAATGTCCGTGCGCGTCCCCAAGAGCAGCCACGCGGCAACGGGAACGAGCGCCAGCATGAAATACAGCAAGGCAATGCGCACGGCCACAAAACCATGCCGGTGCAGCATGAGCACCACGCGTTCATCTGGGAGCATGTTCGGGAAGGTAGGCTGGATTTTCATCGAGTGAAGGGTGAGCTAATGTTGACCGACGGTAACTCGACGGATGGTGTGCCAAGCTCGAAGTTCGCCGTCCAGTCTACCTCCCGCAGGCTGACCGTTGTGCCCACCAAAACTGCAACCGCGAAAATGACAAAGATGAAACTCGATACCACGGCCGGCCGGCTCACGAAGCCGAAGCGCAGCATCTTCACAATTGCCACACTGCTCAGCACGAGCCACACCACGAACAAGAGGCCGAAAGGGATGAGGAGGAACCAGAGCGAGAGGGTCATGGGGGTAGGATAGCTGGATAGCCGTAGAGCCGTAAAGCCGTAGACTGCTGCAGGCTACGGCTGCTTGATGGCAAATACTTCGAGTACTTTTTGCGTTAGCCTATGTGCATTCCCATGCTGCAGCAGTCCAAGATACGATTGCATTGTCTCGAAAGTTGGGCGTTCTTCTAAACGGCGGAACATGCCTCGCTTTGTCGTTGTCCGCAAAACCCGATGATGTGGAAAACTTACCCAACCGAGAAAGTCAATGCCGGATGCAAATGTTCGCAGTGAAACTTTGTTTGGATGAAGAGTAAGTCGCAGCTCATACAATAAGAACGCTTCAATAGTTGAGAGGATGTTGACTAACGAGTGCTTATCTTCGGACAAAATGACGAAATCATCAGCATAGCGAATGTAGTGCTTCACTTTCAATTTGCGTTTCATGAACTGGTCAAACTCATGCATGTACACATTCACGAACAATTGCGAGGTCAGATTTCCAAGCGGCAAACCTTTCCCCGGCGCAGTCTGAAAACTCGCAATGATATTTTCTAGTAACCATAATATGTCCTGATTTGCGATATACTTTTCCAGAATTCTTATGAGCACTGCTTGGTCTATACTGGCAAAGAACTTACGAACGTCGCACTTCAAAACCCAGCACGTCCTCGTGTGGTTATGGCTCACCTGCCCCGCCATTGCCGCAAGGCGTTGAATGGCCCGGTGCGTCCCTTTGCCGTTGCGGCAAGAGTACGAATCAAAAATGAATTTCCGATCAAAGTACGGGTACAGTACGCGGTACACGGCGTGGTGCACTAGTCGGTCCTGCACGCTGGCTTTGTGAATGTGCCGCGGCTTTGGGTCATTGAGCTTGAATGCCTGGTACGGCCCGTGGCAGTACGTCCTTTCACGGAGCTCGTGGTGAAGAGTGACCACACTGTCTAAAAAATGGATGGAAAAATTGTTCACATCCGCTCGTCTCCGCTTCCCGCACAAAAACTCCTGCCACGAAATGAGCAGGTTTTCTATAGAAATGATAGAATCAAACGTATGGCGCGGCCCGACTACTCTCTCTCTCTCTCTCTCTCTCGATTCTGCCCCGATCTTGCAGCGTATCAAAGAGGGATACTTGTTGTGGCTTGGTCTTGTGCAGCATATTCCCAAAGGGGCGCGGTACACCATCGGTACCAGGATTGAAGAGCGGTGGCTCGACCTTCTCGAGCTCACCTATACAGCGTATTTTAGCGAAAAAGTAGGGAAAGAGGAAAAGCTATCACGGTGCATCCTCATTTTGGATACGCTCAAGTTTCTCATTTCTGTCGGTTGGGAGGGCAAGCTGATATCCCACAAGCAGTATGAGGATGTTGCCCTCAACCTAAGTGAAGTCGGGAAAATGTTGGGTGGCTGGCGCAAGAGCCTCGGTAATCCAGAGAAGAAAAACCGCACCCTGTAGGCGCGGAAAAGAGATAGTTTCGGAGGCGGAACGCAAACTCGTTGTCCGGATTCCACCTGTTGTCAGGCTTGGCCCAATTCTTGTTCAGCCACAGACCGTCCTCGTTGCGTTCCAGGTTGAAGACGTTCGGGTTGCCATTCCGGTCTGCGATGTATGGCGTGCCATCCGTACCACTGCCCGCGCAAGCAAGCTGCAGGTTGTATTTTATCTGTGATCGTAAATCACCCAGCGCGCCACACCAAGTACTTCTTTTTTTATATGACACCATGCACACCCACCGCGGAAAACCGTAGCCGTCCGCGCTCTCAGCCTGCATGAGCCGACAAAGTCCCGTCACCGCCATGTGGCGGGATCCCGCTGAGGCGGGAAACAATCGTAACCGTTCGGTATAACCTAGCCAACTACACTATATCAAAAAAATATTTTGAATGCCAAAGTGCCAACCCAGCACCCGAACAGGGTGAGTGGTGCTGGGCATCAAAAGACAAAGTGAAACGCACTAAGAGACGAAGAAGCTAAGTTTCTTATTTTGACTTGCGGAGGCGGAACGCAAACTCGTTGTCCGGATTCCACCTGTTGTCAGGCTTGGCCCAATACTCGTTCAGCCACAGACCGTCCTCGTAGCGTGCCAGGTAGAAGACGCTCGGGTAGCCAGACCGGTCTGCGATTTGCTTCATACCGATACGGAACCACTCGTTCATTGGCTGGTCAGTATTCTTCAGCCGGTACTGTGGACCAACTTCAGCGGGGCAGAGTTCCAAGCCTAACTCTTCGGCTCGCTCGTAAATTTCTTTGGTGGTTGCGCCCTTGGGGAAACCCAAACTCTCCACGGTGAGGCGCACGAGGTCAGCAGCTTCGGGCTTTTCCGCCGTGGTAAAATCTGGGCTCTGCAGCATGTCCCTGGCGTAGTCGGAAATCTTGATGCCTTTCTGCTCAAGCTGTCGAAGGAGTTCTGCTTTGGACGTACCGCCAATGTCCACGGTGTCTTGGCGGATGCGGCCTTCAGGGAAGGACGTGTAGATGTGCTCGATGCCTTCGGGCAGCATTTGGAAGATGCCGGGGACGAGTTTGCCCACGTAGGCTTTGGTATCTTCAGTAATGTCTTTGGCATCGTGGGCGATTTGTTCAGGAGCACACTCAAACACCACGGGCATGTCTGCGTCGGGGTCACGCGTTTCCCGCAGCTCGGCAATGCGCGGGTCGCGCTGGTAGCCAAAGCCTTCTATTTTACCGTCTATTTCGTAGAGGAATTGCAACTGCTTCGCGGTCAGCGGTGCGTTCTTTTGAATGGCTTGCTCAATGACGGTGAGGGTTTTCATGTCGCTGGTCTTCTTCTTCCAGACGTCGGCTTCGGATCCAAAGTCCTTAAGTTTCTCCTCGAGTATCGGTATCATATTGCCTTCAATGTTCTGCTGGTTATCGAGGACGCCGCGGACGTCGTTCGATATCTTGTCATGGCCGTTCATGCGGATGGCGAGGCGGGGGATGGTCGGGTTGCCCTGTTTGTCCAAGGTGTAGTAGACGTAGAAGTCGCCGCCCTTGAGCTGCGTTTTGGCCGTGCCGAAGCCCTTGGTGCACCAGGCCGTGCCCTTATTCTGCAACGAAGCCCAGAGAGCGGTCGGGTCGGTGTCCTGCTGGTATTTCATCCATTCCCCCTTGGTTTCCTCCCGCATCTCCGGGGTGATTTCACCATTCTGCTTGATCCCTTCGGCATACTGCTTGGCAAAGGAGAGTTTGGCGAATTCGGCGGCTTTCCTAGTGGTTATGAACTCGTTCGCCGGAACATCCTGGTTGGCCGCGGTGCGCTGGGCTTTCTGCAGGCGCTCGAGCATCCCTGGATCTTTGGCCGCTTCGATCATCTGCTCAACGTAGGCTAGGGCGCCGCGGTCGATGTCTGGGAAGAGGCGAGTGCTCCCCGGAGAGCGCTTGGTGAATTCTCCTTTGTCTTTATCGTAGTCACCCATGTCCAGAACACTGCGGAAGGCATAGTACCGGAACCAGACCGGATAGGGTTCATTTTGATCGGACAGATAGGAAATCCAGCTGTCGAGAGATTTTTCCAGATCGGCCACGGCAATGTTTCCACGTTCGGCCAGTTCTTGCTCGCCGTACTGGACGTCAATGCCCAGTGTTCTGGCCGCGCGTTCCTCGACCCCGGCAGCGCCTTGAGCGAGCTTCTCTTTGTTTGAACGGACGTATTTGTTCATGACCATTTCCCGTAACAGTGAGAGGGCACGGGGTCGGGATTCCCCGTCGAACATCTTTCGCGGTTGGTCCTTCTCTGGATCGAGTGCCAGCCGCTCTAGGCGATCCAGGTAGTTTTGGATACGGGCAGCTGGGTCTTGGGCAACTGCTTCATCTGTTCGTTGTTCAGTCCGCTCAGCCGCAGCATCAACTTCCTCCGCGTTGTGGAGGCTATATTTCTCTTTCAGGAAGTCTGGATTAAAGCCGGGAGTTTCAGGTGACATAACGGATGAGAATAGCAGAAATATGAAATTTGTCAACCAACCGACACTACACCAGTCGCTGCTGCAGGTCTGCGGGTGCTTCGCGCTGCAGGTGCTGGTAGGCCACCGGCGTTGCCACGCGGCCGCGCGGGGTGCGCACGAGCAGGCCAGCTTGCAGCAGGAACGGCTCCACGACGTCTTCCAAGGTGCGCACGTCCTCGCCGGTGGTTGCCGCCAGGGTGGAGAGGCCGACCGGCCCGCCGTTGAACTGGTCAATGATGGTGACGAGCGTCCGCCGGTCTACGGGGTCTAGGCCGAGCTGGTCAATGCCTAGCTGCTCCAGCGCGGCGGTGGTGCTGGGCACGTCAACGGTGCCGCCGGTACGCACGGTGGCGAAATCGCGCACCCGCTTGAGCAGGCGGTTTGCCACGCGCGGGGTTCGGCGCGAACGGCCAGCGAGCAGCGTACGAGCGTCAGGTTCCAGTGGAACCTTTAACAGTTTCGCCGACCGCTCCAAAATGCTGCTAATGTCTGCCTCGCTGTAGTAGTCCAAATGGTAGGTGAGACCAAAGCGATCGCGCAGCGGGGATGAAAGAAGTGCTAACCGTGTTGTCGCGCCGATGAGGGTGAAACGCGGCAAATCTAGGCGTAAAGTGCGTGCGGCCGGGCCTTTGCCCACGATGAGATCAATGGCGTATTCCTCCATCGCTGGGTAGAGGATCTCCTCCACGGTCCGCGGCAGGCGGTGGATCTCGTCAATGAACAGCACGTCACCGTCGCCGAGGTTGGTGAGGATGGCGGCGACGTCGCCGGCGCGCTCCAGGGCTGGACCGCTGGTCACGCGAACCTGCGCCTTCAGCTCTTTGCTAATTACGTGCGCCAGCGTGGTTTTACCCAAGCCCGGACTGCCGTGGAGCAGCACGTGATCCAACGGCTCCTTGCGGTGCCGCGCGGCGTGGATAGCAATGGTGAGGTTCTCCTTCACCGACGCCTGGCCCACGTACTCCTGTAGCGACGTCGGCCGCAGGGCAATGTCGAACGACTGGTCGTCCGGCTTCTCCTCGGGGGTGAGGATGTTAGGCTGTGGCATGGCTTCGCGCGTACGCAACGAGTAGGCGAACCCCGGCACCAGCCGAACCTTTCGCCAAAAATTGACCGTCGATCGTCGTCATGGTTGGTGCAATATCTAGGTGCGCCCAGCGGGAGAACTTCTTGGCAAACTGCCACAGGAACGCTGCCCCAGTGATCGCGCCGCCGTAGCGGACCTTGCTGCTGTTCGCTACGTCGCCGAACGTTCCCTGGATGTCTGCTTCGTACTCTTCCCACAGCGGCAGGGGCCAGGCCAGGTCGCCAGATTCCTCGGCGAGTTTATGGAGTTGTTGGCTAAAATCCTCTTGTGGAGAAAGTATAGCTGCAGCGCGTTGGCCCAGCGCAACCATTGCCGCGCCGGTGAGCGTCGCCACATCGATGACCACGCTGGGCTTGTACCGTTCGGCGTAGGTGAGCGCGTCAGCCAAAATCACGCGGCCTTCCGCATCCGTGTGCATCACCTCAATGGTCTTGCCCGAGAGCGTACGGAGCTGGTCACCTGGCCGGTACGCGTCGCCCGCTGACATATTCTCTGCCGCTGGGATCAGGCCGATGACGCGAATCGACAATTTGAGCTGCGCTATCGTTCGCACCGTAGCAATGACCGCCGCGGCGCCAGACATGTCCATGTGCATCTCGTACATCGCCGTGTCTGGCTTCACGTTCAAGCCGCCGCTGTCGAACGTCACGCCCTTCCCGACGAAGACAACTGGTTTGTCTTTCGCATGGCCCGGCGCGGCGTACTCCATGATGGTGAACGTCGGCGGGTGGGGTGAACCCTGCGAGACACCCAGCAAGCCGCCCATACCTTCACGTTCAATTGCGTCTTTCTTCATGACCGTCACTGAGAAGCCAAACTTCTTCCCTTCGGCAACCGCAGCGTCCGCGAGCAAGGTCGGCGTCATGTCGCTACCGGGCGTATTCGCCAAGTCGCGCGCCATGTTGTTCGCATTTCCGATGATTGCACCAACACGGATGCCGCTCGCCGCAGCAGTCTTGTCTGCAGGACGGACGTGTAGGACGAATGACGAAAGCTTCGGCCAACCACCTTTCGGCACCTTCCGATACCGATTGAAGTTATAGTCTGCAAGATGGGCATTTTCGGCAACCAGCTGTGCCAATAATTCGGTACCGACAGTGGTGAACTGCAAATCATCCAGCCGCACTGCGACGTCAGTAATCTTATGCTGCTTGGCCACGACCACAACCTGTCGGCTCGCAAGTGTTGCCTTGCGTCGATTCCAATCCTTCTGCACCCCGAGTCCGAGGAGCACGACACGCCGTACTGGAGAACCGTAGGGGATCACGTGCACCTCACCGCTCTTCCCTTCGAACTCTTTCGCTTTTGCGAAAGCGAGGATTGTCTGCTTTGCCCCAACCGGCAAAAAAGCAAACCACGGGTGCTTTGCTGGTGCAACATCTTGGAACAGGGCGAGTACAATACCCCGAACTGTCGGGCGTGGGGAGGTGGCAAGAGAGAGGTGCATAGGGTTCGCTGTGGGTAAGGAGTGGAAAAAGTCTACCACCTCTGCCCCACGGAAACAAGTATTTTTGCCTGAAGTTAGCCAAAAAATGCCTTCAACTACGCACCAGGGGGTTGACAGAGCATACCTGGGGTGCTAAGGTTCGGGGTCAATTGCTGCAAGCCTTTACAAGCCGCGCCACCCATCGTCATCCGTTTTTTCGCGGGTCTAGCCACCTGCAGCCACGACAAGCATGGGGGTTGTACCCAGGAGTTCACGGAGTCTTCTCTATGATCCTCCTAGGCGCAACCTTCTTGGCTGCAGATTGCTAGACCTGACCTTGACTGATCACGTGGAGGGGGCTAGTTTTGGCTAAGTAAATATGAAAAGGATAGTTCGTTGACAACCCCAAACACTCCAACAAGGAGGTTCAACATGCTCGACTCTATTATCGGGCGTTCCGTTCAATTGCTTGCTGTGGTAGGGCTACTGTATTGGTGGCACAGATGCCATAAGTACGCTTGGGTGCGAACATCGGTTATTCCAACTGGTATGCTAATGATCTTCGGTATGGCCTTGTATGAAGCATACTATGTGAAGAATCAGAAACTGCCCTGGTTCTTCGGCCTCGAGGACGATCTGGCCAAGTATGATCATTTTGGTCCGGCTGCTTTCTTTCTACTGTGCGGTATTGTTGCCGCAACGCTCGCATTTTGGCTTTTGCCAAAATTCTCAAAATGGTGGAACGAAAAGAAATACATGCCCGGGTCAATCACTAAAATGAGCCTGTGCGGACTGGGGCTCGTTCTGCTCATTTTTACAATGGGCAACTTCTCTTCATCCGTCTGCCGGACATATGGCTACACCTGGGGCACCAATGCTGTTTCCCTCGGCGGTAACACCATGGCGGACGTGGCGGAGATCGCTCAGTCCGAGAACGACAAACAGCAAGAAGAAATGGATGCGATGCGCGCAAAAACGAAGCGCCTGGCGCCCGAGGGTAAACACCGACATACCAACTCGGGCACGAATGGCAAATAACATTGTTCCCACCAAAAAATCTAAAGCTCCGACACATTAATGTGACGGGGCTTTTTTCTTATGCCGCCTCTGCTTCGGCCGCAATCTCTTCGGCTGTGGCGCCGACCAACCACACTTCCTGCCAGGCACGATACACGCTGTTAAACACCTGAGGGGTGGTTTTGCCATCCTTGGTCACCGTGTAGGTGAACGAGGCCGAGCCGCCGTTGTGCGCACGCTCTAGGCGCTTCTTCACCCCGGGCTTCAGGTCGGTGGTCTTAATGTACTTCGTCGCGGGTGGTTTGGTGACGTTGAAAAGCTTCGGCGTCGTGGTGCTTGCGACCCGCGTGTCTTTGGTCCCGTAAAAATCAAAGATGAGGTTATCGCCCGAGACTCGCGCCTGCAAAAGAAGCGCTGACTCGTAGTCGTTAGTAATACGGAAGTCAGGCTTGGGATCGTAAATGGTTGCGTCCATGCCGACCGGCGGCTCGTAGTAGCTCACCCGGTAGCTGTGGTTGCGTCGCTCCAAAATAGGAACACCCGCATCCAGGGCGAGACGGAACATGGTAGTACCCACCTGGCAAAGGCCACCACCGACTTCGGGAATCGTCCGGTTACCCTTGATGACCAACTCTGGCAAGTAGCCGTTCGAAAGTTCAATGGGGGAGAGTGCTTTCACTAGTGAGAAGTCCTCACCGGGTTTGATGAGCAGCCCGTTGAGCAGCCGAACCGCATTTGCAATGTTCTTCCGCCGGTTCGTTGGGCTACCCGCAAAGTTCGTCTTGCCGGTCGCAACCTTTTCGGTGATTCCCAATTCCATTGCACTGTCGGCAGCGGACTGGGGCTTAACTTCTGTAATGACCGCGACAACCGTCGCCTGCTTCTGCTCGATCAGTACTTTATTCATTGCAGTAACCGTTTCGGCTAGGTTTAATGTCCGGCCGACCTGGCCTTGTTGAAACTCGGCAACTTTGCCGTCGACGATGCGGAACCGTGACTCTTTTGCTGGAATATCAATTTCGACTTTTAATTTCTTCAGTAGAGATGCAAGCTTGGCTTCTGTAAAAGCCAGAGTGACTTTGTTTTTCGAGCTCAGCACAACGTCAAGACCATCTCCGACCGTCGCCGCATCCAATTTCGACGTTTTCCCGTCTGTGAACGTGAGAGTGAAAGGCGCACGTTGCACAGCAGTTTGCGCATCATCTACGTAATCCTGTGCACGATCAGTAGTGAGACGCGAATTCTCGGTGCCTCGAGCAAGCGTGACTGCTGCCGGCTGGACATTCTGCCACTGTGCAATCGCTGCAGCGACCGCGGGTTGGTAGACGAAGCCGTTACCTGCCTTCTCAGGCACCACGGTGAATTGACCACTGGCGTACGCAAGGTGAGCCGGTTGAGCTGGATCATCCTTGGCCCCGAACTGCGTACGCAAACTCGCCTCCACGACGAGCTCATCAACGTCAAGAACCGGATCAATATGCTTTCGCAAAATGGTCGCCCGCCAGAATTGCAATGCGTTACGAAGCGCGCCGAAGTTGTGACCGTAGGCGAAGGCATGGTTGACGCTCGTCTCAACATTTATATCAGCGAGCGGTGGCGTAATGTCACTCGTCGTCAACGCTTGCTGGATTGGAACGGTAGCGGTCTTCCCATCAATCGTGACACGCAGGCCATGCTCGAGTACGGTATCGACTGCTGCCCCGAGGGTACCAAGTGCTTGTTCTTGAGTTTGTCCACCAATTGCTACATTCCCAACCCACATCCCCGGGACGAGCTTCTTGGCGTATAGCTGCGGCACAGCCAAGAAAACACCAATGATCACAATGAGTAAGGCAAACCCAAAACTCACGTCGACGAGTAATCGACGTCGCCCCCGGGCAGTCTTCAGGAGGTTACGCGCCCGCCCGCTCATTCGTCCGGGGTGCTGGCGAGAATGTCGTTCAGTTGCCGGCGGGAATCTTCGGCGTGCTCTGCGCCCTCAGTCGTTGCCATGGCGAGTGACACGTCAATGACGCTCATGAGGCGGGCATCGACGGGGAGCTTCGTCGTGGGCCAGACAAGCGATTCGCCGTTCTCGAGGCGGAGGGTCGCGTGCATGCCATCAATTTTTTCGATTACGCCGCGCATAGAGTATGAAATAAAAATGGTGGTGCTATACACCACCCGCCAATAGCCAGACGTTTCAAAAACGCTTAGTCGTCCTCGTGCTTAACTTTGAGGACTTGCGTCTTGGCGGTCTTGACCTTGGGGATGGTAATGGTGAGTATGCCGCTCTTCATGGTGGCGTCAGCCTTGTCCGAGAGCACATCCACGGGCAGGACGATGGAGCGGGAGAACCCACCCCAGTAGCACTCCTGCGTGAAGTAGTCGTCATCGTCAACGTTATGGTCTCGGTGCCGTGTGCCGCGAATGGTGACGAGGTCGTTGCTAATGGCCACGTCCAGGTCTTCGGACTTCACGCCGGCGACTGTGGACTGGATGACGACGTGGTCAAGCGTCTGGTACACGTCGACCGCGAGCTGGCCATCGTAGCGCTCCT
Organism: Patescibacteria group bacterium; assembly: GCA_038065235.1. Lineage (GTDB taxonomy): Bacteria > Patescibacteriota > Patescibacteriia > PEXW01 > PEXW01 > CAIPSZ01. The sequence goes on from JBBTRK010000018.1 coordinate 19,806, forward strand.
CCAGCCAGTCCTTGGCGGCAGGTGGGGGAGCAACGGTTGTGACGTCAACATTTTTGGTTGCGATTTTCCGAAGCATGGTAGGCAAACTATAGCAATATTTGCTGTACCAAACAAGGTGCCTAGGCAAACCGCTTGACCATCGGTAAACTATAGGGCAGGATAGATCTTCACTTCTGCGGCCCTATCGTCCCCGCCCAAAGGGCGGGTCTGCCCTCTGGGCAGATAACATAAATTGCCGTAAGTGTACTACGTCTACATTATCACAAATACAAAAACTGGGAGGCTATACATTGGCTATACGGAAAACCTTAAACGCAGGCTCCTGGAGCATGAGCAGGGCAAAACAAAATCCACAACACAAAACAAATGGATACTCACATACTACGAAGCATACCTATCAAAGGAAGACGCGACACAACGTGAATGGGATCTCAAGCATCAAGGCCGACAAAGAGATTTCATAAAAAAGAAAATACAAGTTAGTCACAATTTTGGCCCTATCGTCTAACGGTTTCCGGCAGAGCCGGACAGGAGGACATCGGCTTTTTCCGGCAAAGCCGGACCCGGCTCCGCCGGGCAAGCCACAATCACTGTCGCTTATGTTCCTACTTTATATCTTACAAAGCCTGAAGGATGGTAGGTGGTATATAGGCATTACCGAGGATATAAACAACCGACTTGCTAAACATAACAGTGGTAGCGTACGCTCCACCAAGGCCTACCGGCCGTACCACCTCCTGCACACAGAAAGGTATAAAACAAAAATTGCAGCGAGGCAGAGAGAGCTTAAACTTAAGCGTTCTGGACTCCTTCGAAAGCAACTGAGGGACAAGTATACGGCCCTATCGTCTAACGGTTAGGACATCGGCTTTTCAAGCCGGTAATCGGGGTCCGATTCCCCGTGGGGCTACCACCATTGCCGTTTCCGGCAACTTTTCCTCTCACCATTCCAAGGTGTGAGAGATTGTGGCATCCCACGGGGAATCTGATACCCCCACTCCACTACCTACACCACTTTCGTCCTCGGCTTCGCTGGCCCGAGGAGAATTTCGTCGAACGCTTTCAGAAGGAGCTTCGTCCTATAGGCTTCCTCTTGGCCGGTCGGCAGGGCGCCGTACATGACGGGGTGGAGGGCGTCGAGCAGGGCAATCGTTCGCCGGAGCTCGCTGGGCGAGAGCTTATCCGCGTCGAGCCGCTTGAGCGCCCGGGTGTAGGCGCGGAGGGTTGGTTCCCACTTCATGGGTATCTCACCTCCTTTCTGCGGTGCAATGGTCGACACACTGCACCGCCAAATCAGGATGGCGGAGGGGTGAAATCCCTGCAATTGCCGAAAGGGGCACATTTTTCTCCCTAGTTGGGGATAAGTTTTTCGGCAACATGGAGTGCGAGTTTGCTGAATGACAAAGACGTCGCACGCTGACGCGCGACGGTCAGAAAAATTCAACGACTTAGACCTCGCTGAATTCCTTGAATTTGACCGATGTGATCTTTGCTGGTATCGGCCGCGCTGTCTTTCTTTGGCGTGCGACTATATCGAACATAGCGCGAACATCGGGGGACACGTTTGTTAACGTCAAACGCGACCGTCGCCAGAACGACGTGTGGGACTTCTGCAGCTTGAGGAGTTCATGGGCGGCAGATCGCGAGACGAAGCGCACTGAGCGCAGGTCGAGGGTGACCTCGCGCACGCGGAGTTCCCGGATACGGCGCTCAAGGATGTCCGAAACATCCCGCGACGTGAGCGACGGGGCTATGGTTTGGGCTACATCGATGTTTTGCATAGATTTATGATATCACACAGGTGGAAACGCTGGAGGTCAAGCCTACTCGATGTATGGAGTAATGTCAATGGGTCC
>JBBTRK010000019.1:0-20405 GCA_038065235.1 Patescibacteria group bacterium
AGTGTACTACGATTGGCAACAACAGTGAGTGATACTTTACTGCGAGATAGCCTTCTACCAACGCAAGTGGACCCGAGCTACAATATCGTAACCATTTCCCTTTGCCATATGCATTCTTGTTTCTTGGTGTCGCTGACGTAGCTATACCCAAAACGATTCCTACAAATGGTGGGAGTATTGGTTTGTAGTAATGCATGAGCCCAAACAAATGAGCGCTAATGAGTATCGCAGTCCCCGAAAATAATGTTATTTCGGAGAAAAAGAGAAGCAACGGGAGTTGAAAAATGCACGTTTCTAAAATTGGTGCGAGAAGCAACCAATCTGGCGCAGTTATGCACAAGAGCATTTGCCATTCATGTTGCTTCGTCCATTCAATGTCCTTTACTCTTTTTAGCCCAATGTAACGAGTCCAAAAGAACATCCATCCCAAAGCCACGAAAAATAATATGACGCAAGCAATCAATGTCTTCCCAAGATCTACCGAGGACACAAAACCTCCTTATTGTTAAGGTGCCAGGTTACAGAGAGAAACTAGCGTCTTATAGAAATATAGTCAAACATCGAGTATACGAACGTGCGCGCGAACCTTCTTGCCTTGCGATAGGTTTTGCTGTTTGCGTACTGCCGCCTTTATGAAAAGCTAAGAAGTAAAAGAATCCGCCACTCCCGGGGTAGCGGTGCAACGTATCCTGGAACGTGAATGCGTGTTTCAAGTCAACGTATGAGTTTCAATTTTGCAGTCCGTGAAAGCTGTTTCATCCGCGCTTCGGCTCTGCTGGCTGTTGACCGGTTATGGTACTTTTTTGCATACACCAACCGCACCGGCCGCCTGCCTTTGGTGTACTTCGCGCCGCGCGACGAGGTGTTATGCTCCTGCACGCGGCGCTGAACGTCACGCGCAATACCCGTATACAGCGATCCGTCAGCACACTGGACAAGGTAGAGGGCGTACACAAACGTTAGAGCTTATATACCACGTCTTTGCGTTCAACAATGATCTCCCACCCTTGCCGTTTGGCGTGGCGGTACAGGATACTATTCGGGTTAAAGCAAATTGGTCGGTCAACTAACTTCAGCATGGGAATATCACCTTCCGAGTCGCCAAGACCAATAGAACCTTTGAGTGAAAGCGAATGATGTGCGGCGGCGAGCTTTAAGATTTTTGCTTTGTCATCAATAAGCTCTTTGTGTAAAATTTTTCCAGTAAAAGCCCCCCGTTTAACTTCGAAGAGCCGGCCATACACTTTGTCGAAGCCCCAATGCTTGGTGAATTCCACCACGAGGTATGCTGGTGCGTGTGAGATTGCGAGGAGAAAATATCCTTTCTTCTGCAGCTGTCGCACCATATCCCGCGTGTAGCGGTACACCCGCTGCTGCTGGTAGCCGAGGACTTTTCGCACCACGCGCAAGAAAGCCGAGCGTTGTACGCCTTTGATGTGCGTATCAAAAACTTTCACGACATCGGCAATGTACTGGTCGTAGCCAGCTTTACGGTTAAGCCAATTCTCAAAACTCTGTTGATACACCCGCCGTGCCCTAGCGGGAAAAATTCCCTCGGCAATCAGCGCATTTGTAACCTCAATGATAAGGCTTGAACGAAAAATGGTGCCATCAATATCGAAAATTGCAAGCTTCTGCATATACGCAAGTATACACCTCAACGCAGAAGCTTTAGCTTTGCAGTTCGAGGCAGTTGCTTGGTAAACGCCTTCGTACTGCTGGGGAGCATGTACAGCCCGCGAATGAATTAGTGCAAAATAAAAAGAAGGTGTACGGATCCGTACACCTTCGATGTTTCTACTAGGCGAGGACTACGCGTCAAACTCGCCGGCTTTTACTCCTTTCACAAATGCTTCCCACTCTTTTGTAGTAAAAGCTAAGGTTTTCCCCGTAGCGTCTTTCGAGTGCTTCACGAGGATGCCATCATTGCTCCGGGCAACCGCTACGCAGAACGGGACCGGATCAACGTTACTAAACGAAGACGTTTGAAATGAACCGTCTTTTGGTAACGCCATGGAGTACACATCCTTTCATAACCTAAAGTTCGTGTATACCTCTCCATATAAAGGCAATAAGAACTATTTCTACAAGTGTCTAACCACAACGGTTAGATTTCGAATTCGCCTACCTTCACCCCTTGGACGAAAGCTCGCCACTCGGCTGCGGTAAAATTCAAAGTTTTCTTCCGAGGGTCTTTAGAATCTCGCACCCCCACCACTTTGCCCCGCCGAGCGACGAGAACGCAGATCTTCTTGCTGTGACGGGAAAAGCTGGATTTTTGAAATTCCCCGTCAGAAAAATGTACGGTATTTTTATTGCTCATGACACAAATCCTTTACGTAACGAGTTTGTTTGCTACATACGCTACCTACCATCTTCGGCTGGTATAGGTACACATAGTATTTACTACCTTACATGCCTCCGCGTAACTTGAGGCGTGTAATTTAGCTTCCAGTCGCACTTTGCGGATGCAGCGTTCCAAATGAAGGGAACCGACCCGATCCCCGAAATACGAACTGCTGCACGATTACCCGAGAAGTTTCGATGTAATCGACAGTAGGTTCTCCCTGAAGGTTACCAGCCAACAGAAGGAATTGGGACACCGTGCTAAATGCGATATCCTTTCCCGCTCGCTGCAAATCGTCAATCACCGCATCACCTCCTTAAGGCTGTTTTGTTTTCATTACGACGAATTTCGATTCTTCAACGGAATTTTTTCAATATACGTTCCCCTTGTGCACTACAGTCAATACAAATGGCTGATACTGTTGTTGGATCCTTAGGCCAACCATGTAGGTAACGCTCAACATGGACGCGCATAGCATTGATGTAACTATTCATTGCTTCACCACAAATTTTGCACTTGAATTGCTTTCCAAAGCACTCGGCGCAATACCCAAACATGCAGTACGTACATTCTCTCCCACATTTGACGCATGGGCCTATTGCCATACCACCACCTCCTTATGGTCTTGTGATTTTCCTACACAAATACACACCATGTGCATCGTGCGTCATTTAAGGTTACTTTCGGTTGTTGCAGCGCACGGGTGTGCGCCACTTTTCAAATATCGGTTTCCGTTTCTGCCACCCGTCACATAGTCATGTGTCGGCAGTTCGTATGTTGGTACTGAATCCGTGTTTCAACGAGTTACGGTTGGAGCGTAGTGCAACAAAAAAACGCCGTCAAGGAAATAATATCCACAGGGGGCTTGACGGAAAGTGCCGGGGTGATACAATCGCTTACGTTCGCCGAAGATAATCCACTTTTGAAAATCGGCCATGAAAGTGCCTGATTGGAGTCCGCAGCAAAAGCTGTGGATATCTTCACGTAAAGCAAATCGCGACACTACCTGTACTGGATACTTACGTCGTACGCTTCTTAAACGTCTTGCGCCACGACGGTTTCTTCCCTGGTAAAGAGGATTCTCCTGCTAACGCTTCGGGTCGTGGCTTGAGCGTGCGGAGTATCGTGTCAAGCTTGGCGTGAATGCTGGCGAGCTGAGAATTAATATCTCCGGTGTTCGACGTACCATGTGAGCTTGCACTTACGTTCGGCTTGCCATAACAGTCTTTGCAGAATACCGGTTTGCCTTGCACCGGCCGAAACGGCACGGTGCACACGTTGCCGCAGTTCCCGCACGTCGCAGGGTACATGCGCTGCTCGGTATCGCCTTTGCCATACTGCTTGAAGCAGCTCTTGCAGTACACGGGCTTGTTGCCGCGTGGTAGGAAAGGCACTTCGCAAGCTTTACCGCAGTTGGCGCAGGTGGCCTGGTGTAAGGTGTTCTCACCACCCACGTTACGGCCGTATGGACGAGCGCTGCTTGTTCGCTTCGTGAACGTAGATTTCTTCATAGAGTGTATTAATGGATGCAAAGGATACTACTGTAGGCTGGATTGCGCTTCTCTGCAAGGGCAGCGCTCACGCGTGGCTCCCTGCTACGTACCCCGTGGTCCAACAAAGTTGCAATGAGTAACCGCCCGAGGGACGGTTGATATCCAGCAAGTCACCGGTGACAAAGAGGTTACGGTACTTCCGCGAGCGCATGGTCTTGTTCTCTACTTCGCTCACTGCCAGACCACCGTCTGCAACGACTGCCCACTCGTACCCCATGAGCCCAGTAATTGTAACGGGTAGTGCTTTCAGGAGGTGCACGAGTATTCTCCGTTCTTCCCGTACAATGCTGTGTACTTTCTTTTCCTGCATAGCTTTGGGCAAGAGCATAAGGAGCGCTGGTGCAGTACCCGCCGGGGTTATCTGTCGTAAGATGTTCTTGAAGTCTTTGTTCTTATTCTGGTCAAAAATTTCTGTAACTTGCGTATCGAGCTTACCCAGGTCGTGCTTTGGAAATACATCAATGGCAGCAGTCACGACGCCAGCATGCAGTAAATCCCCAACCTTACCAGCAGCATTCAAGATGAGCGGGCCAGACAGGCCGAAGTGCGTGCAGAGGATTCGACCTTTCAGTGAGAACTGCTTCTTCCCTGCAACAGCGAAACTTATCTTCACGTCATCCAAGGTGACGCCAGAGAGCGCTTTCACCCAGGTATCTGCGACGGCTAAAGGTACCACCGATGGGGTTGGCGCCTTCACGGTATGGCCGAGATCTTTGAGCCAGCGAAAACCATCACCGGTAGATCCGGTTTCGGGATGCGATTGCCCACCGGTTGCAACGACGTAACTTTGCGCGACAAGCGTGTCTTTCCCAACGACGACACCCCGGACTTCGCCATTACCACCAGCGATACTACGTACTGTGACGTTCTTCCGAACCTCAACATTCCCCTGCTGCAGGTACTGCTGCAAAATACCGACTACATCAGATGCTCTTTCCGTAACTGGGAAAGCCCGTTGCCCAGCTTCAACTTTCGTCAGTAAACCACGATAGGCGAAGAACGCTAGAGTTTTCTGGTTATCGAATTGGGAAAATGACGAGAATACAAACTTCGCGGCTTTCCCAAAGTGCTGCAAGAAAAGCCGTCGGTTTTCTTCGGCGTTCGTAATATTACAACGGCCACCACCAGTGATGCTAAGCTTCACCCCTAAGTGTGCGTTCTTCTCGAGTAGTAGTACGCGCTTCCCCAGCTCTGCTGCCCGGCCCGCAGCCATCATGCCCGATGCTCCTCCACCGATGACGATGACGTCGTACTTCGTGCTCATCCTTTCAACGTACCCAGGTCAATAACTGTATCGATGCGTATCTGGGCAACGAAATCGGGAATGTGGGACACCATGACCATTACGCCCTTATATGCATCTAGCGCCTCCGCGAGCACAGGGAGGTGGCGGAAGTTAATGTGGTTAGTCGGTTCATCCAGGATGAGCAGCCCGGGCTTGAGCAGCACGAGCCGGCAGAATGAGAGGAGCCCCTTCTGGCCTTCGGAGAGCGCGCTGATCTGCCGGGAGAGAATATGCCCGTCCAGAAGGAAACCTGCTGCCGTTGAGCGGAGCTTCTGCTCATCATTTTCAACCATGGCTGCTCGAAGCGTATCATACGCAATCTGCTCTGGATCGAGGTTCCCAAAATCTTGCTGGTAGTACCCCACGATAACTTCAGGAGCCACCGTGCCGTGGTTCGTAGAGCCCGACGCGAGCTTTGCCAGCAGCGTACTCTTGCCAATACCGTTCGGTCCGGCAATGACTACGTGCATGTCTTTCCGAACGACGAGGTCAAGCTTCTTCTCAACAGCTTTGTGATTCTTAATAACCGTCGCTCCGTGAAGCTCAACAATCTTCCCGCTAAAGTGGCTATCGAATTCTTGAAAGGGAATGGTAAAGGGCCGGATGGTCGTATCTTCTTTTCGGACACTGACGATATTCTCCTCGGCCGTTTCCGCAGCCTGACGCATACGCTTGGCCACAAAACGCAGCTTGCCGCCTTTATGCGCAAAGATTTCGGCTTGCTCACGCTTCTCCTTTACCTGACGCTGCATACGGGCATTCAGTAAGTTCTCCCGCTCAATGCGTTTGCTAATCTCCTCTACGACATCGGTGTAATTTCCGGTGTACTGTTCCACCTTTTGGGTGTGTACGTCTAGGTACAGCACGCCGTCGGTAAACGAGTTTAGAAAGTCAGCATCGTGCGAAATCACAATACAGGTCTTCTCGTACATTACGAGGAAATTCGTGAGGTGCTCGATGCCGTACTGATCCAAATTGTTCGTGGGCTCGTCGAGCAGCAGGATGTCTGACTTCTGGATGAGCGCATGCGCCAAGAGTAGCCGTGCCTGTTGGCCACCCGAAAGGTCTTTAACTAGTTTTTCCAAGGGCAAGTCTAAATGCACAATATCAAATATATCCTTAATGAGTTTATCCAGGCTGTATTCAACTTCTTGAAAAGCTGTAGAGAAATACTCATGAACGGTGAGTGGCAAGGCTTCCTTGGGCATGACCTGCCGGGCAATGGCGACGGTTGCATCAGACGGGGTACGAAACACCTGCCCCTCGGTAGGTTCAGCTTCCCCAGTTACGAGCTTAAAGATGGTGCTCTTGCCAGCCCCGTTTTGGCCCATGAGTGTTATGCGGCTGCCGGCCCGAACCGAAAACGACGCCCCATCCAGCAACATTTTATGGCTGCGGTCGTACTCGAAGCTAACGTCGGAGAAGCGGAGGACTACAGAATCATGGGACATGAACGCCAATCGTAGCAGCAATAAATCGCTTTGTCACTGCCTAGAAGCAGATTCATGTAGCTTGACAACAACGAGTATTGCACTCAACATATTGAAACACACTACCAAAAAATATACACGGTATCACGCCGTGTTCATTGACAAATGAATAGGAGGTACGCATGGAAATCTCGAGACAGCGAATCGGGATATACGAAATTGATGAACCTCTTTGGGTTGGAGGTATGGGTGTTAAAATTTCCGGGTGGCCACTCGTATTGGCTGTTTTGCAGGAAGGGTGCATGGGCACCCTAACCTCGATGGGCCTGGGAGACCTCTCGAACGGCATGAGCTACGCTGAGTTCAATAGGAGTTCATGCGCCGCGTTGAAGCTCGAAATTGAAATGCTGCAGACCGCATTGCGAAAGGCGAAAATCGCAGACAAACCCTTTGCGGTGAATATAATGGGCGCACTGAGAAATGCGGATGACCTCATTCGTACTGCAGTTGCGGCTGGAACTAAAATCATCGTCTACGGTGCGGGCATCCCGCTCACGCTGCCGACGGTTGTCGAAGATCCCACTGTGGCGCTGGTGCCAGTTATCAGCTCGGCTCGGCTGGCAAAGATCATTCTGGATCGTTGGAAACGGTACGACCGCACGCCTGACGCCTTCATCATTGAAGGCCCGCTCGCTGGCGGACATCTTGGCTTCTCGTTCGAGCAGCTCGAGCATATGGAAGATTTCTCCTTAGAGAAAATCTTGCAGGAAACTCTTGCAATAATCCGGCCTTACGAGGATGCGTGCGGACGAAAAATCCCCATCATTGCCGCTGGCGGCATCTACACTGGCGAGGATATGGCTAAAATGTACGCCCTCGGCGCTACGTTTGTGCAAATGGGCACTCGATTTGTCGCGACGACCGAATGTCCAGTATCACAAGGATTCAAGCAGGCATACGTTGATGCTACGGTACATGACGTCCAGATCATCGAGACGCCAGTCGGCATGCCTGGCCGCGTACTCAGGAATGAGTTCTTGAAACGCCTTCAGCTTGGCTACATTCCCAAACCGAGCTGCCCGTTCCACTGTATTTCCTCCTGCAAAAGAGAATTAGCAGGATTCTGCATTGCAGAACGGCTCGACTACTCTTTCCGAGGTAATACTGAAAATGGTCTCATCTTTACTGGAGCCAACGTTACCCGTATTGACCGCATCGTTTCTGTCCACGAACTTGTTACCGAGCTAATGGACGGCGTGCGAGCGTCACCCTTAACTCTCCCCGGCACCTTGTAAAATCGCGCAACTGGCTACCCAGCAGCGCGATTTTTTTATTTTGTCATCCCGAATTTATTTCGGGATCCCAATTCTACTTCAACAATCCTAACTTCGCGTTGTTTAATACCGATTGTGAACCGTACCGTATCCCCTGCCTGTTTCCCGACTAATGCCGCCCCAAGCGGTGACTTATGAGAAATAATGCCTTTCGCCGGATTTGTTTCGGTTGGGCCGAGGATTTGAAAAGTCTGCTGATTGCCTGCCTGTTCTATGGTTACTGTACTGCCAAGCTGGATAATCCCCGACGTCGCCGGGTAGATGATTTCTGAATGCTTCAGGTGGTCTTCGATCTCCATGATCCGCTGGTTAAGCCCCCGCAGCCGACCTTTCGCCAGCTGGTAAGCAGCGTTCTCCGAGAAGTCACCCATCTCGGCCAGGCGCTTCACCTCGTTCGCCGCTGGGGGTCGTGCCTGCAAAAGCTTACCAAGCTGCGATGTGAGCTCATCAAACTTCGCCTGCGTCATGTTCGGGTCACGGTGCAGGTCGGCGTACTTCCCAGGTTTGCGGGAAGGGATGCGCATTGATCTAATACACGAGCACTAAGATTATCGCTCCAATCAAGAATAAAGCTAAAAAACCCATGCCAATGGTAAATATCTTCCACGCCAAACTCGTACCATTCGTGGCATCATTGCTTGATAGTGCTGGGAGGTATTTACTCACAAGCGCCACAACACTCGCTTCTCGGCCGGGTGGAAGTGGCAACGTGTACGCTAACGCTTTACTCTGCAAACCAACCCAATGCTTGATTCGGTAGAGCTGCAGGACTGGTCTAGTTGGCGGTTTGATTTTCTTAAACGAGAAGAAGGAGAATGTCACTGGATGGTCGTGCATATCTTCTTCAGTCAGGCCCTGCTCCAAAGCTCGAAATCCTGTGAATGTCGTCCACCGCTGGATCTGACCAGGAGGTTTCAAGATTGTTAAACCTTGGCTATCGTAGCGAATGCGTTGGGGGTATGACCGAACCTTCACGATATTCTTGACAATGAAGAAAACACCGGCCGAGGTAAAAGCAGCTATGTTTATGCCAACAACCAACCAATCGTGTGACTCCTGAATGGTAAAGAATACGAATGCAACCACACTGAAACAGGCATACAAAATATGCATGTACACTTTCTGCTTGTGCTGCTGTGTAATATCGTACTCAATCGTGGAGCCATCTGCCATGAAATCTGCTGTGGGTGACTTCTCAAACACGAACTTCGCTGCTGCAATACGTTCCTGTAACCCTTCTTTCGACCAACCGGAAGCTTCCAATTCATTGAAAATAATCTTGTCCGAAAGCCCCCGTTTGCGGCGGTCATTGTAGAAATTTTGGAGATCTTGGTCGACCATGAGAGAAGTATACCCTAAAAACCTCGCGAAACAATTATTGGGGTTACGAAAACGTGTATTTCTTGGTACGTATTTCCGTTCTAGTGTATACTTATGAGTATTCACCCTTTGCATGCAAGCGTATGATCACCCCCGAAGTCAAAGCCTGGATTGAGAGTTCGAAGCATTCAAAATCGTGCAACATTTTCAAGCTTCTGCTCTAGCACCTTTTTAAAGTCCCGCAGGTGCATGGCGTGGCTGGCAGGCAAAAACTGACGCAATTCACGGCGGAAGTCGAGTTTGCTTTCCCGCAAAAGCTTCTGTACGGCGGCTACGTACTTTGCTTCCCGCACTAGTGGATAGTCACCGGAGAGGAGGAAGAAGTAGTCGTAGAAGTCCCTAGGCTTGTGGCGATTAAGCAAAGCACCCAATTTACCCTGGACAATCGTCTCTTTCGCTAGGTGAACCAGGCTGTACTCGGGGATGTACTCATTATCAATAAGCTTCCGGACGCCAACGACGGGTTTGCCACTACGTAAGGAAACTTCAATGCGGATGATAATGCGCTTGCTGTAGGCGTGGAAGATCGCTTCCCCTAGGTAGCCGCCGCTGGTGTTCTTCGCCTCTTCCAACTCTACCTGCAGGCCGGTTTTTTCTACGGCTGCCAAGGCTTCGGTGAAAAGGCTTTCCACTTCAACCTGGGTTATACGGGAACCGGTAAAATCCAAGTCTTCAGAAAAACGCGGGCTGCGGAAGGCAACACGTAATGCCGTGCCACCCTTGAAGAGTAGCCGCTCCGCGCCAGGCTGCAAGTACAATGTTGCCAGAAAAACATGCTGGCAGTACTCGCGGATGACGTTGACCTCTGACGTCTGGCTACGCTTAGTAAATTCTTGTAGGTTTGCAAGATTCAGCATAGACGTGGCGAATGAGCTTGAGCAAGCTCGGGCGTTGGAAGAGTTTAGCGTATGCCAGAAGCTTTGCTTGCTTGAGCCCTTTCAAGCGCAGGCGGTCGTTGAGCACGCGTCGCTTGAGATCGACGAAGTACAGGTAATCTGCAAGAGCTTTTTCCGCGTCAGCCATGAGCACCTTGTGGCGGTCTACCACGCGCAATTGGTAGCCGGTGAAGGCTGGCACTTTTATCTGCTGGTAGATGAAAATTCCAATGGGGGTGGTAAACTCCCGAGCGGCTTTGGTGGTAATTGAAGTTGTGGCGTAGACGACTTCTGGAATAATGCCGTAGTGAGAAAGCGCGGTTTCGAGAGAGATGCACGACGGCTGGTAGAGCTTCCCGGCGATGAATGGCCGGTCGGGCAGGCTGTCTTTGACCATGTAGAAGCCATTGCGAAGCTTCACGAATAAGCCACTGCGGACATTCTTTGAAATGTAGACGCCGGCGGTATTTGTAGAAACGCTGAAGATACCTTGGAACTCGCGTTGGGTAAACACCTCAAAACCTTCGGATTTCAGCTTTTCTTCAATTTTTATGCGATTCAGTTTCTTTACCATATTATACAAAAAGTGAAGTGACTATTTTCATAGTACTACACTCCAAGAGGCCTGTCAATACCGTGCCCCAAACCTTAGAGCTTTGACTTCGCCAGTTTCCAAACGTCTTTTGCCGAATCTTTGCTAATCCCCCGTCCGCAAACACCTGTATCGTAGCCGAGGCAGACTGGTATACCCGTTCATTATTTATGAACGGCAAAAGACTGCTTTTTAATTTCCTCTAACAATTTTAACGTTGCTTGCACCGATAAGTTGTCACTGGCTAACATGAAAAGTTTATCACCAAATTGATCCGCTAAAGGGCTCAGAAATTCATCTCCCCAAGATGGGGAAAAAGTTAAAACACCGGAGAAATCAATTTCTAGAACTTCACCCGGTTGCAGGTGTCGCAAGGTAGGCTGAAAAGCTCTAAAAGCCTCGGCCCCTGCTTGTCGCGAGATTAACGTTGTACCGAATTTTTTTAGTTCAATGCGCATAATGTAGGTTGCGAACTTCTTAATACTATTCTTAAAATTGGATTGTGGCAAAGCAACCTCGTAGTAGCTCTTGGCCACGGGTCAGACGAAGTTTTTTATCGGGCGCTTTAATACGAATTTCAGCATCGCCACTCGTGAAAAATAAATTAATGGGTTGGGCCAAGGTAACTTCACGAACGAACTTGAGTCCGTTACCTCGTTTTTCAGGGGCTCGACCAGAAAGAATCTCGGTAAACGCAACATTCACTGCCTCAATATGCGTCTTGAGGGTAGGGCGTACCTGTTTAAGTGTTTCTAAAATACCAAGGCCACGATCGGCAAGGACGATGTATCGTTTACGCATGTCGTAACCAAAAAAAATACCTGGAATATCTGGCCATTTTCCCAGATTATGATCAAAAGAGTTGTTTCCAATCTCGCCCGTGACCGCCGTAATAATAGAGAATAATCTTTCTAAACCAGGATGCCTCATTAAATGTAGTTCTAATTTGGTTAGTCGTGCTTGGAAGACTGAACTATTTGGACAATAAAAAGCCGTGGGCAATTCCGAGCCTTCCTGCATCCATACGTGAGCAAGTTTAATAAGGTCACTAGAAAATATTTCGAGATCCTTTTCCCTATAGTGCCGATGTACGCCACCAGCTTTTCTAATTGCAACAAGTCTACCGCTTTTATCCCAACGGCGAAGCGTGTCTATAGAAACGCCAAGTCTGGTAGCTGCTTCAGAAATTGTGAGTAAAGTTTCTTCCATAATGTTAGCTTTTCTAGTTTAGCATTAAGCTATAAACTATGCAAATAGTACCTAAAACTATGCAAAATATAGATAAACTATGCATATTTACACTAATCTAGTTTTCAAATCAATTCCTTATCGACTAATGCCCTTTCCATGCCCAGTCTTAAACCCCCTCCCCGGCACCCATATACCTCGTATTCCCTTCTTGAGTAGCCTCTTCCACAAATCCCAATCTTGATACCTTTTCAGGCTCTCATCAAAGCCAATGCAATTCTCCCGCCGGAGCAAAGACATGGTGGAAATGTAGTTGGCTTTCAGCAAGCGCTCGGGATCAAAGTCAAATAAATCAAACGTATGCCAGCCAAACTTAAAGTCACAGAAGGCGTAGCCGGCTTTGGGGTGCAGCAGCAGGGCGCGAGCCATTTTCTCCAGCATGGTTGGCTGCAGCTGCACGTCCGCATCGCAGTAGAGCACGAATTCCCCGGTGGTCTTAGCAAACCCAGCATTGCGCGCGGCGGGTGCGCCTTTGTTCTCTTGGCGGATGAGCTGCACGTTGAACTTCTTCGTGATTTCGGAGGTGCTGTCGGTTGATCCGTCATCCACCACAATAATTTCTGCAGGCTTGAGCGTTTGCGCGTTGAGACCGTTCAAGGTCGTGGCTAAGGTCTTGGCGCTGTTGTAGGCTGGGATAACCACGCTGATCTTCACCTTCGGCATTTCGGTAATGAGGTGGAGGAGTTCAACGATACGCGTGCGCCGGGTGTCCCAGCTGAAGAGGTCGCGGGAGAGCTTGCGGGCGCGCTCGCTGTAGGCCAGAAGCTTGTCTGGCTGCTTGAGGAATGGCTCAATGGCTTTCGCAATTGCATCAGCACTGCCAGGTTCCACCAGCTCACCGGTGAGGCCAGGAGAAATGGTCTCGGGAATCCCGCCAGTGTTGCTAGCAATGACCGGCAAACCATGGGTTTGCGCTTCACAGCTCACCAGGCCGTAACCTTCCACATCGCCGTTCGCCCCGGGCACGCTGGGGAAGAGGAAGAGGTCGGCAGCGGCGTAGACCACGCTGGTGTCCTCCACGTTGTTCAGGACGTGGATGCGATCATTCAAGTCGAGATCAGCAATACGCTGACGGATGCCCTGCTCCGCGGATCCGCGGCCGGCAATGATGTAGTGCAGGTTTGGGTAGCGCGGGGCAAGGGCCGCGAACGCGTCAATTGCTACGAAATGCCCTTTGCGCGGCACCAAGCGGCCGACGGTGAGGAGGACCTGCGCGTCTAATGGAAGGCCGAGCGTCGCCTGAGCATCGGGCTTCAGCTGGAACGAGGCTGGGGTGTCGGCCCCCGGGGTGAGGATGGTGCGCCGGCTCTCGGGCACACCCAAGCGCTTGAGGTGCGCATCAGTGTATTTGCTATTCGCCACGACGAGGTTGGCACTCGGCAAGTGGCGGCGTAGCCACCAGCGACGGAAGCCGCCGGCAGTGTCGTAGCTCAGCACATCCAGCCCGTGCGTGATGACGATAACCTTCGTGCCGTATTTTTTGCGACAACGCAAAGCAGCTGCCAGGTACGGGGCGTAGTGACCAAGGACAATGACGTCATAATCATGCTTCTCGGTGTAATGCTTGAAAGACTTATACGTACCTATCCACCGCGGTCGAATCCTGCCGGTAAGCAAGGGCGTGCGAATAAGCTTCCAGCCTGCTACAGCGGCTGACCCAGGTTTAGTAAGCACGTCCACGTGCAAATCATCCCTGCTACCAAATAAGTGCGCCAAAAACCTTTCCACGCCACCGTAGGCAGGCAGGAACGTGGTGGTAATCAAGAGGACGTGCATGGCTTAGGCAGAACGTCGTCGAAGGAAGGCATTACGCACGGCAACGAATTCGGATAGATGTATGCCGCGGAAGAAGTACAGAGCAAATACGTACACCAGCAAGAAGACAATGCCAGCCAGTACAACTTCGGCATGACGGCTATAAACTATCCAGTCAAAAACCTGCAGCACTGGGTAGGCTGCTACCCCGGCCACAATCGATGCGGCGTAAATTTTCCCCAAACGTATGCCGAGAGATTTCCACGGTATGGCAGTAACACCCTTGGTCCAGTACATGCCCAAGCTAAATAACGTGACGCCACTGATGAGTGTGGCAATAGCCGAGCCCATGTATGAAAATTTCTGCAAGAGCAAGGCATTGAGCGAGATGTTCACCAGTACGGTAATCGCCATACTCACGGTATTCAACCGCGTGCGGTTGGTAGCATTGAGCAAGGTACCCACCGGAAAGTTCATAAAAATTACCGGTAAACTAAGGATGAGAATACGCAGCGGCGCAGCGGCCGGCTGAAAAAAAGGTTTGAAAGCTAGACCCAGCACTTCTTCGGCGCCCACGAATATAAATAGCGAGAGCGGCACGGCAATGAGCATCATATAGTAGAGTGCACGCTCAAAGGTTTGCTGCAATTTTTCTTTAGCGTCCACAAAGTACGAGCTCATTGCGGGGTATAATCCAGCCGCAAAGGCCGAAGGTAAAAACTCTAGGGCAAATGTGAGCTTGTGTGCCACTTCGTAAAATGCCACAGCTTCTTTACCTTTTATGGCAATAAGTAGGTAGCGGTCAGCGTAGGTGTAGACTTTCACCAGCATGGCTGCAATGGCAAAGGGTAAGGCCATTTTCAGCAGGGCTTTAATAAATTTCGATTCCCACACCAGGCGCGGCCAAATTTTTAGGAAGTGCCGAATGGCAAAAATGGACCAGCCGAAGTTGAGCACGCTACCCAGCAGAGTAGCAAAAAACACGCCCTGAAAACCCAGGCCGAGCTTTAGCGTGGTGTAGCCGATGGTCACTGACACAATCTGGTTCAGGATCATGCCAAGGGCTTCGTACTTCATGTTCTGCAACCCTCGGAGGACGGCAAAAAACGATAAGGTGAACGTATCGAACCCGACAATGAGCGCTACCAGATAAAGCGACGACTGTACGTCTTGCGTAAAATTGCCGAAGTTAGTCACAAACCCAAATGCTGCCAGCACGACAATAGCGAAAATCAGTTTAATGCCAAGTACGTGGCCGAGCAAACTCTTCACGCTCCCCGGCCGTCGCGCAACTTCGCGCGTGAGTACCTGGGACAGCGAAAAATCTATGAGGATGAGCGAAATTGGAATAAGCGACTTAAGCGGGCCGTACTCACCTGTCTTGCTCACGCCAATACTGTTGACCACCACCGTGTAGTACACGAAGGAAATAAGTTTCTGCAGCACAAAAGCCCCCGTGAGGTACGAGGTGTTACGGAGAATTTTGGACTGGACGCTGTTGACGTCGGTAGTTGGCACGGCTTTTACCATAGGCAAAGTGTACCTTGGGCAGTACTCAGCTGCCAACGCAGGCTTAGCGCTTCTGCCACTGCGGGGCGCGACGAGCGCGCTTCAGGCCATACTTCTTACGCTCTTTCACACGGGCATCACGGGTAAGGAAGCCTAGGGGCTTCACCACCGGTCGCAACGCAGGATCAAGGACTATGAGCATTCGAGCAATGCCATGGCGGATTGCGTGCGCCTGGGCGTGCTTGCCGCCACCTTGGGTCTTAATTGACCACCGGCCTTGCGTCCAGCCAGTCTTGAGCAAGGGTGAACGAGCTTCCTCTGCCCAGGGTAGGTAGCCAAAGTACTTCTCCAAGGTCATGGCATTCACCACAATTTCCCCCGTGCCGAGCGTGTAGTACCGAACGCGGGCAATGGCAGTCTTGCGCTTGCCGACACTGGCCTGGTACTGCTCGCGCGTCTGCATGGCCGCCGCGACGGCTGGAGCCGAAGGCGCAATGGAAGCGGCGTGCGCTTTATGAACGACGTGCTTTGGCGCTGCAACCTTTTTGGCCGCAGTCTTCTTGACCGTCGGCTTGTGCGTTGCGACTTTCCCGCCGCGACTCGACGCGTGCGGCGAGGCGGGCTTCACGGCTGGCTTCTTCGCTGGTGCTTTGGTTGGCATGGATTTACGGTTTGACGGTGAGGCGCGTGAGCAAGATTTTGCGCGTGCGATTGTCTGGCAGCATGCGCTTAACAGCCAAGACAAAGAGTCCAACCGGGTCGGCCTTCAGCTTCTCGCGGAAACTGGTGAGTCGCAGACCGCCGGGGTAGCCGCTAAAGTGCGCGTACATTTTGGTTGTCGCCTTGCTGCCGGTGACGCGGATACCGCTGGCATTAGTGACAATGACTTTGCCGCCGCTAATAACGTCTGGCCGAAAGCTGGGCAAGTTCTTGCCGCGGAGCGCCACCGCAACCTGCGACGCTAAGCGTCCCAAGACTTTGCCGTCGGCATCGAACGTGACTGTGGTGGTTGGTGGTGTGGGCTTACGCATGAGTGTTAGACGAGTTCAAGAATGGCCATCTGGGCACGGTCGCCCTGGCGCTGGTGCGAAAGGATGCGTCGGGTGTAGCCGCCTTTACGATCTTTGTACTTCGGCGCTAACTCTTTAAGGAGTTTGTTCGTCGCGAGCTCGGTGAACGAGCGCAACAGCTTTCGACGTGAATGGAGTGTTCCTGCTTTGGCGGTGGTAATTGCCCGCTCCACAATGGGGCGGACGGCACGCACCTTGGCAATCGTCGTCTGCACTTGGCCGTGCATAACCACGCTAATGGCCAAGCTTCGCAGCATGGCGTTGCGCGGGGCGGCTTTGCGGTCGAGAGTGGGACGGGTCTTACGGTGGCGCATAGAATCAAATGGACGAAATTAATCTTCCTTCTTTTCCTTCTTGATGGTCTTCTTCTTCGCCTTTACTTCAACAACAGGTTCATCTGCTGGGACGGCTGCCATGAGGTGCTGGAAGTGCTCGGTAAGAATCTGTGAGGCTTCGCGAAAAGCAGCCGCTGGGGTAATAGTCCCGTCGGTGTGTACGGTAAGCGTGACCTTGTCGTAGTTGGTCATTTGACCCACGCGGACGTTCTCTACACGGAAGTTCACCGTTCGCACTGGGGTGTAAATGGCATCAATGGCGATGACGCCCAGGTCGAGCCGCTCTTTGTCGCGCTGCTCCACGGGGATGTAGCCGCGGCCAATGCCGATGGTGAGCTCCATCTCCAAGTCAGCGTTCTTATCGGTGAGGTGGCAAATTACGTGCTCAGGGTTGCGGACTTCCACGTTCGAAGGGCACTTAAGATCGCCCGCGGTGAGCACCTTCTCACCTTTGCCCTTCACCATTATAGTAGCCGTCTCACCTTCGAACATCTTCAGGCGCAGGCCTTTCAGGTTGAGGATGAGGTCCACGATATCTTCCTTCACGTGCGGCAGGGTGGTGAACTCGTGCGTGGCGCCGCTTATTTTTACGCTGGTAATAGCGGCACCCGAGAGTGACGAGAGTAAGACGCGGCGCAAGGCATTGCCCAACGTCGTACCGTAGCCAGGGTAGCAAGGCTCAATGGTAATAGAGGCTTCGTTCTCACCGATGTCGGCGAGCGTGACTTTCGATGGCAGGGCAATGCGTTCCATAGGCGTGGGGGCTAAGAGAATTATCGTGAGTAGTGCTCAACAATGAGCTGCACGTTGAGTGGTTGATTGACGTCAGTGTGCTCGGGCAGGCGGGTGACTGCACCCGACATGGCATCGACGTCACGGGTGAGCCAGCTCGGCACGTCCTCGTGGGCGCCCTTCAGCCGCTCAGCAATTTGCGCGCGGACTTTCTGCTTCTCGAAAACGCTGACCACATCCTTGAGCTTCACGCTAAAAGAAGGAATGTTGACGCGCTTGCCATTTACCTTAATGAGACCGTGGGTGACGAATTGGCGAGCCTGGCTGTGCGTCGCAGCAAAGCCCAGACGGAAGACAACATTATCCAGCCGCTGCTCCAAGAGCTGTAAGAGAATTTGCCCAGTGTTACCAGTCTTCCGCTTGGCGCGGGCATAGTACGCAGCGAACTGCCGCTCTAGCAAACCGTAAATAATCTTGGCCTTCTGCTTCTCGGCGAGCTGGATGCCGTACTCGGACAAACGGGGTGTACCCTTGGGGCCATGCTGACCTGGGGGGTAGGGCCGGCGGACAACAGGACACTTAGCCGCATCGCACAGTTTCACACCGTAACGGCGGCAGCGAGTATGTTTTGGACCAATGCGACGTGCCATAGAATAATTTAGACGCGACGAACTTTCTTCTGCCGCACCCCGTTATGCGGGATGGGTGTAATGTCTTTAATTGATGTGACGGTGAGGCCAGCCCCGACAAGCGCGCGAATGGCAGCTTCCCGACCGCTACCAATCCCCTTCACGCGGACGTCAACCTGCTTTAAGCCCACATCGCGGATCCGCTCCAGCAAGTTGCGGACGACGACGCCAGCGGCATAGGGTGTGCCTTTCTTTGGGCCACGAAAACCTTGGGCGCCTGCTGATCCCCAACCTATGACGTTGCCATTCAGATCGGCCAAACTCACGATAGTGTTATTGTAGGTAGCTTGAATATGAGCCACGCCATGTTGGACAAACTTCTTACCTTTCTTGCTCTTCTTCTTTTTCTTGGGGGCTTCAGCAGCGTCAGCTTTCGTTGATTCAGCACCATCCGGCATTGCGGCGTTGCTATCGAGGAGTTGATCGAGCTTCTTGTCTTTATCGTTCATCATAGTCGTTAGGTCTTTTCACTGGCGGACTTACGGCCGCTACCCATAGTGCGGCGAGTATTGCCGCGCACGGTACGGGAGTTGGTCTTGGTGCGCTGCCCGCGAACCGGAAGATTCCGGCTATGGCGCATACCCGTGTAGCAGTTAATTTCACGTTTACGTTTAATATTTAGCAACACTTCACGACGGAGTTCACCTTCCACCTTGTGGCCCTTCTCAATAATATCTTTCAAGCGGTTAACCTCGGCCTCGTTTAGATCATTCGGCCGCTTCTGCGGGTCTAGCTTAGCTAGCTCGGCAACTTTAACAGCCAGTGTAGGCCCAATGCCATAAATGTAGCGTAGGGAAACACGGAGGGGTTTGTTCGGGAGGATGATACCGGCAATACGTGCGGGCATAGAATTATCCTTGACGTTGCTTATGCTTAGGATTGCTGCAAATGACCAACAGCTTTTTGCCTCGGCGGATGACGCGGCACTTAGGGCAAATCGGTTTTACAGAGGATCGAACTTTCATGCTGGCAATATGCTTACTTACGGAAGGTGATTCGACCTTTCTTTAGGTCATAGGGAGTCATTTCGAGAATGACGGTGTCGCCGGGCAGGATCTTAATGCGGTTCATGCGCATCCGACCCGAGAGGTGTGCGAGCACGAGGTGGTCGCCCGCGAGTTTGACGCGGAAGGTGGCAGAGGGAAGGAGCTCTTCCACAATGCCTTCGACTTCGAGGAAGCCTTTCTTGTTCACGCCCCGCGCTTCTGGCTTGGGGCGATCTGTACGTTGCGCCATTGCTTCAGGAAAAAATATACCCCCGCCTAAAATTGCGGGGCCTGCGCAACTATCCCCCGGAATACTCTTCTTTTGGGAAGAGCGGAAGGGGTAATCAGTACGCAGCGGATCGAGATAGAGTCGTGAGCAACAGGAACCAAATTGTTTATCCTCCGTAGCGTAAACGCGAAGGAGGATGACTGGAATAGAATGTACCAGGAGGCTGGATGGGTGTCAACCCCGCACCACTTTCTGACCAAAGTTGTGCGGGGTCAAGGGTTAGGGACTAATACATGCATCCTGCTCACGTTGACTTGGTTGGGAACCGATATCTTTCATCTCGATGGTACACAGTCCTTTAATTTCAAATTCAGGAAAATTTCGTAGACTATCCAAAACTCCCAAGCTAATTGTGTGCGACCCGTTATTTTGCGAACCACCTCCACGTATTGTCCATGTTGGCAATGGACCCATGTCCAATTTTTTTCCATTTACATCGAATACCTGAACTTCAGCTTTCACTTTCTTCTCAAATGCTTCAGGAGGTGCGTAAACGCTCAGGCATGCCGTGAACTTCTGGTCTATTGGTAGCTCACGGTCCAAATACCAACGCCCCGCAGAATCTACCCTAGGGTCGCTATCCTGGTCAGGTACTTTGTACTTTCCATCAACTTTTAGCCCAATTGCCTTCAAGTCGCCATCACCGAGAATGACGTTAAACTCGTGGTCGAGTCGGTATGAAAAATTAAGCGCACTTGTACGGGCTTGAATAGAAACGCACGAAAAAATGTTCGCCGGAAATTGGTTAGGTACTTGAAGGTAACCATGGGGATCCTCAGAAATTGTTCCTTGCTTGAGTTGGTCTTGTCGCGCATACCCAGATTGGCTAAGCCTCACGGACCCTTCTGAGGTTATTTCAATATCGTTAATATGATCACTCGAAGGATTCCAACTTGTAATTTCTGCTTGGGGTGCGCGAATAGCGATTGCCACTTGTGATGGGCCATGACTCCAAGTTGGCCACATTCCAGCATCAACCCCAATACTGTAGAATGT
>JBBTRK010000020.1:0-36099 GCA_038065235.1 Patescibacteria group bacterium
TAAAGTATGGCACAATTCGGGGATTTCAAGCACTATTCTTTTCCATTATGCCTAATTACGCGTTATTCAAGTCGCGCTTTTGTCGAAACGCGCGTTTACGTTCGTTCGGATCTAGCAGGCGTTTTCGAATGCGGATGTTCTTCGGCGTCACCTCGACGAGTTCGTCGTCACCAATGTACTCGAGTGCGAGTTCCAGAATCATTTCCCGTGGCGGTGTGAGCTGGATTGCATCGTCTGCACCAGACGAGCGCATGTTCGATAGCCGTTTGCTCTTGCAGACGTTCACTTCAATATCCTCGTCACGGCTGCACTGGCCAACGACCATACCTTGGTAGAGTGGGGTGCCTGGCTTGGTGAAGAGTACCCCGCGGCCTTGGGCTATCTCGAGGCCATAGGCATTGGAATCCCCTGCTTCGGTGGCAATGAGCGAGCCGTGGGGGAAGGCATTTAGGTTCCCCGCCGCTAGCCGGTAGGCGTCGAAGAGGTGGTGCATGATTATGGTGCCACGGGTCTTGGTGAGCAAGGCACTCTTCAGGCCAATGATGCCTCGCGTCGGAATGCGGTACTCGAGTAGTGCTGCGCCCGCAGGCGTGACTTCCATGTGTGTTAGCTCGGAGCGGCGTTTGCCCACTTCCGCGATGACATCGCCTTGGTATTGCTCTGGCACCTCGATGCTCAGGAATTCCCACGGCTCGTGCGTCTGGCCATCAACTTCTTTGGTAATAACATGCGGTTGGGCAATTTGTAATTCAAAGCCTTCACGACGCATCGTCTCGATGAGGATGCCGAGGTGAAGCTCGCCGCGACCCGAGACGAGGAATTGGTCGGCGCTCTGCCCGGGCTCCACACGGAGTGCGACGTTCGTCTCCAATTCTTTCTCTAAGCGTTGTTTTAGGTGGCGTGAGGTAACGAAGGTTCCTTCTTTGCCAGCGAAGGGGCTGGTGTTCACGCCGAAGGTCATTTGCATTGTCGGCTCGTCAATGGCAACCGGCGGAAGTGGTTTGGGATTCAGCGGGTCAGTGTACGTTTCACCAATCTTCACATCGTCGAAACCAGATATTGCGACGATCTCGCCCATACTTGCCTCTTCAACACTCACGCGCTGCAAGCCTTGGAAAACCAGCACATCGGTAGCTTTTGCCTTCTCGAGTGAGCCATCGATGCGAGAGAGTGCCGATTCCTGGCCACGCTTGATTGTTCCGGCAGTGACTTTCCCAATGCCCATTTTGCCTTTGTAGTTGTCGTACGCAATTGCCAGGACGAGCACCTGCAACGGTCCGTTAGCATCGCCAACTGGTTCTGGTACAGTTTTGACAATGGTTTCGAAGAGTGGCTGCATGTCTGTTCCAGGCAGCGCGAGGTCGAGTGTGGCTGTGCCGTTGACTGCAGACGTGTAGACGATGGGGAATTCCAGTTGGTCGTGCGTGGCATTCAACTCGACGAAGAGGTCAAACGTACGGTTCACGACGTGTTCGATTTGCGCATCAGCACGGTCGATTTTATTCACGACGACGATTGCCTTATGCCCAAGCTCTAGGGCTTTCCGGAGAACGAATTTCGTCTGCGGCATGGGCCCTTCCTTGGCGTCGACGAGGAGGAGGACGCCGTCCACCATACGGAGCGTCCGTTCCACTTCCCCACCGAAGTCCGCGTGGCCAGGGGTATCTACAATGTTAATCTTCGTGTCGTGGAACACGACGCTGGCGTTCTTGGCTTTAATGGTAATGCCGCGTTCACGTTCTAGATCCATGGAGTCCATGATCAAGTCACCACCTTCCGCCGCTTTACTAAGGGAGTGGGTTTGCTTGAGCAAGGCGTCCACCAGCGTTGTCTTGCCGTGGTCGACGTGAGCGATAATTGCAATATTACGAATATTCATGCGTTAGCGGGTACGGGTAGACGAAGTATTCAGAATAGCGATAGCGACCTGCCCTGCACCCGAACGTAGTGAGTGGTGCGGGGTGTTGCGGATATTCATGCAAAGGAGTACGAAAAGCCGCAGAAGCGCGGCAGGAGTAGCGTACCCGAAGATACCTATTCGGTCAACCCAGCACCACTTTTAAGAAAAAAGTGGTGCTGGGTCAATGGACGAGGCCTGCGGACCCTTATATACTGCAGCTATGTTCCTACTCCGCTGGTTCACCAACGCGCTCCTCGTCATCCTGGTTACGTACGTGGTACCCGGAATTTCTGTTGCATCCTTCTGGACCGCTCTCCTGGTCGCCCTCGCGCTTGGTATCCTCAATGCTATTGTCCGTCCAATCCTGATTATTCTCACCCTGCCAATCACCCTCGTCACCTTGGGCCTCTTTACCTTTGTCATAAATGGAGTGCTTTTTTGGCTGGTGAGTACAGTTATTAAAGGTTTTAACGTTGATGGTTTTTTAGCCGCTTTTTTGGGGGCAGCCGTGCTCTGGGCGTTCAGCTTCTTTACGAATTCAGTTTTCAAAACTGCCAAGCATTAGGTTTTTTTGGCTAAAGTTAGCTTAAAATGAAGTCCATTTTCAGAGGGACTATTTTGTTATCCACATGTTTCCCACCTTGGCCATTGACAAAAATCCTCATCGTGCTAAGGTGCTGCTTCACAGAAATCTGCCAGAAATTGGCAGACTTTTTGTTTCTCCTATGCTCAAACCATACATCTCCCGCAAACAGGTACGTCGAATCTTCCAGGTTGCCCTGGTGGCTCTGGTCAGCCAGTTCATTTTTCCGCACTTTGCCATGGCGCAAGCTGTTGAAGGTTCACTGGCTCCAGATTCTGACGTCACTATTATTCTGCCGGTTGGTCAGCCTTTGAGCCCGGCCGTTCCGCTGGCCGTTCTTGAGCCGGTTATCGTGCCAAAGGTGCCAAACAAACCCGCGACAGTCGCTCGTGTACGGACCGTGGTGATGACTGCCTACTCCTCAACTCGTGACCAGACAGATGGCGACCCGTTCACGACCGCTTCTGGCCAGAAGGTGAAAGATGGCATCATTGCGATGAACGGCGTTCCATTCGGCACAAAAGTCCGCATGCCCGAGAAGTTCGGGAGCAAAGTCTTCGTGGTGCAGGATCGCATGCATGCGCGCTACGGCTCCAGCCGAGGTGATATCTGGATGAAGACCCGCCACGATGCCAAGCAGTGGGGCGTGAAGCGGGTAAAGGTTGAGATTTTAAAGTAAAGATGCTCACATAAAGGTAAACGCTATTATGGCGTTTACTTTGCGTTTTCCTTTATATATACTTTAGGCATGCGAGTAAAGCATTGGTCAGACAAGGATTTGCGAGTTGCCGTGCGTCAATCGCGGAGTATTCGGCAAGTACTAGGGAAGCTTGGTTTAGTGCAAGCTGGAGGTAACTATGTCCAGATACAACGACGCATCCAGGAACTTAAGCTCTCTTGCAAACACATGACTGGGCGCGGATGGAATCGTGGCCTGCTTTTTATCCCCAAACCCGCCGTGCCGTTAAAGGAGATACTTCGAAGAGGGAGTGAATATCAGTCATACAAGTTGAAGAAGCGGCTATTTGCATCAAAAATTAAACTCCCTCGGTGTGAGCTATGCGGTTGGGCACGAAAATCTCTAGATGGACGTATTCCATTGGAATTGGATCATATCAATGGCGACCGCAAAGACAATCGGCTTGTCAATTTACGAATTCTATGCCCAAATTGTCATAGCCTTCAGCCCACCCATCGTGGGTTAAATCAAAAACGTCGTATTTAGGTATACAATTGTTTTAGGCCAGAGTGGTGGAACGGTATACACGCGACACTTAAAATGTCGTCCCGCAAGGGTTGTGGGTTCGAATCCCACCTCTGGTACCAAATAATTTCTATGACCGACACCCTCCGCGCGACATATAATCGCATCGCGTCCGATTACTCGACCGATCACCAGCACGATACCTGGGACGATGATTTCGTAGCTCGTTTTTTGGAACTATTGCCACAATCTTCGAGTATGCTGGATTTAGGTTGTGGGCCAGGATGGGAGACTCATCGAATGAAGCGTGCGGGTTTGCAGCAGACTGGCCTTGACCTCTCTGAAGAACTCTTGGAGATTGCTAGGAAGAATAATCCGCAGGCCGCGTTCGTTCAAGGGGATATGCGTCATCTGCCGTTTCCGTCAGATACCTTTGATGGCGTTTTTGCAAAAGCTTCCCTCCTACACCTTCAAAAAACTGATGTTCCATTGGTCTTGGACGAGATCTTACGCATTCTAAAACCAAATGGCATTTTACATCTAGCGCTAAAGAAACAAAGAGTAGGCCAGCCGCCAGAAGAAATCGTTACCGAGAATGACTATGGCTACACGTATGAAAGATTCTTCTCATACTGGGCAATGTCAGAGTTACTGTCGGTTCTTCAAAAACATCAATTTATCGTTCTCGAAAGCGAGGAGTCTCCAAGTACAAGCGGCAGGACAACGTGGCTGAAGGTTCTTGCGAGCAAAAATATTTACTCTTGACGGCCAAACCATATCCTGATAACGTGCCCGGAAACACACCAACACGGCAAGGAGGCAATGTGAAAGTAAAGTTCGTTTTGACCATGGATAATGTTGTGCTTAAAGACCGGACCGTTGACCAGGTGGTTCTGGATTGGACGAGTGATGTTGAACAACAGGAGATTATGGAAGTCTCCCATCGCTGGATAACCACCCAGAACTTCCTCACCCGGCGTATGGTCGGCGTGGCTAGAGTCGGAGAATCTTCCCTCATTATCGAGCCGTTGGAAGAAGACGCTCATTTCCCTCTCTAGGGATGACTATGCATGGCCTACCCGTTTGCTTTATAGCAGCGGGTTTTTCTTGCATTATTATCACTGTCTGGTACATTGCTTAGGCTTGATGAGCGCGACGGCACCTGGCGACGTAGCCAAGCAGTAAGGCAGAGGTCTGCAAAACCTCTATACGCGGGTGCAATTCCCGCCGTCGCCTCCAAGGTTTCCAATCGAATATGTGCGGGTGTAGTTCAGCAGTAGAACGCTTCCTTGCCAAGGAAGAGGCCGTGGGTGCGAATCCCATCACCCGCTCCAGAAAGCCAGTCGGGTTACACTGACTGACGGTTACACTGACTGACTTTGTGTAATCGATGATTACCGCTTGCATAATGAAGCAACGGGTGAAGCGAGGCAATAATTTGCCTTGCGTTGGGATTCGCAGGGTTGACCGATGCGTCGAAGACGCCGGGTAACCCCGGACCCGCAGGGGGAATCCCCCGCCTGCCTCGCCATTGCGAGTTCGGCGGGCAGGCATCACCCGCTCCAGCTCGTTTCGCACGTCGAGCTCTGTTTTCGCGTGACCGACAAAATCTCCGCTCGTCAATGACACGTTCGCGGGATCCCCTCCTAATAATCTATTTCTGGTCAGTGCCGACTGCTTCAGAAATATTTCGGAACCCATCCCGTTTGAGCAGTTCCACCAGTCGTTTATTGATGTCCCGAATGGTGGTCGGCCCACCGAAGATGAAGCCGGTGATGAGCTGAACCAGGCTGGCACCCGCGCGGATCTTCTCGTAGGCATGGTCGCCAGTGAAGATCCCGCCCGTGCCAATAATCGTCATAGCACCCTTGGTCTTGCCGTACACATAGCGAATGACTTCAGTGGAGAGCGCGCGAACGGGTTTGCCAGATACGCCACCTGGCCAATCCAGGTTGTGGTCTTCGGGGTAGTCCAGCAGCGCGTGCGCCCGAGCCTTATCTTTGATGAGGTTACCAATGACCAAGCCTTGCAGTTTATACTGCTGGACGAGGCTAATAATCCGGTCGAGTTTCTCACGCTGGATATCAGGGTTGATCTTCAGGTACGTTGGTTTGCGAATGGCATGCTGCACGCGCGTTTCAGTGAGCGCCTGGAGGAGTGGCTCTAGTGTCTCTGGCTCGCTGAATGGCGTTCCGTCAGCCGTATTCGGGCATGAGAGATTTATAGTCGCGTACCGCCCCAGCTCCTTCGTACGCACGTAGACTTTCACGTAGTCGGCAATGGCCGTTTCCCCGAAACAGTCTGGTAAGTTAGATTTCGCTACCGAGACGCCATAGGGCATGCCAACACGCGTACGTTCCAATCGTTGGGCTACAGCCTCTACGCCCTGGCTGCGCAAACCGTAGTTCACCACAAGCGATTCGTTTCGCACCAGTCGGCGTACCCAGGGCTTTGGATTACCGCTGTATGGCCGACCGGTTATGGAGCCGATTTCGGCAAAGCCGAAACCAAAGGTTTCTTCAAAATGGAGGAACTGTGCGTTTTTATCAAATCCTGCCGATAGGCCAACGGGGTTAGGGTAGGTCACGCCGTCGATCGTGGTGTGTAGGGCCGGGTCATTCACGCGGAAGTAGCGACGTAGGATGTGGCTAACACCGGGGATGCGCGAAACCAATTCCGACCCGCCGGCAACAATGGGGTGAATGGTGTCTGGCTGGAAGTGGTAGAGAATTGGGCGGATGATTTTTTCGTACAGCATACTTGTAACACTAGCCTTATAGCTTTCCTTTGGCTATAGCCGTGCGGTATTGTGCCACCAGCGCATTGAAGAAGAAAAGATTATGCATCGTCAGCAAGCTTAGGCCGCTCATTTCTTTGGCGCGGACCAGATGGCAAATATAGGCGCGGCTGAAGGTTCGGCATACGCTGCAGCGGCACGTGCTATCAATTGCTCGTTTATCTTTGAGTAGGGAAATTTTTGAAAAGTCCAAACGTTCTTTGCTCGTAAACGCTGTGCCGTGTCTGCCGTAGTGTGTGGGCACGATGCAATCAAACGTATCAATGCCAGACTTTATGACCTCGGGAATATCTTTGAGGTGGCCAATGCCCAGCAAGTGCCGGGGCTTAGATTCCGGCAATTCGGCATTAACCCATTCCAACATTTTCCGCATACCCTTAGCGTCTGCGCCAAACTCGCCGCCAATAGCAAAGCCGTCAAAAGGGAGTTTGCCAATAAACTTCGCACTCTGGATGCGCAGGTCCTTGTACTTCCCGCCTTGCGCAATGCCGTACAGTGCTTGTTTGCTGGTGTGGTACTGCAAGCACAGCTTTGCCCACGCGTGCGTTTTCTCTAGTGACGCTTTGTTGTACGCGTAGCTCGCAACCGGCGGTGGGCACTCGTCAAAAGCTAATATAATATCCGCGCCGAGCTTCTGCTGGATGCGAATGGATTCTCTTGGACCGAGGAAGAGCTTCTTGCCATCCACTGGCGAACGGAACCGCACGCCCTTGTCCGTGATACGAAGGTTTTTTGGTTGCGCCCCTTGGTTCACCGTTCTTCGTTCTTGGTTCTTGGTTACCTTGCCAATCTGCAGGTCTTTTCCAAAGCCCAGGCTAAACACTTGAAAACCACCCGAGTCGGTCATAAGTGGCACGGGGAGCTTGGAAAATTTGTGGAGGCCGCCGTGCTTGGCCACAATGTCTTCCCCTGGCTTCAAGTGGAGGTGAAAGGTATTGCTTATGGCGAGCTGCGTTCCAGTCGTCTTGAGCTGGTCGTGCGTCAGGGCTTTCACCGTGCCTTGCGTGGCCACGGCAACGAAAGCCGGCGTTTGCACCGTGCCGTGTGGGGTTTTGAGCATGCCGAGTCGAGCCTGGCTGCGTTTAGATTTTTTGAGGATGCGGAAGGAGATCATGGTCGTAGTGTAGCAATACTTTTCATTACCATTGTCACGAAAGATGCAGCCGTATCTTGGGTTAGGGGTTTTTCCGGTGGCGTTATTGGTTTGCCAATCGTCATCCTAACCGACCGTAGCCGCCATGGTCCCAAAGTTTCAGCGAACTTCCAAATGTGCTCACTCCCTTCGATGTGTACTGGGACAATAGGCACACGCGCTTGCTGTGCAATGAAGACAACTCCCGTGTGTAGGCGGTGCTGGTTGAGCGCAGGATGAATATCGCCTTCGGGGAAAATGCCGACGATGCCACCGGAGGCAAGTACCTTGAGCGAACGATCAATGCTGCCCGGGCCAGTGGGGATAGCTTGCCCCAGGCGGCGAATGATTAGTTCGTTATATAGTCGCATGAATCCCCACCGGCGTTGGAACAGGTGCCCGGCGGCTAGGAAGCGGATGGGCAATCCTGTCGCCGCGAGGAGCAAGGCGGGATCAAGTGGACTAGCGTGGTTGGCTGCCAAGATGAAAGGTGGTTTTGGTAAATACTCGAGACCTTTTACGGACGCGAGGTAGGGTCGCAGCACTTTTGAAATCGTAACTGCGAGCATTATTTGTTTGCCAATGGGTTGTACCCTTGCTCTCGCAAGTGTCGAACCCCTAAGAATAGTGGCTGTGGCATTACATCCCATGCAACCCACTCCCACTTCTCGCACTTTTCTGGTTCCAGAACCTGGGCCTCGCCACTCACCCATTCTGCGAGGATGAAGAGTGTGATGTAGTGCTTGCCCTCACTGGTGTGGACATCGTTTGTATATGGGCCGCGGCGGAGGTTGGTAATGGTCACCCCACACTCCTCGGCTACTTCCCGCAAAGCACACTGCTCTGGCGTTTCTCCGTACTCCAAATGACCACCAGGAAAAGACCACGTACCCGGTCCGTGGGCGCCCTTTCTTTGGTGCATCAGCACTTTGCCATCTCGCATGACGATAACGCCGACACCGACGCGGGGGCGATTATTCATAATCAGAAGGTTAGCTTATTTCTGGTAAACTGTGACTGGATTTGGACGTGGTGCTTGCCCGGTACTACTTGACCAATGCGCTGGCCGTTGAGTTCAACGCATACTCGTTCCACTGCTGCCGGAGCCACAGACACGATGAAGCCCCAGCCACAGTTGAAGGTCTTGTACATCTCCTCATCGGTCACACCCTGCTTGAAGATTTCATCAAAAATGTTCGGCGCGTTTTCAGGGAAGGCTATCTGGACATCAGCATCGGCGGGCAGAACGTCGAGCAGTTTTGTGTACGCCCCGCCGGTAATGTGCATCATGCCATGTACGGTTTGCTCCGCGAGCAGGGGTTGGACGCGATTGACGTAGATGGTTGTAGGTTTCGTAAACTCGGGACGTATTTTCTCACCAAAGAGTTCTCGTACTTTGGTAAAACCATTACTGTGCAGTCCGCTACTGGGCAGTCCAATGAGCACGTCACCGACCCTTAGTTGGTTGTTCGCCGGGTGCTCAACGAAACCCGTGACGGTGATGCTAATCTCGAGGCTATGGCTGTCTGCATGGATAGAAGTTTCCCCACCCGTCAGGGCAATTTTACGTTCTTTGCAGACGTCGGCTAGCTCATGCACAATAGCGAGAATAGCTTCATGGTCATCAGCTGGCAGGGTGATATGGTTTTGGAGTTTGTATGCAGTTGCCCGCACGAGCAGGAGGTCGTTCAGATTCATGGCGAGGGCGTCTACGACTGCTTCCTTAAACGTGCGGCGCTGCCAGTGATACCACCCTTTTGTACCAATACCATCCGTGTGGTCAACTTCGGGCAGTGAAATTTTTCGTTCGATAGTTGCGTACAGACCATCGTGGACGCGTACGTATGGCGTATTCCAGGTAGACCGAATGGCCTCGCGAATTTTGTATTTGTAGGATTTCGTCGTGTCGTACATTACTGCCTCTTGGTTAAGAAACGCTTTAAGTGTTCTGTTGCCTCGGCGAATGTGGAGTACTCGCAAACCGTAACGTGTGCATTACCACGAATCATCAAAGAAAGGCTGCGGTCTGCCCCCGGGCTGTACAGGCAGAGTATCGGCTTGGCGAGTTTTTCCGCGCTCGCAATTTCATAGCCCACCCCTAAGCTCGGCGTCGTCACTTCGGCTACCACGATGTCGGATTGTTCCAGCCAGCGCATATCCTCTGCGTATATTTCCTGAATGGTCTGCGCATCCTCCCGCTTCAACGAGCGCTCCATGTCGCCGACGTGCTCGGTGAGGACCTTGCCATACTGGCCCAGATACTGAATGAGCTTATGGTACAACTCGCGGTCAGCCAAGCCGCCACGAATCGAACCGGCAAAGTAGATTTTCATGCTAAAAGCCTACCATAAAAAGACTGATTTTTCTGGTCAGATAGGAACGCTATTACTACGCAAAAAACCTCGAGAACACCAGCTCGTCCTGACCAAGACGGAAGTGATCTTTAAGAACGGCTTCTTGGTGCAAGCCTTTGTTGGCATAGAAGGTTTGTAGGCGTTTGTTATCCGAATGGATGAGCGAGAAGACCTTCCGCAACTTACTGCCGTGGTTTTCGTAATGGATTTCTGCTTCCACAATAGCAGTATCGAAGAGGAGCTCTTTTACTTGTATTGGGTCAATTGCATCCTTGAGCACGGCAAAACGGGTCACTTCTGCCACGCCATGTGCCAGGGTGCCCTGTTGGCGCCAGCTAATGATTCCGACCATCCGTTCGTCATCCATTGCTACACGGAAGTGGTGGTAAGCGCGCTCGTACGCAAATATTCCCCCTGCTTCGGCTACGTTCGGGAAGCTGTACTTTGCCATCAGGACTTCAGCGATGCGTTCAGTATCCTCGGCGGTAGCTTTACGGACGGTCAGCATACAGATTTTCTTGGTTAGCAGCGACAAAAAAAACGAAAAACCGTTTCTGACGCGTTGCATGGGCGTGTCAGGATGAAAAGTATACACAAAAAAATATGCCTAAGCAAGGCTGACGTTTCTCTGTGTTACTTTGACGTTAGGAATTTTTCTAGCGGTTCAAACACATGCTCTATCCATCCAGCTTTGTGTTCCCTCGCCTCTTTCGTATTTGGCAGGTTGAAATGCGTGAGTGTAACCTTGGTTCCAATTTTGGTCTTTGTGAATATGTAGCGCACTTCGGATGCCGCCCATTCCTTTGGCCACTCGGTGGTTTTCCAGGTATAGGCCAGTTCTTTGCCTGGTTTGTACGCTAGGACTTTTCCCTCTACCCAACCGTCGAACATATTGAACGGTCCGCCAACCTTTTTCGAGACAAGCCCCTCGCCGCTCCATTCGGATAGGGCTTTACTATTCGTCAGCGCGTCAAACACCGCCTTTGGTGAAGCCCGGAAAGTGTGGGTGAGGGTGAAGTTTTTCATACTCTAGGTATAACACAAAAGCGCTCCGGCACCACTTTTGTGATGTCGGCGCGCTTGGTGCGCGGGAGAGGACTTGAACCTCCACGGTCTTGCGACCACTGGCACCTCAAGCCAGCCTGGCTACCAAATTACAGCACCCGCGCGAGATTTTTTCAATTTCCTAAGGTACGCCCCATTGTAGCTAAGGCTTGTAAAATTTTCAAGCGTTTGCGCGTAAGACAGATAACCTTTGAATTTGGGTACATTTTCCGCAGGATCATTTCGGCCTCGCGTTTAGCATACTTAAGCTGCTCTACGCTCTGCTTCTTTGCCTTGGTTATGTGGCCCTGGACACCCAAGAACGTGTGTAGCTTTGCACGCAGCCAGCGAATATGTTTTGGGCTGGCCGAATTGAATGTGAGGTAGTACATAAAGCTACTCCGCCACCGCTTGTCCCAATAACTGTAAAAGCTGCCGTCACCGTCAAAGTGGCCGCGAAGGAAGTCAAAGAACCAGGCATCAGGAATATCCAACGCACCAATAGTTTTCGACTTTGCCGGATGAATGCCAATACTCCCCAGGTATCGATACAATCGTACATTCCCGAATTGGATGTGCGGAACCCGCGTACCCGTGTACCCCGACGACTTGAGGCTTACCTTGACGCGTAAGTGTAGGCAACGCATGAAATTCCGTATTTGCTCCATATCTTTTGACGTGAACTCAAAGTGTCGGCCATCTTTTGATAGGTTGCCGTCCGTAACTAAAAGGCCAATGGCATAGGCGAAATTACTATCCCACGGGAAGAGCCTAGTATATTCCTTATTGCTCAAGTTAATAGCGTATGCCATACAAGAAGAATATTATGCTTTCTTCTTCGTTGTTTCCTTGCGAACTTCTTTCAAGCGCTTCTTAAAGATTTTTTCGCGGAGGTACGAGAGTGTGGCGCGGCGAACCTTGAATTGCTTCACGATTTCAATCTTGGCAATGGTCGGCGTGTGGAAGGGGTAGATACGCTCCACGCCAATGCCCTCGGAGACTTTGCGGACGGTGAACGTACCGTGCAGGCCTTGGCCGTGGCGGACGTCGAGGATAGTGCCTTCGAAGATCTGGATGCGCTCTTTGTCGCCTTCCTTAATCTTCTGGTGCACTTTTACCACCATACCCGGCTTGAGGACGGGGAGATCGGTACGTTGCTTCATTTTTCCTGTCTCGTGGATTATATCCATATGCCTGTGGAGTGTACGGATCGAATGCTCCTCCGTCAAGGGCGGAGCTTCGTCAGGAGTGCTGTGAGTACCTCTGGGAGAGGCGCTTCGTAGGATTGTCGCTTGCTGTCCAAGTCCGTAAACCCGAGCTTCCAACTGTGCAGGAATGGCCGGTCGAGCGCAAGCTTCTGCTTCACCCAGCGGCTGGCATAGACGGTATCGCCCACGATTGGCAGCCCAAAGGCCAAGAGGTGGGCGCGGATCTGGTTGGTGCGGCCTGTTTCAATCGTCACCTCGAGCAAGCTTAGGTGGGTAAATTGCTCTTGCACGGCGAAGTGGGTTATTGCCTCGCGGGTTTTCTCGGTTGGGTGTGGTTGTGCAGCCATCCGGCCAGCATTGCGGCGGGATCGGCCCAAAGGGAAGGATATGGTGCCATCGGGTTTTCCGGGTACGCCGTGCACGAGCGCCAGGTACATTTTTTCAACCTCGTGGTTCTGGAACTGTTTTTTCAAGTGGTCGTACATTTCTTGGGTTCGCGCCACCACCATAACACCCGAGACGTCCATATCCAGCCGGTGGACGATCCCGGGCCGATCAGCTTCCTCACCCACGCCTTTGATTTCTGGGTAGTGAACCAAGAGCCACTGCACCAGGGTGTCTGCCCCCGGGTGGTGGTTGGCCTCGTGCACGAGCAAGCCACTGGGTTTATCCAGTACCAGGTAGTCTGGGGTTTCGGCAATAATCTTAGGTTCCAACATGGTGGGTTTCAATACCAGCTTTACGAAGCCATTCGTGGTAGGTGTGAAGGTGTACTTCGGCTTTGGCGAACTCCTGTTCCCAGATGCGCTTGGGCACTTTGAGTTGCCCAACCTGCCGCACGACGGTTCGGAGACCTTCCCACGTTATGGGCTCGATGGCAAATCCAAGCTGCGTGGCGAAGCGGAGGCAGCGCAGGATGCGTGAGTGGTCTTGGGTAAAGCGCGTGACCGGATTCCCGACCGTACGGAGCGTCTTATGCTTCACGTCGACTTGGCCGTGGAAAGGGTCTACCAACTCCCCGGTCTGCACGTTGAGCGCCATGGCGTTGATGGTGAAGTCGCGGCGGCGGAGGTCGATTTCGATCGGGAGGTTTGGGTCTGCCGTCACCTGCACGTCGAAGTAGTGGCCGTCGCCTTTTTTCGAAGTTTCTTCGCGCGGGAGAGCAATGTCAATGCGTTGGCCATCCAGCGTGAGACCGAGGACACCCCACTGCACGCCGCTCGCATCAACCTCACCGAGAGACTGGAGTGCCTCGGTCAGTTCATTCATTGGTATGCCGCGCACGAGTAGGTCTAGGTCAGTGATCGGCCGGCCGAGTATTGCATCCCGCACTGCACCACCCACGACGAAGAGTTCTGCACCTTTCGGGAGGACTTTCGCAATGCGCTGGAGAGAAGGATGGGTACGTAGTGCTTGCATGGTATTGAGATGTCCTATACTACAACAGTATAGGGGCGCGTAGCTCAGTTGGTAGAGCGGGTGTCTTATACACACCTGGTCCTAGGTTCGAGTCCTAGCGCGCCCACCAGATTTTAGGATAATGGAAACAGCCGTGGCTAGCCACTACGGCTTCTTTCGGTGCGTTCGGCTCCCTACTTCGTCTGTTTCGCTGAAACCTTTAGGATCGGCGTTGATTTCTCCCCTACATTGCCCCAGTGGCCGAACCAGCGTACGAACTTTGAGACAATCGTCCCCTGCTCTAGCTTGATGAAGAACAACGTCGTAGCCGTGTATTGGAAGGTAGAGAAAATAGCCGTGAGGAATACGGCAATAATCAGCATTGCAATGTTGGAAACGTTCATGTACCCGGCGAGCCCAGGGAGCAAGCCGGTTACGCTGTTCACGTACATGTTTAGGATTTGTGGCAGGAAAACGATGCTCAAGATTGCCGTGGCGATGAAGTAGATGAGGAAGAGCAGGAAAGCCATCTCAATTGTTGCCAACCAGTGTTTGAGGAAGAGTGACCAGGCGCTGCGGATTGCCGGCCACAGTTTGAGGTTTTTTAGGGAGACGTAGGCCGAGGCAAACTGCAGGAGGAAGGCAATAACCATAGCGCCCGGCACCAGGATAATGAAGTTCAGGAACAAGAGTATATTCATCCAGAAATCTTGCCCGCGCACGAGGTACAGGGAGAGCAGTGGCAGCCCCAGGACGATGACAATCCCGATAGTAAGGACGTACTTCATTAGGTTGAGCCAGAGCAAGGGCCAGAAGAGACGCGTCCCGTTCCTGAAACTCTGCTCGGGGCTTACATCCTTGCCTTGCCGGAAGGTATCGGTGGCGGTGATGAGCGAGCCTTGCGAGATGATTGAAATCCAAATGAAGAATATAAATATGGCCGCGACGATGAGCAGCGTGAAGGCGTTTTCCAGGGTAATCTTGTTAAAGAACTCACCGACGTTGCCGGCGATGAAACCCAGGGTGTTGGCCTGGTAGAGTTGTTTGACGTTCGCGATGTTGTCTCCCGAGTTTGCCAGGAAGCTTACATTATTGAAGAATGTTTCAATGCCACTGGCCACACCGGAGTTCATAAGAATGGCGAAGAAGCCGAAGAACCACAAGAACTTGTGGCGTCGAGTAAGGCGCCAGGCTTCGGCAATTGTCTGACGGTATATGGGGTTAGGGGTCATAGCTTTTTCCTCCTTTTCGACGCTATGGATTATACCCTACTCGCTTGCGGTTGTCACTCGAGCTGGAGCCGCGAGAAACGGCTTTACGAGCGCTGCGAACTCATCTTGCTCCAAGGTTTCTTTCTCTAAGAGCGCAACGACGATAGCATCGAGCGCGGGTCGCATCTTGTGCACCAGCTTCTTGGCCGTCTCAGCAGCTTGCTTCAGGAACTTGTCGACGGCAGCATCAATACCTTCGGCGACCTTTTCGGAGTAGTCCCGCTGCTCGCTAATTTCCCTCCCTAGGAAGATAAGCTCTTCCTTCTGGCCATAGGTGCGCATGCCCAGCTCGCTCATGCCGAATTCGGTCACCATTTTTCGCGCCAGTTTCGTGGCTTGGCGGAAGTCGTTCTGTGCGCCCGTCGTCACTTCGTTGAAGACTTCTCGTTCGGCAACATTGCCGGCCAGCATGACGGCCAGGTCGTCGATGAACTCGGCACGCTGGTGCAGGTGTTTCTCAACGTCGGGGAGTTTGAGGGTGTAGCCGGCTGCTTGGCCGCGAGAGATGATAGAAACCTTGTGCACCGGGTCAGCGTTCGGTAAGCACGCAGACACCAAGGCGTGGCCAGCTTCGTGGACTGCGGTAATTTTTTTCTCTTCGGGGGTGAGGATGTGGCTCTTGCGTTCGGGCCCGAGCATGACTTTCTCAATCGATTCGACGCAGTCAATCATCTCCACCTGCTTCTTGTTTCGGCGCGCCGCCAAAATTGCGGCTTCATTGAGGAGGTTTGCCAGGTCGGCGCCGCTGAAGCCGGGCGTGCGCTGAGCAATTTTCTTCAGATCCACATCGGGGCTGAGTGGTTTCTTGCGGCTGTGCACTTTCAAGATTTCCTCACGGCTGAGCATATCCGGTGGGTCCAGGATGACGCGGCGATCGAAGCGGCCTGGGCGCAATAAGGCTGGGTCGAGCACGTCGGGGCGGTTTGTGGCCGCGATGATGATGACATTCGTGTCCGTATCGAAGCCGTCCATTTCGACCAGGATTTGGTTGAGCGTTTGTTCGCGCTCGTCATGGCTGCCACCCAGGCCCGAGCCGCGTTGGCGGGCCACAGCGTCAATTTCGTCCACGAAGATAATGGAGGGGGCGGCTTTCTTGGCGCGGCGGAAGAGGTCGCGAACGCGGCTGGCGCCTACACCGACAAACATTTCAACAAATTCCGAACCCGAAATATGGAAGAAGGGTACGTCCGCCTCACCGGCTACGGCTTTGGCGAGCAAGGTTTTACCCGTGCCGGGGCTGCCGACGAGGAGCACGCCCTTCGGGATCTTCGCCCCCAGGGCAGTGAACTTCTTCGGGAACTTCAAGAATTCTACGACTTCGACGAGTTCCTGCTTCGCTTCTTTTACGCCCGCAACATCTTTAAATGTCACGCCGGTGCGTTTCTTCTGTTCGGGTTGCTCGCGCTGTGTGGTTTGGCCAAAAGACATAGCCCGATTGTTCATGCCCTGGGCTTGGCGCATCATGAACCAGAAGAAGCCAATAAACAGGACGAGCGGGAGTATGATTGGGAAGAGGGTGCCAAACCACACAGACGAGCTCGATGGTTGCTTCACCTGAATGTCCACCGCCGCGACCTTCTCGGATGGCACGCCGTAATCTTTCAGCATGGCGGTGAAAGAATCGGTGGGTTCTTTGTACGATACGCGTTTGTCGTTGTTGGCGTACGTCACATTCAGCTTGTTCCCATCCACTTCCACCTGCTTCACCGTGCCGTTCTGGATAGCGGTCACAATC
Organism: Patescibacteria group bacterium; assembly: GCA_038065235.1. GTDB lineage: Bacteria > Patescibacteriota > Patescibacteriia > PEXW01 > PEXW01 > CAIPSZ01. Next base: position 16,627 of record JBBTRK010000020.1, read on the forward strand.
TCCCCGAGGTTTACGGGTTTCGCTTTTGTGCTCTCCCCGTTGATGGTAGAGAAGAGGAAAGAGACGACCAAGAACGCCAGGACTGCAATGAAGAGATTCTTACTAAGATTTTTCATAGCCATAGGGCGCAGGAAAAGTAGGACTTAGTATACTGTCCGTTTCGTATCGAAGCAATCGTGAATTCCAGCGTTAGGTTTTTGGGGCTGCGTTGTCGGCTGAGGCCTCGGTCGTGCTCTCTGTTGCAATGTCCTTAGGTTCCCCACTGTCAGCCTCCTCGGTTTTCTCTGGCTTCTCCTCTTCCATACCTTCGGGTACCGGCAGCAAGGCTTTCAAAGAGAGACCCATGCGGTGTTGTGCGGGATCAAACGAGATGACTTTAAATTCTTTAGTATCACCGGGGCGGACAATTTCGCCAGCATCCTTCACGCGTTTGTGCGAAAGTTCCGAAATGTGGCACAGGCCGTGGATGATGTCATCCAGCTCCACGAAGGCGCCAAAGGTATTGAGGCGGGCAACTTTCCCTTTGACGACGTCTCCGATGTGGTACTTCTCGGTTGCTTGCTGCCACGGGTCATTTTCCAAACGTTTGAGCGAGAGGGAAATTTTTGCGCCGTCGATGCCAATGATCATGGCTTTTGTGGGTTGACCCACCGTGAATGCGCCCTTTGGGTTGTCGATGCGTTGCCAGGCTAGCTCGGAAATGTGTACGAGCCCTTCCAGCCCGTCACCGAAACCAATGAAGATGCCGAAGTCCACCACGCCAGTGACCTTGCCTTCAATAATTTGCCCAGCTTGGTAGGCGCGCAAGGCTTCGGTCCGTTGCTCTTCCCAGGCCGCTTTCTCCGAGACGATGAGTTTGCCTGCAGCTTCGTCAATGTCGAGGAGCTTGACCGTGAGCTGCGTGCCAATGAATTTATTTAGGAGTTCCAGGATGCGGGATTTGTCGCCGCCGTCCACGCGTGGGTAGTGCTCGGGCGTGAGTTGCGAGACCGGGAGGAAGCCGTCGACGCGGCCAACCTTTACCATGAGGCCACCTTTGTTTGCAGCAATAATAGTGACCGCAATTGGTTCTTTGCTGGCGAGCATGACGTCCAGTTCGCCCCAGGCTTTCTCGTGGCCGGCGAGACGGAACGAGAGTTCCATTTGGCCGTTCTCATTCTCCAGTTCCAGCACTGTGGCACGGGCTTTGTCCCCCACCTTGAGGCTGGCAGTCTCGCCAGATTCATCGATGAGCTCCTTGCCGCGGACGACGCCGGTCATAATGCCATCGATGTCCACGTGGACTTCGGATTTAGAGAGCGCGATAATCGCACCTTCAATAATATCGCCGACCTTGGGTATGGTGGGCTGGTTGGGCGAGTCGAGGAGCGCGGCGAACGCTGACTGCGGTTCAGTAGGCTTGGTCATAGAAATAAAAAACGGGTCTAGCCGGCACCACCTTCATAGGGAAGGATGGGTGGGCTCGCCCGGCACGCGAACAGGGCGATGGTGAGAAGCGTGAGGAAATGCAAAGAGCCTCTGCATACTACGGTGGCAGGATATTTTTGGCAAGAATTGACGAAAACACTTTTTTCTGGTATAGTATGGATATGATCAAAGGTCGAACACCGAGTATTCATACCGAGCACATTCGGAGCTTTGCCAATAAGCTCGTCACCTCGGCAAATAATAAGTACGGTAACCGTGCGATCTCTAATAAGAAGTTTCAAGAAATTATGGAGCACGCGCCGGTACAGTACGCGAGTAAGCTTCGCGGTGGCCAAAAAAACCTCAGTACGTACCAAGCCAAGAAGTTCCTCGGCGGGTTCATCAAGCACATTCAAGAGCACCCGGAGTACAAAGTTTCGACGTACGCGCGGAAAGCGCTGAACGTGAAGCTCCACCAGGGCGACAACCTCATCCAGGGATTCAACGAGAAGCACATTGGCGAGAAAGCGCTCGGTGCCGTGGCAGAAATCCAGCAAGATGCTGATGCCGCGAAGAACACTGGCCCGACGCCAGAGGAGCAAATTCGTGCCAAGCGCGTGGAGCGAGCGCGGCGGGGTATGAACCTCTACAACGTGCAGAAAGAGCGAGCAGATTTGGAGAGTGGGAAACGCACGTTCACTCCAACGAGCATCACCACTGGGCAAGAACAAAAATCAAAAATCGCGGCAATTTCGCACGAAGGCGCTGGGACAATTGTCGGTGCAAGTCGGACGGCAGGTACAGATACAAAACCTACCACTGCTATTCCCGGTCAGCACGCTGCTGCACCAGTTGCGGCACCGACGCCCGTCCATCTCGCTGGCGGAGGAATTGGTATTCGGAGGGCTGACGATACGCCAGAGCGTTCGTACAACTCAATGCCAACTATTGTTGGCGCATCTGACGCGCGCGGTTCGGCGCCGTCAAATAGCTCATTCGATGAAGGGCCAAGTACCGAGAAAACCGTGCCAACTCCTGGCTTGAAAACTGAGGTTACCGACATTCGTCCAGCGAAAGACACCGATGACGAATTGCCGTCCACGGAAGATATAGACAAGAATTTGCCACTCGTAGCGTAAATTTGTCATTCCGACCAAAACCCGAGTGCACCTTAGAAAAGGTGCACTCGGGTTTTATAAATCGATGGATTAACAAACGTCCCCAAGCGCATGCTTTCTAGCGTGCGCTTAGCCAAATAATTCAGGAAAATCCCCTTGTCAACGAGGTGATTTTTTGGTACCGTACAAGAGCGATACGCCCGATTTTCACGTCCACAAATTACATGATCATCACCTGGTTCGGCCACTCTTGCTTCAAGCTCCAGACCTCAAACGCCACGGTTCTCATCGATCCGTACGCGAAAGACATTGGCATCCGCCTGCCCAAGGTGACAGCTGATTTTGTTTTGGTCACGCACGATCACAGTGACCACAACAACGTCGCTGACGTGAATGGTTCTCCGTACGTGGCCACCATGCCCGGCGAGTACGAAGTGCGCGGCGTGTTCGCGCATGGCATTGCCGCGTACCATGACGCTACCGAAGGGAAAGACCGTGGGCTCATTACTATGTACCGTATTGAAGCCGAAGGCATGACCCTGGCGCACCTTGGAGATTTGGGCCAAAACAAGCTTACGGATGAGCAGTTCGAGCAGCTCAGCGGCGTGGACATTCTCTTCATCCCCGTCGGCGGCACCTACACCATCGATGCGAAGACTGCCGTGGACGTCATCACGCAGCTTGAGCCGCGCATCGTCATTCCCATGCACTACAAGATTCCGGGGTTGGATGCGAAGCGCTTCCCCATCGATGGCGTAGACAAGTTCACTAAGCAAATGGGCCTGACGACCAACGGCCGCGAGGACAAGTTGAAGATTGTGAAGAAAGATTTGCCGCAAGAAGAGACCAAAGTCATCCTGCTAAACCCCGCAGCGTAAGCAAACCTATGCCGCAGCTCGATGCCATAACGCCAAACCCAAAGCAGCCCAAGCGACTGTTTAACGTGAAGCCGAAGAATTCACCAGTGCTTTCCCCAGCGGAAAATCTTCGACGGCGACGGCTTATGTGGGGCATTGTTGTTAGTGTGACGGTAATTGTGTTGGTTATCTGGTTTAGCACGTTAGGATCTCGGCTTGGCAGTGTCGGCGGTGATAATTCGGCTTGGAACACCCTGAAGCAAAAAGCATCCGATCTCGTAAGTGTCTTCCGTAAGGGCGGTGATGAGAAAATTAAGAATATTGACGTCAATGCCCCGACGGATGCTGACATTCAGTACCTCCGCGAGCAAGTTTTTCCAAACTCTGGTGCGGTGACTGGCGACGATGCCAACGCAACTACGAATGTAAATTCGAATGTTAACGTAAACGCTTCGACGAATAGCAATTTGAACGTCAATAAATCAGGAAACACCAATGCCAGCTAAACCCAAGAAGCACGAGAAACCAGTGAAGCCCGCCACACAAGCGCCGTTGCCCGCTTTGACGCGCGTCGGCAAGCTGGAAGCGCGGCCAATTGTCACCGAGATGCAGGAGTCCTACCTGGATTACGCCATGTCGGTCATCATCGCGCGGGCGCTGCCCGACGTGCGAGACGGTATGAAGCCCGTGCACCGTCGCATCTTGTTTGCCATGAAAGAGCTGGGTCTGACGCACAGCGCCCGGTACCGCAAGTCTGCCACAGTCGTTGGTGAAGTGCTGGGCAAGTACCACCCGCACGGCGACTCGGCGGTGTACGAGACCATGGTCCGTTTGGCGCAGGATTTTGCCATGCGCTATCCGCTAGTCCAAGGGCAGGGCAACTTTGGTTCCATGGACGGCGACCGCGCGGCCGCCATGCGCTACACCGAAGCGCGTTTAGCCAAGATCAGCCAAGCCATGTTGCTGGATATTGACAAGAACACCGTCGATTTCGTCCCCAACTACGACGGTACTAAGGATGAGCCAAGTGTCCTACCCGCCCTTTTACCAAACCTTTTGGTTAACGGCGCCGTGGGCATCGCGGTCGGCATGGCCACCTCTATCCCGCCGCACAACCTGACCGAAGTGTGTAACGCCATTAGCCACCTTATCGACAATCCCGAAGCCACGGTGGACGACCTGATGGAGCACGTGAAGGGCCCAGACTTCCCCACCGGCGGCACCATTTTCGACAAGAAAGAAATTGAAGCGGCCTACTCCACGGGCAAGGGTGCCATCGTCATTCGGGCAAAGGCCGATATTGTCGAGACGAAGAACGGTTCGTTCCATATCATCGTTACCGAAATTCCCTACCAGGTTAACAAGTCCACGCTTCTCGAGCGTATTGCCGACTTAGTGCGGGATAAGAAACTGGAAGGCATTCGCGATTTGCGTGACGAGTCAGACAAAGACGGCGTGCGCGTAGTCATAGAGCTGAAGAAAGACGCCTACCCGAAGAAAGTGTTGAACAAGCTGTACGACGTGACGGATTTGCAGACGACCTTCCACGTGAACATGTTGGCACTCGTCGATGGTTTGCAACCCCGCGTACTTAACCTCAAGAACGTTCTGGAGCAGTACATTTTGCACCGCGAGAGCGTCGTGCGGCGCCGAACACAGTATGATCTGGACCGAACCAAAGAGCGCGTCCACATATTGAAAGGCCTCAAGATTGCCACGGACAACATTGACGCCGTAATCCGCCTCATTAAGAAATCCAAAGATAAGGACGAAGCCCGCGTGAACTTGATGAAGCAGTTTAAGCTTTCGGAAATTCAGGCCACGGCAATTCTGGAAATGAAGCTGCAGCAGCTAGCCAACCTGGAGCGCTTGAAGATTGAGCAAGAGCTGAAAGAGAAGTTGGCGCTCATAAAAGAACTGGAAGAGCTGCTGGCTAGCCCTAAGAAAATACGCAAAGTGGTGGCGAAAGAACTCCTCCAGCTCAAAGTGGACCACGGTGATGAGCGGAAGACCATTGTGAATCCAAATCCGGTTGGTGAATTCAAAGCCGAAGATCTTATCCCGAACGAGGCTACGGTGGTTATGCTCACGCGCGACGGCTACATCAAGCGCGTTGCCCCAGAAACGTTCAAAACTCAGGGTCGCGGCGGCAAGGGTGTTATTGGCCTGACTACCAAAGAAGAAGATATGGTTGAGCAACTCTTCTCTACCATGACGCACGCCGACCTGCTCTTCTTCACCACCCGCGGCCGCATCTTCCAATTGAAAGCCTACGACGTACCCGTGGCCTCACGCACGGCGAAAGGGCAGGCCGTGGTCAACTTCCTGCAGCTTGGGCCAGAGGAGAAAGTGTCATCTGTTCTCTCCTTGGCTGAGCTCGCTGATGAGAAGTTCATGGTTATGCTCACGCGCCAAGGCACCATTAAGAAAGTGGAAATTAGCGAGTTCCAGGATGTCCGGCGGTCTGGTCTCATTGCGGTGAAACTGAAGCCCGAAGATCGGCTGGAGTGGGTAAAACCATCGAGCGGTAAGGACGATATTATCATTGTTTCTCGCAATGGGCAGAGCATTCGCTTCCCCGAGAAGCAAGTGCGTGCTATGGGCCGGAATGCGGGCGGCGTTCGCGGCATGAACTTGAAGCGCGGCGATACGATTGCCGGTATGGATATTATTCCCGACGGTTCTGAAGCAAAGACTGAACAATTACTCGTCATCATGGACAACGGCTTTGGCAAGCGTACGGCCATGAAGGAGTACCGCATCCAGGGCCGCGGCGGCAGTGGCGTGAAGACCGCGAAGGTCACAGAGAAAACGGGCAAGATTAGCACGGCGTTTATCGTGAACGCCAAGCGCGAGCAGGAAGATATCGTCATCATCTCAGAGAAGGGCCAGGTCATTCGTTTGGCCTTGAAACAGGTCTCTGTCCTCGGCCGCGACACGCAAGGCGTGCGCCTGATGCGGTTTAAAGAAGTGAAAGATAGCGTCGCGAGCGTGACGTTTGTGTAGGTATGTATTGCACAGTGTCACCCCGCACTTGATGCGGGGTCTTGCTGCACCCACAAGATGCCGGATGTGCTCTCCGGCATGACATATTAAAAATAAACCCGCCTCCACATGGGGGCGGGTTTTGCAAACGAGCTTAGGCAGCAGCTTGCCACTCTTCGAGAGTGAGGTTCGCAGCCACAACCGGGTCGGCGTGTTCCAGGATCGGCCGGCCAATGACGATGTAGTCGGCGCCTGCCTTGCGGGCCTCTGCCGGTGTCATGGTCCGCTTCTGGTCATCAGCTTTCTGGTGCCAGGCCGGGCGAATACCCGGGACAACGTACAGCAGGCCCTTGAGCTCGAAGCGTTGCTTGAGTAGCGGCAGTTCCAGCGGCGAGCAGACGATGCCGTCGGCGTCTGCAAGCTTGGCATTGCGCGCCAGCTGGAGCACCTCGGCTTTCGACGGGTTGCCGAACATGAGGTGTGCTTCCTCTTCGCTCATGGACGTGAGCACGGTCACGGCCAGGACGAGGGTCTGCAGCTTCTGACTGCGCCCAACCTCTACGGCAGCATGCATACCGTCGATGGTGGCACTCGCATGCACCGTGAGCATTCGCGCGCCAGCCTGCACGTACGGCAGTGCCCGATTCTTCATAGTATTCGGGATGTCGTACAGTTTCGGATCAGCCATGATCCAGTTCGTGTGCTTGTACAGCTTGTGGATGATACCGACGCCATGGACGTCGAGCGCGTCATTGAGCTTGAAGCCCGCAACGTGTGGGCCGAGCTTCTCGGCAATGGCGAGGAGCTTTGCTTCATCGGTGAAGCCGTCAAGGGCAACGAGAATTGGATTGTGCAATGTACTTCCTCCTGTAGCTAAGGTTGATTTTGTGTAGGCGTCTTACCACGAGTCTTTCATCTAGACAAGGCTGAAATGAAAACCCGCCTCCACAATTGGGGGCGGGCAATGTTTAGCGGGACAGCACTGTCCACTCTGGTTCGCGCAAGTTCAGCGCACGGGATGTATGGCAGCGCGAGCAGTTGAAGATCTCCTTATCCTGGAGCGCTGCTTGTGCTTTCGTCAGTGGTTGGTCAAAGTGCCATACTTTACCTGTCGGCTGCCAGACAGGATGCGGGCAGCCGGATTGTGAATGAGCCATGTTGGCCTCCTTTCCTATTCCCCTTGTCCTACCTCGAGAGGGTTAGAATGTCAACCTCGTACCACTTGAGAAACAGAAATTTGTGTTGGGTCAGCCCGGCAGAGCCGGGTCCGGCTTCGCCGGAAATCCTTGCCAGCAAAGCGAATAGTACGTAGGATGGGAGCACATATCGCTCTCACCGAAACCGTCCTATGGGTCTTCCCGCCAAACGTCGAACTAAGCAATCTAAGCGCGAACGTGCCGCCCACTTCGCCCTCACAGCCGCCAGCACTACTAAGTGCCCGAAGTGCAAGCACGCAATCTTACCCCACCGTGTTTGCCAGAACTGCGGCTTCTACAACGGCAAAGACATCTTGCACCTGAAACAGCGCGATGAACGCGCGGCCAAGCGCAAGAAGCGCAAGGACAAGCAAGAAGCCGATAAGTAAGCCATGTCTAACCGCCACCTCGCCCGGACTATTGCCTTGCAGTCGCTTTTCGAGTGGGATTTCGACGAACCCAAGGTTGACCCCGTCGCACTGGTCGAGCGGAACAAGAAAGAGTTCGCCCCAGACTTCGACGACCACGATTTCAGCTTGCGGCTCGTCCGTGGGGTACTGAAGCACCAGTCAGACATCGACAAGCTCATTGTGCAGTACGCGCCCGAGTGGCCGCTGGATCAAATTACCAGCGTGGACCGCAATGTTCTGCGTCTCGGCATCTTCGAGCTTAAATACTCCACCAGCGATGTGCCGCCCAAGGTTGCCATCAACGAATCCATTGAGCTGGCTAAAAGTTTCGGTGGGGAATCATCTGGCCGGTTCGTGAACGGCGTGCTCGGCTCAATTTTCAAAGACATGGCCGAAGTTGAGCAATCCCACCCCGAAAGCCAGGTCATCACCCCCGAGAACGTCAATCAGATTTTGGGTGAGCAGAAGCCATCCACTCCTCCACCCACCGAAACTCCAGAACCGCCGGCGGCATAGCACTTCTGTATGCGACACTTTCAAGAGTTTGAAAAATCAATTGGGATTCCCTTCGACAATCCTGAATTATTGAAACAGGCGTTCGTCCACCGGTCATACCTCAACGAGCACGCCGATTTCCCACTCGCCCACAACGAGCGTTTAGAGTTCTTGGGTGACGCCGTGCTGGAGCTGGTCGTCACCGAGTACCTGTACCAAACCTTCCCCAACCCCGAAGGCGAGCTCACCAACTGGCGCGCCAGCTTGGTGAACGCCAAAACCCTCTCCGAGATTGCCGCCGGTATTGGCATGGACGACTACATGTATCTTTCCCGCGGCGAGCAGCGCGACGCTAAGAGCAAAGCGCGGCAAATTATTTTGGCGAACGCCATTGAGGCAGTCGTCGGTGCTATCTACCTAGACCAAGGTTATAAAGCTGCGGAGAAGTTTGTCTCGGACCACGTGCTCACACGGCTGAAGTACATAATGGATAACGATTTGGCGCGTGATGCCAAGAGCCGGTTCCAGGAAGCATCGCAAGAGAAGCTGGGCGTGACCCCAACCTACAGCGTGCTATCCCAGGCTGGGCCAGACCACAATAAGAAGTTCATCGTCGGCTTGTACATCGGCAAAGATAAAGTGTCTGAAGGCGCCGGCACCAGTAAGCAGGAAGCGCAGATGGCCGCCGCCGCCGCCGGCCTACTGGTGAAGAAGTGGAGCTAGCGAAGTTTCATTTTCCTGTTTGGGTACCCTTTGACGCCGTATCGGTTTTTTCGTACACTTGAGGCAAATCAAAGGAGGTTGTTCATGTCGCTAGCCGATCTTGTACTCATTGGTGCAGCCCTTGTGCTTTTCATCTGGGTCACAGTCAGGAATTTTCGGAAAGATAAGGAACGAGACTAAGAGAGAGCTCACAAATTGTGAGCTCTTTATAATTGACAGGGCCTTCCAGTAAGCGTAAGCTGCTGGAAAAGACAACGAACGTTTACAATCACCACTGCAAGAAAGGCGGGAATTTTTTATGGATAGACCAGAGCTTTGGAAAGCCCTTGAAGATGTTGGCGTTGTTCGATACGACCGCCATATCATTTTGCGTAGCGGATTGCACACACGTGCGTACGCAAATTTTGTACCTTCACGGGTGCCGTACCACCTTCGTGAAGAGCTCATCAGTCACTTGGAGGAGTCGCTGCCTCGCCTTCCGCAAACCGCCATTGATGACCTCGTCATTATTGGAACGGGGTGCGGTGAGTGGTACGCAAGCATCGTCGCATATCGTCTCCAAGCGGAGTACATGTACGCCGAAAAGGAAACCAGTGGTCGGTACATCTTCCGACGCGACCAGGCAGAACAATTGCCAGGAAAGCACGTGATCCTTCTGGATGACGTTTTGTGCACTGGCAGATCTGCCTTTGGCATAGTGAAGCTCGTCTTGCAAGTCGGCGGCACAATGGATGGCGTCATGTTCATCCTCGATCGCCATGCGTCAAAATCTCTTCTCCTTTCGTTCCAGCATGGCTACGTTCTTCGGCCGACAATCCTGTTCCATGCGCCAATGGAGACGTGGGCTCGCGATGCATGCCCGATGTGTGCTAGTGGAATCCCCTACAGTATCGAGCACGGCGCTGGTAACGATGAGTTTCACCAGCATGGCCAGCCGCAGATGAAATTGTAACTTTTTAGAAACCGGCCACCCAACCCCTGGCCGGTTCTCTTTTTGACATGTTTCAGACTCTCGAGTAGAGTCCGTTCATAAACAACCTTAACACAAGGAGGTACAACGTGAGAGAAGTCGTGAGAATGCGTGCTAGCCAGAAACGCAACCGACCCAGCATCGTCTATGGCGAAAGGGCGATGAAGATTTTTGAAGCCAGTATAAGGGCGCGGGCGAATAAACTCCTTGCCCCGAGTGCGCGGTCCCGCTCTTTCGAGCAGATATACGAGATGCTCGCGACCCTCCGCAGCTCGGAGGCGCGTGACCTGCGCAAGACCCTTGCAAACTACTTCAGCTTTAAGTAGTCTATCCGCCGACCAGCACACCTGGTCGGCTTTTTTTGCTGAAAATGTTGAAGGAATAGCCTTTGCCTGGTACGATATAGCTACATTCCGTCGCTTTTGTTGTTGCAATGTACCTCGAGAAACTCGAAATTCAAGGCTTCAAGTCGTTCGCCCACAAGACCACGCTGCAGTTCCAGCGCGGCATTGCCGCCGTGGTCGGCCCCAACGGCTCGGGCAAGTCTAACATCGCCGACGCTATTCGGTGGGTGTTGGGCGAGCAGTCGCTGAAGCTCATCCGCGGCAAGAAGAGTGAGGACGTCATCTTCGCCGGCTCGGACAAGAAGACCAAGCTCGGCATGGCCGAGGTGACGCTCACCCTGGATAACGCGGACGGCAAGGCGGCTATTGATTACACCAAGCTCTCGGTCTCCCGCCGCATATACAAAGACGGCACGTCCGAGTACCTGGTAAACGGCTCGGCCACGCGGCTTTCCGATATCCAGCTGCTTTTGGCAAAGTCCAACATCGGCCAGCGGACCTACTCGGTCATTGGCCAGAACGCCGTGGATGCTGTGCTCCTCGCCACCCCCCGCGAGCGCAAAGAGTTCTTCGACGAAGCTGCAGGCGTGCGGCCGCACCAGATGAAGCGCGAGCAGGCGGAACATAAATTAGCTCTTACTCGAGAGAACTTAGCGCAGGCCCAGCTGCTCATTGATGAAATTGCCCCCCGTCTCCGCTCCCTCACCCGCCAGGTGAAGCGCCTCGGTGAGCGCGAGGAGATCCAGAAGGAACTCCGCGAGCACCAGGTAGCCGCCTACACGCACAAGCTCGTCACGCTCCGCGAGGAGATCGCCGGCGTTCGCGGCAAAGTTGAGGAGTCCGAAGCCGAGCAGGAGCAAGGTCTGGCGAAAGTGCAAACGATTCAGAAAAAGCTCGATGCGGAAGAGCGCGGGGCGTCGCGGCAGGAATCTTTCACCCAGCTGCAGCGGACGTACCAGCAGCTCGTCGACCAGCGCAATCACCTACTCACCGATCGTGCTGCCCTCGCCGGCAAAGTCGCTGCGACCTTGGCGCAGACTGGGCAGAGCAACGTGGCCTGGCTCACCGCCCGGCAGGCCGATCTCGACGCACAGCTGGCGCACAATGAGGAAGACCAAGCCACGCTGAAGGCGAAGCTGGAGAAGCTCGCCACGCAGACTAAGGTGACGACCGGCGAACAAGAAGTCCTCGCCAAAGACCTAAAGGCAATTGAAGCGAACCTGCTGAAGGCCGAGCAAGCACTGAAGACTCGAACGACCATGACCTTGCCAGACCTGGCCAAGGAAGTCATCGACGTCGTCGGCAACCACCAGAAATTCCTCACCGCCGTGCACAGTGCGAACGCGCCCGAAGAGTTCGAAGCCTTGAAGCGCGAAGCGCGACGCTTGGAAGTTGACGCGGAGAAGTTCGTGCGCAAGGTGCAGAGCCAGGGGCCGAGCATCGATCCTGCCGAGCTCCTGGACCTGCAGCATCGCCTGCACGAGACTATGAAGCGGAAGGAAATTATTGCCACGAGTGCCAACGACCTGCACTCGGAGAAGCGCGTGCTCGACGAGCGGTTCCACGATTTGGGGCGCCGCGCCGTGCAGCTCAAGGAAGAGCTGCAGAAGGTCGGCCGTGAGCAGAAGCTCGCGAGCCTGAAGCCCGCGAATAAGGCCGAAGCTGACGCAATGCTGCAGAAGGCCCAGGCAGACATGGATAGCCAGCTCAGCCAGCTCGACGCCAAGCTCGCCGAGGCGCGGAAAGGCATTGATCAGTTCAACCACACCGAGCAGGCCAAGCGCGATACACTTTTCAGTTTACAAAAGGACGCGCGCCAGGCGCAGGATGAGGTTCGGGAAATTGAGTCACAGCTCTCTGACCTCCGGGTGGAGATTGCTCGCTTGGAAACCCGAGAGGAAGATTTAATCCGGGAAATTCGTGCAGAGCTCCCAATCGAGATGGCTGAGTACGTGGAGAAAGCGCAGAAGGCGCCGATCATCGACGTGAACGCCAGCGAACAGGAAATTGCCAAGGCCAAGCACGCCCTGGAGCTCATCGGTGGCATCGACGAGAACGCGCAGCAGGAGTACACGCAGACAAACGAGCGCTATACCTTCCTCACCACACACGTCACAGACCTGACGAAAGCCGGTGAAGACCTGGAAGTCGCTATCGAGAAGCTGGAGAAGATCATTAAAGAGCGTTTCGAGGCGAGCTTCGAGCGCGTGGCCTTGGAGTTCAGCAAGTACTTCAAGACCTTGTTCAACGGCGGCCACGCCAGCATTGAACTCGTCAAAGAAGAAGTCCTGCCGCCGTCAGAAGAAGGCGATGAGGATGATGAAGATGCTGAGGGTGACGATGATGAAATCCTGAATGCGGGTCCAAAGCCGCGCGGGGAAAAGGTCGTCACCGGCGTCGAGATCTACGCCACGCCGCCAGGCAAGCGCATGAAGGGTATTGGCATGCTTTCGGGTGGCGAGCGCGCGCTTACGTCCATTGCCCTCATCTGCGCCATTCTGGCTTCCAACCCCTCACCATTCGTCGTGCTGGATGAGGTGGACGCGGCGCTGGATGAATCTAACTCCATCCGCTTTGCGCAGATCCTAGAGAAGCTGGCGCACAAGACCCAGTTCATCACCATCACCCACAACCGTGCCACCATGCAGCGTGCGGCCCTGCTCTACGGCGTGACCATGGGTGACGACGGCGTCTCTAAGCTCCTCTCGGTGAAGATGGAGGATATTGATAAGGTGGTGCAAGGACGGTCGTAATTTCCCCTCTCCCCAGCCCTCTCCCGCAGAGGGGAGAGGGAGTTTTAGCACGTCCCTCTCCTCTGGCAGGAGCCGAAGGCGGGTGCGACCCATTGGAAGCACCCCGGGGTGGCCGCCCTCCGGTCCTACGAACCGATAGGGCCGGAGGAAGGCCGGGAGAGGAGGAATAAGCCTAGGCTTGACTTTTTTACTTTTTCGGTGTAGTACTGGAGAGCAGACCTCATCTCTAACTGCATAAATATATGGGTGAAAATCAAGAAATGAACATGGAGGAAGTTATGGAAAACGAAGCCAAGACAAAAATAGTTGAAGCACTTGGGGATTTGTACGATCTCATCCCGCACAAGCCGGAGCCAGACCACGCGCGTATTGAGCGTGACCACATGACAAATATTGTCCCAGGTATTGACGGCCTCAAGGATTTGTCCCACGAAGTCATTGAAGGCCTTATGGCGTGGATTGTAGACGAGCAGCCCAATCTGCAGTCTAGGGACGCGTTTGCCGAAGCGGCGTACGTTAAGGTGAAAGAACTACAGGGGTAGATAAGTCATCCCGAAACGACCTTCTGAAGAGGAGGTCGTTTTTCTGTCCTCCTCTTGACCTTTCCCTGTTCCTCCCCTACACTACCCCCACTATGGTTGCAATCCGCTTAACCCGCGTTGGCAAGAAAAATCACGCTTCATTCCGTTTCGTCGTGTCTGACAAGCGGAAGGATATGTACGGCCCGGCTTTGGAAATTCTGGGCTGGTACGACCCGCACATGAAACCAACGAAGATTGAAGTAAAGGCCGATCGCGTGCTGTACTGGCTCAGCAAGGGTGCACAGTCGTCTGCGACAGTTCATAACCTCTTGGTTGGTGCAGGCGTCATAAAAGGTGAGAAGGTGGTAAAGGCCCATGCAAAAAAGCCAAAGGTTGAACCAGTGGCACCGGTGAAGAAAGAGGCTGTGAAGGTTGAGGCGAAAGTTGAAGAGAAGAAAGCTGAGGTCCCAGCCCCAGAAGTGAAGGCTGAAGTGAAAGTTGAAGCCCCTCCGGCGAAGCCGGATCCGGCTACGCCGGAGAAAGTCGAAGAGCAGCCAGTTGAAGCCCCAAAGGTTGAAGAGAAACCTGCGGAAGCGCCAAAGGCAGAAGCGAAGAAGGAAGAAGCCTCAGCTGCGTAAGCTGGTTGCATTTGGAAGAGCCGCAAGACTCTTTTTCATTTGTCATTGCGGGACGGAAGGCTGCTCACAATGGATGACAGGTAGGGCTATGTTGACATTTACCCTAGAAGTTGTATTCTCCAAGGTAACGAAGTTCTACAATCCTAATTTTGCTATTTGAAAATTCGGTAAAAAAGTCTGCTCATCCATTGGATGGACGTCAACCCCTAACCCAAAACCCCCGTGAACCCAGGAGGCGTTCACGCACAGCTCGAGAGGAAGATGGAGCAGATACCTTCACACAGGAAACATACATACAGGAGTAACTATGAAGAAGTTATCCCTATGGTTCCTGGCCGTTTTCATCATGTTCGCGGTGGTAGGTTTTTCGGCAAGCCCAAGCTGGGCCTATCCGAATCCGTTCCAGGCGATCGCTGCCCAGGAACAACCACAATCCACCTCGACCATTACCACGGCCACGGATCAGAGCCCGCCTTTCCAGGGACCAATTGATTGGAACACAACGACATTTACCCCAAGCATCAGCGCGACGGCGTCGCCAGCGGCCAGCGATTTTTCCGACCTTTTTACGCTCGTCATCGGCGACTGCTACCCGAACCCGTTCAACCAATTTTTTGGTGTCGGCGTAGCAAACAACACCAATACATTACCAGCCCAACATGCACAGGAGGTCCCGTACGTCTACATCGGCGACCAGGATGGCATGTGGACTATTGACGAGCGCTATCCCAACCCGTTCTACCAAAATCGTCCGAATCTTATGGACATGGGCTTTTCCGCCTAAATCGAAAGTATAGCGGAAACGCGCTCAACGTTCTCTTTATTCCGGGAGTGGCCCTGCCACCCCCGGTTTTTTATTGCGTTTTGACAGTCGGGCAACCCCCTGCTATTTTTTAGTACAGCCGTGAACCAGTCGCTCCCCCGGCAAGCGGGGGCTCCGATTCACGGTAAACTCTCTCTTAACCGGACAGGATGTATGGAAGAAAGTCACGAAGACGCACAGTTCGTGGAGTTTATTGTGAAGGCGATTGTCGATAATCCGCAGGATGTGAAGGTAGAACGGACGGTAGACGAGATGGGCGTGCTCTGCACCCTGCACGTGAACCCCGCCGACCTAGGGCAGGTCATCGGCCGCCAAGGCCAGACTGCCAAGAGTATCCGCACGCTCCTGCGCGTGGTGGGGGCCAAGAACCACGCCCGAGTGAACATGAAGATCTACGAGCCCGAAGGCTACCGCAAGTTCAAGGGCGAGCTGGGCGGCAAGCCAATGACTGACCAGCCACACCAGGCAGCGCCGCAAGCCCCGCAGCCGAGCGGCGACCTGGCAGACGATTTGAAACTTTAGAGTAATACTTTAAAAACTCCCGACATAACTTCGGGAGTTTTTTGTTGCATTGTTATCGCATTGGCCTATACTCATTTTGTACCACAGTGGTACTGAAGAATGTTCTTTAACCCAAAAACTGGAGGTTCTATGAGGAAACTTTTAGACCCCACCGATGGGGATCAGCGCCTGCGCGATTTCCCGAATGGAGGGTGAGATGAAAAAGACAATCATCTTCCTAGACATCACCATTGGTGACCAATGCCTTCGTGGCGGTGGTTCCGATGGGTACTTCGGTGGCGGCATCGACGGCACGCAGAAATTGCGTGGTGAGGATGGTTGCTAGTCTCCACACTGGAGTTCCTGGCAACAAACCTATGGGCAGCTACACATGTGGCTGCCTTTTTTCACGTCATTGCGAGGAGGTTTTCGTGTTCCCCTCCTATCCCTTTGGGAGAGGGGCTGGGGGTGAGGGAATAACGAGACAAGCTCGGTCTCTGAATCCCCCCTCACCTGCCCTGCGGGCATACTCTCCCAGAGGGAGAGGAGGATTGGGAAATGCTACACTACCCCCATGCGATTCGACATCATCACCATCTTGCCCGAGGCGTTCGGCTACCTTGGCCAAAGCATTCTTGGCCGTGGGCAAGGTACAAAGAAGTTCAGTGTAAAGATTCATAATCTTCGCACTTGGACGACCGATAACCACCGCACCGTGGATGACCGGCCCTATGGCGGCGGGCCGGGTATGGTGATGAAGGCTGAACCGTTGGTAAAAGCCATTTCTGCTGTGAAGCTCAAAAAGAAAAAAGTGAAAGTTATTCTCTTTGCCGCAAAAGGCAAGACGTTGACGCAAGCAATGGTGAAGCAGTGGACCAAGCTCGACCAAATTGTGTTCATCCCCGGCCGGTACGAAGGCATAGATGAGCGTGTGCTTGAGTACGTCGACGAAGAAATTTCCATTGGCGACTACGTGCTCACGGGCGGCGAGCTCGGGGCCATGGTCGTGGTCGATGCGGTTGCCCGCCTCCTGCCTGGTGTCCTGGGTAAAGACGAATCTTCACACGACGAATCCCACCGCACCCTTGGTTGGCTGGAGTACCCGCACTACACCCGGCCCGAGGTGTTCAAGCGGAAGCGGGTACCCAAAGCCCTCCTCTCCGGCGACCATGCAGCCATCAAGCAGTGGCGGGAAGCGCACGCGAAAAAGCGATAACTATGAAGATCGACGCTTCCGTCCTGCGCATCGCAAATTTCCGCAAGCTCTGGGCTGGCCAAGTTGCCTCCCTGGCCGCCACCAACGTGCTGACGTTCGCATTCATTTTGGCTGTGTACGAGCAGTCCAAGTCAAATGCGGCAGTCGCTATCCTCGTCGGCATGCAGAGCATCCCGCCAATCCTGTTCTCGTCAGTTGCAGGGGTCATTGCCGACAGTTACGATCGGCGTAAAGTTCTGCTCTTCGCTCACCTCACCCGCGCGGCCAGCGTCATCATCGCCATCGTTTTTGCGCAGTGGACCGTCGGTGTCCTCGCCGCGGCATTTGCCATGCATACGCTCTCGCAGCTCTTCACCCCAGCAACGTCTGCAGCAATTCCGCAAGTTGTCCCCCAAGAGAAGTTGTTTGCAGCAAACTCTTTCTTCACGCTCACGACGTACGCGCTCTTCCTCGTTGGCTATGGCGCTGCGGCACCACTCGTTGATGCATTTGGTGGCAGACTGACCTACGCCATTGGGTTGGGTCTTTATTTGCTCGCTGTGTTGGCAACATCTCGTTTGCCACATCTCGTTGATCACCTCGCGAAGCTCAATGGCCCGCGTCTGGCACTTGGCCATCATTTGCGCTTGGTGTGGGTGCGGTTCGTGGAGGGCGTACGGTACGTGCGTAAGGATTCCATGATTGCCATCCTGCTGTTGCAGGTTTCCATTCTTATTGCCGTTGAGAAATCGTTCGCTTCGCTCATGCCATCGTTTGCCCTCGATTTCTTGGGTTTCCGCGTGCGGGATATTACCCTCGTGTTCATCGTGCCGACGGCAGTGGGGACGCTTCTGGGTGTCCTCATCGCAAATAAACTCAAACAGAAAATTCCAAAGCACCGCATGGTGAACTTTGGGATAACGCTCGATGCTCTGGCACTCATGCTCGCGGTGGCAATTGTTCCACTGACACGTTGGCTACCAGATGTCATTCCGTTCTTCACCCCAGATGGCGTTCGGCTCGCGTTGGTAGTTCTCCTTGCAAGTGCATCGGGGTTTGCTGACCCATTCATCCTGGTTTCGGCGCAGACGGTAATGCAGGAGCGTACGCCGAACGAGGAGCAGGGTCGCGTCTTCGGCTTGCAGAACACGGTCCAGAACCTCTTCGCCTTCATCCCCGTGGTGGCAATTGGGGCGCTCAGCGGCATCGTTGCCGTACCTGCGGTCATTACCGGTTTAGGGGTTATCGTGGGGCTCACGGCCATAGCTGGGGCGGTCTACTACCACCGCCACCAGCTCTCGGCAGACCCGGCACCGCGTCCTTGACAGGAACCCATCCAGCCCATATGCTACCCGAGCCGATAATGTAGTGTTGTTTACAGTACATTCGGTTCTAACCCTTTTCCCTTCCAACCCCCGCCAACACTCCGTCACTACCGATCGTGTGCTTGGTCCAGAGCGAACAGTGAAGCCTACCGGCCTCCCTGTTTTTTCTACTCTTGGGAGGGTTCTGAACGTTGACAACTGAAGAGTGGTAAGGAATAGAATGTCAATTCAATAAGCAAGTACTTCTGATGTCGCCTTCGGGTGGCATCCAGTTTCTAAAGTTTTCTGCAAAAACTTTTTGAGAGTTTGATCCTGGCTCAGGATGAACGCTGGCGGCGTGTTTTAGGCATGCAAGTCGAACGAATTTTGTCGCAAGACAAGATGAGTGGCAAACGGGTGCGTAACACATTGGTAACCTACCTCAGACACGGGCACAACGCCGCGAAAGCGGCGCTAATACCCGATAGTTTTTCCCGTCGCAGGATGGGAAAGTAAATGGCGCAAGCCGGTCTGAGAGGGGCCTATGGTCTATCAGCTAGTTGGTGAGGTAATGGCTCACCAAGGCAATGACAGATAGCGGGCGTGAGAGCGCGACCCGCCTCAGTGGGACTGAGACACTGCCCACACTCCTACGGGAGGCTGCAGTCAAGAATATTCCCCAATGGACGAAAGTCTGAGGGAGCGACGCCGCGTGCAGGAAGAAACCCCTCGGGGCGTAAACTGCTTTTCTCTGGGAATAACCCTGAAGGTACCAGAGGAATAAGAGGCTGCTAACTTCGTGCCAGCAGCAGCGGTAATACGAAGGCCTCAAGCGTTATCCGGATTTATTGGGCGTAAAGAGTTCAACGGCGGTTTGGAACGTTCTCGGTCAAATTGCATCGCTCAACGGTGCAACTGCTGGGAAAACGGCCAGACTCGAGCCTGGGAGAGGCAGACGGAATTGTCGGTGTAGTAGTAAAATGCGCTAATATCGACAAGAACACCAATAGCGAAGGCAGTCTGCTGGAACAGTGCTGACGCTTCACGAACGAAAGCGTGGGGAGCGATACGGATTAGATACCCGTGTAGTCCACGCCGTAAACGATGGGTACTAGGCATTGCGGGATTCGACCCCTGCAGTGTCGGTTAGACGAGCTAACGCGTTAAGTACCCCGCCTGGGGAGTACGGCCGCAAGGCTAAAACTCAAAGGAATTGACGGGAGCCCGCACAAG
>JBBTRK010000021.1:0-37183 GCA_038065235.1 Patescibacteria group bacterium
TAAATTTGGTATTCTTTCGAGTTTCCCCCTAGAGGTAGCTCAGCGGATTCCGTTTGCCGCCGTTCATGATCACTTCGAAGTGTAAGTGTGCACCTGTTGTTCGACCAGTGAGGCCAATTGCCGCAATGCTTTGGCCGCGTTTCACTGATTGGCCCGGTTTAACGAATATTTTGGAATTATGAGCATACAACGTCTCGCGGCCACCACCGTGGTTGATGACCACATGGTACCCGTACCCGTAGCGGGCGTAGACGACACTCTCCACCACACCGCTATCGGCTGCGTACACCGGGGAGCCAACGTCACCATCAATGTCGATGCCGGTGTGACGGAACTTGAAGTACTGGTTGAGGCGGCGGCTGGGCGTTGGCCACTGCATGCGGGCGCCCTTGCTCACGCGCGCGGCCGGCGGAATGTTGATGAAGGCAAACTTCCGGGTTGATGTGCTCGGTGCAGATGGGGCTGGTGCATTCGGCCGGTCGATAATGCCATCAGGGACAATGAGCTCTTCGCCTTCACTTAAGGCTTCACCAGATGCTAGGCGGTTGAAAGCTAAGACTTTTTCTTCATCCGCTTTGTACTTCTTGGCAATACTGGTAATCGTGTCGCCCTTCTTTACGGTGTGGCTAACGCCGTCGACCGGCAGGATGGTGAGTTTCTGGCCCGGTTTAATGTAGTCAGTATCGGACATGTTGTTCTCCCAGAGGATAGTGGACTGACCAATGCCGAATGTGGCCGCGATGCTGCTTATTGTATCGCCACCCTCTACGATGTAATACCGAACTTCCTCACTCTGGTCATCCCCAGCGGTGCCGCCCACCCCGAGCGCGAGTTGGCGCTCTGGGTTTTGCGTTACATCGACAGTCTGCTCGGCAACCGGCCGGCGTTGGGCTGGTGCTGTGGGTGTGAGCGCAATCGTATCCGTGCCATGCTTCTGGGGTGTTGCCGGGCCTTCGACGACCTCAACGTCTTCTGCAAGGTCTGAAGAGAAAATACTCGCAAAAATGCTCTGACGGCCGAAGTTTGCCATATCGGTGCCCTGCGCTTGCACGTTGTTCATTGCCACGAGCGCCGCCACGACACTCACTGCAATCGTGACCGTGTTTCGATGGAGCACGAAGAATACCCAGCGACTTTTCGCTGGTGCCAAGATTCTATTCAAGTGTGTGCGGCCAATACGGTACAGGCGGTACACTGGCCTCAGGACGACGAAGAATGCCGTGCGGCTAAGCCAGCGGAGCGGTGAGAGGATGAAGGCAATGAGTTTGCCAATTCCCCGAAGTGCAGCCACGACGGCCGAGAACGTTCGGAGGAGGGTGCGCAGGAAAACCTGGGTGATACGTGTAGAAATAAAGTTGTTCCTTCTCTTAGCCTCCGCCTGGGTACGGGTCAAACCTAAGGT
The DNA here is from genome assembly GCA_038065235.1 of Patescibacteria group bacterium. Taxonomy (GTDB): domain Bacteria; phylum Patescibacteriota; class Patescibacteriia; order PEXW01; family PEXW01; genus CAIPSZ01. Next base: position 1,403 of record JBBTRK010000021.1, read on the forward strand.
TCATGACCAATGCTCATTCAGGAGGCACAAAAAATCTCTGCATTGCTGCAAGAGATTCGAGCAACCAAGGTAGCACGAGACCCCTTACTCGTCAATGGTTATTAAGATATTTTGGCTAACCTTAGGCAAAAAACATCTTGCCCATAGCTGCATAGCGTGGTATTATTGGCTTTATGGTACATAAGCCGTATGACCACCAAAAAGTAGAGAAAAAGTGGCAGGATACCTGGTACGCTTCGGATGCTTTTACCGCGCCTGATCATCCGACTAAGCACAAGGCCTACATCCTCGACATGTTTCCGTATCCATCCGGCGACGGTCTGCACGTTGGCCACCCCGAGGGCTACACCGCATCCGATATCTTCAGTCGCTACCTACGTATGCAAGGCAAGAACGTGCTCCACCCCATGGGCTGGGACGCCTTTGGCTTGCCGGCCGAAAACTATGCCATCAAAACTGGCACGCACCCTTCGCTCACCACGAAACAGAATATTGCCACATTCAAACGGCAGATTCAAGCCCTAGGTTTCAGCTATGATTGGACACGGGAGCTAAACACGACTGATCCAGAGTACTACAAATGGACGCAGTGGATATTCCTCAAGCTTTTTGAGAAGGGTTTAGCCTACGAAGCCGAAGCGCCAATTAACTGGTGCCCCAAAGACAAGACCGGTTTGGCCAATGAGGAAGTTGTGGGTGGGAAGTGCGATCGCTGCGGCACGGTCGTGGAGAAAAAGAACATCCGCCAGTGGCTAGTGAAGATTACCGATGCCAAGTACATCGAGCGCTTGCTCAATGATTTGGACACACTCGACTGGTCCACATCCATCAAGCAGTCGCAGCGGAATTGGATTGGGAAGAGCGAAGGGGCAGAAATAGACTTTACAATTCAGCCGCAAGCGCATGGCGGCCAAGAGCCAAATTTTTTGATTTTACATGGGTACACAGGTAGAGTCGATAAAAATTTTATTCCGAACTTGAAGGAACAATTAGAAAGCCAGGGTTACGTTGTGCAGACACCACAGCTACCGAACACAACAGCACCAAAAGAAGTGGAACAAGTTCAGTATGTCATTGATAACTGTACGATAGACAGTAGCACGATTATTGTCGGTCACAGTTTAGGCGGAGTAGTCGCAATGAAGGTCATTCAGAAAATCAATCAGCCAATAGCGGGTTTAGTATTGGTCGCTCCGGCCGTGGAACCCGAATTTCGAACTGGTGAAGAAAGACCATTTTGGAAAACTTTTACTTGGGACTATGATTATAATCGCATTAAAAAATTTAGCGGTTTCCGTATCGTACTCTCAGATTTATTAGAAAAAGATGAACGAGCTGCGTATTTAGGTTACCTTGCAAAAAAATTAGATGCACCAGTAAGAGAAACGACTGCGAATAAAAGTCATTTTAGAGGGACAAACGAGCCATTTGTTTTGCATAATCTATTAAGGACAATCAAAGTATTTACGACTCGTCCCGATACACTTTTCGGCGCAACCTATATGGTTTTGTCGCCAGAACATCCTTTGGTATCAGAAATTACTACTGACGAACACCGTAAAGCCGTGGAGAAATATCAGAAGCAGGCGAGTCAAAAGTCAGATTTAGACCGGACAGACTTGGCCAAAGAAAAAACCGGCGTGTTCACTGGTGCCTACGCAATCAACCCGGTGAATAATGAGAAGATTCCCGTTTGGATTGCCGACTACGTACTGGCCAGTTACGGCACGGGGGCGATTATGGCCGTTCCGGCGCATGATGAAAGGGACCATGCGTTTGCAAAGAAGTATGAGCTGCCGATTGTGGATGTAATTATGCCGCATGTTATTGACGCAAAAAATCCGCCTCGATCAGATAAGCAAACCCTCGAGCGCCAGTCAGTTCATGCAATTGTTCACGATCCAAAAACCGATCGGTACTTGTGCTTACAGTGGAAGATTTTTCCTTGGACAACATTTGTGATGGGCGGTGTAGAAGCAGGAGAGGACATTATTGAAGCTGCAAAACGAGAAGTCAAAGAAGAAGCTGGCTACACTGATTTGCACTTTGAACGTGTCATCGGCGGCCCGGTTCGAGCGGATTACTTTGCTACCCATAAGGATGAGAATCGCCGTTCCATTGCCTCGGCAGTACTTTTTACATTAGCTAGCGATGCACGGGAGGAAATTACTGCAAAAGAGAAAGCCAAAGCAGAGCCAGTCTGGCTTCCTTTGTCTGCACTCAAGCCGGAATCAATGCGCTGCTCGGAATTGCCTTTTTGGCTGGATCGTTTAGAAGGTAATTTTACCTACAGTGGGGAAGGTTTAATGATTCGTCCGGCATTACCCATGTCCCCAATTCCTAAGCCAGTACTTGAGGTTCCCATGAGTCCTGGGGCAGCGGGTCATCTGGGCAACGAGCTACAGCGCATCGGGTATGACGGACCGTATGAAGGCCTCACCTCACAGGAATTCCGCAAAGCCATTGTTGGTTGGCTAGAAAAAACCGGCAACGGTAAAGCTGCTACCAACTACAAACTCCGTGATTGGGTGTTCAGCCGCCAGCGCTACTGGGGCGAGCCGATTCCGATTGTACACTGCCCAGAACATGGGAATGTTGCAGTACCAGAAGACAAGTTGCCAGTTCTGCTGCCAGACGTGAAAAAGTACGAACCAACTGGCACAGGCGAATCGCCTTTGGCCGGAATTAAAGACTGGGTGAACACCACGTGCCCGCAGTGCGGCGAGCCGGCCAAACGGGAAACGAATACTATGCCGCAGTGGGCCGGTTCCAACTGGTACTTCTTGCGGTATTGTGACCCGCACAATAACAAGCAGCTGGCTGACCCAGCAAAGCTCAAAGCCTGGTTGCCGGTGGACACCTACATTGGCGGGGCCGAACATGCCGTGCTGCACTTGCTGTACGCGCGTTTCATTTACAAATTTCTGTTCGACATTGGCGTCGTGCCAAAGGAAGTTGGCGACGAGCCTTTTATCAAACTCATTAATCAGGGTCTTATCCTTGCCGAAGACGGGCAGAAAATGAGCAAGTCGCGCGGCAACGTTATTAACCCAGATTTGATTGTGCGTGAGTATGGGGCGGATTCTTTACGCATGTTTGAGATGTTCATGGGGCCGCTGCAAGATGCCAAGCCTTGGAATACGCGCGGGATTGTGGGCGTGCGGCGCTTCCTAGAGAAAGTCTGGCAGCTGCAGGAGAAGGTGCAGGACGGCAGCGAACTCCACCGCGAGACGCACGCGCTGGTGAAGCAGATCGGCGATGATATTAAATCATTCTCCCTGAACACCGCGGTGAGTAACTTCATGAAGTGGACGAACGCAGCGGCAACGTGGGAGTCTGTTTCCAAAATGGAATTCGGTACGTTTCTCACGCTGCTCTCGCCGTTTGCGCCGCACCTAGCCCAAGAGTTATGGTCGCAGTTAGGGCATAAGGATCAGGTACACGCGCAATCCTGGCCAAACTTTGATGCATCTAAACTCATCGCTGAAAATGTTGAAGTCGTGGTGCAAGTGAATGGGAAAGTTCGTGACAAGTTTACCGTTGCTTCGGGTATCAGTGTAGAAGACTTGAAAGCCCAAGCGCTTGGCTCCAAGAAAATTCAGCCGTGGCTAGGCGGCAAAACGCCGAAGAAGATTATTGTGGTGAAGGGCAAACTCGTGAGTATCGTCATATAATATTTTTATGGGTGAAACGTACCGACCAAATCCGGAGGCATTCCACATTCCTGAACCTGAAGCAGAGCAGCAGGAAACGCAGCAGCAGTCAGAGAAGACGAATGCCGTCATGCGCAAGCTCAAGCGTTGGGCGCTGTATGGTATTACCGCGACGAGCCTGGGGTACGGCATGTATAAAGGTATCGAGCAGAACGTGGAACGGTATTACGAACAGTACCCGGAAGACGACCAGCACGGTGACGTGGAAAGAGAGCTGCGTGATGATCTTCAATTTGTCGTTGGTGGCAACATTAAAGATGTAGCCTACGGTGATATCCGCGCCCGCGAGCAGCATGACTCGTCACGGGCAGAGCCAGAATTCCACGGGTACGAGTTGCTTGGGTTAACCGAGCAAGACCTTCGGGGGTTGTTCCAGGATGGAAAATTTTTACCGAAAAACTACATCAATGGCGAGGTTCGGCATTTTTCGGTGAATGCGAAAGGCACGAAATTCTATTCTAGAGGCGGGGCACTGATGGCTATGGAGCTCGGTAATGCCTCACCAGCGAGCGAAGAAATACGCATCACCTTCCCCCAGGGATTCCATACGAACAAGAAGGAGATTCGGAACTACCTCGATTCAGTTTTCGCGGTTGGCGCGCACGAAGTCGCGCACCTCAACGACTGGGAGACTGATGCGGACCTCTCACTGGCAGAACGTTACCAGCTTCTCCAACGGGTACTGAAGCGCCTGCAGAGCACCGATTTCGTACACGGGGTTGGCGCAGAACTTTTCGAAGGGAAAAACGCTCGGGGGTACGTCGACAACGTCGGAGATCCAGATCCACAAATTGAGAAGTACAGTAAGGCTCGTGAGTACTGGGCCGAAATTGTGAAGTACACCATTCTCTTCCCCGATTGGATGAAGACTGAGCATCCGCAAGATTTTTCGCTTGTGGAAGAATACGTTCATAAAAATGATCCCACATTTGACCCATTTCAGGCAGAAAAAGAAAGAAATCAATACCTCGATGAAACGTATGGATCAGGGTCACGTAACCTAATAGAAGCTGAAATTTTGCAGCGTAAAGTAGATAGTAACGAACAAGCGCAACATGCATTTGAAGCTTCTCTCCGTAAAAACCATATTCCACCTAGACCCGAACAAGCAACTCATTAGTCTAGCGAGGATGGCACTTAAAGTCGGTAGGTAGACGCCGTAGAGGTGTGGGGTTGGTGAGTATAGTGGTCTGAACGAGCCGGGATTACCACCCCAAGAGTTTGTTGGTAATCTATGCTTCACCATTGAAAAGGCCTACCTCCATGTTTAGCCTGGTACCTGCCCCTCCTCGATTGAGGAGGGGAGGCAAAGAAATGAGTGCACACTGCCTGCCCGCCATTGCCGTGCGCCAAGCGAAGGCAGGCGGGGAGAGTACGTACTCGGAGGATGAGGATAAACCCTCGCGCACCTTCTCTAAGGTGCGCGAGGCCTGTACAATAGGAGCATGATCCCAGCGGCCGAACTCATCTACAGCCACGACTAATATGGAAATCATCACCGTTTCCCTGAGCCGACCGCAAGCGGGTACAATCGCGCGCGCAATCGTCGTGCTTAAAGCTGGCGGTGTGGTGGCGTACCCAACCGATACGGCGTACGGCCTGGCGGTAGATGCCACGAACGAAGAGGCAATTGGGAAAATTTTCGTGATGAAGAAGCGTGCGCAGAAGCCGCTGCCGGTTATTGTGGATAGTGAGAAAATGGTACGCCGGTACGCGACGGTGGATGACCAGGCGGCAAAATATTTGGCCAAGTACTGGCCTGGCCCTGTGACGTTTGTGCTTCAATGTCGCCAAACACTACCAACAGCGCTCACCCTAGGCCTACAGACCTTGGCCATGCGCATGGTTGACGTGCCAATTGCTCGGGCGATTGTTCGTGGGTTAGGAAAACCCATAACCTGCACTAGCGCGAACCTCTCGGGCAAGGGTGTGCTTTACAGCGGACAAGAAGTTGTGCGGCACTTCCAACAGCACACGGTGCAACCCGATCTCGTCCTCGACGCCGGCGACATCCCCGAGAACCCGCCCACGACAATCGTTGACCTCTCGGTAACACCACCCGTAATCTTGCGGCAAGGGAGCGCGCGCGTCCCTCTCAATTTTCCTGCAGCCGCGCATCCAAAGCGAAAGGCGAAGTAAATGTTCACCCGTTTCCGCGCCCTGCTACCACACTACTTCTCCAAGCACCCCAGCCACGAGCTGAAGGAGCTGTACTTCTCGGTGGGGATTATGGACTTTGCCACTTCGGCAGTGGCGCTCTTTGAGCCAATTTATTTGTGGACGCGCGGGTACTCGTTCGCGCAGATTGCAATGTTCTACGGCGCAGTCTACTTGCTCTACACCATTCTCCTGCCCCTGGGCGGGCGCATTGCGGCGCGTTTCGGGTTCGAGCACAGCATTCTCACCAGCCAGTTCGCGTTCATTGCCTACTACGTCGCGCTTTTTGCCTTGCCGCAGTTCTCTTGGCTCATCTATGTGGCGCCACTGCTCTATGCTATTCAGAAGTCGTTGTATTGGCCGGCATACCACGCAGATTTCACCATCTTCTCGGCTCGGGAACAGCGCGGCCAAGAAATATCTGGCGTCCTTACCGTGAGTGCCGTCTCGACCATCTTGGGGCCAATCTTCGGCGGCATCATTCTCAAAACGCTCGGCTTCGGCCCGCTCTTCCTCATCGTGGCCGCGCTCTTCCTGGCCTCGACCCGGCCATTACTGAAGCTGAAAGAAATTCACGACCCCGCACCGTTCAGCTACAGCAAGTACTGGAAGCTCCTATGGAAGCCTACCCACCGTCGCAGTGCGCTCGCCTACTTCGGGTATGCCGAAGAGCTGGTGGCGCTAGTTTTCTGGCCTATATTCCTATATCTTACGGTTTCAGAATTTTCGGAACTCGGCTTGCTCATTGGTGCGGCAACCTTCGGTACCATGCTCCTGGTGCTCGGAATTGGGAAGCTCACCGACCGTGCGCCGCAGTCTGGCATTCTCACTGCTGGGAGCATTGCCATAAGTATTGTCTGGCTGGTTCGTACTGCGGTTACGCTCACACCATTTCGTTTGTTCCTGCTCGATGCTATTGGCCGAACGGGCAAGAACACCGTCACAGTCCCGCTCATGACCATGACCTATGAGCACGGGATGCGGGAAGATCCGCTGGCCATTGCCGTGTACATGGAGCAGTCACTCGCCATTGGGAAGTTTCTTATGTGTGCAGCGCTCATTGGCGTTGCCGCTATTGCCCCATCAACCACTGCGGCATTCCAGTTGGCATTCTTCCTGGCAGCCCTTGCGAGCTTGCTCTACCGGCTGCTCACCCCGCCCGGGCCCTTGGGCATGCTGCACAAGCAGCCATGATCGGCGACCTCACTGACCTCGCCACCCTCCGCAGCGTTCTGCGGTGCTTTGGGATGCAGCCAACGAAGAAGCTAAGCCAGAATTTCCTCGTCGACCGTGACGTGCTGGAGGCAATCGTCGACGCTGCCGACCTTGCACCGCAATCATACGTGCTGGAGGTTGGTGCCGGTACCGGTGTGCTCACCCGCGAGCTGGTGCAGCGCGCGGGTTTCGTCGTCGCGGTGGAAGTGGACACACGTGCAACACCGCTGTTGCAAGAAGTTATTGGTGAAGCAAAGAACATCACTCTCCTCACGGCAGATGTCATGCGCCTATCACCCGAGCAACTCTCGGAAGCATTTGGGCAGGCACCCGGGAAACCATTCCGCTACGATATTGTCGCCAACTTGCCGTACCACCTCACCTCGCACTTTCTCCAGCACTTCTTGGAGTTCCCATTGCCGCCACGCTCTTTTACCCTACTGCTTCAACGTGAAGTTGCCGAGCGTATTGCGGCACAGCCTGGGGATATGAGTATGCTTGCATTGAGCGTGCAGGTGTATGGCGAGCCAACCGTCGTTGCCACCGTGCCGAAGACCGCGTTCTGGCCAGTGCCAGCTGTCGATTCGGCAATCCTTCGCATCGACCGACACGAAAAACCACGCTGGCCGGATGCTGTGCGAGACCAGTGCTTCCGTTTGGCAAAGGTTGGGTTTTCCCACCGACGTAAAACACTCGCTAATTCGTTACGCGGGGGCTTGCGGCTGCCGGCGGATCAGATTACTACGGCGCTTACGAGTTGCAAGTTATCACCAACGGTACGGGCGCAGGAACTAACGCTAGAGGATTGGGTTGGGCTGGCTGAAGCTTTGCCTCTTTCTGTCATGCCGCAAGGTTCCGGGTCATAGCTCGGGACGACATGAGTTTGGGATTTCTAAGTTTCTATTTTCTGTCATGCCGGAGAGCACATCCGGCATCATGCGTAATGCTAAAACGACAATACTGTGTGTACATCATGACAAATCCTGGAAATACTGTTTTATACGTTGGTGTAACAAGTCGACTTTCAGCACGTACTTATGAACATGCCCATCATCTGGTCGAAGGTTTTTCGGCTACTTATAACACTTGCAAGCTTGTCTACTACGAATGCACGAGTGATGTCTTGGAAGCTCTGCAACGTGAAAAACAGTTCAAGCGTTGGCGAAGGGCATGGAAGGAGAAATGTATTACCGAAATGAATCCAACATGGAAGGACTTAGCTGAGGAATTGTCCTAGGCAAGGTCCCGGGTCCGCTGCCCGGGACGACAAATGGAATCTTGACAGAACCTGCATAAACTGCTAGTATTTTTTGTTAATAATAAAACATCAAACATAGAAAGGAAGAAGAGCCATGCGGTTCTTTTACATAGCAATTATAGTTTTGCTACTCATGCTGGCAAGCGTGGGCTGCATCAACAGCATTCGGGGTGGGTTTGTGCTTACGTGCGCGCCCGAGCAGGTGTACGTCCGGTATCATACTATTGATTTGCATTTCGTCTTGCACGGCAGGGAGATAGAATACGGACAGGCAACCGTGACGCAAGTTCCCGGGATCACTTATCCGCCAACTCAAACGTGGGATATACGCTGGGGGTATGCTCGCATGAATATACCCATAGCGGTTAAGTCACTCGACGTGCGGGTGAGCGTTGGCTCCCTGAACATTGCCCCACTGACTGTTCCAAACAAGGATGGAACTTATACCATCTTTTTGGAAGAGGAAATCAAGAAAGTGAGTCATAAATGAAAAACTTTACAATTTTTGCAATGCTTCTGCTGGCGATCCTGCTCTTTGGAAGTTGTGCGCCGTATCAAGCCCGAGGAATGTTTGGCATCAGCTTTACTTCTGGGTCAACGAGCAGCGGCGGACTCATGCGTATCCATACCGATGGTACCGCCGAGCCACTCCCACCTTCGGGGAAGGTTGTAGACTTGCCGCTATCGGCAGGGAACCTTCAGCTATTTTATGAACCACCATACACCGAGGGGACATTTCGTTCCATGGAGCAATGGTATGTAGATGGTTTATTGCGCCAGCAGAACGATTGGCGCTTCTCCGGTTTCACATTTGAGAATCGGGCTGACGGTACGCATGATGTTAGGCTCATCGTTTTCTGGGCTTACGCCGGTGACCGACGCAGTGCCGGGACAGACACCTTGCAAGTCAGGGTTCGCACCTGGCGCGATGTATACTAAACGTTCGTTCGAACAACCCACTTTTGTACCCTGTACATGAGTGGGTTTTTTCTATTACCTTGCAGCAATAAGAATGTACTCGAGAACACCATCGATATTCTGGTACACGTCAGTATTCAAAACTCGAATTACCCGCAGGCCAACAGCTTCAATGGCACGCTGTCTCTCGGCGTCCTTCGTTTTGGAGTTTTGACCAAGATGTGTTTCACCGTCTACTTCCACAACCAGTCGAACAGATGGGCAGTAAAAATCCACGACGTACGAGCCAACGCTATACTGCCGACGAAACTTCAAACCACCAAGTTGTTTACCTTTTAATCGTGACCAAAGCATCACCTCTGCTTTGGGCATGTTCGATCGCAACTTCCGACGGATACCTCTAGCTTCTTGCTTGTTGAAGATAAGGGTCATGAATCTACTATACCCCACCCTACCCTCCCCTTTTCAAGGGGAGGAGTTTTAGGAATATCCCCTCCTCTCAGAGGAGGGGTAGGGGAGGTCGATTTACTATTGAGGAGGGGAGGCAGACTCATGGAACTCACGGCGTGGATTGTTGACAGTGTGGGGGGTTTATGTTTTGACATAGTCACTTTTTTCTGCTATGCTCTGACCATCTCGAGCCCCCTTTTCATAAGGGAAAATATTGCGTCTAGTTGTTTGGCTCTTCACACACGCACCGAACCCATGCAAGAAGCACCACGTGATGTAGGGCAAGACCCTACTGACCGTCCCCCTGCCCGCCATGCTTCGCAAGGCACAGCAGGCGGGTCAGCCGAACGCCAACTCTCACGGCGCTCCTTGTGGTTTGTAAGTATTCTTGGGATTTCGGCGCTCATCCTCGGCGGCATCCAGCTGCAGCGGACGCTAAAAGACCCATTTTCACTCATCCGTACGCAAACGAATACTGCTAAACCCGAAGAAGTGGCGCTCCTAGAGCTTCAGGCAAAAGATACGGACAGTGACGGGATTTCTGACTACGACGAGCTCTATTCTTTCAACACCAGCCCGTACATTGCAGACTCGGATAGCGATAGCGTGAGTGACAAAGATGAGGTGAACCGCGGGACAGACCCGAACTGCCCGGAAGGTAAGACTTGCGGCGCCTTGATTGCCAACACGAATGCGGCAGGGAACGTAAATAGCGAGACGAATGTGAATACCCCCGCCATAGGCGGGTCCGCCACTGGCGGAAACGCCACCCAGCTTCGCCAGGCGCTCATTGCGTCAGGCGTTTCCAAAACCGAACTGGACGCGGTGGATGACGCGACATTGCTGGCTAGCTACCAGACGGTTTTAGCCGAAGAAGCCGCAACTAACAGCAATACTAGTACCGCAAACGCCAGCAACACCAATACGGCACCGGCAACCCAGCTCCAGACGCTCACCGCCCCAGAAATTCGGCAGCTCCTGGTTGCCAACGGCGTGGATGCAAATACCCTGGCCGGGTATGACGATGCGACGCTCATTGCCGTCTACGAGCAAGCCTTGAAAGAATCAAATTCGTCTACCCCCGCCATAGGCGGATCCGCCTCTGGCGGAAATTCTAATGCCCAGTAAACCTACTCACAATCAGCACAAAAAGTCTAATACCAACGCCGACCAGCGCCAGGTTTCGCGTCACCGCATACTGCGGGATTCCGCCAGTGGCGGTAATCGGCCATTCTGGCTGGGGCTGTTCTTGGTTATTGCAACTGTAAGTATTGTTGCGGGTCTATTACTACCTAGAGCAGGACAAGCCCAATTTGTCGTTTCTGATCCGCCTTCATGGATCCAGCGCACCATCCGTAACGTTGTGGATGCGGCGCGATACATTTCGGATAAAGCGGATAAACTCATTGATAAGGTTTCCAAGAAGGTAGGCGACGTGGCGTTTAAGAACGCCCTTAAGGTTTTCCTGGGCAAAATTGCCGAAGACACGGCCACTTGGGTAGCCTCGGCGGGTACGGGGCAGAAACCTTTGTATATAACCGATCCGCATTACTTTAGAGACCTTGGTGATGCGGCGGCCGGAGACTATTTAGATAGCTTGTCTAGCCAGTATGGCGTTAGCATGTGCGACCCCGGCGCCTTCAAGGTCACCTTGGACATTGCCTTGCGCGTAAATTTGAATCCAAACTTCTGCAAGGAGGCCTGCCAGCAGAACTACGCCGCCGGGCAAGAAGACGAGACGGTCAATATTGCATTTACAATGCCAAGCCCAGCGCCAATGGATGGCATAACGCTTGCGAAAGCCCGCGAAGCCGTTGCGTACCTGCAACGTAACGTGAAAGCAGCTGTGGATCCGTGGAAGTGCAAAGCGAATGGACTTTCGAATGAAGAATGCCTGCCGCTGTATAACGAAGCAATTGCCCGGGCCGAAGAGAAGCTCGCTGGGGAGCTGAAGCAGTGCAATAGCATGTGCGCGGCCAACAAGCGCCGTATTGCGAGTTGTACGCTCACCCAAATTGGGGACAACGCCAGGCAGGGCTTGCTTTCCAGTGGACTAACCATCAATGGCCAGTCTACGAACATTACCGGTCAAACCCTGTATACAGCGAATAGGGGTATAAAGTTGGGGGAGGTGTTTAAAAGTGGTGACCTGCCCAAAATTTTTAGGCCCGACCAGAATCCGCTCGGCATGTTCCTAACCCAGATGAATGAGGCCGAGAATGCCGCAGCCAAAAAACGGGAGCAGGAGAAAGAAGTGCTGACCTACAACCAAATATTCCCCCTCCGCTCAATTATTAGTGGGTTTATTAAGACCCCAGGTGCCGTGAATACCGAGACGGTGAATAAGAAGCTCAATCCTGATGATCCAAACCTGAAGCAGACCGGCTCACCGGTTGCCGATGCCTTTGGCATTTTCACGAATACCCTCACCAGCAAGCTCATTGAGCGTATTTTCAAAAAAGGCTTCACGGACGACAAGGGTAATGGAAGGAGTTTCAATATTTCACCTGGTGCTATAAGCCGGTCTAGCAGTGGTGTGCAGGCAGCACGCGATCGGTTTGCTTCCATTTCCCAGGTAACATTCGGTTCTGGCGGCGGGATTGATATTTTGAATGAGTTAAGCGGCTGCCCTGTTGATGCATCTACTGTAACAGAGACAAGCCTAGGCGTCGTTCTGCCGAATAACTGCACGCTTGACCCCTCATTTAGGCAGGCAATTGAAGAGCGGTTAACAGTGAAGGAAGCGCTGAAGCGAGGACTCCTAACTGACCAGAAGGTTTTTGGCTTCGACGCGAACGGGCGCGAGCCCGCGCTTGGCAATGGCTACTCGTACCGGAGCATGGTTATTTTGCGGAAGTACCGTATTATCCCTGTCGGCTGGGAGCTTGCCGCCCAGCACATCCGCGACTTTGAGAAGCAGAACGTGAACTTGAGCACCATAGTAGCTAAGTTTGATGATTCTACGTCGCCGTACTATCGGCTGGTAGACCCCAGCTGGGTGCTTAAAGCGCCCGAGAACATCTGTCGGCGGACTGGGTACACGAATGTGGTTACCTCTGATGAATACGTCGATGCCGATGGCGATGAGGGTGCGAAGCGTGGTATTGATTACACCAAGCGTTATTGCAATAGCAGCTCTGACGTAAATATTGGCAAGGCGTGCGGGTGCGGGAGTTCTGGGAGCACCGCTGATGAGGTGAAAAAGGCTGAAGAGGCTGATTTACCATGCGTTTCGAGTTACGCCAGTACCACGAATACGAAAGGTGATAAGAAGTGTAATGAGGAGGGGAATGATAATGCTTTGTCGTTAACGTGCGCATTCATTACACCCCGTGTGCAACAGCTGCAGCGGATTGAAACCTGCGTGGACGAGCAGACGTGCATCTTGGAGAATGATGATGGCACGTGTAAACAGTACGGCACCTGCGTGCAGGAGAAAGACATTTGGCGTTTCAACGGCCAGACCTGCAACGAGCAGTACGCCTCTTGTGCCACGTTCACCGAACCAGCTGGCACGCAAGTGAGCTACTTGCAGAATACCTTGCAGAAGAGCGTCTGCGGGCCAGACAATGCCGGTTGCCAGCAGTACTGCTCCAATTACGACTACACCACCAACAAGTGGACGTGCACCGAGAAAGCATTAGAGACGCGACGCTTCGACCGCGACCTGCAGAGCTGCGACCCGGCGGCCGAAGGCTGCACCCAATTCATAAGGCAAACCACGGGCACCAACCTGGTGCGCAATAGCGGCTTCGAGCTGGGGTCAGTCATTAACCCGGCGAACAATGTGGAATTTGATGGCTGGCTCACGGGCGATAAATCCCAAACCTGCGGCGCCCAGACGTTTACCTCCACCGACGCCATGAGTGGCTCGCAAGCTGCTAGGCTGCAGTGGGTCCCGGATTGCGGCGGCGGAAATCCGGCGCACACCTTCACGAACACCATTGAAACAGGGACGCCGCTGGCTAGCCGAACCTTCACGGTTTCTTTCAATGCGAAATCCGAAGGGTCAGCGTGCGTGGTGAATTCGGAGCTTGGAACCGTCGGCGAAACCTCCCCTTTGGCCAGCCCGACCGTGACCCCGGAATGGCAGCGTTTCAGCTTCTCCTACACCTTCCAAGCGACGCAGGTTCGGTCTGACCTTACGCTCACCCTTAATCCCACGCAGGTATGTACCTACCTTTTGGACAACGTGCAAGTGGAAGAAGGAGCTGGCCTCACCGACTACAAAGACTACGGGGTCGTGAATCTGGCACACCTCAAGCGGCCAGCTGACGAACTCGGCTGCACCGGTAATACTGCAACTGACCCAGCGGCGTGCAGCCAGTTTATTACGAAGTGTTCGGCTGACGATGTTGGCTGCGATCTCTTCACACCAGTTACCGGCGGGCTTAACATTCCAGCCAAACCCGGCCAGTCTTGCCCGGCAGACAAGGTTGGGTGTGAGACGTTCCGTGAGCAGCCCACCATTGGGGTGCTAGATGCCCACGCCACGCGCACCGGTTACTACTGCAAGAGCGATCTCCCGACGAAGTTCACATCCTGCGATCCAAATGTGCCAACAGCGTGTTCCAATAACCCCGCAGACTGCGAGCCGCTGGTGTCGTTCATTGGCACCTCGGGCAAGCAGTGTACAGCGCAAGATGTGGGCTGCGAGGCGTTCACCAACCTGGATGAAGTGGCAAAAGGCGGGGAAGGCAAGGCGCAATTTACCAAGCTGCAGCAGTGCGTGCCACTGGATCACCCGCCAGCAGAGCTCGGTAATTTTTACACCTGGGTTGGGAGTGAAGAGAGCGGTTACCAGCTGAAGAAGTTCAGCTTGAAGCGGAGCAACAGCGATGCGGGGCCGTGCACCAACCTCGGCCACGACTTACCGCTCGCCTGTCTCGACAATACCGACGCGCAGCACCCCATAGCATCCTGCCTACCCAGCGACTTGGGGAAGAACCCTGACTGCGCGCAGTACTACAACGAAGCTGGCGTTATATTTTACCGCCTCCGCTCGCGGGTCATTGAGCAGACGGCAGACTGCCACCCGTACAGAAATGAGGTGGACAGCCTTACTTATTACACGGATAGTACGAAGTCACTTTCCTGTTCGGCGGCCGCGGTAGGGTGCCGAGAATATGTGGGTAATACCGGCAGCAATACCCGCACGGTTCTCTCGTCCGACTTCGAGAATGGCTCGTTCACACCGTGGGCAGTTGGCCCAATAAGTACCGAAAGTGTCAATTACGGCGGCCACTCGCTCCGTGTTACCACGCCAAACTCCGCAGACATAACGGGCTTGCTCCGGCAAGGCGGAACGTACCTCGTAAACTTCTGGGCCAAAGGCGACGGCGCCACCAGCCTCATCGGTCGGTTGGAAGACCAGCCGGGCGGCGTGGTGCCCCTCGGGACGGCCACGTTGGGCACCGAGTGGAACGTCTTTACCCTGGGGCCGGCGACCGTAAATTTTGATACGACTGGTACCAATATTTTTAGCTTTACTGGCAACGGCAATTACTTCATCGATAACGTCGTCCTGACCGAAGTCACAGACAGCACGTTTAAGGTGAAAACAAGCCAGACTGTCTGCGGCGGCTTTGAAGGCTGCAGCGCGTACCGCAACCGTGCTGGCCAGGTAGCTAACCTTATGTCGTTTAGCAAGCTCTGCAAGGCCGACCAGGTGGGTTGCGAGGCGCTTATCAACACGCGGAACTCTAGCACGCCGTTTGCCCAGACTATTACCCTGCCCAACCTGCGAGGGGATGTAGATGGCAGTGGGAAAATTGACCAAGCCGATTCGGAAGCACTCAATGCTTACGCCTTTACCGGCGGCGCGCCACCCTTCCCGTATGATGCTGGCGACATTGATGCAAAAGATGGCATAGACATTACGGACGTTTCTGCACTCCGGAGCTATTTGATGGGTAACAAGGATGCAATTTCTAGCAATACGTACCTTGGCGACGAAGTGAAAACAGACCCAGATAGGCTTGAGTATTGGGTGAATGATCCGGCGAAGGCGTGCAACGCGGAAGACAAAGGCTGCCGAGCTTTGGGGAAGCAGCAGGTGAACCTGAACCCGAAGACCTACGTGCCCACGCTGCTGAACACCGAAACTGTGTATGCCAAGGATAATCCTGATGCCTACCCCTCTACACTCTGTGGTGTGGAGGCGCTCTCTTGCGAGGAGTTTGGCACGGATGATGGCGGCACAACGTACTTCCGCAATCCCACCGGCCGCACCTGCGAGTACCGCGATGCCACGGGTAACAACAGCGCAGACTGGTTTGTGAAGGGCACAAATGAGCGCTGCCCAATTCGTAACCAAAGCAGTATTCCGCCTGCCGTGCCTACCGGCGGCTTCGCGGGGTTGTGCCCGGCCGAGCAGAATGGGTGCGGCACGTTCCTGGATCCGTTGGGGACGGGCGAGAGTCTAACTGCTAATAGCGGCTTTGAAATTGCGAACGCCGCAGATACTGCGCCGCAGAACTGGACAGTCGGAGCAAGTATGCGGGAGTACGCAACCCGAGGCGACGGTAAAGCTGTGCGGCTTGGCCTGGACAGCGCTGGTTACTTCACCCAAACTTTGAATCTTAACCCGAACAGCTACTACGTCGTGAGCGTGGATGTGGAAAAGAATGTGGCCGATACGAACCCGGTTCAGTACGGTCTCACGGGTTGCCGCGACGCGTTCGGGGAGCAGGTGCAGTTATACTCGCCAGATCAATCTATGGTTTCTGACAGCAGCGGCGCCAACCAAAAAATTCCTATAACCTCTTTCGCCGAAAATGTATACCAACGCATTAGTGGCCGCGTGTATTCAGGTAGCGCCGTAACGTGCAAAGTGTACGCTGGCACCAGCGGCACTGGCCCGGGTCACTGGTTTGATAACCTCCAAGTTCGTGCGACGACGAGTAGCTCGGTACTCCGGCAAACCGTAGATAGCACCTCCTGCAACGGTCAAGTCGGCGACAAGCTGGGCTGCCGTCTCTTCAACGATACGTCGAACACCGGGCTTACCTTCGACGTGGACCAGAGCCCGCTGGGCGCCAAGCCAACCGACGCGGACGCCACGGGTGGCTCAGCGACCTGCGCCGACCAGCCCGCGCTGTGCGATAGCAATACAATTCTTAAGGTCGTCCGTGACCGTACTTGCAGCCAGTGGCTGGCACCGACGACAACAGTAGAGAGCACCAAGCCGACGGGCCAGAAAGAGAACCTCGTGCTCGGATTCGCCACCTGCGATAAGTTTAGCCCCAGTGGCCAGTGCAACCGTTTCGTGGATGAGAAACGCTGCTCCAATAACCCCAAGCAGACCTGCGTGAGTGACGGCAATTGCGGCACTGGCGTATGCAAACCATTCCCCCTGAACGGCAATACCCAGGCGTACAGCCGCGAAGACCTGCGCAACCGAAGCGGTCTTGTCGTGGCGGGGTTGCAGTTTGGCAAATCTTGCTCACAAGATCGTTCCAAGACTTGCACCGTTGATGATAATTGCGGTGCAGGCAATACCTGCTTGCCCGACCAGACCATTAAAGGGAAATTCCCTTTCGGCATTGCGCCGCAGCTGGGTGGGGATACTGCAACCATTGATGCAAATTTGTTTAATGGCAATTTCGACAAGACCGCCAATGTCCTAAGCAGCGGCTGGATTATGGAGCCAGATACAGCAGATAGCCCGGGTGTGAAGCTCTCGATTGTTGCAAAAGAAACCCTGGGTACAAAATTGAATGTGGCACCAGTTGCCGTGGACCCGTACCTCATGTTCGATCCAGGTCCAGAGCAGTCAGCCCGGCCAACCATTCGGACAGCGGCTAGCTCATTGGCGAACAAGCTGTATAAGGGGCAGACCTATTATATTTCTTTCAAAGCGCGGTTCATGGCAACGCCAGAAACCAAAACCAATGTTGATGTAGGAATCATTTCTGCTGATGACCAAGATTCCAGTAATGAGATATGGAACCAAAAGCACTTTTGGTTCCATGGCATACAGGTGACTGACCAATGGCAGACCTACGTGGTGGGGCCGTTTAAACTAGATTCCGGCGCGACGCCCGAAGAAGGTAACAAGTTTGGTGTCGGTCACGATGAATTCAATTCTTTGAAGGGGTCGATATTCTTCTCGTATGCCTCGCAACGGGCCGAAACACACCCGAAGTTCGCTATTGATAGTGTCTCGCTGCTGCCGGTGCTGCAAGTGCGGGATTCGGTGACCCAGAATTGGGATTACCAGCCGGTCTCGGGTGACGTATACATTAGTCGGTCCTGTCGCGCGTACCCGTCGGCCACGGCCAAGTACTGCAGCTACAGCGACGACATTGGCAAGCAGTACAATGGCTGGCAAGGTTTCTGCTTAGAGTACGACCCGCGGAACCCAAACACTTGCTTGAGTTGGTACCCGGTAGACCTCCTAGTAGGAGACCGAAACATCTTTGGCAAGATGGAAGCCGTGGGGTACAACCAGCGTAACCCACTCTATATGTGTTTGGAATCTAATGGCGCGGCACGGCTATCTACTGTACAAACGTCCATGTCTGTTAACAATAGCAGCGTATATTATTCCCGCGTCCTAAATTTTGGAGACTATTCATTAAACGAAGTTGAAGCAATGTATGTGCGTGTTAACAGCGCTGGCGGAGACTGGTGGCCAATTAGTGACACTGTACTCATGGCAGATCGGAACGGCGGACACTACGGTTGCGATGCTTCGAACTGCCCAAATAGTAGTACTGCGTATACCAACGGCGTAAGTGCGGATCCCTGGTTCGTTGGCGGGTGCAGCGGCAGTGGTAGCCGAGATGCTCGCAGCTGCAATAGAACTTATACGTGGGCTGATATGGAAAACTTATTCAATAGTGGTTTAAATGTATGCGATGACCTTTCAGATAATTCCAATATTTGGGCACTAAAGGTTAGTTGGCCTAATGGTGCTACAGGCCGTGGAGCAACTGCAGAATTTGGTATATGTGATGAGTCTGCAGGAGATGGTCAATATGGTGTCGATATCCACTTTATTGTTCGCGATATGTGCACCAACATCATCCGCGTCGTAGACAATGGTGGCCAGAATACCGCCTGGTCATCACGCACAGCAAGCACGTCGGCAGTGGTGCCGGACTTTAAGTACAAGCTGGGTCAGGATGCGCTGCCCTTTGGCGGTATTATTGCCCCCGAAGATAACTTTGACTCTCCAGAGCTTTGGAATACTACTACTGAAGATGGTGTGCAGCCACTTTATGTCATGACCCCATCTACAGATGTGCGCGCGGGTACGGTGTATGGCTGCCACAAGGGGGATGGTAGTAACTGTAGTAGTCGTGTATGTAGCGCTAACGGTAATGCCTGCTACTCGAAAGCTGAAATTGCAAGTTGCACTGCGGCTAGGGGCATCTGTTTGGGTGCTGGCCCGGCACTTACCTGCCAGACAGGTAGCAAAGCAGGCCAAGCATGCTCGGTGAATGCTGATTGTGGCACAGCAGGCGTATGTGACTATGGTCCACTCAGTGGTAGTGGTGGCGGGGTAGCAACTAGTGCGACGTCACTCACGTATGGCGTTGATAGGTTGCGCACGCTCTTTGCAAATGTGTATAGCGCCTGGACTTTGAATTTCAATTACACCGGCACAGATTCGGGAAGCCATACCTATGCATCTGTCGTTGCTGGGCCTGGTACTGGTTGTTCCGCAACGTGCACCGGCTGTGCTAACGATGCTGCGTACAAGCTGTGCTATTGGCAGAAAGGTTACCAAGACATGCCTCAGTGCGATTCAAATGGCCTTGACCGTTTAAGCATCGATACTGACCCAGGGCGCGCGTACTGTGGGAATCCGCCAGACGTGTTGAATATTGCCGTAGGAAAAACCTCATCGAATTCAATCTTCATTAATAGTGGCGAGAACATCCAGTTTAGGTTTAATACCACGGTGGACAAAGAGCAGCAGCCTCTGAAAAGTATTGCCATTGACTGGGACGGCGACAACAATAGTGACCAGATTGTGAACTGGGGTTTCGCGGCACTCTCGAACCCCGCTGACCCACACAGCATAAGCCACGTGTACAGATTCGGGGAAAATATGGACGCGTGCCACGCCAGTAAGACGGGCCCGTACGGCAACAGCGCTAGCGTCGCCGGCCATGCGTACTGCGTCGTCCGCCCGGGGGTGCAGGTGCAGGATAACTGGGACTGGTGCAACGGCGGCCGGTGTTTAAGCTTCCCTATGCCGGGGCAAGACTATTGGAAGAAGTTTGGTGGGGATATTGTCGTCATTAGTCCGTAGTACTTTAATCATGTTACGTCTCCGCAATATCTTGCGTCCGTTTGCTACTCGCCCCGTCTGGGGTGCGGTTGCATTTGTCTGCGTGGCACTTATTGGGCTGTGGGCGTTTGTGCCGCAGGTGGCGCAGGCGGTCACCCTCGAAGGCGTACTTCTTGATATTCTCGGTTACATCATCGGTGGCTTAGTGAGCATCCTGGGCGCAATTCTCATCAAATTCATTGGCATATTGGTAGTGGTGGCGCAGTTTAACAATTTTATTGACGCGCCGGCCGTTAAAATTGGCTGGTCCGTGACCCGGGACATGGCGAATATGTTTTTCATCGTTGCTCTGCTGCTCATTGCTATTGGCACCATGTTCCGCATTGACCAGTACCGTTACTCGCGGACGCTATCCAAGCTTATCGTGATGGCAATCCTTATAAATTTCTCCAAGGCCATTGCCGGGTTATTCATTGATTTTTCCCAGGTGGTCATGCTCACTTTTGTGAACGCCTTCAAAGACCAGGCAGCGGGTAGCTTGTCGGCCGGCTTCGGCATAGACAAGCTAATGACAATTTCTAATAGCGTGTCTGCTGCGGGTGGGGATATTAATTCGCTCTCGGTGGTGGGTTCGCTTTTTGCTGCTTTGATAATGGTTTTTGTAGCTACTGTAATCGTGGTCATTTTCACCATTCTGCTCATCCAGCGTATTATCATGTTGTGGATATACATTGTCCTAGCGCCGACGGCCTACATGGTGGCCGTACTCCCGGGTAGCTTGGGCAGCTGGTGGAGCAAGTGGTGGGGTGATTTCTCCCAGCAGCTCATTAAGGGGCCGGTCATTGCCTTCTTCTTGTGGTTGGCGCTCACCATCATTACGCTTTCGACTGGCACCTTAATCCCCACGAGTACACTTTCTGACCAGCAAAATAAAGATTTGGGCCCCGATCAATTTGATAAGCCAATCTTCGTGAGCGAAGCCACCACCGGGACGGCAATCATCAACTACCTGGTGGCCATAGGCATGCTCATTGCCGGTTTGCAGCAGGCCACGAAAGCCGGTGGCGCCGCGGGCGCCGTGGCGGGTAAGTGGATGGGTAACTTCAACAAGTGGGGCAGTGCCATAGCCACGTCGCCGATTAAACTTGGACAAAAGGTACTGGAACGGCCAGCGTATGGTACAGCGGGAGCAGTCTTGGGTGCTGCAAGTAAAATTCCGCTTGTGGGTGGGACTTTTGGTAAACTCAATGCTCGACTCACTCGACATCGCCAGAAACAGGAGGATAAGGATAGCGACTGGGTGAACTACGCTGACCAAGCTACAGTACAGAGACTTGCGACGAGCCGGGTTCCGGCTCTTACTGAAGGTGGCCGACGTGATCAGAAGAATGCCCGTGAACGTATGCTTAGGAATAATGAGGTGAAGAATTTGGAAAAAGAATCGGACCGGGAGAAAGTTCTCTCTTCATACCACAGAGATATTGGTCGTAAATTTGATGCGAAAACTGGAAGAGAGTCATTTGTGGATGCCAGCGGCGGGAAACTGCTGAACGATGCAATTGAGCGTGACCCGACAATTCTCACGGCTGGCTGGAATAACATTGACGCGAGTGAGCAAAAATT
Source organism: Patescibacteria group bacterium (assembly GCA_038065235.1). Classification (GTDB taxonomy): domain Bacteria; phylum Patescibacteriota; class Patescibacteriia; order PEXW01; family PEXW01; genus CAIPSZ01. The sequence goes on from JBBTRK010000021.1 coordinate 22,980, forward strand.
TCGTACGGAGAAGATGCAGAAGATCATGTCTAAGATGAGTCCAACGGAAATGGCGAAGATGAATCCGGATGCGTGGAAAAATACTACTTTTACAGATGCTGTGTTGAAGGATCCCTCTGAGATGTTCATTAAACGATTTGATAAAGATAAGTTCCGAGATTCAATTTCTACTAACGTAGGTTCGGATGTGAGGGATAATATGCGCGATGCAATTATTGCAGCATCAGGAAGTATTCCATCATGGGGGACACCCGTACCTGCAACTGCTACTGTTCTTGCACATACGAAAGGTGATGATTACGTTCGCTTCCAAGAAGACATCGACCGCGATCGACAGCAGCGTACGGCTGAGCGCGTGGCTGAGTTCCAGAAGCGTAACCTGAACTTCCATGAATCGGATGAGTACCTGAAGAACCAGGGCCAGTTCTACGATCAGCAGAGCTTCGCCACGAACCTGGCCCAAGCAGAGCGACGTACCAAACGGGAAACCGATAGGGAACGCGGAGCGGCCTTGCCAGTGACTGGTGCGAGTACGTTTGCGAATCTTAAGAAGAAAGACGGTTCTCTTAAGGAGGATCCAGAAAACACCCTCGGCGTAAGCGAAGAAGTTATTAAGCGATCCGGCATTAAGGTTACCGCTGCTGGGACCGTCATAGACCCAGGTGACAAGCAGAAGCTTGCCGATGAAATCTCCAAAGACTTAGATGCAGACATAGCCGCCGTTGAGGCACAAATTGCCAGCACGCCGGCGGACATACTGGATAGCGTCCAGGCTGGGTCTGGTACTGGCACGACAACCCGTCAGGCAATGGATAGGCAGCTAAAAATACTGCGGGGTACACAGCAGCGCCTCCAAGACCCCAGCCAGCTCGGCAGTTTGAAGTTCATCAACGCCGATCGGTACGGTGGCAACGTGCGGAATGCCAAAGCCGAAGAAGACTTCCACGAGAAGCTCCAAGAAATGGATACCGATGGGTCGTTCCGTGAGCAGTTGCGACAGTCTATGAGCCCAGAGGAACTGCAAAAGATCGTAACTGAACAGCGGGCAATCCCTGGCCAAGAGAATATTGACGAGAAGAAGGCTTTTGAAGAGCATTTGGCAAAAGGTCTGGCGAATCTTACTCGAGAGACCTGGGCTGATACTGGCCCGAACGCCGTGAAATTGAGCAGTAGTTTGGCATTACCAATACAGCGGCAAGCAGAGGCGAAAGGTGTGAAGATGCACGACCTGACGTTGCTCGAGCAGCGAGTGCAGCAAGAGCAACGTGCAAACGTGCAAGTGCCGAGTAGGTTTGCAACATTCGGAGGAGTGATCGGGGCAAGGGCCCGCGGTAGGACATCGAAAATCGTTGAAGGTGCGAAGGAGAAGTTGAATTTTGTTACCGGCGCAGCAACGACTTTAGGGAAGAAGACTGCAGATTTTGCCGCAGCACCATACCGAGGCGTACAAGGTGCGCTTGGCAATCGATCTGATGAGAAAGCTCGTGTTGCGGCAATGAAAGTTGATCAACAGAAGACCGCAATGCGGTACACGCCAGAAGAATTGAAACAGCAGAAGAAAAATCTTGCAGGATTTGAGCAACAAACGCAGCAGGCGTCTGATAAGCTCATGCAGGAGTACCAGGAACAAGAGCAGATACTGAAAACCACGCCAGACCGCCTGGTGGCGAAATCTGCAAAGGAGAAGATGCAGCGTATACGTGGAGATCTCAAGGTGACTGCAGATGAACTCAAGGGTCAACGACAAATTGTTGCAGACTACGAAGCTGGCCTGCAGAAGAGCCAGCAGAAAATTGGTACGCAGGTAGGTGAATCGTTCCGTCAGGGTGAGCAAGCTGATGCGAAGAGCGCTGCTAGCCAGAAGCGGTTCAGTACCCCCACACCTACGGCGCCGAGTGCGACCGTTCCGCCGCCGCCGCCACCTCCGTCGACGAAATCCTCTATTCCATCAGCACCAGCATCCCCAGCGACACAACCGGGCCCGGCTCGTGCTCCGGCACCAACTGCTAAACCCGACGTCCCGCCACCTCCGCCACCCGCCACGCCACAGGCTCCAAAAACACCGGTAGCCCCGACGTCAACGAGCCAAGCAGCTGCTAGCGCGGCCGAGGCCCCGCAGGTGGATCGATCTGATGCTGAGCCAACCGTCACGAACATTACGAACGTCACGCAGAACATTACGAATGCCTTCAAGGCCGCACCAGCTGACGTTCGTGGTAAACTTATGTCAATCAATAGCGAAGCGCTGGACAGTGCCCTGAAGAACAGCATTGTCTGGCGCGGTCTTATGAGTTACATCCGGAACAATACTGCCGAAGTTCAAAAATCCGAGAAGCTTGGTGACCTGGGTCGCGAGGATCTGCAGAAGCGTATTGGCAAGCTCCAAGGTCACATGGACGAAGGTAATGCCGAGGCATTCAAAAATGAGTTCGGTGAGCTTCAGAGCATGTTCAGTGGTTCTGGTGGTGGAGGCGAAAGTTCCCCCGAGGCCTAAAAGAAACTATGCCCGATAATTTGTTAGTAAAATTTCAAAAGCTCCCTGACGAGCTAAAGGCACGCGCATCAGATCCCGATGCCATGCGTTCGTTGGATAGCTTAGAAACCCAGTACGGCGTAAACCTGGCTGAGCTGGTCATGCGTGTGCTGGTGCAGGAAGTTGAGCCCGCGAAGCTCGATGAGGCATTGATCCAGCAGTACGCTGTCCCAGCCGAGAAAGCCAAGGAGCTCGGCAAGCACATGCTCGATGACTTGTTCTTCAAGTACCGCTTGCTCGATTTGCCGGGCGTGAAAGACCCAGCCCTTAGCGCGCCTGCACCAGCGCTGCAGGCCCAAGCAGGCGCCTCCCCGTACTTGGTGCACCCCGACGATGCCAAAGACCTAGCCCCGCATACGCAGGCGCTGCAGCAAGCTCCGGTGCAAGTTGTCGATACGAACCCGTTGAACGTGACGAAGCGTTTGATTGCAATGGAGTACTTGCAACTCGACGACATTCTCATGAAGCGTTTCTTACGGGTTGTTGAATCTCGGCTCGTTGACGTGCGGGATAAGTCCGAAGTCCGTGACATTCTAATCCGGCCGACGAAGATTGGGGGTATGGGCTTTGATGAGGCGCGGGCTGACCGTATAATTGCCGAATTAGCAAATGTTGTGGAAGCTCTTCACCGTCAGCCAAAGCCAAAAATTCAATTACCAACTCCACTTCCCCCAGCACCCAAGCCAATCATCAAACCGCTGACACCGCCACCAGCCACCCCCTCTCCCGTCCTTCGGACACCCTCTCCCGCAAGGGGAGAGGGGGACAAAAGAACAGCTCTACAAGCCCCTCCCCTCGAAGGTGTGAGGGAGAAGATAGAAAAACACCCTCTCCCTGCCGCTCAGCAAATAACCAAACCAGCGAACCAGCCCGCTGCAGTCATGCGCCCAGTGGTGGCGCCGCCACCGTGGCTCAAGCCATCGCCGACACCAATGGCTCGGCCAAAACCGAAGCAAGGTGCCCCTCTCCCCAGCCCTCCCCCCGAAGGTGGGAGGGGGAATATAGGGAACCCGCCGCGGCCCAAACCGGTAGCGCCGCCGACGTACCGGGAAGTCGTCACGGACGTGCGGGCACCGCAGCGGGTCATGGGACCAATCGAGGTACTGGGGAGTTTACACATTGATGACTTCCGTCGCTTGGGTGGCACGCCGCAAGCTTGTACGCTGAAAATTGGTGAAGAGTTTGAAGTGCTAGGCCAAGATTCCTTTGTCCAGCGGGCAGAAGGTATTTCTTCTTTCCGTCAGTCGCCAGTCTTCAAGGCGTACCTCACGCTTGGCCAGCTCGCTATGGAGCGTAAGGAAGAGGTTCGTGAGGTGGTGGAACTCCTGAAGGCCCAAGGCAAACAGTCGCTCACTGAGGCGGAGTTCGATGCTATCGGTACACTCATGCGGCAATTCCGTTTCTAATTTTATGATGCAGTTCGTCGTCCCCCAATTCATCGATGTCGAGGATAAAATTCTGGGGCCGCTCTCGGTGCGGCAGTTCCTCATGATTCTAATTTGGGGGGTTACGGGTTTTCTCATGTTAAAAATCTTCAAGAATTTCCTTACCTTCGTCTTGCTCTTCATGGTGTGGTCCATGGTCATCTTTCTACTAGCCTTCATCAAGATCAACGGTCGGCCGTTTCACTATTTCATTCTCTCTATCCTGCAGACCTTCAAGGTTCCGCGCCTGCGCATCTGGCATAAGGAAGACACCGAGTACGAGTACCGCTTTATCGCCGGGGCGGCAGCCAAACCGCGCGCTGCAATCGCCATTAAGCAACCCCTCACCGCGTCACGCCTTACCGCTCTCTCGCTCGTCGTCGACACCGGCGGGGCGTACGATGAATCTGGCGACGTCGTTGCCGGCTCCCTCAAACCGTAACTATGGCCACCCCCACCAGCCAAGTCCCCAAAGCCCGAACGCCACGTGCCCCGTCAGCACAGAAGTTTCTGGATGTCTGGGAGATTAAAGATGACGTCGTCATCCTGCGCGATGGCACGGTGCGGGCTGTACTCTTGGTGTCTTCTATGAACTTCGCCCTGAAGTCTGATGAGGAGCAAGCCGCAGTCATCCAGGCGTACACCCAGTTTCTTAACACGCTAGATTTTCCCTTGCAGATTTGCATTCAATCCCGCAAGCTAAATATTGACCCGTACCTGGATAACCTAAAGCAACTCGAGAAGGCGCAGACGAATGAGCTGCTAAAGATGCAGACTCAGGAGTACGTTACCTACGTTCGGGAGCTGGTGGAGCTCGCCGACATTATGGCCAAGCGTTTTTACGTGGTGGTGCCGTACCAACCGGGGTCGGGGAAACGCGCGAACTTCTTCAAACGGCTCACCAGCGTGCTTTCGCCCACCAACGTCATCCACATTAAGCAGCGGCGTTTTGACGATCTCCGCAGCGAGCTGTTGAAGCGTGTGGACTTTGTGGCCGACGGGCTTTCGGCACTTGGCCTAAAAGCCGTCCCGCTGGATACCCAAGGCCTCATCGAACTCTTCTACAATACCTACAATCCACAAACCTCAGAACAAGAGAAGTTCAGCGGCCTGGAGCAAATGAGCATTGAACGCTAGTACTATGGCTATTAACCTCTCACGAAAACCGAAAGTGCTGCCGGCAGAAACCCCGCCGCCCCTGCAGATGCTCACTGAAGAAGAGCGCCTGCAGCAGCAGCAAGTTGACCTGCTCCGGAAGCGGGAAGTCTTAGAGGCTGAGCGTATTTACCGGCGCGGTGTGGTTTCGGTTCGGGATTTTATTGCCCCGGCGTCGTTCCGCGTCACCCCCAAGGAAGTGGAAATTGGCGGCAAGCTGGCCCGCACCATGTTCGTGGTCACCTACCCACGCTACATCTCGGTCGGGTGGTTCGCGCCAGTCATCAACCTCAACGTGCCCTTGGACGTCTCGATGTTCTTCTACCCCGTGGGCTCCGAAGTCGTACTCAAGCAACTGCGAAACAAGGTGGGCCAGCTCGAAGCGCAAATCCTCTCGGATGCCGAGAAAGGTGCTCCCCGAGACCCCATCCGCGAGACGGCGTTGCGCGACATCGAGCAACTGCGCGACAACCTGACGCAGGGGACGGAGAAGTTCTTCCAGGTGGCGCTTTACGTCACCCTCTACGCCGATGGCAAAGACGAGCTGGATAAACTCTCGGATCGCGTGGAGGCAATGTTCGGCCAGAAGCTGGTGTACAGCAAGCGCGTGCTCTACCAAGCCGAGCAGGGTTTTAACTCCACGTTACCCATTGGCAAGGATGAAATCCAGGTGAGCTTCAACATGAATTCCTCGCCCGCGGCCAGCAGCTTCCCCTTTATTTCGTCAGACGTCTCGTCGGATAACGGCATTTTGTACGGCATCAACCGGCACAACAACTCGCTCATCCTCTTCGATCGGTTTAGTTTGCAGAATGCCAACTATGTGGTGTTTGCCACGTCTGGCGCGGGCAAGAGCTACGCCGTGAAGCTGGAGATCTTGCGTTCGCTCATGCTCGGTACGGATGTCATGGTTATTGACCCCGAGCGTGAATATAAATATTTATCTGACGCGGTGGGCGGCACGTACATTAACATCTCTCTCAACTCCGAATCCAAGATAAACCCCTTCGACCTGCCCCGGCCAGTGGGGGGTGCAGATAAACCTGCAGACATTATTCGTGCGGCGGTCATTACCCTGAAAGGGCTCATGCGCCTCATGCTCGGCAGCGTGACACCAGAAGAGGACTCCATCATTGACCGGGCGCTCATTGAGACGTACGCCAAGAAAGATATTACGGCGGACAGCGACCTTGCTCAGGTGGAGTCGCCCGTCATGGCTGATTTCCAAGAAGTGCTCTCGGGCATGGTGGGGGCAGACAACATAGTGGAGCGCCTGAAGAAGTACACCGAAGGCACATTTGCTGGGCTCTTCAACAGCCCTACGAACATCGAGCTGCAGAATCAGCTCGTGACGTTCTCGGTTCGCGACTTGGAGGATGAGTTGCGGCCCGTGGGCATATCCATGATTGTCTCCTACATCTGGAACGTCGTCCGCTCAAGCCTGAAGAAACGCATTTTGGTTATCGACGAAGCCTGGTGGCTGATGCAGAACGAAGACTCGGCGCGGTTTATTTATGCCCTGGTTAAGCGTTGCCGCAAGTACTACCTGGGCGTGACGACCATTACGCAGGATGTGAATGACTTCCTTCGCAGCCCATACGGCCAGGCCATTGTGACGAACTCTGCCCTGCAGCTGCTCATGAAGCAGTCACCGGCCGGCATCGACATGGTAGCTAAGACGTTCCTGCTTACGCAAGGGGAAAAATACCTGCTGCTCGAGGCGGCGGTGGGGGAAGGTATTTTCTTCGCCGGCCCCAAGCACGCGGCCATTAAGATTGTCGCTTCCTACACCGAAGATCAGATTATTACCTCAGACCCGCGCCAGCTTCTAGAAATTGAAGCCGCGAAGAAAGAGTTCAACGAGTCAAACTCCCCAAACACCTAACCACCTTATTATGTCACGCAAACTACTCTACATTTTCGGCGGCACTATCCTAGTGCTCATTCTTGTCATCGTTGCTATTTTCTTCTTTCAGCGTCGCACCACCCCGCCGAAAACGAATACGAATACCAGCACCGCTGTCCCGAATGTAAACACCGTCATTTTGCCCGGCGGAGCCGGGTCCGGCTCTACCGGAAACACGAATGCCGCAACCGGTGGCGAAGTCGATCAGCGCAAGGCGGTGGAGCGTATTGCCACGGATTTCGCCAGCATCTATGGCAGCTTCTCCACGCAGAATAATTTCGAGAATATCACCCAGCTCTACTTCTACATGACGCCGCCGTTGAAGGCGCAGCAGGAAGCATTCGTTGCAGCCGAGCAGCAGAAGCGCACCGATACGTCGCTCTACAAAGGCACGACATCGGTTTCACGCATTACCACCACCGAGGAATTCGACCTGAATGCGGGTACGGCCCAGGTGAAGGTCACGCTCCAGCGCGTAGATACGAGCGGCTCCACGAGCGATTCGAGCACCTACAATCAAGACCTCACTCTACACTTCGAGCGCATCCAAGGCGCCTGGAAAGTTGCTCGCCTGGCCTGGGGGCCAAAGCTGTAATTATTTATCACCATGGCAAGTGAAGCAACCATTGCACGGGATTTGCGGGATGCCCGCTTTCAGGATGCTTTCCGTATCCCGCCAGCTATTGACCCTTCGACAATGGGGCAGCGCGGAAGCGGTGTTGATGCGCTCAAGCGTGTTGAGAAGGTGCCCATGCCAACCAGTGGGGGTAGCAATGTGCAGAACCCATGGTCGGCCAGAAGTGGGCTTGAGAAGCAGATCCCAAAGCTGGGTGATATGCTGGACGATTCGGCAGGTCGCCGAAAATTGCCGAATGGTCAGCAATATTTGAAAAAGGCAGCTGGCCCACAGCATGTTGCTGAAGCCCTAGCGAAAGCGAATAAAGCCTACACGCAAATATTTAACATTTGGCAGTCATCGTTCTTGACGAGTACACTTGCATTGGAGATTTTTGTTTCACCCTGGGTATTCCTCCTACTCTTCTTTGCTCGTGTTATAGGTAGTCTAACGCCTATTCGCATTCGGGGCATTAACATTATCCCCCCCTACACGCTCAAAGGCGGCGGCATAGGCGTGCTCATTTCCCATCTCGGCGGGGTACTGCTCATTCTTGTCGTGCTCACTATTATTTTAGTTATTATCGCCTTGGTTGCAATATTTTTTTCTTCAACGACTTGGGAAAAGGTCAATCTCATATACGACTTCGGCACAACTGGCCTCAAGGTTCTCTACGACCTGCTTCACTCATGACCTACCGTCACGCCACTATTGTTAGTTGCCTCGCACTTATGCTGGCGTTTGCGCTTCCAACAAGCGTTAATGCAGTATTGAAATGTCCAGCAGGTGTAGACAGTGCAGAAGTAGCAAAGAGCTGGATTGCCTTGCAGCTGCCAATCCCGAGTATTACGATTACGTGTACGGATGATGCCGATACTGAAAACAAAAGCGACGACGTAACCAAGGATTATGTGAAAGACCTAGGTGCCTATATTGGCGGGTTGTACAAGTATTTCGTCGGGGTCATTGGCATTATCGCCGCGGTCATGGTGTTTTTTGGCGGGCTTAAGTGGCTTACGGCCGGGGGCAATGCCAGCCGGGTGAAAGATGCTAAGGATACAATCTTCGCGGCGCTCATTGCTATTCTCATAGCGTTTGGCTCGTATACCTTGCTCTACACCATCAACCCCAAACTGGTAGTGCTCAATCCGCCAGTGCTGAAGGTTGCGGATACTTTCTTAGTGAGCTTTGATAATTTATGCTCCACCCAGAAGTACTGCTTGAGCGGCACAAACCTGGGTAATACCTGTACAGCCGATTCTTCATGCCCCAGAACTAGCGCCGATAGTAGTTATAATACTGATGCTTGTGGTTTACCCATTGAGCTCAATGGGAAGCAGAATCTCGATTGCGGTGTAAGTTTCAGCTATAAGAAAATCACTAGTTTAAAAACAACAAGCGACACGTGCGTCGGTACGTACTGCCCAGGTGGTCAAGTATGTACGAATACCGATAATATCAGGAAGAGTCCAACGCGCGGGAAAGGGAAGTGCATGACCCCGGAAGATCGGTGTAAGCAGATTAACTCAGCAGGTGATCCGCCGACCGATGCTGACTGTGTTGCAGGTGACGTCGCTGGAGTAGGCGCCTGCCGAATTGGGGATGGATTGAAATTCTGCGTATGGCTCCCCTTGCTCACCTGTCCAACGGGGTACGATAGGGCGAGTTGCGGCGAGTGCGTCACTGCAGGAAAGGAATGCCCCGATGTAAACAGTAAAACCGCTGTCTGTTCTAGCGACCCAATACTGTACCAGTACAACATTGATAAGAAGACGAATACATTCCCAGCTGTGTGCTGTAAGAAAGTTGGTGATATTCTTTGTCAAAGTTCAAATGCGAGATAATGTGAAGCACTATAAGGAACAGCACTGCATTGGGTCACTTGATGTATACTAAGTTATTATGAACCGTCGTCTCCTCCTCATCATTGCCTTCAGCCTGGGCATCATCGTGCTCGGGTTTTTGCTGTACATTTCTTTCTTCCGGTCCACCACGCCGCAGACCAATGGGAACGGCAATGGGAATCTCAATGGCGTACTACCAGACATCAACGGCAATGTGAACCGGCCGACCGGGAACACCAATGGTGTGCTACCCAATGTGAATAGCCGGAACACGAATGGCTCTGGCGCGGCAAATACGAATTCTGGGCCAGACAGCGTAGCAAAGGGTGGCGAAACCACAGTCCAAACTTTAGTTTCCCAGAACGCCTTTCAGACGGTCGTGGATAGCCAAGGGAATCTTCGGTACTACGACAAAGCCACGGGGCAGTTTTACAAGCTCGACGCGAACGGCAATTTGGTCCCGCTTTCGGGCGTGAAGTTCCCCGATGCCGAGTCGGTCACTTGGTCCCCTTCGAAGAACCAAGTGATAGTTTCTTTCCCAGATGATTCCAAGTTGTTCTATGACTTCGAAACAAAAAAACAGGCAACCTTGCCGAAGGAAGGCGAGAACTTCAGCTTCGCCCCCACCGGCAGTCAGATTGCTTTCAAGTTCAATGCGGTGAACCCCGATGACCGCTTCTTGGTGGTATCGAATTCGGATGGCACCAGCATTAAGCCGGTGGAATCTTTGGGCGAGAATGGCGACAAGGTGCAGGTGAACTGGTCGCCGAATGACCAAGTGGTTGCAACCTTTACCCCGGGTTTGAACGCGACATCGCAAGAAGTTTATTTTGTCGGCAAGAATGGGGAGAACTTCAAATCGACGATCACGGAAGGCCGCGGCTTCGAAGGCCAGTGGTCGCCGAGCGGGCAGTACATGGTGTACAGCACCTACAGTGCCGACTCCAACTTCAACCCCGTGCTCCATATCGTTAACGGGCAAGGCGAAACCATTGGCGATGACAATCGCTCATTTAACCTGCAGACCTGGTCAGATAAGTGTACATTCGCTAAGAGTGGCTCCTCGCTGTATTGCGCCGTACCCGCCACCGGACAGCTAAAAACCGGTAGTGGCATCTACCGTGACCAAGCCGCCAACGTGCCCGACACTTTCTACCGAGTAGATTTGCAAAGCGGCAGCGTGCAGAAGATTGCCATACCCGTGGGCACGGATGGTAGCCGCCAGTTCTCGGCTCTCAACCTCGGCCTCTCGCCCGATGAGAAAAAGCTCTACTTCACCGATGCGTCGAGCGGCCGCGTGCTCTCGCTGAACGTTCGGTAGTATGCTGCGCCGACAAGACCTCTGGCTCGGCATCCTCACTGCCTTCGCCGTCGTGGCGCTGGGTTTCTTCGCCGTAAGTGTGTTTCGCCAGTCGAGCAGCGCGCTCAAGCCGCACTTGGCAGATACTGACCCATACGTGGGCAAATCCAACGCACGTATTCGTATTGTGGTCTTCACAGATTTTGAGTGTGAGTTCTGCAAAGCCGAAGTGGCGACGTTGAAAAACATTTTGGCCAGGTACCAGGATAAAGTTCGCCTCATACATAAAGATTACCCCCTGCCGGTACACCAGAGTGCCCGGCGGGCAGCGGAAATTGCTCGCTGCGCCCAAGACCAGCAGAAATTCTGGCAGATGTACGACGTGCTTTTCAGCCACCAAGCTGATCTGGGGACTGTTTCGTACGAGACGTTAGCCAAGGAAGGCGAGATTGACGCTACGGCCTTAGCGAGCTGCATGGAGCGGGGTGATGGCCGAACGCGCGTGGATGAAAGCCTGGCCGAAGGGCGTCGCCTGCTCGTTACCGAAGTGCCGACGACGTATGTGAATGACCAGCGATTTGTTGGCATCGTCACCGAAGATACGCTCCGTGAGGCCGTTGAAGCGCTTTTGTGATGCGGAGACTCGTCTCTTCCTCAATTTTTAAGTCTAAAAAGAAGTTTCTCCTGTGAAAATCCGTTTTCTTGCCATCATCGGGTTCAGTATACTATTTTTTTCGGTTATCCAGCCGGTTCGGGCGCAGTTTGAATATGAAGGCTGCTGCTACATCCCTGATAAGGATGGTACGAAAAGTTGCATAAACAGTGCAGCTCTCGCGCCAAAGGAGGGTAGCCCGAATACCACCAAGCCAAGGCTCTGTACTGAAGCAGGGGGGACTTCGTATCTATCCCCTTGCCACTGCGAGGGAACAATTTCACCCCCAGATACGTATGGTGCCCTGCCGGTGACTGACCAATGCTGCGTGTGGGGTCCAGAAGACTGCGGTCCTCCAGTCAACGGCCTGTGTGCAGATAAGCCGGTAACTGGTGGGTCACCGAGTAAAGCACAGCTCGTTTCGAAAGCCTGTAATACCCAAATGTTATGCAACCCAAATGCGAATCCGCAAATTACCGCGTCTCCCACAACAACTCCAATTCGCTTTAAGCCCCAGCTCCCTCTACCCGGTTCGGAGCTCTTCAACGGGCAAGAAATAATAATTACCGGTAATACGCTCGGTGAGTACATTGCGGCCTTGTACGTCTTCGTCGTGTCTGCCATTGGCATTTTGGCCGCGGTATTGGTGTTCTATGGCGGGCTGAAGTGGCTAACGGCCGGGGGTGACCGTGGCCGAGTGCAGGATGCCAAAGAACAGATTTCCTCTGCCCTTATTGGCATTCTGTTGGTTTTTGCCGCCTACCTGTTGCTCCTCACCATAAGCCCCAAGCTTGTGCGGTTCACCAGTTTAGAAATAAAACCGGTTCCAAAGCGGATAGCGGCGTACGAGAAGGATATAGCCTTCGATGCCCGGGGGGGTGGATTAGGTACGGCGTCGATTAATGATATGGGGAATTGGCTAGACAAAATAGGAACGGGCATCAGGTCGCAGTATGGGAGTATCATCACACCACTCGCAACAGACCAAGTTCCGTTGGATCTCATCTATGCCATCATCTTTGTAGAATCAGGAGGGCGTCCAAACTTACGATCGTCTGCTGGCGCCTGTGGAATTATGCAACTTTTACCAGGTACGGCTAAGAAAACCTGCGACGAACTCTACGACCCAAACATTGGAATTCAAGCTGGCGTGGCGTACCTGAAAAAACTAGCGAACGATCCCTGCCCGAATACGGCGATACGCCGTGACGAATCGGTAGCAAAGTGTAAGCCCCCAGACGTGCAGGCGACGAGTTGCGGCAATGGTAGTTTTTACTTTGTTGAGGCCGCGTACAACGGCGGTCAAGGTGCAAATTGCGGCAGCATAGATTGCCCTGGGAAAACCTGGTGGGAGTGTACGGAGAACGCCGGGTATCAGGAAACCCGAGATTACGTTATCAAAGTGGAAGCCGCTCGGGATGCCATTAGGCCATTGCTCTAATGAAGATTCCGCAACCCATTTTCACCTGCACCAACTGCGATAGCCAATTCCCCAAGTGGCAGGGGCGTTGCAGCCAGTGCGGGCAGTGGGGCACAATTGTAGAAGGCGCTGCACCAGCCATGACGAAAGGTAAGCATGTTGCGGCTGGTAGACCTGGTACTACTGTACAATTCGGTGATTTGAACGCTACGCCGGCAGCGCGGGTGAGTACAGGAATTGCCGAATTTGATCGAACACTCGGCGGCGGCATTGTTCCGGGTTCCCTTATGCTCCTTGGCGGTGAACCTGGCATTGGCAAGTCCACGCTCGCCCTGCAGGTGACCGCAGGTATTGGCAAGGATGTGCTGTACGTCTCTGGGGAAGAGTCTGCGGCGCAGGTGAAGCTTCGCTACGACCGTCTGGGCATCCGCGCGCCCAAAGTCCATTTCCTGGCCGAGACCGACGTGCCTACGGTACTCGCAACTATTGAAGTGACGAAACCAGCACTCGTCATCGTCGATTCTATTCAGACGCTATTTGACCCGACACTTCCATCAGAGGCAGGTTCTATTGTCCAGGTGCGCGTGGCGACGGTGCAGCTAATGGCTGTGGCCAAGCATTTGCACGTCCCAATGCTCCTAATTGGTCACCTAACCAAAGATGGCAGCATTGCCGGCCCGCGCGTGCTCGAGCACCTGGTGGACTGCGTGCTGACCATGGAAGGCGACCCGCACCACGCCTACCGAATATTGCGCGCCACCAAGAACCGCTTCGGCGCCACGGATGAGGTTGGCGTCTTCGACATGGTGGAGAAAGGCTTGGTGGAAGTGCCGAACCCATCCGAGCGTTTTTTGGCCGAGCGGCCGGCGAACGTCAGCGGTTCAGCCGTCGTGCCGTTCTTGGAGGGCACGCGGGCGTTCCTGTTGGATGTGCAAGCCCTGGTGTCGCCAACAGTTTTCGGTTACCCCCAGCGCTTGAGCTCGGGTTTCGATAGCAAACGCCTCCAACTTCTCATTGCCGTGCTCACCAAGCGAGCCGGCCTGGCACTCGGCAACCAGGACGTGCACCTCAACGTCGTCGGTGGTTTCCATATTGGCGAACCAGCCGTGGATCTCGGCGTCTGTATGGCCGTGGCCTCGTCACTCAAAGACGTTGCAGTGCCAGACCGAACGGCGTTCATTGGTGAAGTTGGCCTGGCAGGGGAAGTCCGCAGTGTCTCGTACATCGACCGGCGCATCAGCGAGTGTGTGAAGCTGGGCTTCACCACTATCCTCGTGCCGCCGAATGTGAAGCCAGCCAAGTCTAAAGCGACGCTCGTCACCGTTCGGAACCTCAACGAAGCATTGCAGGTTTT